>JAFSCF010000020.1 GCA_017436905.1 Clostridia bacterium | reverse complement strand
GGAGATGATTTACAAAGCAATCAATTATTTTATGATGATAATCTCTCTTACTACCTCATTGTACACTCTTACAAAGATTCTTGAAGGATCAAGTTCGTCGTATTTCTGGATATCACCTGCGTCACCAACGGTAATCTGGTTTCTGTTTTTGGTGGTATCGATGTTATAGATGGTAGCATCGCCGATTGCGAAGTTGTGAACTGTACCGCTGTTTACCTGCATATTGAATGATGATGAGAATTTCTTAACTACTTTACCGTAGAATGTGCTCATCTTATCGGATACTTCAACTTCTGCCTCTGTGCCTTTGGTGTCGATATCAAAGAGGAGTACTATGCTTTCAATCTCGCCTTTTACGTTTGTTTTATACTGGATAACGTCACCCTGCTCAAGTGCGGTCTGGCTCTCGCCTTCGCCTTTAACGAGTACACCTGAAGCGTTTGTTGAAAGTTCTACTTTCTCGCCGTTTTCGTAAGCGTAGAGTTTTTCAATCTCTGTGCCGTCTTCGTTTTTACCTATTGCAATGCTGTCTACGATAGCGATTGCAGATTCTTCGTTTGCAATACCTGTTGAGTTAGTAACAATTATCGCTTTGGCGTTTCTGTCTTCGGTAACGTCGAACACAAGTACGTTGTACATATCGCCATCTACGAAGAAGTCAGAGTTTCTGATTGAGAAGTCCTCTGTATCGGTTTTGCCTGCAGGGATATCAAATATTACTGTGTCTTTTGTTACGTTTACGCTCATTGATGTTCCCACAAGTTTGCCAGACGCTTTTTTATACTCAACGTCGTTTTCTTTCATATTCATCATAAACTTATCTTCGTTGATAGAAGATGATGCTGTTGCTGTGTTAATCTGTGTTACTTCGCCGTTGCTGTTTGTTTCGAATGTGATAAGCTGACCGTCAGCACTTGCGCCCTCGCCTTTTAAAAGTGCGAGTGCCTCTTCAGGAGTTTTGCCGCTTGCGCCGTTTACTTTAACTGTTGCGCCGGTTTTTACAAGCGCGCTCTTGCCTTCTTTTGTGAACACTCTCATTTCAAGGACTTTGTCGATACCAGTGGTGATACCTGCTTTTGCAAGGTAAGCGTAGTTGCTGCTGATGGTTGTTTCGCCGTTTACTGCGGCAATCTTACCCTCGATATCAAGGTAGAAAGTACCCTCGTCTTCAAGTTTGATTTCGTTGGGGTAGTTTTTAGCCACTTTGTAGCCTTTGCCGTTTATAAAGAACTCTTCGTCACTTTTCTCTGTTACTTTACCTGTTACGACCTCGTTTGAAAGTTCTGCGTATACGAGTTCGCCGTCTTTACTCATGGTTGTTGTTAAAACGTCCCACTCTTTAAGATCTGCAATCTCGATTACTTCTGCGCCTTTAACCAGAACAAATGTGAGGTTATCGTCTTCGGGGTCTGCAACGAGTGTTTTCTGGCCGTATTTGTCTACAATTTTGTTTGAAGATACAACTACTTCTTCAACTACATAGTTTACAGTTTCGTTTACGAACACTACGTCGTAAGTGCCTTTGCCCTGTGTGTCGAGAAGTACGATTGAACCTGACTCTATCACTTTAAAGTCCTCTGCTGTGCCGGCTTTACCGTTGTAGATAACTTTAGCGTCAGTTGCGATAGATGCCTTAGTGGTTTTCTTATCGTTTTCAAGGTCTTTCCAATACTGGAGTTCTTTCTTTTCTTCTGTGTTTGTGATTTCTGCGATGTTTTCTGCAGGAACTGTTACAGAGTCGTTTTTACCTGCTGCGGGGCGTGCTAAAAGTAACACTTTATCGCCACGGTTATTTTCACGGGTGTAAGCGTCTACTGTAAAGCCGAGGATTGAACGTACGTCTGCAGAACCTGTTTCATAAATTTCTTCGCCGATTAAAATCTGGTCTTTAGAAAGGTTTGATGTGCCCACGAGTGACGCATTACCTACTGCCATTACCTGCTCAGTAACCTTTTCTACATCAAGTTTATCTTTTAAAAGAGTTTTGTCTACAACTTCGTAGTTGATGTCCTGACCAAAACCTGTCTGTTCCATCATATTGATGGTAAGTGCGTTGAACGCCAACTGTGCCACGTTACCTCTTGAGATAGCGCCGTTCTGTGCACCAGAAACGCCTTTTGTAAGACCGATGTTAGACGCTGTTACAAGGTAACCTGTGGGGTATCCGCCTTTTGCCTGTGCCTGAGGCTCGTAACCTAATGCACGTACCAAAATTGTTACTGCTTCCTGATAAGTGATGTCTGCATCAGGACGGAATGTGCCTTCAGTATCACCGATAACCATTTTCTGGTCTGTTGCTACGTTAATGAAACCTGTTGCCCAGTGACCTGCCGGAACGTCGGGGTATTTTGACTGAGCGCTTGTTACGTTAGCAACTTCTGTAAGGCCGCTGAGCGCTACTGCAACTTTTGCAACCTCTGAACGGATAATGGTAGCATCGGGACGGAATGTGCCCTCGGTGTCACCAACCATAACTTCGAGTACGCCGAGTACTTCGGCAGCCTCTTCAAATTTTGTATTTGCCACATCTGACGGAATAGAAGCCATTGCTACTGTAGCCGCCATTGAGAATGTCATTATTGAAGTCAACACAGATGCAATAAATTTTTTGAATTTAAACACGTTGTTTCCTCCTATAATTTTATTGGGGTAACCCCCTGTGTATACCCCGCAGGCAATCGGCGGAACTGCTTGCTGCCGGGCTTGTATATATCATATCGTATATCTAAAAGTATATCAACCATCAATATATTCCAGTATATCCAATGCAAAATTTTCTTTTCAAATATAAATGAAAACAAGGTGTTTTTCGCCTGAGTATATTTATGCGAAAAAACACCTTGTTTTTTCTTAATTATATTATTATTTATACGTTTCTAAAACCTCTGCCGATTATCTCGCTGCTTGTGGTGATAATGATAAACGAGTGGGGGTCTATCTCTTTAATGCGCATACGCAGCCTTACTGCCTCGGCACGTCGGCATACTGTGTGCACCATATACTTGCCCTCGTGCGTATATTCTCCCTCGGCAGCGTGTACTGTTGCGCCGTGTTTGAGCGATTTTGTAATGTATTCGGAAACTTCGTCACGCTTGGTTGTTATTACGACAAAATACTTACAACTGTTTAAGTTTTCTATTACTCCGTCTACAACAAACGCTTTTGCAAACAAACCCATCATTGAAAAAAGTCCCGTTTCAACACCAAAAACAACAAACGAACTTGCCGCAATTATAAAGTCTGTGCAAAGCAGTGCCTTACCGACGTCTAAGTGCGTAAATTTTTTAAGTATCAGCGCAACTATGTCCGTTCCGCCGGACGATGCCGCACAGTTAAACATAAGCGCAGAACCGATGGCGGTTAAAAATATGGCATAGATAAGTTCTAAAAACGGTTGGTCTGAAAGGGGCAAGGTAAGTGGCATAACCGCCTCAAACAACCACGTAAGTGCAGAGAACAGCGTTGAGCAATAAACAGTTTTTGCGCCCGTTGCGTTACCAAGAACCAAAAATCCGACTATCAGCAGTAAAAAGTTTATTCCGGCAATCCACGTAGCAGGGCTTATGGGGGTTACCTTGCCAAGAAGTGTGCCGATACCACTCACTCCGCCGGTTGAAAAGCCGTTAGGGATTTTAAAAAAGTATACGCCTACGGTTAAAAATACCACGCCGAGCGTCATAGCAATAAATTCTGTTACTTTTTTCTTTTGTTCCTTGGTAAGTTGCATTGCAAAACCACCTCGTAAAAGTTATTTCAACAGATGTTATTATATATCAAACATACGGCTATGTCAATTTCTCTTTTTTGAAAAATGAATAATAAAAAGCAAAAATCCCGTCTTCCGACAGGATTTTTACTTTGCATTACTTTTTGCTGTGTTTATTGAGGAAATTAATACTCTTTTTATTTCAAGACAATCTTTAAGTAAAGATTGCCCTTCTTCATCTGTTAATAATTCTGACTTCACAAGTAATCTCAACCAATACTCGGTTTCCGCAGTTTCTTTCAAAGAAATATGTAATTTGAATATAAAATCAGCCTTACTTTGCCCATAGTTTGCTTCATTTATATTTGCTCCTATGCTTGTACCACTTCTTACGATTTGTTTTGATATTATTGTTTCTTTTTTATCTTTAACCAAGTATCTTTGAAGTTTAATAATTCTCGAAGCAAAATCTATGGATTTATCTATCAAAATATTTTCTTTCATAATTCATCACCAATTGCATTATACCTTTTTTAACTAAGAATTGCAATTATTAATTATTCATTAGCGAAGCGGCTTCATCATTCATTATTCATTTAAAAATCCTGTCGCGCTTAATGAATAATGAATAGTGAATAATGAAAAATGAATAATAAAAAGCAAAAATCCCGTCTTCCGACAGGATTTTTACTTTTACGCGCCCGGAGAGATTCGAACTCCCGACCTACTGGTTCGTAGCCAGGCACTCTATCCAGCTGAGCTACGGGCGCATATTTTTCTCAAACATAGGTAGTATACCACAGCAAAAACGAAAAATCAAGACTTTTATTGAAATAAATTCATTTTTTACACATAGTAACCATAAGATTGAGTAAAAAGAGGTGGTTATTTTGAGAAAACTTATCATTTGTATACTCATTTTTATGTTCTTTGCCGTCAGATTTTGGTTTAATGCGCCGAGTGAAAAGATTAATGTATACGACCATAAGCACAATAAAGTTATTAAAATGGACTTTGAACGCTACATAATGAATGTGCTTGCGGCGGAGATGCCTGCATCATTTGAAAAAGAGGCACTAAAGGCGCAGGCAGTAGCGGCACGAACATACACTGCGCAAAAGATTGCGTCCGAATGGGACGACCCGTACCACAAAGGCGCAGATATTTGCACAGACAGCACGCATTGCCAGGCTTACAGAGAACTTGCCGAACTCGGTGAAAACGCAAAAAAAATCCATTCTGCCGTTGACGAAACTGCAGGAGAAGTGGCACTTTGGAACGGCGAACTTATACGGGCAGTTTTCCACAGTGCATCGCACGGATACACCGAGCGTAGTGCAGACGTATGGGTTGAAGATTTGCCTTATCTTCAAAGCATGGCAAGTCCGTGGGATAGCGCCTGCCCCGATTATATATATGAAGTTAATTTTTCTGCAGACGAGGTTTGTGCACTTTTAAATATCGACAATCCTGTTATAGAGCAAATCACACGAAGCGGTGCAGGCGGTGTTATGAGCATAACTATCGGAAGAAAGGAGTTTAAAGGTACGGAAGTGCGGTCAAAACTTAATCTTAGGAGCACGTGCTTTACCGTTACGGAAAAAGACGGAATTCTCACATTCTGTACAGAGGGGTACGGGCACGGCGTGGGGTTAAGCCAATGGGGCGCACAGGGTATGGCAAAAGAGGGGTATGATTATAAAGAAATACTTCGCCACTACTACAGCGGAATAACAATAAAAAAAGAAAAATATTCATATTTGCATTGAAAAAAATATTCAACTGATGTATTATATACATAAACAAGCAAAATTCAGAATAAAAAAGGTCGTGTACAATATGGATATAAGCAATTTTTTTGATAAAAACGAAAAGCCGCTTGACAATCTTTTAGACGGCGCAGGTTTCTGCGGAATTTTCCGTACTATAGGCGTTGTTGGCGACAGCCTTTCTTCGGGTGAGTTTGAGGTTTTAAGCGAAGAGGGAGTCAAAGCATACCACGATTTTTATGAGTATTCGTGGGGACAGTATATGGCACGTACCATAGGCTGCAAGGTGTACAATTTCTCTCGCGGGGGAATGACCGCAAAAGAGTTTTGCGAGTCTTTCGGTACAAAATGCGGTGCTTGGAATTATGAAAACATCTGCCAGTGCTATATAATGGCACTCGGCGTAAACGATAAAAATATCGGCGAAATGGGCGATGCTGACAGCATAGGTTTTCCTGCAGGATATAGCGGAAAAACTGATTTTGCAGGATATTACGGGCAGATTATATGCCGTTTAAAAGCAAAAGCACCTGACGCAAAGTTTTTCCTTATTGCCCCGCCGAGAGAGAACGGCGATGAGAAATTTGAACAGTGGAAAGCAGACGAAACAAAACTTTTATACGACATAGCAGAAAAATTTAAAAATACTTACGTTATAGACCTTAACAAATACGGTCCCGTGTATGACGAGGAATTTAAAAAGCAGTTCTATCTGCTCGGTCACTTAAACCCCGCAGGTTACATCTTAACCGCTAAAATGGTTATTAGTTATATGGACTACATTATCCGCCACAATATGGCAGACTTTAAACAGGCGGCTCTTATAGGCACACCGTATAAATCTGTAAAGGAATAATATATATATGCTGAGTGAAAGATTACAAAAAATAGCCGATTGCGTAAACGCCAAAACCCTTGCAGATATAGGCACAGACCACGCCTATATACCGATACACTGCGTAAAGGACGGCTCTTGCCTACGTGCGATTGCGTGCGATATAAATGCAGGCCCGCTTAAAGCAGCCTCAGAAAATATAGGCGCAAACGGTCTTGCAAGCAAAATACAAACACGCCTTTCAAACGGGCTTGAAGCACTTTCGCCCAATGAGGCAGACACCATAGTTATAGCAGGAATGGGCGGATTTTTAATACGTGATATTTTAATAAACGGCGCAGATAAAATCGGCGATAACACCGTTTTAATTCTGCAGCCTATGGTCGCTGCGGCAGAATTGCGAGAATACCTTTGCAAAAACGGCTACGATATTTTTAAAGAACACCTTGCACGTGAAGAAAGCAAGTTTTATAACATTCTCTGCGTAAAAAAAGGTGAGTGCGAATACTCTGCAAAAGATATACTGGTCGGCAAAATAGATGCAGACGATGAAAACTACGCAGACTATATAGCGTTTCATAAAAATGTGATAGAAAAAATTATCGCCGGACTTGAAAAATCCAGCGGTAAGGAAGTAGAAATTGCAATGTATAAAGAAAAACTTGATTTGATAATGAACTGATAATTCAAAAAGGCAACGCACCCAAAATGCATTGCTTTTTTTAGGAGAGTGTGAGAAAAAGTCTGTAAAATTGATTCCTTCTATGATAGAATAAAAATATCATAGGAGGAATTTTTTATGGCAAAAAGAAGAAGAGAAAAAATGAGCGAAGGGAAAAAGAATATCATAGCTAGTTTAATTCAGG
>JAFSCF010000019.1 GCA_017436905.1 Clostridia bacterium | reverse complement strand
AGTTCGCTTGTGCAGTCCTTGAACTTTTCAAAGGTGTCTTTGTGTTTCTCTGTGAGGGTGGAGTTCAATTCTTCCTCGTTTTTGCATATCAGTTTGACGAGTTTGTCCACTCTCGTTCCTCGCTTGATATACCTTTCGTGCGGACTGATGTTGCCGTAGTATAAATCTTCAAGTGTTGTCATGTGCGTTGCACCTCCTTTTTGCAACACAAACACATACCACAACACCTTCCACAAGTCCAGCGTTTTTTGATATAAAAAGCAAAAGCACCGCCGAAGCGGTGCTAAAATTTATTAATTACACTGTTAGTTCTTAAAAAATGCCCCTGCTACTGCACCGGGACCGGCGTGTGTGCCAATTACGCTACCGATGGTAGTATAACGAACTGAATCGAGTCCTTTGTCCCAAATATGCTTACTATCTTCGATGTATTTTAGCAGTAATGCATCGGAAAGACCTGAATATCCAAGAAGAACCGGCTTTGAAAAATCTACGCCGCCTGCTTTTTCAATTTCCTGAACAAGCAGATTGTTTCCCATTTTAGAGCCACGTGCTTTGCCGAGCATATTGATTTCGCCGTCAATAACCGAAAGAACGGGCTTAATGTTAAGTACTCCGCCTGCAAAGGCTACAGCTTTGGAAACACGCCCTCCTTTTTTGAGGTATTCAAGTGTATCCACAAGAGCCACAATAACAATTTTCTTTTTTTCTTCCTCTAATTTTTCGGCAATTGTTTTAGCATCCAAGCCTTCGTCTAAAAACCTCAACGCCAATTCCACCAATATTCCGCCGCCCATAGCAACAGTACCGCTATCGACAATGTGAATATTCTCATATTCTGCTGCCGCAATCATTGCGCTTTGGTAAGTGCCGGAAAGTTTTGAAGAAACGGTAATAACGACAGCACTTTCACCGGCTTCCTTTACCTTGTCAAATTCCTTCATAAAGGCATCGGGCGTGGCTTGGCTCGTAGTAGGAAGTACATCGTCTTCTACAAGTTTTTCATAAAATGTATTATGGTCAATGGTAATACCGTCAATATACTCTTGATCCCCGAAATGCACGGTAAGCGGTACAACACTTACACGGCTTTTATATTCAGACATAAGATCGGCGGTTGAATCTACAATAATTTTTGTTTTCATAATCTGTTTCTCCTTATTTTTCACCGTTCTTGGAAACTGCTTCTAAGCTCTCGCTTATAATCGAGAGACTGCGATAGAAAGAAATTCTTTCTTCTTCGGTAAGCCCTACACTGATTTCTTCAAGAACACCATCAATTTTATCGGCAATCTTTTTCGCAACAGTGAGACCTTTATCCGTAAGAATAAGCGGACTCTTATACCGCTTTACGTTTTTAGAATTGCAGGTTAGATAGCCGTTTGTTTCAAGGTAATCGAGAACACGGGATATGGTTGCTTTGTCTTCCTCGCAGCGCTCACAAAGGTCTGTTGCCGTAAGTCCTTCGGTTGAATACAAATAGTAAAGGCAGGAAATATGGGAACTTCTCAAATTATATTCTGCCATTTCCTGATTCTTTATCTTACGAATATTACGACTGATTCTGTTAATAAGCACAGTAAAAGTTTCAAATCTTTCTTTCATAACAAACCCTCCGCCTCGCTTGTTGAAACCTCAACAAGTATAACATAAACTTGTTGAAATGTCAACAAGTGCTTGCAAAGTTAGCGAAACTGGTGTATAATGCTACTGTACTTTTGCGTTAGGAGGTAATCCTTTGGAAGATATTAAAAGCATAGTTGCTAAAAATATAACCGAGCTCAGACTTCTTAATAATATGACTCAGATGGAGCTTGCGGAGAAACTCAATTATTCTGACAAAACGATTTCAAAATGGGAACGAGCTGAATCGTCACCTGATATAGCCGTTCTTGTGGATATTGCAGATCTGTTTGGCGTTTCTCTGGATTACTTAGTTAGAACAGAGAACATTGAGGAGACGGTCAAGGAAAACAAACAAAAGGAAACGAAATACAATCGTAGAGTTATTTCCTACATTTCTGAAAGTGTTGCGTGGTTTGTCGCTATCTTCGCATTTATCATCACCTCTCTGATCACAAAGGAGGCTACATTCCAATGGCTGTATTTTGTTTATGCACTACCGATCGTGCTGATCATAAAGTTGGTGTTCAACTCCATTTGGTTTAATCCGAGGCATAACTACTTTATCATTTCGGCACTCATATGGTCGATATTAGCCGCAATACATATCACTTTCTTATATTTCAAAATCAATGTTTCTCTCATCTATCTTTTAGGTTTGTTCGGACAGATTGTTATCATCCTGTGGTCATTTATCAAAAAGCCGAAAAGAAAATAACGCATATATGAGAACGCCCTGTTTTTGCTTGAAAACAGGGCGTTTTTGCGTGTTCTACGAAACGGAGAATTGCTTATAGACCGATTCTACGACTCAGGTTTCGATATGTAGATTGGGTTCTCTGAAGGATAGGTTTACCCCTTAAATATCTACAGGTATAATAAATCTTGTAAAGGAGGGAACCTGATTTGAATATCCTTTTTTGCGGTGACAAAGGTGTGTGCGAAGGCATATTTTTGTCAGCGCTTTCTATTTGCAAAAACACCAATGAAGCGATAAATATCTACATACTCACTGCAAGTGTAGGCGCGCACACTGCTATACCGCAAAACTTTGCAGACAAACTGCAAACGACCATTGAGAATAAAAATTCCGACAACAAGGTTACCCTGCTCGACATCAGTGAGATATTCTGCCGATACCTGCCACTTGCCAATATGGGAACACGGTTCACACCACTGTGTATGTTACGGTTATTTGCAGATGTGGTGTCCGAAATTCCCGATAGAATTTTGTACCTTGATACTGATGTTCTTTGCCGTGCGGATTTTAAAGAATTTTACTGTTCGGATGTTACCGATATTGAAATTGCCGGTGTGCCTGATCGGTACGGGAAATGGTTTTTCGGAAATATTTTTAAGCACGATTATCTCAATTCCGGCGTTCTGCTTATGAATATGTCAAACATACGGAAAAGCGGTCTTTTCGAAAAATGCCGTGGCTTATGTCGTGACAAAAAGATGTTTATGCCCGACCAATCAGCGCTAAATAAGTTGGCTGTCAAACATAAAGTTCCTGCCAAATATAACGCACAGGGGAAAATCAAACCCGATACGGTATTTAAGCATTTCACAACATTTTTCAAGTTTTTTCCGTATATACGGGCAGTCACTGTCAAACCATGGCACACAGACAAGTTACATAATGAACTCAAAATTTTTGAGTTTGACGATATCATAGAAGAATATCAAAGGAGCAATGAAAATGAACAGAGAAATTCCTATATTTTTTACCATTGACGACGGTTATGCACCGTTTTTGGCGGTGGCGCTAAATTCTGCTATAAAAAACTCCAACCCCCAAAGACGATATAATGCGATTGTTTTGCATCAAGATCTTAATGAAACGAATATTGCAAAATTAAAATCACTTGAGACGGAAAACTTTAAAATTTCGCTTACGCCTATGAAAGCAAATTTTGATGCTTTAGATGACCGTATGAGCAATCGCCTTCGCTGCGATTATTTCACACTAACCATCTATTTTCGCTTATTTATCCCTGCAATGTTCCCCCAGTATGATAAGGGCATTTATATTGACAGCGATGTTGTGCTGACCTCCGATATAGCCGAGCTATATGACATTGAAATCGGAGACAATTTGATCGGCGCTTGTAACGATTTGTCTATTGCCGATATACCGCCGCTTGTTGCATACACAGAAAATGCTGTGGGTGTAAACAAACACGAATATATCAATTCGGGTGTTTTGCTTATGAATCTCAAACAGATGCGAGAAGTGGATTTAGAGGGACATTTCTTAAATCTGTTAAACACCTATCACTTTGACAGTATTGCCCCAGATCAAGATTATCTTAATGCAATGTGCAACGGGAAGATATATTATCTTGATGAGTCTTGGGATGCGATGCCCAACGATGCAAAACCACCCCTTGCGCATACAAAACTTATCCACTATAACCTTTTTTCAAAGCCGTGGTGTTATGACGGCATACAGTATGGGGAAGAGTTTTGGAAATATGCCGAGGACAGCGGTTACTTGGATGAAATTAAGGCATACAAAGCTGCTTATACCGAGGAGAAGAAAAAGGCAGACAGTGAATGTTTAGAATTGCTTGTTCGCAGAGGCTCCGAGATTCCCGATAACGAGATTACATTTAAGAAACTTTTTGATGCTGGAGTGAAAATCCGATTATGATTATAGGTGACAACCGAAGGGCTGTTATAGAAGAAATAAAATCTTTTGCTGAAAGCGGTCAGTTTCATAATAAGGTGGAGCTGAACGATCCGGTACTCACACCCGAGCAAAGCAGAAAAATTACGGATGCCTATCTTGAAAATAGAAGCAGTTTGACTTTTAAGGCAAAGACCGCATTTGGTGTTTTTCTTGCCAAAACAGCCACAAAAATAATTAACAAAAACACCGAAATTATAGGCCTCGAAAAAATTCCAAAGGACTTGGGTGGGGTGCTCATTACAAGCAACCACTTTAGTCCCCTTGAAAACACCGTCATTCGCCACTTAACGAATACTCTTGGCAGAAGAAAGCTTGGTATCATAAGCCAAACCTCCAATTTTGCTATGACAGGGATCATCGGTTATATAATGAACTATGCCGATACGATTCCTATCTCGACAGATCCACGCTATTTGGCAAGAGATTTTCTATCTGTTTTGAAAGAGCGATTGGTTAACAAAAAACACGCCATTCTCTTATATCCCGAACAGGAAATGTGGTTTAATTACCGCAAGCCCCGTCCACCGAAAAACGGCGCATATTTCTACGCCGCCAAGCTTAATGTACCTATCATATCCTGCTTTGTTGAGATTGTGGATATGGATGAGGATGATACTGCCGAGTTTAAAAAGGTAAAATATATACTTCATATTTTGGATGTGTTATATCCTGACCAAAGCAAAACCGTTAAGGAAAACACCGAGGCGCTTGGCGTTACGGATTATACCCTTAAAAAGAACTGCTACGAGAGCGTTTACGGTAAGGAATTGACCTATACCTTTGATAGCTCAGATATAGCGGGTTGGAAAGAAACGCTATGAAAGAAGTAAGATATTATTTCTCGTTTGCTGACGATTTTGAACAAAGTGCAAATCAAAATTTTAAGTTGCCTAATGATTATAAATGGGTGCGTACAGATCTTGTATCCAAGTTTTTGTCCGGTCTGATTTATGGCTTGGCGGTAATTTTCGGCGGCGCTTATTGCAGATTCTTTTTGCATATGAAGGTAAAAGGCAGAAAAAATCTAAAAAGCGTGAAAGGTGGTTTCTTCATCTACGGTAATCACACCCAGCCTGTCGGTGATGTTTTTATACCTGCGCTCTGCGTATTACCTAAAAGGATTTATACTGTAGTCAGCACCGCCAACTACGGTATTCCGGTCATAGGCAGGATTCTGCCTTTTTTAGGAGCGCTGCCAATTGTTGATTCTTTGCACGGAATGAAAGAATTGAACAAAGCGATGGAACAAAGGCTTAAAAAAGGCCACCCCATTGTTATCTATCCCGAAGCACATGTATGGGAATATTATACCGATATACGCCCTTTCCCTAATATTTCGTTTAAATTTCCGATAAAATTTGATATGCCCGCTTTTGCAATGACAGTTACATACCGCAAAGCAAAATTCTTCAAACGGCCGATTATGGAGGTTTATATTGACGGGCCTTTTTATCCGCAAGGTGATAATACAAGGGAGAAAACCGCTAATCTACACAGTGAAATTCTGTCGATAATGTCAGAACGTAGCAAAAACAGTAATTATAAATATGTTGAGTACATAAAAAAGGAGCATCACTCATGAGAAAATTAAGAATTGTATCGGATTCATCGTCCGACCTTTTAACACTTGATTATGCAGATTTTGCATTTTCACCTATGAAAATTATTACTGCGGAAAGAGAATTTGTGGATGACAAAAATCTTGATGTGGAAGAAATGGCAAATTTCTTTAATCAATATAAAGACCGTTCGCAAACCTCCTGCCCAAATCCGAGCGATTGGCTGGATGCCTTTGGTGATGCTGACGATATTATCTGTGTCACAATAACCAGCGCTCTGTCGGGCAGTTATAATTCCGCCAACACCGCAAAGCAACTTTATGAATCAGAAAACGAAGGCAAGCGTGTTTTCGTCCTTGATACACTATCAGCAGGGCCTGAAATTACATTGGTTATCCGCAAGATAGAAGAATTTATAAAAGACGGTATGGATTTTGATAGTATTTGCAAAAATATTCAAAACTACATAAAACATACCGGTCTTGTCTTTATGCTTAAATCACTCAAAAACTTTGCCAACAACGGCAGAGTATCTCCGATAGTTGCTAAAATCGCAGGCTTCGCCGGAATTTGCATTGTCGGCAAAGCGAGTGACGAAGGAACGCTTGAACCTACACACAAGTGTCGGGGTGAAGCACGCTCTCTTGAAACCTTGTTAAACGACCTTGAGCTTCTTGGATTAAGAAAAGGCAAAGTAAGTATTGGTCACTGCCAAAATGAAACTGCCGCAACCGAACTGAAAGAAATGATAAAAGAAAAATTCCAATCGGTTCAGATTGAAATTCACAAATTGAGAGGCTTGTGCAGTTTCTATGCTGAAAAAGGCGGTTTATTGGTTGGCTTTGAAAAAGCGTGATTTCGTCTTTGATAATCACTTTTTGAGTTGCCTTTTTCTTTGTCTACTGCGGCTCAATTTTTGACGGTAGAAAAGACTTGACTTTTTGCCGATTCAGAGTTAACATACCACCAACAGCAAGCTCCCCGAGCAAAGTTCTTTGTTCGGGGAGTATTTTTACGACCACATACCATCCCACAGTCAGTTTCGGAGCACATGGAAACAGTGGAGACAAGAGGCTCAAAGAGCGAGTGATTTCCAGACGAAAGGGCTACAAAGTGCCTGAAATGCGGTAAAAAATATTCTATGGCCTATTTGGGACCATGAGGCCGCAGGTTCGAGCCCTGTCACCTCGATTAAAACAAGCACTGCCATTTGGTAGTGCTTGTTTTAAAAACTTTTTTAAAAAATATAAAAAAAGTTCTTGACTTTGTCCAAAGTATGTGATATTATAGTTCTTGGATTTGCTGGTGTAGCTCAATCGGTAGAGCAGCTGATTTGTAATCAGCAGGTTACAGGTTCAAGTCCTGCCACCAGCTTTTCTTTTTTTATAATTTAATATTTGGGAGGGTTCCCGAGTGGCCAAAGGGGGCAGACTGTAAATCTGTTGTCTCTGACTTCGATGGTTCGAATCCATCTCCTCCCATTGGAAATCCGTACACGATAGTGTGCGGATTCTTTACTTCTTCACTTTTCGCTCTTCCTTAAATCAAGGCTTTTAATGAATAATCTTAAAAATAGCGGAGATAATTATTGTATCAAAACAGAAAGGATTTGAGCCTTATGATAGAGCAGGATACAATAAAACTTCTTCGTGAATGTGACGCAGGTGTTAAAATGGGTATATCGTCAATAGATGATGTGCTCCAATACGTCGGCGGTGATGAACTTAAAAAGAAACTAACAGACTGTAAAGCAGAGCATGATAAACTTGATAGGGAAATTCAGCAACTTTTAGATAAATATAAAGACGATGGCAAAGAGCCTGCTGCAATTGCCAAAGGAATGTCGTGGATGAAAACGAATGTAAAACTCGCCATGAACGACTCTGATGAAACCATCGCAGACCTTATGACAGACGGTTGCAATATGGGTGTAAAATCGCTTAATAAATATCTTAATAAATATAAGGCGGCAGATGAGGTGTCAAAAGATATAACAAAGCGCCTTATAAATCTTGAAGAAAAACTTGCAATAGATATACGAAAATTTCTTTAATAAAAATCCCGTTCGCACACGAACGGGATTTTTATTAATTTGACATTGACAGTAAAACGTGCTATACTATATAATGAAAATTTTCGTGAAATTGAGGTAAAAAGACGTGTTAAAAAGTTTAAATGCACCCACGGATATGACCGTTGGCACGCCGTGGAAAAGTATAGCATTATTTACGTTGCCTATGCTTATAGGTAATATTGCTCAGCAACTGTACAGTACAGTTGACAGTATCGTAGTTGGAAAATATATAGGAGATAACGCTCTGGCGGCAGTTGGAAGTGCAATGCCGATACTTAATATGCTGCTTGTACTTTTTGTAGGTATCTCTGCAGGCGCAAGCATTATGGTTTCGCAGTATTTCGGTGCTAAAAACCGCGAAAGTCTTTCTGTTACTATCGGCAACTGTATCACGGTAACACTGGTGGCGTGTATTGCGCTTATACTTATTGCCACTCCGTTTATAAGACCTATACTTATTTTTCTTAATACCCCCGAAAGCATACTCGACTGGTGTGCAGATTATCTTATGATATCGCTCGTAGGCATTGCGGGTATGGCGTTTTATAATATTTTAAGCGGAATTATACGTGGTATGGGCGATTCTTTCTCTGCGCTTGTATATCTTCTGGTGGCAACGGTTATTAATATTGTGCTTGATATTTACTTTGTAGCAACTTTGAAAATGGGCGTACCGGGTGTTGCTCTGGCAACAGTTATAGCGCAGTTTGTATCATCTGTGCTTTGCCTTATAAAACTGTCTAAAATGAACGAGTTTTTTGATTTCGGCTTAAAATATTTAAAACCCGTTTCATCTTATGTTAAAACAGTTATACGCTTAGGTTTGCCGTCGGGACTTACGCAGGCGATAATGTCTTCTGCCATGATTATAGTGCAGTCGCTTACAAACCAGTTCGGTGAGCAATTTATAGCAGCAAACGTGGTTATTATGCGTGTAGACGGATTTGCTATGATGCCGAACTTCTCGTTTGGTATGGCACTTACAACTTATGCAGGGCAGAATGTTGGCGCAGGACTTTATGACAGAGTTATAAAAGGTGCAAAGCAAGGTACACTTATGGCTGTGCTGTGCTCAACCGTTATCACAGTTGCCATTTTGATATTCGGCAAATGGCTTATGGGTATATTTACCGATACCGCTTCACTTGTTGATATGAGTTATTCGCTTATGAAGATACTCGCAGCAGGCTATATCGCAATGGCTGTTACGCAAAGCCTTTCGGGTATTATGCGTGGTGCGGGTGATACTATGACTCCTATGTGGATATCGCTTATATCAACCGTTGCAATACGTGTTCCCGTTGCTTACGGAATATCGTATCTTACAAGAACTCCCGAAATGCCTAACGGAATTAAAGAGTGTATCCAGATTTCACTTTTGGCGTCATGGGTACTCGGTGCAGTGTTTACTGCGATATTTTATAGCAGAGGCAAATGGAAAACAAAAGCAATCAAACAGTAATTTAAAAAACGCAGAACTTTTGTTCTGCGTTTTTTATTAGCACAATATTCCTGTTACATAATCTTTTTCGATTTTGTCAATCTTAACATTAACGAAATTTTTTGAAATATCCGTATCTGATTTGAAATGCACTTTTATATAATTTGATGTGTGTCCTTCGTAAATTCCGTTTTCAATTTCGCGTTCGGCAAGCACTTCCAATTGTTTGCCGATAAAACTTTCGAGGAATTTCTGTTTGCACTCATCTGCCGCTTTTGCCATAATTGATGAACGTTCGTTTTTAATGGAACGTTTTACCTGATTCGGGAATTTGTCGGCTTTTGTGCCGCGTCTGTTAGAGTATGCAAAAACGTGCGACTCTGCAAAGCAGATTTCTTTTAAAAATTCTACCGATTTTTCAAACTCCTCATTAGTTTCACCGGGGAATCCTACCATAATATCAGTAGTTATTGCGCTGTCGGGAATATACTTGCGAATATTTTTAACAACTGTACGAAATTCATCGGTATTATACTTTCTGTTCATACGTGCAAGTGTTTCATCGCAGCCGCTTTGCACAGAGATGTGAAAATGATTGCAAAGTTTTGGTGAGCGTGACAGCATTTCAACAAAATCTTCTGTCAAAATCCTTGGCTCTATAGAGCCTAAACGTATCCTGCGTATTCCGTCGATTTCGTGTATTGCTTTTATAATATCGCCGAGGTTGGTGTCTTTATCTTTTATATCCAATCCGTACGACGCTATGTGAATCCCCGTAAGTACTACTTCGGAAAATCCGTTGTCTGCAAGAGTTTTAACTTCGTTTAAAATATCTTTAAGGTCACGGCTGCGCACAGGTCCTCGTGCATAGGGGATAATGCAGTATGTGCAAAAAGAATTGCAACCGTCTTCAATTTTTACAAAAGCACGTGTTTTATCACTGAACGAGGAAACTTGCATATCTTCAAATTTGCGGCTTTTCATAATATCCGAAACTGCGTTTGTCTGCTTGCCTGCATATGCATCTTCAACAAGTTTTACAATTTTTGATTTGTCTTTCGAGCCTAATATGACATCTACACCCATTGCGGCAATCTCGTCAGGTGCAACCTGGCTGTAGCAACCCGCAACGGCAATTACAGCATCGGGATTTATGCTTTTTGCACGGCGAATCATCTGTCGTGACTTTTTATCGCCCGTACCCGTAACTGTGCAGGTGTTTATAACGTATACATCGCACAAATCGTCAAAATCCGCTACGGTGTAACCTGCATTTTTAAAAAGTTCTGCCATGGCCTCTGTTTCGTATTGATTAACCTTGCAACCCAAGGTGTGAAAAGAAACGGTTTTGTTCATTTAATATCTCCAATAAATAATATATGATTGTTGGACAAAATCCTACTCTGTTATTATACAACAATTACAAAAATTTTCAATAGGCAAAAAACGAATTGACATTTTTGGAAAATAGTTGTAAGATATAAATGTAATAATTAAAAGGAGGAATTTTGATATGGTAACAGTAAATGTATTACTCAGTTCAATCAACGACGTGAAAAACTTCGTAAATATCGTAAGCAAGTACGACTTTGATATTGACCTTGCGTCAGGAAGATACGTAGTAGATGCTAAATCTATTATGGGTATATTCAGTTTGGATTTGGCAAAGCCTATCAAGGTTGAAATCCACACAGAAGATGCTGATGCGATTATGGGCGAACTCAAGCCTTACATCACAGCATAATTGATTTCAAAGAGTAATTGATTTCACAGCGTGGCTGAAACAAGTCACGCTTTTTATTTAAGGAGAAGCAAATGGAACCTTTGACATACCGCCCTGCTGAAAATGACGAAGATATGAAACTTATGGTGCTGTTTGCCATAGCACGTTTGAAGGTGAGCGCCACATATACACGCATTTTCCATGTTTTAAGCGCCGCGGCAGATGTAAGTTACTGCCTGCTTACTGTGCCCATTTCGGATTTAATAGAAAGCGGAAATATAGAAGAACTCCACTTCGACGATCAAACGGTGTTTTCGCTTACAAAACAGGGTAGCGAAACACTTTCGTACTTCGAGCACAGGATACTTCGCAGCGTGCGTTTGCGTATGCTTGACGAGATTGATAAAATTAATAAAGAGGTTTTAAGTGGAAATAAACTTGATGCTTCTATTGTTCCCGTAAATGAGGAAGAATATCTCGTTAAAGCGGAGATTACGGAGAATAAAGTGCCCGTTTTAAAATTTGAGATGTACGTAGGCGATAAAGAACGTGCCAAAAAAATTGTGCGTAATTTTAAAGAGCATACAAGCCTTATGTATCTGCAAGTGGTAAAAGCAATCGATTTTGACTACGACAAACTTGATTTGGAAAATATGGAAGAATTAGGAGAAATCGACAGTTGACTTCCATGAATAAATAATATGCAAATAATCAACAATAACCGTATGAGATAAGTATCTCGTACGGTTTTTTGATTTACGAAAGGAGAAATAAAATGAGAAATCTTGCAAAAATATTCTCGCTTTGCCTTGTGCTTGCTTTGCCTGTGCTTTCACTTGCGGGCTGCGGTATGGATATGGCTGGCTCGGGATATGACCTTTACATCTTTAACGGCAAGGGCGAAAGTGCTCAGGCACTTAAAGATGCAGCCGATAAATTTTCTGAAGAAACAGGCAAAAAAGTTAAAACCTTCTCTCTCGGCAGCGGTACAAGCAGTTTAGATACCCTGCGTGCCGAACTCAACTCAAAAAATATGCCCACAATATTTTCAATCGTAAATATTCAGGAACTTAAAGAGTTTGAAGAGGGCGGCTTTGCGCTTGACCTTACAACCGTAACAGACGAAAACTTTAAAATGCTTGCGGACGAGATCCCCGAAAATATGCGTTTGAGTTCAAACGGCACAAACAGTTTCGGTGTTCCCTATAACGTAGAGGGCTACGGTTATATTGTAGATACACGTATGGTAGATGCCCTATTTGGCGAGGGGAGTGCCGACGACTTTTTAGAAGACGCCAAAAATGCAAGTTACGAGGAATTTCAAAATCTTGTAATTGCGGTTGACGGATATATCAAGAATAACACTGCCGCATCAGTTGTTTTGGATGGTGAAACTTATACCTTGCGTTCAGAAAAAACAGACCTTTCTTCAAAACTTACAGGTGTATTTGCTATAGCGGGTGCGGATAAATGGACATACGGTGACCATCTGGTAAACGTAGCACTGAACGCCGTGTTTGATAACCCTGCAGACGCAGCCGCCGCAACAGATGCACAGATTGCATCTTTAAAAGGTCCGCTTACCGCTTATGCAAGAGCGCTGGATTTTAAAACATCATACGCAGCAGGTATGAACGGCCCCGTAACACGAGGTGCCGAGTTTATAAACACAACAACAGCAAACTACGACTCCGCAGTACAGATTTTTGCTCAAAGCAAGGCGCTTTTTATCAAACAGGGTAACTGGGCATATACCAATATAGCAAAAATTAATGAAGAAATAGTTAAAACACTTGAGTTTATCCCCGTTAAACTGCCTTTAACAGATGCTGACGTTACTTCAAGTGTAGAAACTGCAGAACAGTTAAATCGTTCAATTTCTGTATACGTGCCCAACTATTACGCAATTAATGCCAAAGCAACTGACGAGCAGAAACAAACTGCAATGGATTTCCTTGTGTGGCTCAACACCTCTGAATCAGGGCAAAAATTTGTAACGGAAGATATGGCGTTCGTTCCTTATAATGCAGACCACCAGAATATTACTACTGATAATTCTTTAAGTAACTCTATTATAAGATATATGGAAGACGGCGACGTTATTTCCAATCCGTATGGTGGTGCGCCTGTAAACTGGTCCGGAGATGTACTTGGACTTGAAATTATGGAAAAATATCTTACTAAAGAGAAGTGGACTGAAGAAGATTACTCTGCTATTGCTGAATACGGAATTTCTAAATGGAACGAAATGAAGTAAAATGCTTATTTCCTCGGGAAGGATTGATTTAACACATGGATAAGTATTACAGAAAGTGGCTTCTGCCTATTTCGTTACCTGCGCTCATACTGTTTTTTGCGGTAATCGTTATACCGTTTGTAACTGGTGTTCTTTATTCGTTCACATCGTGGCGCGGTACGTATTTTGCAGGTGGAGCCAATGCATTTGAATCCTTCGTGGGATTTGAAAATTATGTTAACGCTTTTAAGAATGAAAAATTTTTAAACGCATTTGTGTATACCATCAAGTTCACCATTACGGCGGTTATTGCCATAAATATAGTGTCGCTTGCGCTTGCTATGATGATAACGACCGTATCACGTGGCGGTGCAATATACAGAACTGTGTTTTTTCTGCCAAATTTGCTTGGCGGACTTGCGCTGGGTTTTATATGGCAGTTCATATTCCAGAATGTGTTTTCTGACGTGCTTTTTGGTCCGCAGGGGCTTATTCATATCCCTGCACTTACAAATATGCTGCAGGATAATACAAAAGCACTTTTTGCACTTGTTATCCTCGTAACGTGGCAGATGGCAGGGTATATGATGATAATTTATATCACGGGGCTAAACACCATTCCCCGTGACCTTTACGAGGCGGCACAGATTGACGGTGCCGGTGCATTGGCACAGTTTCGGGTAATAACTTTGCCCATGCTGATGCCGGCTATAACGATAGTATTCTTTTTAACACTTGCAAACTGCTTTAAACTGCTTGACCAGAACATCGCTCTTACCGACGGGAACTTTAATACAAGACTTTTAGCAACACAGATATTGCGTACTACAAGAGATACGGCCCCGCCCGATTACGGTATGGCACAGGCTCAGGCTGTAGTGTTCTTCGTACTGATTGCAGTTGTTACACTTGTACAGTTGTACGTTACTAAGCGCAGGGAGGTGGAACTGCATTGAGGAAAAAAGTTCTGCACACCGTTTTGTATATTGCGCTCACGGTGTTTGCAATTTTAACTTTGGCACCTGTTGCGTTTTTGCTTATAAACTCGTTTAAATCGCAGTCAGAGATTGTGGCGTCGCCAATGTCGTTGCCGCTCAACTGGGATTTTGACTATATTTTAACTGCGTCGCAGGAGATTAACTTTTTCCGTTCACTTGGAATAACTTTTATAGTAACAGTGCTTTCGGTTGCACTTATTGTTTTGGCGTCATCTTTGGCAGGGTGGGCGGTTGCAAGAGCAAAAACAAAAACTTCGTCCGTAATGCTTTATATGTTTACTGCCGCAATGCTTATTCCGTTTCAGGCGGTTATGTATCCGTTGCTTAGTCTGTTCGAGGGGGTAGGGCTTAAAAACATTTTAGGGCTTATCATTATGTACGGTGGTTTCGGGCTCAGTTTGTCAATATTTTTGTATCACGGCTTTGTAAAAAGCATACCGCCGTCGATTGAAGAGGCAGCCCTCATTGACGGAGCAGGAATGATAAAAACATTCTTCACGGTTGTTTTTCCGCTGATGAAATCCACCACGGCAACGGTAATTATTTTAAACTCTATGTGGATATGGAACGACTACCTGCTTCCGTTTCTTGTAATCGGTAATGCATCTTCAAGAACGCTAACTCTGGAACTCTACTTTGCAAAAATGACATCAGGGCAATTCGGAAATCCTTGGGAACTTATCTTCCCTGCGGTGTTCGTATCTATCATTCCAATCATTATAGTTTTTCTTCTTTTACAAAAGCATATCGTCCGTGGTGTGTCCGACGGTGCAGTAAAAGGATAAAAAAGACGGCTATGCCGTCTTTTTTATTGGATATTCAGCGCAAGTATTCTTTTCTTAATTTCATTATAGATTTTATTTGCACTTGCATCGTTTTCACTCAATACAGACATGGCATATTGCGGATTTTCATAAGGAAAATATCCTATTGCCCATATTTCGCCCGATATTTCACTTTTAATTTCTTTTGTAACTGTTTTCGGTAAAATTCTTTTTTGATTACCGTTACGCATAGATTTTATTATATATCCGTTTTCGAGTGCAATTCCGCCAACGATGTTACTTTCTTTACGTATTCCTTTTGCAGCAACCGTGCAAGCCAATTGGGCGGCTTGCAGAGGTGTTATTTCGGTTTTGGTAAATAAAAGTGGTGCTGTGGCGCATAATTCATCTGCCTTATACGGCGTTACTGCTCTGTTTACAAGTGCCGTTCCGCCTGAATTTATATACTGTGCCACATCGTTCTGGTCAAAATTCGGTCTGCTTGCCACGGCGAGGATATCAAAATTTCCTGTATCAAGAACTACCGCTGCACCTGTTGTAGAGTTTTTGTCAAGAACATTTTCAACTATATTCTGAATATGATAGTCAAGGGTAAGTTTTACATATTTTTGGTTTGTTTTAAAATCGTCAGTTTTAAAATTTGGTATTTCGTTTCCGTTTGCATCTTTAAGTGACGAGTATGGGCCTTTGCCGTTTGACGATAATTCGTCGTCAAAATCCTTTTCAATTCCGCTTATGCCATCGCCGTAAGAGTCTGTGTAGCCGATAACATGGCGTGCTAACGAACTGTCTGTGTATCTTATGTCCGTTCCGGTTAAGGGTATCATATTTCTGTCGGTTATAATGCCTCTGCTTATTTCTGTTTGGTTTGTCCGTTGTGTTGCCGCCATATGCGAATATTCATTACCTTTAAAAACCGTAATATTTAATATAGCACACATAAGGTATACAAGCGGAATCATAAATATCAGTAAAAACTTTTTTGGCCTTTTAATACGCATCACCTCTTAATGTATTTTCTGTATAAATTGGTGATTTATTCTAAAGATCAGATATATTAAGTATAAGTGTTCAAACTTGCTTCAGCATATTTAGGCAAGGTTGAATACGTATACTTTCTGATTGAATATTATGGTTGGGAGAGAGAATATGAAAAAGAAGTTTGGCACTATGAAGTTCGGCAGACCGTACAGAACGTATATTCGTCCTGCACGCAAAAAGCGTATAAGCCGATGGGCAGTTGCGTTGCTTATAGCTACATCTGTTACATATTGTATTTGCTCTGCTCTTGTAAGAGTTTACCCGCTTATAGAAGATGTATCACAAAAAATGCTTGAGGCAAATGCTACAAATATAATAAATAAAACTGTTTTAACCAGCCTTAACGGCGATATGTATAATAAACTTATGGATATATCGTATAACGATGACGGGCAGATAACTTCCATAACTGCCGACACTGCAGCGATAAATAAATTCAAGTCAAATCTTGCGGTTGATATTTTAAACGATATAGAACAGTTTGGTAGCAAAGGTTTTACAATTCCTCTCGGCAATCTTACAGATATAATACTATTGTCGGGTATTGGCCCTAAAATACCGTTTTGCATAGTCCCGTACGGAAATGTTAAGGTGGATTTCCGTTCGCAGTTTACAGATGCCGGCATTAACCAGACCCGCCACGAGATATATATAGATATCACCGCCGATATGCGTGCCATATCTGCCGTTGCAAGAATAAAAGGCACAGTTACTACATCTGTAATGGCTGCGCAGACTATTATAGTGGGCAACACGCCTCAATTTTTTGCAGAAAGGTAATGTGTAAAAATTTAATAAAAGGTTGCTTTTTTTGAATTTTTGTGATATACTTTACTCTGTATTGCGATAAAATAGTTACAAAAATGTTAAGAAACTATTACAAAATTTACATATTTTCTGAATAATTAAATACACTATTACTAGCCGAATCAATATAATCGTGGTTAGGATTATATTGATTCGGTAAAAGAAAAGAAGGTGAGAAAATGCGGTTTGTCAAAATCAATGCTGCAGATGCCGACAGCAAAAGTGTCAAGCGTAATTGCATCGCCAAAGCATATGCACAGGTTGATAAAAACACCGAAACATCCCAAACGACAAAAACATTAAAAACTTATTTTAACGGTATAAAAAATGAGATAATCGCATTTTATAATGCTCTTAATAAAAAAACTGTTGCAAGTGCGCTTGTTGCAGTGGCGGCACTTTCGCTTACGATGCTGTTCAACATCAATTTTTCGTTTGCTTATAATGCATTTATAGGTGATACTGAACTGGGTTATGTACCCGACAAAGAATTTGTGCAAAATTGCGTGGATAATATAAATGCAGAATTTGCACAGTATGTAAGCGGAGAAGATATTATAAAAGCAAAAATCACATATGTTCCTGCTATTATAAGACGGGCAGCATTTACAGATGCAGTTGCAGTTTGCGAAAATATTAAGTCGACATCAGATGTTATGGTGCAGGCTTATTCTGTAGAGGTTGACGATATTGCATTTGCTGCGCTCAATGATAAGACTCAGGCAGAGGATATTATTTTGCAGATTGCGTCTTTATATAAAACAGACGATGCCACGCAGGTTTCGTTTAAAGAAGATGTTAAGGTGCTTTATGAATATGTTCCGTCTGTTATAGTTATGGACAGCGCTGCTGCTTTAGAAAGGCTTCAGGGATTTACAACGCTTTATAATACAGTTGCAGTTGATAAAAAAATCGCTTTTGCAGACTTTGCTGCAGATAACGGATTAGAAGTTGAATATTTAAAATCATTGAATCCCAAACTCGGCGAGTATATTAATACTTCCGATACAGTTGTTATTCCCGTGTGGAAACCAATCATCACAGTGCTGACTACTGATACATTGAGTTATGAAACCACCGTTCCGTTTGAAGAACAGGTTACAGAAGATGCAACTATTTACGAGGGCAGCGAAAAAATCCTGCAGGCAGGTGCTAACGGTATAACCGCCGTTACAGAGAAGATTGAACGTGCAAACGGTGCAATCGTAAACCAGACTGTAATAAGCAGTGAAGTTGTATGTGAACCCGTTATGCAGATGCGTGCAATCGGCACAAAAGAACGTCCGTCGCACGTGGGCACAGGCTCGTTTATGCGCCCTTACTACGGAAAGGTAAGTTCGCGTTTTGGCTCACGCCGTTCGGGCACTCACACAGGCGTCGATATTTGCGGAACTGTTGGCGACCCGATTGTAGCGGCAGATAACGGCACTGTAATTTTCTCCGGCTGGAGTGGTGGCTACGGAAAAGTTATAAAAATTGACCATAATAACGGATATGTAACATATTATGCTCATTGTAACAGTCTGCTTGCCGATGTTGGTGATGTGGTTGAAAAAGGCGAAACCATCGCCACTTTGGGTAGCACCGGTAATAGTACCGGACCACACGTGCACTTTGAGGTGCGTTATAACGACGAAGTTCAAAACCCTATGAACTATGTAAATTAATATAAAAAAACGGAGGACAAAATTATGAAAGATAAAGCAAAGGGCTTTATAGGCGAATTCAAAGAATTCGTATCACGTGGCAACGTGGTTGACATGGCAGTCGGCGTTGTAGTCGGCTCTGCGTTTACAGGAATTGTAAACTCATTGGTTAAAGATGTTATTATGCCGTTTATAGGCTGGCTTATCGGCGGTATAGATTTTTCCGACTTCAGGATTGTGCTTAAAGCCGCAGAGGGCGAAGCACCCGAGGTTGCAATTTTGTACGGCACATTTTTAAACCAGATAATAAACTTTTTCATTCTTGCGTTTGTAGTGTTTGTTGTTGTTAAGATATTAAACAGATTTAAACGTAAAAAAGAAGAGGCACCTGCAGAGCCTCCAAAACCGTCTGACGAAGTTGTACTTCTTACAGAAATTCGTGATTTACTTAAAAAATAATCATACATAAAAAGAGGACACAGTTTATTTACTGTGTCCTTTTCGTCAATAATATAATTTGCACTTTCAAAACAACTGCACAATATGTTTTTGCGTAATCCTGTTTGACATTTTTATATGTATAGTGTAAAATAAAATCACGAGGTGTACAATATGAAAAAACTTATAAAAACAATTGTGGCGGCGCTTGTGTGCCTTGCTGTTATAATATTTGCGCTAAATGTTTATACAGACGTATTCGGAGGTGCGGGAACAAATGTTGAAATGACTGTCCCCAAAGGTGCTACGGGCGGAGAGATTGTTGATATGCTAAAAGCAAGGGGTGTTATAGAATATCCTTTTGTATTTAAAATATATGCTGCGTTCAGCGGTATGGACTCGCAGTATAAAAGCGGTGATTTTGCAGTTAATACGGGGAATTCTTATAAAGAACTGCTCGACATTTTAACTGGTGAGTCTAACTCTGTTGTAAACAAAGTTAAAATAACTATTCCCGAAGGCTTTGAAACCGATATGATAGCCGCTGCCATGGAGCAGGCAGGCATCTGTAGCGCTGACGAATTTTTAAAAGCGGCGTCTACAACTGATTACGATTTTGACTTTTTAGATGATATTGATAATAAGTCAGACCGCAAATATGTGCTTGAGGGGTATCTTTTCCCCACAACGTATACGTTTAATAAAAACACACCTGCAAGTGAAGTTGTTTATGGCATGCTCACAATATTTGAGCAGGTGATTTCCAAATACGATATAGACAATATAGACGAAACCGTAATACTTGCGTCTGTAATTGAGCGTGAGGCATTGGGCGATGTTGACAGACGTACCGTGTCGTCGGTTTTTCATAACAGATTAAACGGCAAGGGCGGACTTACAAAACTGCAGTCGTGTGCTACGGTTCAGTATATCCTCGGCGAGCGCAAGTCGGTTTTGTCCGAGGCAGATACCAAGATAGACTCACCCTATAACACGTATCTTTATGAAGGACTTCCCGTAGGCCCTATTGCCAACCCTGGTGAGGAATCTATTGCGGCGGCAATAAATCCTGAAGATACTGACTATCTGTATTTTGGTGTTAATAAAAGCGGAAAGCACACATTTTCTGTAAATTATGAAGAACACCTCAGAGCGACACAGTAAGGAGAATTATTATGGAACTTATTGAAATAGGTAAAAAAGCGCGTAGTGCAGCGAGAATTCTGGCAACTGTCAGTTCTGCTGATAAAAACAAAGCGCTCACATATATAGCGGATGATTTGGAAAAATACAGCGCTAAGATTTTATCTGCTAATGCCATAGACTTGGAAAATGCCGGGAATAACGGTATGAAAGCGTCTATGGTAGATAGATTAAGGCTTACTGAAGACCGCATTAAAGGCATTGCCGAGGGAGTGCGTCAAGTGCGTGACCTTCCCGACCCGATTGGCGAGGTTGTAGGTGCTACACGCCGTCCAAACGGATTGCAGATAGCAAAACGCCGTGTACCTTTGGGCGTTATCGGAATTATTTACGAGTCCCGCCCCAATGTTACTGCCGACACCGCTGTGTTGTGCTTAAAATCGTCTAATGCGTGTATACTACGTGGCGGAAAAGAGGCTATAAACTCTAACACCGCTATTGCCGATATTATGAAAGACGCTGTAAAAAAAGCAGGACTTCCCGAAGGTACTGTAGAACTTATACGTGATACGTCGAGGGAAACTGCATCCGAAATGATGAAACTCAATGGGTATATCGACGTTTTAATTCCCCGTGGCGGCGCAGGACTTATAAATGCCGTTATTAGTACTGCTACCGTTCCCGTTATCCAGACGGGGGTGGGCAACTGCCATATATATGCCGATAAAGACTGTAATGCCGATATGGCGGTAGATATTATTATAAATGCAAAAACCAGCAGACCGTCTGTTTGCAATGCTGCCGAAACTCTGCTTATTCATAAAGATGCTCCTCAGGAGTTCTATACAAAAGTTTCAGCCGCACTTGCAGATAAAAATGTTCAGGTACGTGCTTGTGAAAGGGCAATTTTAAAGTTTGACGGTGCAATTGCTGCGACGGAAGAAGATTACGCCACAGAGTTCGGCGACCTTATACTTGCCGTTAAAATGGTAGACGGTTTAGACGATGCAATTGACCATATCGCAAAGTACGGCACAGGCCATTCAGAATGTATTGTAACAGAAAATTATACAACCGCAAATGCGTTTTTAGACAGAGTAGACGCAGCGGCTGTATATGTTAATGCGTCCACCCGCTTTACCGACGGTTTTGAATTCGGTTTTGGCGCAGAGATTGGCATCAGCACACAAAAGATGCACGCCAGAGGACCTATGGGCTTAACCGAACTTACGTCTGTTAAGTATATTGTAACAGGTAACGGTCAAATTCGTTGACACTTCGTATATATATTTATAAAGGAGTTGATTTTATGCAAACTTATATCGTATGGGCAACACTGTTTGTAGTGCTTTGCATTGTTGAGGCGAACACGGCAAATCTTATGACAATATGGTTTGCTGCAGGTGCACTTATAACGCTTATCGCAGTTGCGTTGGGCGTTCCGCCTGTATGGCAGGTGCCGATATTTATAGTATCTTCTTTGATACTTCTGGCGCTTACACGGCCTTTGGTTAAAAAGAAACTTTCTGTTAAAGGCGAAAAAACCAATGCCGACAGAGTAGTGGGCAAAACCGCAATCGTACGAGAAAGCATCACACACGATAAATTTTCGGGCACGGTAACCGTAGCCGGTCAGGTGTGGTCGGCAGTAACATCGGACGGAAGTACAATAGACGAGGGCGAAGAAGTTGTTGTTGAAGCAATAGAGGGAGTAAAACTCGTTGTTGCGAGTAAAAATAAAGTAGAGGTTTAAAAGGAGGAAATTGTATGCTGTTTTTAATCATTTTCTTAATCATTGCAATAATAATTATTGCAAACATCAAAATTGTACCGCAGTCTTATGCAGTTATACTTGAACGCCTCGGTGCATATCAGGCAACATGGGATGTGGGACTTCACTTTAAGATTCCTTTTATAGAAAAAACGGGCAGAAATATCAGCCTTAAAGAGCAGGTGGTTGATTTTGCTCCGCAACCGGTTATAACAAAAGACAATGTTACCATGCAGATTGACACGGTTGTATATTTCCAGATAACCGACCCTAAACTTTATGTGTACGGTGTGGAAAGACCGCTTATGGCTATAGAAAACTTAACCGCCACAACTTTAAGAAATATCATCGGCGATTTAGAACTTGATGAAACCCTTACCAGCCGTGATACCGTTAACACAAAGATGCGTGCAATCTTAGATGAAGCCACAGACCCGTGGGGTATTAAGGTAAACCGTGTGGAACTTAAAAACATTCTGCCACCGTCTGAAATTCAGGACGCAATGGAGCGCCAGATGAAAGCAGAGCGTGAACGCCGTGAACTTATTCTTCGTGCTGAGGGTGAGAAAAAGTCAGCAGTTCTCGTTGCAGAGGGTGAAAAAGAAGCAGCCATTTTGCGCGCTGAAGCCAAAAAAGAGGCGCAAATCCGTGAGGCAGAGGGTGAGGCAGAGGCAATTTTAAGCGTACAGACTGCTATTGCAGAAGGTTTAAAACGCTTAAACGAAGCAAATCCCACAGAGGCTGTTGTGGCACTTAAAAGTTTGGAAGCATTTGAAAAAGCGGCTGACGGCAAAGCGACAAAAATTATTATCCCCAGCCAGATACAAGGTATTGCTGGGCTTGCAACATCTTTAAAAGAACTTATAGTTGACGATAAAAACGAATAATTAAAAAGCGGAGATGCTTTAAGCATCTCCGCTTTCGCTATTAAATTCATTAGAGATTATCTCTGAACACGGCCTGAACCGTCGCCCTTCATAAGGTTTTTAACTTCGTCAACGCTTACTAAGTTAAAGTCGCCTTCAATTGAGTGTTTAAGGCAGGATGCCGCAACTGCGAACTCAATAGTATCCTGCATAGAGTAACCCTCTAGCATAGCGTATATAAGACCGCCGCCGAAAGAGTCGCCGCCGCCTACACGGTCAACGATGTTGATGTTGTATTTTTTGGATTTGTAGAAATCTTTGCCGTCGTAGAGAAGAGCCGCCCAGTTGTTTACTGAAGCAGAAATACTCTCACGCAATGTAATTGCAACGTTTTTGAAACCAAATCTGTCAACCAACTGTTTGCAGACATCTTTGTATCCCTCATCAGAGAGTGTTCCGCCTGTAATATCTGTTCCGCTTGCTTTAATACCAAATACTTTTTCAGCGTCTTCCTCATTTGCGATAAGTACGTCAACGTACTGCATAAGGTCGCCCATAACTTTGCCTGCTTTTTCGCTTGTCCAAAGTTTTTTACGGAAGTTTAAGTCACAACTGATTTTAACACCTGCTGCTTTTGCTTTTTTGCACGCTTCTAAGCATACTGCCGTACAGTCGTCAGAAACTGCAGGAGTAATACCTGTAAAGTGGAACCACTCAGCACCTGCGAAAATCTCATCCCAGTTAAAGTCAGAAGGCTGTGCTGTAGAGATAGAAGAGTGTGCACGGTCGTACACTACGTTTGATGCTCTCTGTGAAGCGCCTTTCTCTACAAAATAGATGCCCAGTCTTTCGCCTTTTCTTGATATGTAACCAGTGTTTACACTGTGCTTTTTAAGTGTGGCGATACAAGCGTCACCAATAGGGTTAGCAGGGATTGCCGAAACAAAGTGAGCGTCGTGACCGTAGTTTGCGAGTGATACTGCCACGTTAGCCTCACCGCCGCCGTACTCTACATCAAAACTCTGTGCCTGAATGTATCTTTTAAATCCGGGTGTCTGCAGGCGGAGCATAATCTCGCCCAATGTTACTACTTTTGCCATTTTTATGCCCTCCAAATTATATTAAATTAGTTATTTCTTGCGTTTTTAATATTTTCAACAAACTTTTTAGCAGTTTCGGTGATGAGTTTGTAGTCACCTGTTTTAGCACCTGCTGTAAGAGCACTGCCTGCGCCAACTGCCACAACACCTGCTTTGAACCACTGGTCAACGTTGTCCACGTTTACACCGCCTGTAGGCATAATGTTTGCCTGTGGAATAGGACCTTTGATAGCCTTAACCATTGACGGACCGAATGCTTCACCGGGGAACAGTTTGATGATGTCGCAGCCAAGTTCAAGCGCTTTGATAACGTCTTTTAATGTCATAACACCGGGCATGCAGGGAATTGCATAACGGTTACAAAGTTTGATGGTGTCTTCGTCAAGTGCAGGGCTTACCACATATTCAGCACCTGAAAGAATAGCAATTCTTGCAGTTTCGGCATCTAAAACTGTGCCTGCACCGAGAATGATTTCACCGCTTTTGTAGTAAGAAGCAAGTTCTTCGATAACTCTGTGTGCACCCGGAACTGTAAAGGTAATCTCTACAGCAGGAACGCCGCCCTCTAAGCAAGCGTCGGTAATGCGTTTTGCTTTGTCTGCGCTTTCTGCACGAACAACCGCTACGATACCTGCATCGGTAACTTTTGTAATAATCTGTTGTTTGTTGCTCATTTTATCTCCCTCTTTCAAAAAAATTCCATAGATACTTTGAGTATATCACATCATAATTAATTTATCAATAGAAAAAATTGATTAAAATACGCAAAATATAAAATAATTTTACCCAAAAAAGTATTGACACACAAATAATGTAAACATATAATAAAATGGTGTAATTTGTATAACGGAGGGAGTTTTTAATATGGCACTTTTTGATATGCCTAAAGAGAAATTATTTGAATATAAAGGTTCAAGTCCATGTCCTGCTGATTTTGATAAATTCTGGGCAGACGCTTTGGCTGAACTTGACACTTTTGACCCTAATCCTGAATTTGTTCCTGCAAAGGATTTTTCCTGCAAGTCTGCAGATTGCTATGATTTGTTTTTTACGGGTACAAAAGGTGCAAGAGTTCATGCTAAATTTTTAAAACCTAAAAATATATACGGTAAAATTCCTGCTGTTATGGCATATCACGGTTATACATCTCAAAGCGGCTCGTGGAACAGGAATTTAAAATTCACCGCAGAGGGTATGGCGATTGCAAGGCTTGACTGTCGTGGCCAGGGAGAAGGAATATCCGAAGATAGAGGAAGCTACAAAGGCAACACTACATATTATCATTTTACGCGCGGTCTTGGTGATGAGAATTCTCATAATATGTACTACAGAGATGTTTTTTTAGATACAGTTATTATGACTCGCATTATTATGAATCTGCCGTACATTGATGAGAATAAAATCTCTGTTATCGGCGGAAGTCAGGGTGCGGCGCTCAGTATTGCGTGTGCGGCACTTGTGCCTGAGGTTAAACTTGCTCTTATTCAATATCCTTACCTTAGCGATTACAAACGTGTATGGAATTTAGAACTTTCAGACGCTTATACAGGCTTGCGTGAATTTTTCAAAGAATGCGACCCGATGCATCTAAAAGAAGATGTGTATTTTAACCGACTTGGCTATATCGATGTGCAGAATTTTGCGCATATGATAGACGCGGAAGTACTTATGGCAACAGGTCTTATGGATTCTACCTGCCCGCCGTCAACACAGTTTGCTTTCTATAACAAATTAAACTGCAAAAAAGACGTAATCTTCTTCCCGGAATACGGTCATATTTATTTGCGAGGCTGGGAAGACATCGCATTTAAAAAATTGATTGAATTTAACGAGGAAAAATAAAATGACAGTTATATTTGAGCAGGTTTTTATATTACTGGTTTTTGGCGCTGTGGGATATGGTCTTGCAAAGGCCGATATTATAAAGGCAGACCATTCAAAAATGTTATCAGGTCTTTTGGTATATGTATTTTCGTCGTGTAATACATTCAGAACGTTTGCCACCAATTTTAATGTGCAATATTTGAAATCAAACTATCTTTTGATATTGGTTTCAGTTCTTATTCTTGCCATTCTTTCGCTTATAGCACATTTTGCGGCAAAACTGTTTTCAAAACAGAAATACACAAAATATGTGTATGAGTATTCTATGCTTATCCCTAATTTTGGATATATGGGGTATGCTCTTGCAGAGAGCCTGCTCGGTACTATGGGTCTTTTGTCCGTTATGGTGTTTTCCATACCAATGTCTATATACATATACCTTATAGCGTTTTGTATACTTGCTAAAAGACCGTTCTCGCCAAAAGGACTTCTAAATGTAATGACAATTACAATGGTACTCGGTATGATAGCAGGTCTCTTGGAACTTCAAATGCCGACTGTTGTAACATCAATACTCGATACCTCACGTGCGTGTATGGCACCTACCAGTATGATTCTTGCAGGAGTGGTAATTTCTAAATTCAAACTTAAAGAGATATTATCAAACGTGCGTATATATATCATAACTGTTTTAAGGCTTATGGTTATCCCTGTTGCTGTGGGGATATGCCTTTCAATTTTCTTCCCTATGAGCATTGTTCAACCAGCAGTTATATTTTTGGCAATGCCGTGTGGTTTAAATACTGTTGTTTTCCCTGACCTTGTCGGCGAGGACTGCAGAATAGGCGCAGGACTTGCGCTTGTTTCGAGCCTGCTCTCGTGCATAACCATACCGATAGTGTTATCTTTGTTTGGTATATAAAATTAAAAAACGTTGATGTTCAAACATCAACGTTTTTTAATTCGGCAAGTTTTTTCTTTCTTGGAAATATCACCAAATAACACATCAGATGTATAAAACTTGTCAGTATCCAACTTATAGGATAAATTGAAAACAGCACGTCGGTAGTGGGGAAGATATTAAATACAGATGCCACCCATATAATCCTTAGCACGCAACTGCCGAGGATAGACACTACCATTGTCATAATAGTATATCCCATACCTCGTATGCCACCCATAATAGTTTCCATAAGTCCGCACAGCACAACCAGTAAGCAGTTGTATTTCATTACGGTTATGCCTTCCTGCACTACTGCTGCATCAGTGGTATATATACCGAGCAAAGGTGTGGCAAAGCAAAAAGCAATTATACCCAATGCAGTACATATAATCACTTCAAACAGTATATTAAGTTTCATTGAACGCTTCATTCTGTCCCATTGATTTGCGCCCATATTCTGGCTGGTAAACGTCATATTCGCTTGATAAAATGCGTTTCCGGCAACGTATAAAAATCCTTGTATACTGTTTGCGGCGGCATACCCCGCCATAGTGTTTTTGCCGAATGAGTTTACTGCAGATTGAATAGTTATATTGGAAAAAGAGAAAACCATACCCTGAATTCCTGCCGGTAAACCTATGCGCAGAATTTCAAGCAGTTCTTTTTTGTGGATTTTAAGTTCTTTTATGTTAAGACGCATATGGTCGTTGTCGCTCATCAGGCATATTATTATAAGAACTGCGGATACAACTTGTGATACAACTGTTGCTATTGCAACGCCGTCAACATTCCTGCCGCAAAATGCTACAAAAAACAGATTAAGTACGAAGTTTATAACGCCTGCAAGCGTTATTATGTATAAAGGTCGTTTAGTATCACCCTTGGCGCGCAAAAGCGAACTTCCGAAGTTGTAAATAAGGTTAGCAGGTGTGCCTATAAAATAAATCCTCAAATAAAGTGTGGAGAGTTCTATTACATCGTCGGGTGAGCCCATAAGTTTCAATGCTTTTTCTGCAAAGGTTATTCCTATTGCTGCAAGCAGTATACCGCTTATAACACTTACAAGGATAGATGTGTGCACCACTTTGTGAAGTTTTTCAAAATTCCTCTCGCCCATAAGCCTTGCGGCTATTATGTTTGATGCGGTAGACATTCCTATAAATAAACCGACAGTTAAGTTTATAAGCGATGACGTAGACCCCACCGCGGCCAATGCTTCATCACCGCAGAAACGACTTACTACTATAATGTCTGCTGCGTTAAAGAGCAGTTGCAATATGCTGGAAACCATCAGCGGAATTACAAATTGAAATATCTTGCCCGCCATAGGCCCTGAACACATATCTATGGTGTGTGAAACCTGTGATTTACTCATGATGTTCACCTCTTCTGTAAAATCAATTCTCCAACTTTAAAAATATCGCCTGCACCCATGGTAAGTATTATATCGCCCTCTTTGGCGTTTTTCATAAAGTATTCTGCAATGTTTTCAAATCCGCTTATATATGCTGCACCGTCAATTGCACCTGCAAGGTCACGGGCGTGTACAAGACCTGTGTCTTTTTCTCTTGCAGCATATATATCTGCTATAATAAGGTTTTGCGCATCTGCAAGCGCATCTGCAAAATCATCAAAAAGCGTTTTGGTTCTTGTATATGTGTGTGGCTGGAATACGCACCACACATTGCCCGACTGAATTTTTTTAACAGCAGAAAGTGTTGCACGGATTTCTGTGGGGTGGTGGGCATAATCGTCTACCACTAAAATTCCGTCAACCTCGCCCTTTTTCTCAAACCTGCGTTTTGTGCCTGTAAATTTTTCAAGCCCTGATTTGATTGCGTTTGTGTTGTCCGTCATTGCAAGCGATGCTGCAATGGCGCATAACGAATTGTAAATGTTGTGTTCGCCTACTACATTTAGGGTAAGATGCATAATTGTGTTACCGTTTTTTACAACATCAAACGAAGGATAACCGAATTTATCGTATGTTATATTCTCGGCTTTATAGTCGCCGTTTTTGATGCCGACTGTTATAACGTTGCACACGGCACTTTTTGAGGCTTTTATGCAGTTTGCATCATCGCCGTTTATAACGAGTGTGCCGTCTTTTGGTAAAAGATTAGAGAACGAAGAAAATGCATCTATAACATCATCAAGGTCTTTGTAATAGTCAAGATGGTCAGCCTCGATATTTAAAATCATACCAATTTTCGGCGCAAACTGTAAAAAGTTACGGCAGTATTCACAAGCCTCTGTAACCATATGTGCGCCTTTGCCTATACGTAGATTACCGCCGAGTATATCAAGTTCGCCGCCGACCATTACTGTAGGGTCGAGGTCAGATTCTATCATAGTATATGCCATCATAGAGGTTGTGGTGGTTTTGCCGTGCGTACCCGCCACTGCAACGGGCATAGCATATGCACGCATTATATTGCCGACCATTGTGGCACGTTCCACCAACTCAATACCTTTGTCACGTGCGGCAACCATTTCGGGGTTGTCGTCCTTGATAGCGGATGTATATACAATTATATCGGGATTTTCAATGCACTCGTAGCAGTGGGGTATGGCAATCTTTGACCCCATACTGCGCAGTTCTGTAACGATAGGCGTTTCTGTAATATCTGAGCCCGAAACCTCCACGCCGTTGCTTATAAGGATTTTTGCAAGGGCGCTCATGCTTATACCGCCGATGCCTATAAAATGAACTTTTTTATACAAATGCATACATCTCCCGTCAGTTTTCTTTATTAACATTATAGCACTTAATTTTGAAAAATCAATGCCATCATAGAATATTATTGACAAATTTAGCACAATATAACTACGAACGTAACATCAAAAGAAAGGAACGTGTAAACAATGGATATTACAGATATCAGAATAAGACAGATGGAACAGGAGGGCAAAATGCGTGCGGTGGTTTCGGTAACGTTTGATAATTGCTTTGTAGTGCACGACATAAAAATTATAGAGGGTACCGACAAACTTTTTATTGCAATGCCGTCACGCAAAACTCCCGATAACGAGTTTAAAGATATTGCCCATCCTATAAATATGGAAATGCGTGAAATGTTGCAAAACTCTATTTTGGATAAATACAATTCCACCGTAATTCAGGAAAATATTCATCTTTCGGATGAATAAAACACCTTTTTATCAATTATTTTCCTGAAAAATTGCATACGGATTTAACAAATTGCATAAAACATCACTCCCCACACGGTTGAAATTTAATCTGATGTGGGGATTTTTTTGTGTGAATTTAACAAAATTTTAAAAAATCCTGACTTTTAGTAATATATCTGTAATATTTTTTAAAAAAACTATTGCAAAATCAAAATAAATAATGTAAAATTACATTGAAAGTGGATTTTAGTGGTGTTTCGTGGTAAAAAGTGGTGAGATGCCAAAAAGGTGGTGAGTAAATGTTTCACGGCGAATATCGTCATAATATCGACGCTAAGGGTAGAATTATAGTGCCTATTAAGTTCAGGGATAACCTTGGTACTGAGTTTGTTATTACCAGAGGTTTTGAGAACAGTTTGTTTGTGTTCCCTATGTCGGAGTGGAGCGTTTTCTCAGAAAAACTTAAAGGTTTGCCGCTTACAAATAAAAATTCACGTGCACTTACCAGACATTTCTTATCGGGTGCGTGCGACTGCGAGGTGGACAAGCAGGGCAGAATTCTGCTTCCTCAGCATCTGGTGGAATTTGCGCAGATTACTAAAGAAGTTACTGTTGCAGGTAACGGAAATAAACTGGAAATCTGGGCAACAGAAAACTGGACAGATTACTTAAGCGCTATGGATACTGACGAGGTAACAGCAGGTCTTGACGAAGTGGGTATTATGATATGACGGAGTTTAAGCATATCTCTGTTTTGTTAAGTGAGTGTATAGATGGTTTAAATATCCGCCCCGACGGCATATATGCCGACGGCACACTTGGCGGCGGCGGACATTCGTCGGTTATATACTCTCATCTTATAACAGGCAAACTTATCGGCATAGACCGTGATATTGAGGCTATAGATGCCGCAAGTAAGCGTATAGGCAAGGCAGAAAATATTATCTACGTTCACGATAATTATAAGAACATAAAAAATATACTTTTTAATAATAACATCTCAGGACTTGACGGCGCATTGGTTGATTTGGGAATATCTTCGTACCAGATAGATAACGCCGAAAGAGGCTTTAGTTATACAAAGGACGCACCGCTTGATATGCGTATGAACCAAAGCGATCCTTTAAGTGCATACGACGTGGTAAATACATATGAAACTGATAAACTTGCTAAAGTGATATTCGACTACGGCGAAGAACGCTACGGCAGAAAGATTGCAGATAGCATCTGCAAAGCACGGGCAAAAAAGCCAATTGAAACCACACTTGAACTTGCAGAAATTATAAAAAGCGCAGTTCCTGCAAAGAGCGTTCCAAAAGGCTCGCATCCTGCAAAGCGTACTTTCCAGGCAATACGCATAGAGGTAAACGGCGAACTTGCTGATTTAAAAGGTGCAGTTACAGACTTTTTTGAATGTTTAAATCCTGGCGGAAGGCTTTGCATTATAACATTCCATTCGCTTGAAGACAGAATAGTAAAACATGTTTTTGCAGACTTTGCATCGGGTTGTACATGCCCCAAGGAATTTCCCGTCTGCGTATGCGGCAAGCAGCCACAGGGCAAACTCATAAGTCGCAAACCTATACTTCCGTCTGCAGAGGAACTCGCATCAAACAGCAGATCGGCAAGTGCTAAACTAAGGATAATCGAAAAACTTTAAATATGAGGTGAGTCAATTTGTCAACATATTATAACGGAACATCTGCTTATAAGATTGACGACATTGAATACGGCGTAAGAAGTGACGTAAAAGATAATATTGCCAAAAGGCAGCAAATCCGTGAAAGCAAAAAAGCAGCGTTTGTAAAACGTGTGCGTGTTTTTGCTACATTCGCAGGTGTATTTGCCATAGCACTCGGTCTTCTTTTTACAAATGCCATGATTATAGAGAAATCTTCTACTGTTAACGATATGCAGAGCGAACTTTCAGAACTCACCGAAGCAAACAACCAGATTATACTCGATATTGAAAAAAACTTAGACCTTAAAAAGATAGAAGAAATTGCTATTAACGAACTTGGTATGAAACGTCCCGATAAATACCAGATAGTATATGTAAACGTTGAACAGAACGACTATGCTGAGGTTGCCAAAGCCGAAACAACGCCGTCGGGCTTTGCGGCGACATTCGGTGCAATAGGTAGCAACATCGGTCAATTTATGGAATATATAAATTAAGAGAATAATATACTTAAATAGCACAAGCAGGCAATGCCTGCTTTTTTCGGCTAATACACAAAAAAGGGGGTTACAGCAGATGAAAGCATTGAATTTACAGAACAAAAAACGTGCGTTTGTAACGCTTGTTATATTTGTTGTACTGCTGATTGCCCTGTTGGTGCGTTGTGCGTGGATACAGTTTGTAAATGGCGAAGAACTGCAGATAAAAGCCATAGAACAACAAACAAAAGATAAAACAATTAACTCCAAGCGAGGCATTATATATGACCGTAACGGAAAGATTTTGGCACAGAGTGCGTCTGTTGAACTTGTTTCGGTAAGCCCCCGTGAGATTCACGAGGCAGGCAATGCCGACTTTGTTGCCGACTCGCTTGCACAGATACTTGAACTTGACAGAACTGCTGTTTACGAAAAGATTACAAAAAACTCAAGTTACGAAATTATCAAACGCCGTGTAGAAAAAGCACCTGCCGAGGCTATCCGTTCTCTTATGAGTGCAGAGGATGAGAACGGCAAAACGGTTAATAAATTAAAAGGAGTTTACCTTTCAGAAGATACCAAACGCTATTACCCTTACGGAAGTTTGGCGGCACACGTTATAGGCTTTGTAGGTGCCGATAACCAAGGTCTTGCAGGCGTTGAACTTTCGTTTGACAATTACTTAAAAGGTATTCCCGGCAGAGTAGTAACTGCTAAAAATGCAATCGGTACAGATATGCCGTTTAAGTACGAAAAATACATAAACCCCGAAAATGGCGCAAACCTTGTACTTACAATAGACGAAACAATCCAGCACTTTGTGGAAAAGCATCTTGAAAAGGCAGTTGCAGATTATAATGTGCAAAATGGTGCTGCGTGTATAGTGATGAATAGCAAAACTGGTGAAATCCTTGCTATGGCAACATACCCGTCGTACGATTTGAATGACCCGTTTACTTTAAACAGCGCCGAGGCTCAGGCGTTGGTAGACTCTCTTACGGGTGAGGAAAAATCAAAAGCATATAATGATGAAATACAAAAAATGTGGAGAAACAAGGCAGTTGTAGATACCTACGAGCCAGGCTCTACATTTAAAGGTATCACTACTGCTATGGCACTTGAAGAAAACGTTGTAAGTCTTACAGATACATTTAACTGCACAGGAGCACTTCAGGTAGGTCCACATTCTATAAGTTGCTGGAAGCATGGCGGTCATGGAACTGTTACATTCGTTCAGGGTGTTGAGGGTTCTTGTAACCCCGTGTTTATGACAGTGGGTGCACGTGTTGGCAATGCCAATTTCTATAAATACTATAAAGCATTCGGCTTTGCCGAAAAAACAGGTTTTGACCTCCCCGGCGAGGCGGTTTGTGCCTTCCACTCAACGGAAAACTTCAATGAGGTGGAACTTGCAACATCTTCTTTTGGCCAGTCGTTCCAGATTACACCTCTGCAACTTGTTACTGCATATTCGGCCATCACAAACGACGGAACTATGGTAAGACCTCGTATTGCTAAAGAATTAGTTGACGATAGCGGTAATGTTATTCAGACTTTTGATACAGAATATATAAGAAAAGTAATTTCGGCCGAAACGGCATCAACTACCAGACAGATACTGGAAAGTGTTGTAACGAACGGAACTTCTAAAAATGCTTATATCCCTGGTTTCCGTATCGCTGGAAAAACCGGTACAAGTGAAAAACTACCACGTGGCAACGGCAAATATATAGCATCGTTTATGGGCTTTGCACCTGCCAATGACCCCGAGGTAATCGGATTGCTTCTGCTCGATGAGCCTATGGGCGACTCACATATGGGTGGACAGATAGCGGCGCCTACGTTCAAACTTATATTTGACGATATTCTTCGTTACTTAGGCGTTGAGCCGCAGTATACTGCTGAAGAACTTGAAACTATGGATCTGCCCGTTCCAAATGTAGAAGGACTTCCGGTTGCAGATGTGCCTGCTGCATTTGCAAACTCAGGCCTTAAATATCAGATAGTCGGTGACGGCGAAACGGTTGTATCGCAGATACCCAAAGGCGGCACAGCATTGCCATCGTCTTCTACGGTTGTTCTCTACACGCGTGAAACCGACGAAAGCGATGTTGTAGTGCCCGATGTTATCGGTTGCAGCGTAAGCGAAACCAATAAACGTATAACAAACTCTAACCTTAATATACGGATTTCCGGCAATGCCGAAGTTCAGGACGGCGAAGCAGTTGCATCGTCACAGTCGCCGCCGTCGGGAACACTTGTTCCAAAAGGAACGGTAGTAACCGTAGAGTTTAAATATATAAACGTACACTAAAATACGAAAATAACCCTATGCCTTATCTGCCCACGGATAAGGCTTGCGGTGTTTTATAACCTGTGGGAAGAAAGGTGATTATGCGATGTTACTGAGCGAACTGATAAACGGTATGCAAGTAAGCAATATAACAGGTAATATCGATTCTCTTGAAATAGGCGGTCTTTGCTACAACTCGCTTAAAGTTAAAAAGGGCGATGTTTTTGTGGCGGTAAAAGGCTTTAATGTAGACGGACACAAGTATATAAAAAATGCAGTTGAAAACGGTGCTGTTGCGGTTGTTGTAGAAGATGTTGCAGACGGTTTCCCCGTGCCGCAGATAGTTTTTGAAGACACCCGTGCCGCACTTGCTATGCTTGCTGCAAAGTACTATGATTATCCGTCGGATAAATTCAAACTTATCGGCGTTACGGGTACTAACGGCAAAACCACCGTTACGTACCTTGTTAAAACTATACTTGAAAGCAAAGGTTACAAAGTCGGTCTTATAGGTACTAATCAGAATATGGTTGGTAATATGATTTTAAAAAGTGACCGCACAACGCCCGAGTCTTTAGAACTACAGGAACTGTTTTCCATTATGGTAAGAGATAACGTGGACTATGTTATTATGGAGGTTTCATCGCACTCGCTTGAACTTAACCGTGTACTCGGCTGCAATTTTGAGGTTGGCGCATTTACAAACCTTACTCAGGATCATCTTGATTTTCATATAACTATGGACAATTACGTTAAAGCAAAGTCAAAACTGTTTTCTATGTGCAAAAACGGTGTGGTAAACATCGACGATGCATACACGGATAAACTTACACACGGTGCTTTAACTGATATTGAATATTACGGAGTAAAAAGCGATTGTAAACACAAAGCCGAGAATATCACCTATGGCGAAAAAGGTGTGGAGTTTGATACCGACGGTGTCAGAGTATCACTGCCTATACCGGGTGAATTCTCTGTTTACAATGCTTTGTGCGCTATAGGTATCTGCCATGCACTTGGCATTGACACCCAAACCTGTGCAGACTCTCTTTGTGATGCTCATGGTGTTAAGGGCAGGGCAGAGGTTGTACACATCCCCTCTGACTACACAGTTATGATAGACTATGCCCACACCCCCGACGGGGTTGAAAATATTATAAATGCCGTAAAAGGTTTTTGCAAAGGAAGAATTATAACACTATTTGGTTGCGGCGGTGACCGTGACCGCACTAAACGCCCTATTATGGGCGAGATTGCAGGCAAACTTTCAGATTTCTGTGTTGTAACGAGCGATAATCCACGTACAGAAGAACCAGCGGCAATTATTGAAGATATTATGGTCGGTGTTAAAAAGACCGATGCTCAATACGAGGTTGTTGAAAACCGCAAAAAAGCGATTGAGTATGCTATGAGCATTGCGCAAAAAGGTGATGTTGTTCTGTTGCTTGGAAAAGGTCACGAAACATACCAGATTTTAAATGATGGCATCATAGATTTTGATGAACGCAAAATAGTTGCAGAAATTTTTGATAAACTGACAAAATGATATTGTAAGTGAGGGCTCGTTCTATGGCATATCCCATACAGAAGGTTACATTATCGTTCCTTGCATCTGCAACGGGCGGAGAAATAGTTTTCGGCTGTGGCGATGAGGTTATCGGAAGTATTTCTACCGATAGCCGTGATTGTGGCGGCGTAGATTTGTTCATTGCTATATCGGGAGAAAATTTTGACGGCAATAAATTTATTCCGTCAGCGTGTGCGGCAGGAGTAAAAGGCTATATTTCAAACGGCGACTGCGAATATACGAATTGTAAATTTGCACTTAAAGTTGCAGATACAAGAAAAGCACTTTTAGATATTGCCGCGGCGTATCGCAGACAGTTTAATATAAATATAGTAGGTCTTACCGGAAGTGTCGGCAAGACCACCACAAAAGAACTTATATCTGCCGTTTTGGAAACAGAACGCAATATTATAAAAACTCAAGGGAATTTCAATAACGAAATCGGCTTGCCGTTTACAATGTTCGGCATAAGGGATGAGCATGAGATAGGCGTTATTGAAATGGGTATGAGTAATTTTGGTGAAATATCACGCCTTACAAAATGCGCCGCACCAGATGTAGCGGTTATTACAAATATAGGCGAATCTCATATAGAATATCTTGGCAGTCGTGAGGGAATCTTAAAAGCAAAAAGCGAGATTTTTGAGGGGCTGGATAAAAACGGAACCGTTATTTTAAACGGCGACGATAATTTGCTTTTTGGTATTAAAGGAACATTACCCTTTAAGACAATATACTACGGGATTGAAAATGCCGCTTGCGATGTTGTTGCCGGGAATATATGTGCCGGCAACAATGGCATTTCATTCACAGCCCTCGGCGAGGAGTTTTCAATAAACCTTATGGGTAAGCATAATGTGCTAAATGCCCTGTGCGCCATTGCCGTTGGCAAAAACTATGGATTAAGCAACGAAAGTATAAAAAAAGGTCTGGCGTCATATAAAAGTATAGGCATACGCCAGAGTATTACAGAAAAAAACGGTATTAAAGTTATAACAGACTGCTATAATGCTGCACCTACATCTGTTAAAGCCGCAATTGATGTATTGAACTCTGTTTCGGGCGGAAGAAAGATTGCTGTTTTGGGAGATATGGCAGAACTCGGCGAAAAATCCCCTGATTATCATAGAGAAATCGGTGAATATGCTGCCAATAACAATATAGATATTCTTGTTCTTACAGGTAAGTATGCAACCTTTACCGCAGAGGGAGGTAAGGCATGCAATGTCAGCATACATAATGATAACGAGAGTATTGAAAAATATTTAAAAGATAACCTTCGTAAAGGTGATACAGTGCTTTTTAAAGCATCACGTGTGATGAAACTTGAAGAAGTAGCAAATAAATTTAACTAAACTGTTTGAAAGGAAAGTGTACGTCTGATGAATAATATGTTTGCCATTACCGCTGCAGCAGTTTGCGCTTTTGCAATTTGTGCGCTTACGGGTCCGTTTATGATCCCTGCACTCAGAAGACTAAAATTTGGTCAGGAAATCCGTGAGGTCGGTCCCAGTTGGCACAAGTCAAAATCTGGCACTCCAACTATGGGCGGACTTATGTTTATACTGGCTGTTGCAGTAAGCGGACTTTTGCTTTTTCGTGACAGACGAGGCATAATGCTTATGGCAATATCGCTTGCGTTCGGTGCAATAGGCTTTGCAGACGATTACATAAAAGTTGTTAAAAAACGCAACCTTGGTCTTACGGCATTGCAGAAATTTTTGGCTCAGGTTTTTGTGTCGGTAGTGTTTGTGCTTGCAGGTATGCATTTTAAAGTATTTGACACCAGCATTATTCTGCCGTTTTTAAACCGCCCTGTTGACCTTACATGGCTTTACATACCGTTTGCTATTTTTATAATGATAGGTGTTCCCAATAGCGTTAATTTAACCGATGGTATAGACGGTCTTGCTGCATCTGTATCGGCAGTGGTAAGTATATTTTTAACTTTCCTTGCGCTTGCTTATAACGAGGTTACGGTTGCTAAATTTGCAGCAACCATTACGGGCGGATGTTTAGGCTTTTTACTTTTCAACGCACATCCTGCCAAAGTTTTTATGGGCGATACGGGTTCCCTGTTTTTAGGTGGTGCTATATGTGCGGCGGCTCTTATGCTAGAGGCACCATTGGCGCTCGTTATTGCAGGATTTGTATTTGTTATGGAAACACTTTCTGTTATTATTCAGGTAGCATCTTTTAAAACTACAGGAAAAAGAGTGTTTAAAATGACACCCATTCACCATCATTTTGAAATGTGTGGGTGGAATGAAAGAAAAATAGTTATTTCGGCAATTATATTAAGTGCAATACTTTGTACAATCGCATACATAGCGTGTGTGTAGCCGAAGCAATATAATCTGAACCCGCCTAAAACAGCGGAATTTCGGCATCTTTCGGCTTGTTGTCATTGACAGGCGTATAGGAGGCAAATATGCAGATACCAAAACTGCCGCAAGGCACAAAAATAAAAAAACTAAAAAATATTGACTATACATTTTTAGCCGTTGTAATAATGCTTTTGGCATACGGTCTTATTATGGTGTTCTCTGCAAGCAGTGCGTCTGCGCACTACCGTATGAACGACACATTCTATTTTATCAAACGCCAGTTTTTGTGGGCAGTGATAGGTCTTGTGGGAATGTATGTTTTTTCAGTTATTCCTTATAAGGTGTATTATAAATTCGCTTTGCCCGCACTTGGTGTTTCGGCAATTTTGCTGATTTTGGTATTGACACCACTGGGAGTAGAGGTAAATGGTGCGTCACGATGGCTGGGCTTCAGCGTGTTTACTTTCCAACCGTCCGAGATTGCAAAATTCACATTAATTATATTCCTTGCTAAAAGTCTGGCAGATAACAGCGATATGCTCGATAAGTTCTGGGGCGGATTTGTTATCTACCTTGCAGTTATAGGAATTGTGGCAGGTCTTGTTCTTTTAGAACCGCATATGAGTGGTGCGATGGTTATTGGCGGAGTGGGCATAGTTATGCTTTTTGCTGCCGGTGCTAAATTCAGGCACTTTATGTATCTTCTGCCCGTTGCCGGAGCAGGTGTTGCAGGTATGATTATAGTTGCCCCTTACAGACTTGCACGATTTAAAACATTTCTTGACCCGTTCTCCGATATGCTTGGCGACGGTTTCCAGATAGTTCAGTCGCTTTATGCGATAGGCTCAGGCGGGCTTTTTGGGCTTGGTCTTGGTCAGAGCAGACAGAAGTTTTTGTATCTGCCCGAACCGCAGAACGATTTTATATTTTCAATCATCTGCGAAGAACTGGGCTTTTTCGGTGCACTTTTGGTTGTTATACTTTTCGTGGTGCTTATATGGAAAGGTATACAGATAGCCATGCACGCGCCTGATGCATTTTCGTCATTGCTTGTAACGGGTATCACGGCGCTTATTGGTATACAGGTGGTGTTAAATATCGCCGTTGTTACATCGTCAATGCCTGCAACGGGTATTCCCCTGCCGTTTTTCAGTTATGGTGGCACAAGCCTATTCATTATACTGTGCGGAATGGGAATAATTTTAAATGTTACAAGACATATAAAGAAATAATTTTGAGAGGCAGGATTTAAGTATGAGAGTAATTCTTGCGGGTGGCGGTACGGCAGGGCATATTAATCCTGCACTTGCCATTGCTGATGCCATAGTGCAAAACGATAAAGATGCCCAAATCCTTTTTGTGGGAACCCAGCGTGGGCTTGAAAGTACTTTGGTGCCAAAGAAGAATTATAATATACGATATATCGATGTCGATGGTATGAAAGGCCACCTTACGCTTAAAAACATCATTGCGGGAATAAAGTATATTTCTGCTATCGGCAAATCAAAAAAACTGATACGTTCCTTTGATGCTGATGTGGTTGTAGGTACGGGCGGTTATGTGTGTGCGCCTGTTGTAGCGGCGGCGAACAGCCTTAATATTCCTACAGTTATTCACGAACAGAATGTTTTTCCCGGCAACGCAATAAAAATGCTTGCAAAAAAATCCACAGTTACCGCTATCAGTTTTGCCGAAAGCACACGGTATCTTAAAGACGCTAATGAGATTTTGCTTACCGGCAATCCTCTGCGTGCAGAAATCCTCTCTGCCGACAGAGCATCTGCAAGGGCTGAACTTGGATTAAATGATGAAAAGTACATAGTAATTTTTGGCGGCAGTTTAGGTGCAAAAACCATAAACGATGTTGCGTGCGATTATATAGAAAACTACGGCAACGAAAAAAATGTGCGTATATGCATTGCTACCGGCAAATACGGGTATGACGATGTAAGTTCACGTATAACTGCAGAAAAGTTCCCCAATGTAGAAGTAAAGCAGTATATTCATAATATGGATAAAGTGCTTTCTGCGGCAGATTTGGTGGTGTGCCGTTCAGGTGCAATAACAGTGTCGGAAATCTGTGCTCTCGGTGTTCCGTCTGTACTGGTGCCTTCGCCAAATGTAACACGAAATCATCAGGAATACAACGCGCGTGCGCTGTCTGATAATGGTGCTGCGATTACCATATTGGAAAAAGACTTTAATGCGCAGAGTTTAAAGGCGGCTGCAGACAGTATTATCTTAAATGAAAAAGCATCGGATGATATGCGTGCAAAGGCTCGTTCAATGGGCAAATTAAACGCTGCCGATATGATTTATAAAAAAATAGTAAAGATAACAAAATAGTTGAAAAAATTGTTTATATAAATTAATAGAATATTTTTCACCTGAGTATATTTGTGTGAAAAATATACTATTAATCAAATATACTATCTGTTTAAATAAAAACTAACGCTTTCACCCCGCAGCACCTAAAGGCATATAATGAAACATATGATTGTTTCGGAGGTGCGTGCTTGTATGAGCGTTATAAAAATACGCGGCGGCCGCCCGCTTAGCGGCAGTATTGCAGTGCAGGGTGCAAAAAATTCCGTTTTGCCCATTTTAGCGGCGAGCGTTTTAAACGGCGGAAAAAGCATTATACATAATTGCCCTGACCTTACAGACGTAAGGATATCTTTAGATATTTTAAAACATCTTGGGTGTGATGTGAGTTTTTCAAATGGAACGGTGGTAGTAGACTCCTCTGAAATCACTTGTACATCTGTGCCTGATGAACTTATGCGTTGTATGCGTTCATCTGTTATTTTTGCAGGTGCTTTGCTTGCCCGCGCGGGAAAAGCGCAGATATCATATCCGGGCGGGTGTAATCTTGGACATCGTCCCATAGATTTACACTTGAAGGCATTTAAAAAACTTGGTATAATAACAGAAGAAGAACACGGCAACCTCAATTTTACGGCAGACAGTATATCACCGTGCCAGATATTTTTGGAATTTCCGTCTGTGGGAGCAACCGAAAATATAATGCTCGCTGTATGTCGAACGCACGGTACTACAACTATCATTAACGCTGCCCGTGAGCCTGAGATAGTTGATCTTCAGGTTTTTTTAAACAGTATGGGTGCACACATCCGTGGAGCAGGTACCGATGTAATTGAAATTGAAGGAACAGAAAAACTGCACGATTGCGAGCATACAGTTATTGCCGACAGAATAGTTGCTGCTACGTATATGGCTGCTGTTGTTGTTGCGGGTGGTAGGGCAGAGATTAAAAACATTGTGCCGAATCACATATCTGCATTTATTGCTGTTATGCGTGAGTGCGGTGCCAGTGTAACTGTTTGTGACGATTCTGTTATAATAACTGCCCCGAAATACATAAGACCTGTTAAAATGATTAACACCTTGCCTTATCCGGGGTTTCCTACAGATGCACAGTCGCTTGTTATGACGGTTATGGCAACTGCACGGGGAACATCTATTATTAAAGAAAACATCTTTGGCGGCAGATTTAACCATGCGGGAGAACTCGCCAGAATGGGTGCAGATATCAGCATTGCCGATAAAATAGCCGTTGTGCGCGGTGTGCGAAATTTATCGGGATGTGATGTAGCGGCTGCAGACCTTCGAAGCGGTGCATCGCTTGCTGTAGCGGCACTATGCGCACATGGCGAAACCAAAATTTCGAATGTTTGCTATATAGACAGAGGATACGAAAATTTCGAGCAGGCTTTGTCCTTACTCGGTGCCGATATAGAGAGGGTTGACGAAAGTGACTGAACTTGAATATAAAAAAGGGGGAGGGGAATCCTCCCCGATATTCCCTGATAAGATTAAGAAGCAACGGACAAGTTCCAAGGCTGTTGTTATAGCCTGCGTGTGCGTTGCTGTGTTTGTGTTGCTTTTACTGTCGCCGATTTTTAATATCAGCGAAATAACCGTTGTCGGCAACGACAGACTCGATGCAGAGGCTGTAATCAAGGCATCCGGCATTACAGTTGGAACAAACGTTTTTAAAGTAAATACGGCTAAAAGCGAAAAGCAACTTTCTACAATGGCGTTTGTGGACAAAGTAAATGTTATGCGCAAATTCCCTGCCAAGATAGAAATACACGTAACCGAAAGCAAAGAGATAGCATATATATTCTTTATCGGCAACTATGTCGGTATAGACGAAACAGGAAAAATACTGGAAATAAAGCCAAAAGACGCTCAATTGGAACTACCTATTATACTGGGTACAAACGTAACCGAGTTCGGTATGGGCAACCAGATAAAAATAGACGACTCTGCCAAGCAGGAGGCTATATTCCAGATACTTAAACAGATAAATATAAACGAAATGCAGGCATTGATAAAAAATATTGACGTAGCGGACCTTGAAGATATAAAATTTTTCACAGCAGCGGAGTCTACAGTAAATATAGGAACTATGGACGATATTATATATAAAATTTCGTTTTTAAAGAAAATACTTGAAGAACCCGGCGATAAACGTGGTGCGGTGATTGATATGACAAATCCCGAAAAAGTCACCTACAGAGGTAGTTGACTTAAAACCGGTTTGGAATGGAGAAAATTATGAAGAACAGAAAAGCACAGACAGCCATTGCTATTGTGCTGTTTATTACCAGTTTTGTTATAGTACTGCAATTTAAGAGTGTTCTTAAAAATTCAGGGCTTGATAGCACTCAACTTCAAAGAGTTGAAGATTTGCAGAGAGAACTTGTTAAAGAACAGGAAAAAAATATTGATTTGAACAGACAACTTCTGCAGGCTAACAGTACACTTGAAACATACCGTGAAAATGCGCAGAAAAACGACAGCGGTTCTAAAGCCATGGCAGAGGAACTTAAAAATGCTATGCTTCTGGCGGGGCTTACAGATGTTGAGGGCAAAGGCGTTACGGTTGTTTTAAAAGACAGTACAGAGGCAACTATGGGCGGAGCGTCAAACTACATAATACACGACCGTGATCTGCGTGATATTGTAAATGAACTTATAGCATCAGGCGCAGAAGCCATAAGCATAAACGGAGAGCGCATAAGCGGTAAAAGTGCAATCCGGTGTGTAGGACCTACCGTTACAATAAATAACCGCTACTATGCATCGCCGTTTACCATTAAGGCAATCGGCGACCCCGATACGCTTGAGGCAGGGCTTAATATACGTGACGGCGTGGTAGACGTAATGCGTGCTTTTAAGATAGATGTAACTATTACAAAGTCAAGCAAAATTCAAATTCCTAAATATAATGGAACGGTAACATTTAAACATGCCGAAGAAGTTAAAAGTGCTAAGGTGGAGGAGTAAGAAATGTTGATTTTTATAGCGGTTGCCGTAGGTGCATTGCTTGCGTTTGCGGTGGATTGGTACATACCGGTATTTCTTACTTCGTATGTAGCGATTATAATTCTTGCGGCGCTCGACTCTATATTCGGTGCGTGCAGGTCATACCTTGAAAAAAAGTTTGATTACACCATATTTGTAACGGGGCTTATTGGTAACTCTGCAATTGCGGCGTTTTTGATGTTTGTTGGCGACAGGCTCGGTGCAGACCTGTATCTTGCGGCAGTTTTGGTGTTTGGTACAAGAATGTTCCAGAACTTTGCCTCCATAAGACGTTTTTTTCTTAACAAAACTATGGACAAAAAGCACAAAAAGGCGCAAACGGAGGAAGAAAACAATCCCGATTCCGTCAAAATATCTATAAAAAGCGAAGAAAATTGAAAAATTGATGAAAAATTATAAAAATATTAAAAAACATATGGAAATTGTAAAAAAAGTATGATATAATATTCAATAAACTTAAAAATTATACGTTTGAGGAGGAAGAAACGTGTTAGAATTTGAGAACTCAAAAGAAAATGTTTGCATAATGAAAGTTGTCGGCGTTGGCGGCGGCGGTAATAACGCTGTTAACCGTATGATAGAAGAAAAACTTGATGGCGTAGAGTTTATTGCTATAAATACGGACAAGCAGGTGCTATACGGTAATGCAGGTTCCAAAGCCAGCATCAAAATCCAGATCGGTGAAAAACTTACCAAAGGTCTCGGCGCAGGTGCAAATCCTGAAATTGGCCAGAAAGCCGCTGAAGAAAGTAACGAAGAAATTAAAGAAGCCCTCAAAGACACTAACATGGTATTTATCACCTCCGGTATGGGTGGCGGTACAGGTACAGGCGCTGCACCTGTAGTTGCATCTATCGCTAAAGAGATGGGTATCTTGACAGTCGGCGTTGTAACCAAACCTTTCCGCTTTGAAGGCAAACGCAGAATGGAACAGGCTGAACGTGGTATTGAAGCACTTAAAGACTGCGTAGACGCACTCGTTATTATCCCTAACGAAAAACTTTTGGAAGTGTCTGATAATAAAACATCTATGCAGGGTGCATTCAAAATGGCTGACGATGTTCTGGGCCAGAGCGTAAAAGGTATTTCAGACCTTATCACTCACCCTGGTTTTATCAACCTTGACTTTGCAGATATTAAATCTGTTATGGGCAACACCGGTATAGTACATATGGGTATCGGCCGTGCTTCCGGCGAGAACAGAGCAGAAACTGCTGCAAAACTTGCTATCAACAGCCCGCTGCTTGAAACAACTATCGACGGTGCTACTCAGGCTATGGTTAATATTGCTGGCAGCAACGATATCACTCTCTTTGAGGTTAACGCTGCTATGGACCTTATCTATCAGTTGGTTGATAAAGATGCAAATATCATCTTTGGTACATCTATTGACGATAACCTCCGTGACGAAGTTGTTGTTACAGTTGTAGCAACAGGTTTTGAAGGCGGAAAAAAGTCTGCTAAAGACGAAGTTGACGAAATTACCTTCGGTGGTGATGCTCTTACCAAATTCGGTGAAGGCGATATAAACATTCCTCCTTTCTTAAAAGGTCAGGAAAACTAATTCTTTAAAAAGATTTTTTCAATCCGCACATCAAAATGTATGTGCGGATTTGCCATAAAAGGAGATTTTAAAGTATGAAATGCCCTTATTGTGAAAATACTGAAAGTAAAGTTATAGATTCGCGTCCCGTAGACGAAGGTAATTCAATCCGCCGTCGCCGTGAATGTCTTAGCTGTACCAGAAGATTTACAACTTATGAACAGATTGAGTCAGTTCCGCTGGTTGTTATTAAAAAAGACGGCAAACGTCAGGTGTATAACAGGCAGAAGATATTAAGCGGAATTTTGCGTGCTTGCGAAAAAACGCCTGTAACAGTTGCGCAGATAGAAGCCGTTGTTCAGGATATTGAGGCAGAACTTTTCAATTCTATGGACAGCGAAATTTCTGCATCTTATATTGGTGACCTTGTTATGGACAGACTTAAAAAACTTAACCCCATTGCGTATGTGCGTTTTGCATCGGTTTACCGTGAGTTTAAAGACGTGTCTACTTTTATGGAAGAGATTAACGGACTTATTCAATCCTCAAAGCAGGATAAATCGGAGTAATATATGCAGATTGGAAACGTCACTTTAAAAAATAATGTTTTTTTGGCGCCTATGGCAGGCGTTACGGATCTGGCTTTTCGCAGAATGTGTGTGCGCTATGGCGCAGGACTTGTTTACAGCGAAATGGTAAGTTCCAAGGCGCTTTACTATAACGACAAAAAAACAAAACAACTTTTAAATTCAACTGATGACGAAAAACCGCTTGCGGTGCAGATTTTCGGCAGTGACCCTGATATTATGGCAAAAACTGCGTATATGGCGCTCGAAACCGGTGCGCAGATTTTAGATATAAATATGGGGTGCCCTGCGCCTAAAATTGTAAATAACGGCGATGGCAGCGCACTTATGAAAAATCCTGAACTTATAGGAAAAATAGTGTCTGCTGTAGTGAAAACTGTAGAGGTTCCAGTAACGTGTAAAATACGCAGCGGATTTGATGCTGTTAATGCTGTAGAGGTTGCTAAAATTATTGAGGCAAACGGTGCATCTGCAGTGGCAGTCCACCCACGCACACGCAGTATGTATTATAGCGGTAAAGCCGATTGGGGTATTATAAAGGCTGTTAAAGAATCCGTTTCCATACCCGTTATCGGCAATGGCGATGTGTTTTGTGCGCAAGATGCCGCACACCTTATAGAGCATACCAGATGTGATGCCATAATGGTTGGCAGAGGTGCGCAGGGAAATCCGTTTATATTCAAGCAGATACTTGAATATATGAAACACGGCAAAGTAACTTATTATCCCGATACGGCTGAGAAAGTGCGTGTTATCGGGCAGCATATCTTTGAAATGGCAGAGGATAAAGGCGAGCATATAGCGGTATTGGAGGCACGCAAGCACGTGGCTTGGTATATAAAGGGTATGCGCGAGTCTGCGGCAATGCGCCAAAAAGTAAATACTATGACGAATTTACCCGACCTGCTTGCCGCTATAGAGGAGTATGCTGAGTTCTGCGAAGAAAATAATTGAAAAAATTCAAAAAAACTATTTACAATTACCATTTTATGTGTTATAATTGCTTGGTAAACCTGCCGCAAGGTTTTAGGAATCTCCAACCTTTTGCTTTGTAGCAGGCGATTAAAAATAATATGGAGGTAAAAAACTATGTTGAAAGAAACAAAACAGGCTATCATTAAAGAGTATGCTATTCACGAGGGTGATACAGGTTCTCCCGAAGTACAGATTGCACTTCTCACATACCGTATCAACCACTTAACAGAGCATCTTAAAAACAACAACAAAGACCATCACTCAAGAAGAGGTCTTTTAATGATGGTTGGTCAGAGAAGAGGTTTGCTCAACTACCTTACTAAGGTTGATATTGAGAGATACCGTTCTATCATCAAAAGACTCAACATCAGAAAATAGTTTGTTATTATTTCGGGCAAAGGTGGGGTTTCCATTTTTGCCCGTTTTAAAATATTAAAGCAATGCGAAGAGTATTAGCAGTTAGATAATATCTTCGGTAAACGGAGATACTATCTAAGTGCTAAACTCACGTATTTGCTAAAAAACAGGAGGATAAAAATGCATAAAAAATTTACTACTACTTTAGCAGGCCGTGAACTTACTATTGAAACAGGCGAACTTGCTCAGCTTTCAAACGGTTCTGTACTTGTTCGCTATGGCGACACAGTTGTTATGGCAAACGCAACTGCTTCTAAAAAACCTCGTGATGGTGTAGATTTCTTCCCTTTGAGTGTTGATTATGAAGAAAAACTTTACTCTGTAGGTAAAATTCCTGGTGGTTTTTTGCGTCGTGAGGGCAAACCCTCTGATAAGGCGATTTTAACATCACGTGTTATTGACCGTCCTATCCGTCCTTTGTTCCCTAAAGATTACAGAAACGACGTAAGCGTTGTTACAACTGTAATGAGCGTTGATATAGACAACTCACCCGAGATTGCCGCTATGATCGGCGCATCAGCAGCGTTATCGATTTCTGATATTCCTTTTGCAGGACCTATCGGCGGTGTATCTGTAGGTCTTGTTGATGGTGAATTTGTTATCAACCCGAATCTTGAGCAGAGAGAAAAAAGCCTTATGCAGTTAACTGTTGCAGGTACTAAAGAAAAGGTTGTTATGATTGAAGCCGGTGCTTGCGAAGTTAAAGAAGATGTTATGTACGATGCTATCGTATATGCTCATAGCGAGATTAAGAAAATCTGCGAATTTTTGCAGAGCATTGTTGACGAGGTTGGTAAACCCAAGCACGAGTATATCTCTGCAGATATCAACCACGACCACTACGATGCAGTTAAAGCATACGCATATGATAAAGTTTGCGAGGCTATCGACACAGACGATAAAACTGTAAGAGATGCCAATATGGCAGTTGTTACAGACGATGTTGTAGCACACTTTGCAGAAGAAATCCCCGAACTTGAAGAAGAAATCGGCGAAATCCTTTATAAACTGCAGAAAGAAATCGTTAGAAAATGGCTTATAAAAGACCACAGACGTGTTGACGGCAGAGGTATTTTGGAAATCCGTCCTCTCTCTTCAAGAGTAGGAATTTTACCCAGAACACATGGTTCCGGTCTGTTCTCAAGAGGTCAGACACAGGTTCTTACAGTTGCAACTTTAGGCGCTCTGCGTGACGAGCAGTTGCTCGACGGTATTGACGAGTGCAGTTCAAAACGTTATATGCACCACTACAACTTCCCGTCATACAGTGTTGGCGAAACAAAACCCTCCAGAGGTCCCGGCAGACGTGAAATCGGTCACGGTGCATTGGCAGAACGTGCTTTAGAGCCCGTTATTCCCAGCAAAGACGATTTTCCATACGCTATCCGCTTGGTATCTGAAGTGCTTTCTTCAAACGGCTCAACATCTCAGGGTAGTGTGTGTGGTTCAACACTTGCTCTTATGGACGCTGGTGTTCCGATTAAAGCACCCGTTGCAGGTATTTCATGCGGTCTTGTTACAGATGGCGACGACTTCCTTACAATGGTAGATATTCAGGGCTTGGAAGACTTCTACGGCGATATGGACTTTAAAGTGGCAGGTACTAAAGAGGGTATCACCGCTATACAGATGGATATCAAAATTGACGGTCTTACCTACGAGATTATCAAGCAGGCACTCCAGCAGACAAGAGATGCACGTTATCATATAATTGACGAGGTGCTTTTAAAAGCAATCGATGCTCCCAGAAGCGAACTTTCACCTTATGCGCCTAAGATTGTTACAATGAGCATTCACCCCGATAAAATCCGTGAAGTTATCGGTACAGGCGGTAAAGTTATTCAGAAGATTATTGCAGACACCGGTGTACAGATTGATATTGAAGACGATGGTAGTGTGTTCATTCTCTCTCCCGATAGCGCTGCTGCAGATAAAGCAGTTAAAATCATTGAGGGTATCGTAGCAGAGCCTGAAGTTGGCAAAACTTACTTCGGTAAAGTTATGAGAATAATGGACTTTGGTGCATTCGTTGAATTCCTGCCCGGTAAAGAGGGTCTTGTTCACATCTCTAAACTTGACAACAAACGTGTTGAAAAAGTTGAAGATGTAGTAAGTGTAGGCGACGAGATAATCGTTAAACTTATTGAGATTGACAAGATGGGCAGAATGAATCTTTCCAGAAAAGATGCTCTTCCTAAAGAAGAATAATTTTAAGCATAGTAAAAGGCTTGGTTTTTTAACCAAGCCTTTTTTGTAATTTTATTTAACTTTTCTGAAATATGGTAAAATATTAATTGGTGCCGGAACTGTGTGTGTACCTTTTTCGTAAACTGTACCGTCTTCGCTTGACCATTTACCATCGGGGAACACTACTGTGCGCTCTGTAACCCCTTTTTCAACTACGGGTGCTACTAAGATGTCTTCGCCTAAAAGGAACTGATCGGATATATTTTCGTATCCGCAGTTGGGATAGTTGTACTCCAAGTTGCGTACAATCGGGTCACCGCTTACTGTGCTTGCTTTAACAAGTTTAATAATTTCGGGTGACAGTTTTTTGTGCAGTTGTGCTGCCTCTGTAACTATTTCAAGCGCTTCTTTTGAAAGCACTCTCCAAGGTGAAAGTGAGAACTGCATCATAGGCAGAAGCGCAGAGCACTGGGCAGAACGTATAAACAGTTCTTCATCGATTTTGTTGCCGTTCATAAATGCACCCCAGTCACCTCCGTAAATCATATCGGGGCAAACGAATGGATGGCCTATAAGTCCCTGCAGAATTGTATCAGGAATGAGTGTGTTAATACCCTCGCCATCCCATGTGGGGAATTTGTCACGCAATCTTTGTATTACGGATTTTCCGCCGCCTTTGAAGGTGTCTTTATATTCATGGAAAGCGTATCTTTCGCCAAATTCGTTCCATGCAATGTTAAGTTCTGCAGCACTCATATCGCACGCAAATTTACCGTTTATAACATTACCCGGCTCGTAAGATGCGATGTCACCGCCGTCAAATTTAAAACCGTCTACACCGTAGTCGTTTACGAGGTGCTGAAGTTGTTTGTCTAAAAATTCTTTGTCGCCCTCGTGAGCAAGGTTAAGTATTGCGCTGTAGCCGTTCCACCATTTTATAATTGCCACGTCGCCATTTTCTGTGCGCATAAACACATCTTCGCCGTTTAAGATTTTTCTTATAAAGAACTCGCCGTCAGCGCATACATACGGTACAACCCACAGCATAACCGAAAATCCCATTTTGTGAAGTTTATCAATCATACCTTTAGGGTCAGGGAATTTATCGTGGTCAAATTCCCAGTTGCCGTATCTGCCGTGCCAGCCTTCGTCAATTATTAAAATGCCTGGCTCAAATCCGTTAGCAATAATATCTTCGGCATATTTTAAAACTTTTTCCTGACAAGGATTATACAGCATTTCAATCCATGTGTTGTATTGTGCAGTTTTAAAAAACACCTCTGGCAACTGTTTGCCCGTAAACGGAAAATGTGCTTTAGACGCCGCCTGATATGCCTCTTTTAAGGTTGAGCCACCATCGTATATTGCGATGTCGTCCTCGCCATCAAAACAGAATTTGCCGTCTTTAACCTCGGCTTTGAATGCGTATTCGCTCCAGATATATCTGCCTTTGTTTGAAGCAAAAAACGGCATTGTCTGGTTAGATGCGTCAATCCGAAAATCCTGACAATAATTGATGTCTTTACCTATAGGCATCTGTGTGCCGTAGTTTGACGAGCCTCCCCACCATACCTCGTTTTCAAGAAAATCAAATGCAAAGTTCATAACTGCGCACCTCCTTCAATCATTGTTATTCTGTAATAATGTCTTTGTCAGCAGGAACATCTATTTTTGTTGTTTTAACTGTGTTGTCACGTTCTATCTGCAATGTGATATTAGAGTTAATATTGGTATCTTCCAAATCTGCTGCCGCAATGGTGAATTTAAATGTGTTAAATGTATCGTTTTTGTATTCTTTAGCAATTCTTATGCCCACGATTGTAGTTTCAAGCGGGAAGATGGTGTTGTAATCGATTGAATCGTTTTCTATTGTAAGACCGTCAGTATTTGCGCTTGTTGCCATAATACCGAAGAAATCTGTAATATTTTTGTATGTATCTGCAGTGGGAGTGTTGTTTTTTACAAATGCCTCGCATATAGCAGATATAATCATATCGGCGTCAATTACATTGGTAACCTCGTCAATTCCGTATCCTGCAAGAGAAGCATCAAGAGATGATTTTTCCCATTTGTCACCGGTGACGGTTTTCTCTTTTGAATATAACGCATCGTCTGTTGCGATAAAATCAAAGTTATATACATTATATTTAAAGTTTAATGCGGTTGCATCGTCTGTTGATTTAAGCGTAATAGGAACGGCAACTTCTTCGCCGTTTATGGAAACATTAAGCGATGCGTTGTATGTTCCCGAAAATGCGTCAAGGTCAATATTTAATACATCGTTGTAAAGTTTTGGTGAAGTTGTTTTAACTGTTTCTGCAATTGTAGCGGGGTCTATGATGATAACCTGTTTATCGTTGCCGTTCCAGCCAACGCTGCAGCCGAATGCCTCTGCGATAAGTCGAACGGGAACAAGTGTTCTTCCCTCGGGCACTATTAAGGGCGCAACGTCAAAGCCTATAAGTTTTTCTACCCCGTTTTCGGTAAGTGTGGCAACAGGGTTACCAACTATAAGTTTAAGGTTTTTATCGGGCAGTTTTGCAGTAACAATCTTTTCTCCGTTTTCTTCAACGTAGTTTACATCAGCACCGAAAGTATTTGCCACATATCTGAAAGGAATCATTGTTCTTGAATCGATTATCTGCGGTGCTACGTCAAACTCAATCAGTTTTTCATTTACATAAACTTCAATTTCGTCTGCCGCAAAAGCGTTAATCGCACCGAAAGCAAGTGTAAGTACAGCAGCAACGGCAAAAATTTTAAATATTATTTTCATTTTCATTTGTGTTTCCACCTTTCGGTTAAAATATTAACTACATTATACCATTAACCGTATCTTCTACGCAAGGGAAAAAGCGGAAAAAATCGGTTTATTTTGTGTTTACAACGCAAAATAATTGTGGTATTATAGTAGTGTATACCTTGAAATAGGATGAGGAGATTAAATTGAGTAAGAAAATATATATAGAAACTTACGGTTGCCAGCAAAATGTAAGTGATTCCGAAAAAATTGCGGGTATGGCAAAAGAAATAGGCTATGCACTTTGTAGCGATAAAGAAGATGCCGATTTAATTGTTTATAACACCTGTGCTGTTCGTGAAAATGCAGAACTTAAAGTGTATGGCAACCTTGGTGCGCTAAAAGCACTTAAAAATAAAAAACCTGACCTTATCATAGCCGTTTGCGGTTGTATGATGCAGGAGACTTCCGTTGCCGACAGAATTAAAAGAGTGTATAAGCATGTAGATATTGTGTTTGGCACTCATGCTTTGCATAAGTTTAAAGAACTGGTGCACGCTGCCGAGCAGGAGCATGATTTTATATCAGACGTTGAAAATATTGACGGCGAAATACACGAGGGACTTCCCATTATCCGTGGAGAGGGCGTTTGTGCGTCTGTAAGTATTATGTACGGCTGCAATAATTTCTGCACATATTGCATAGTTCCTTATGTACGTGGCAGAGAGCGCAGCAGAGATAAAGAGGATATCCTTGCTGAAGTTAAAGATGCCGTTAAAAACGGATATAAAGAAATTATGCTTTTAGGGCAGAACGTAAACTCTTACGGTAAAGGGAAAGACATTACTTTTGCTGAACTTTTAGAAGAGGTTGCCAGTGTTGAGGGAGTAGAGCGTATACGCTTTATGACATCGCACCCTAAAGATATCAGCGAAGAACTTCTGCGTGTTATGAGCAGACACGCAAACATCTGCAAACAACTCCACCTGCCCGTTCAATGTGGCAATAACCGTGTGTTAAAGTCTATGAACAGAGGCTATACCAGAGAAAAATATTTCGGTCTTATCAATATGGCACGTTCATATATGCCCGATATTACAATATCAACAGACATAATTGTGGGGTTTCCGGGGGAAACTACCGAGGAATTTGAAGATACTATAGACCTTTTAGAACGTGTTCGCTACGATACCGTATTTTCGTTTATATATTCCAAACGTGCCGGCACTCCTGCGGCTACTATGGAAGATGTTATATCGCCTGAAGAAAAGAAATCCAATTTTAACAGATTGTTAGATGTACAGAACCGCATCTGTGCAGAGATAAACGATACGTATCTTAATAAAATTTGTCCCGTTTTGGTAGAGGGCAGAAGCAAAACCGACCCCGAAACATTAACCGGACGTACAGACGGTGGTAAACTGGTGCACTTTAAAGGTAGTGACGAACTTATCGGGAAAATAATAGATGTAAAAATTACTGACCCTAAAACATGGTCGCTTATGGGAGAAGTTTATGAGCAGGCTTAAAAAGATGCTTACGGTTGCTACGTTGGCGGCTCTTGCGGCTGTTCTCGGCGTGTTTGAGAGTATGCTTCCCATACTTGCGGCTATACCCGGTGGCAAACTCGGTATTGCAAACAGTATAACCGTTATAGTGCTTTATATCTTTGGCACTCCATATGCATTTGCAGTAAGTATTTTAAGAGTTATTGTATCGTGTATGCTTTATGGCGGCATAAATGCTTTTATGTACAGCTTTGCAGGCGCTTTGGTTTCGGCGGTTGCTATGATATGTGCCAAAAAAACCTTGGACAAGCGTATTTCGCCTATTGGCATAAGTGTTTTAGGCGCTGCCTGCCACAATACTTCGCAGGTGGCAGTTGCGTGGTGCGTTTTGCAAAGCGGTGCGCTGGCGTGGTATCTTGCATGCTTGTTGTTGATTGCGCTTGTATCAGGAACAATATGCGGTTGGATTTCAACAGAATGTATAAACAGGATAAGGAATGATTTTAAATGAGTAAACCGAGATTAATACTTGCGTCGAAGTCACCCAGACGTTGCGAACTTCTGCGCAATACAGATACAGAGTTTGAGGTCTGTGTAAGTGGTGCAGATGAAGATAAAATCCCAAAAGATTTGCCGCCGCAACTTTATGTGCAGGAACTTGCTGTTTTAAAAGGCACATCTGTGGCTGACGGATACAGCAAAAACTGTTATGTGATCGCTGCAGATACAGTTGTTGTATATGACGGCGAAATTATCGGCAAACCAAAAGACGCTGAAGATGCCAAACGTATACTCACCTCTTTAAGCGGTGATACTCATTTTGTATACACAGGATTTTCTGTTACAGATGCGGCAAATATGCATACTGCATCGGGATACGAGGTGACAGAAGTACATTTTAAAGATTTAAGCGAAAACGAAATAGACGAATATATTGCAAGCGGTGCTCCTTTTGACAAGGCGGGTGCTTACGGAATTCAGGGCAGAGCAGGACTTTTTGCCGATGGCATTAAAGGCGATTTTTTTAATGTTGTGGGACTTCCCCTCTGTGCGCTTAATAAACTTATGATAAAAGAATTTAATATCTCATTATAAACAAACAAGGAGAGAAGAAAGATGAAAAAAGATATCGGTATAGACTTAGGTACAGCAAACACTCTGGTGCATATGAAAGGCAAGGGCATTATAGCAAACGAGCCTTCTGTTGTTGCTATTAATCAGGAAACAGGGCAGGTGTTGGCAGTAGGTAACGACGCTAAAGCAATGCTTGGCAGAACTCCCGGCAATATTGTGGCAATCCGTCCGCTTAAAGACGGCGTTATCGCTGATTTTGAGGTTACTCAGGCGATGCTTAAATACTTTATTAAAAAATCACAGACGGGTATGGGATTTTTAAAACCCAGAGTAATCGTTTGCGTTCCGTCAGGCGTTACCGAGGTTGAAAAAAGAGCAGTTGAAGAGGCGACTCTTGCTTCAGGTGCTAAAGAGGTTTATCTTATTGAAGAGCCTATGGCTGCGGCTATCGGTGCAAATCTCCCCGTAGAAGAGCCCACCGGTTGTATGGTTGTAGATATCGGCGGCGGTACAAGCGAAGTTGCGGTTATTTCTTTGGGCGGTATTGTTACAAGCCAGTCATTGCGTGTTGCAGGTGATGAGTTTGATGATGCTATAATTAACTATATCAAAAAAGAGTGCAACCTTATGACAGGTGAAAGAACTGCCGAGAAAATCAAACTTGAAATTGGCTCTGCATTTGAAATGGCAGAGGAAATGAGTATGGAAGTGCGTGGCCGTGACCTTATTACAGGACTTCCTAAAAACATCTTTATTACATCTCAGGAAATCCGCCGTGCACTTGATGAGCCGCTTACCTCTATTGTTGATGCAATCAAAACAACTCTTGAAAAAACTCCGCCCGAACTTTCTGCAGATATTATGGAACGCGGAATTACTTTAACCGGCGGTGGTGCGCTTTTGCGTGGTCTCGACAGACTTATCGAACTTGAAACCGGTATGCCGGTAAATATTGCTGAAACCCCGCTTGACTGCGTAGTTCTGGGTACCGGTAAAGTGCTTGAAGAGATTGATATGCTTAAAAAAGTGCTTATTAAATCAAAAGGAATGTAACTTAAAAACAACTTTAAAAAGGAGGTGGTAAAGTGTCTTTCTTTGAACGTAACAGAGGTAAGGTTATATTAATATGTGTGACAGCCCTGCTTATAATAATTATGGCGCTTTCCACCATACCTTCGCTCAAGCCGAATTTTGTAAGTAATGCGGTTGGTGTAATAATATCGCCCGTGCAAAAAGTTATAAGCAAGGCAATAAATTCAACACAAAACTTTTTCTCTTTCATTTTCAATATGGATGAGTACCGGACCGAGAACGATGAACTTAAACATAAAGTTGCGCTTTTAGAAAAAGAAATCAGAGAAACCGAGGAATTAAAAAAAGAAAATACACGCCTGCGCTCTATGCTTGATATGCGTGAGCGTACTGTGGAATATGTTACCGAAACTGCCGAAGTTATTGCAAAAGACAGCGGAAACTGGTTTAATTCGTTTACTGTGGACAAAGGCTCGTCTGACGGAGTAGAACTTTATGATCCCGTAATTACCGACAACGGATTGGTCGGATATGTTTCCGAAGCAGGCTCTACATATTCGAGAGTCGTATCTATTATAGATTCCACATCGTCTGTTGCGGCGTCTGTTAAACGTACGGGCGATTCTGCCATAGTTGAGGGCGATTTAAAATTGCAGGAACAGGGCAGATGCAGAATGGTTTATGTTGATAAAGAGTCAATCATAACTGCAGGTGATGACCTTGAAACATCTGGTATGGGCGGAATATATCCAAAAGGCATTTATATAGGTAAAGTATTAGAAATTACCGACGACGGAACGGGGCTTTCCCAGCAGGCAACAGTTGACCCTGCGGTGGATTTTGACAGTATTACAGAGGTGTTTATAATAACTGATTTAAAATAATAAAAACGGGAGGTGTGCCAAACAGATGAACAAAAGAAAAAGACATTATATGCTTTCATACGTATTGCTTTTTGTTGCTCTGATTTTGCAAACCACCCTTATAGGCGAACTTACTATTTTCGGTATAGCACCATCGCTTATGCTGATACTGGTGGTTTGCTTTTCTTTAATGAACGATTGTATTCCGTCTGCAGTTTTTGCTGTGGTGGCTGGACTTCTGCTCGATGTTTCGGGAGGCAGAATAATAGGCTTCAATGCACTTTTGATGATGTATCTTTCAATAGGTGTTGTGTTTGTAGGTCAGGAGTTTTTCAGAGAAACCCCCCGTGCTGCGGCAATGCTTGTGGCAATCAGCACATTTGCCTATGAAATGATATATTTTATATTCAGCCTGGCAATATTTGGCGGAGCACATTTTTTCTATATGATTGTGCGTGTTATTCTTATTGAATGCGTGTATAATGCAGTTTTGGCAATACCCGTATATTTTCTTGTAAACAAATTTTTAAGAATAAGGAGTACACATTCTCTTCTTGATTGATGGAAAGGTGTGAGATTAATGCAGGACAGAGAGTCCAACAAAATTATAATAATATATATTTTTACTGCTGTTCTTGCATTTCTTATACTTATACGGCTTGTTGATTTGCAATTGGTAAACGGTAGCGAATATGCACAAAAAAGCGAAAGCCGCCTTGTGCGTTCTATGACTATATCTGCCCCAAGGGGAGAAATACTCGACCGCTACGGCAGACCGCTTGTTACAAATAGAATGGGTTTTTCCGTTCAGTTTCAAAAAACCGCCGCCACCGATGAGCAGTTAAACCGTACAATTCTTTCGCTTATCGGTTTAATGGACGCTTACGGGCAAAAATATATAGATACCCTGCCGTTAAATGAAAATGGCACGGATTTTACTTATGGCGAATACGAGCCGACCGAAAGGCAAAAGAAAATCGATGCCCTTTGTGACGACGAAAAGATAGAGCCTCATACGGCTGATGCATTTTTTGCAGAATTGTGCAAGCGTTATGAAATATCCCATGAATATACCCCGGAGCAAAAGAGAAAAATTGCCGGTGTGCGTTATGAAATGACGTCAAGAGTTTTTAGTGTGAGCAATCCGTATACTTTTGCGTCAGATGTTGATAGTGCTGTAGTTATGATTATAAGAGAACGCAGTATGGATTTTGACGGTGTAAATATCATAACCAGTCCCGTGCGTGAGTATGTAAACGACGGGCTGGCGGCGCATATACTGGGCCGTGTCGGCATTATTTATCAGGAAGAATACGAGCAGTTAAAAGACGAAAACTATGGTATGAACGACATCATAGGTAAAGACGGCATGGAAAAACATCTTGAAAAATATATCCGCGGTAAAGACGGCAGAAGCAGCGTAGAGCAGACTTTTAAAGGTAAAACTGCATCTATTACAAGCGAAGTTGCACCTATTGCGGGCAATAACGCCCTGCTTACAATAGACTCTGATGTTCAGCATGCTGCAGAATCTGCGCTTGCAAATACTATTGCATCATTACGCAGCGGAAATAGCAGTGGCTACAGAGCATCTGCAGGAGCGTGTGTTGCTGTTGATGTAAATAACGGCGAAGTTCTGGCGCTTGCAAATTATCCGTCGTTTAACCCGAAAACATTTGAAAAAGATTATAATGCGCTTTACAATGACCCTTTAAAACCTATGTTTAACAGAGCTATAAGCGGTGCGTATGAGCCCGGCTCAACATTTAAAATGATGACAGCCATCGCCGCTATGGAAGAAAAGGTTATCTCGCCGTCGGAAATCATTTTTGATGAAGGTGTGTATGAATATTACGGGCAGAAATTCAACTGCTGGATTTATACAGATACGGGTAAAAATCACGGCCCCGTAAATGTGTCGGATGCTCTGCGTGATTCGTGCAATTATTTCTTTTACGAAGCCGGCCGCAGACTCGGTGTTGACAAAATGGTTGAATATGGCAAAAAGATGGGACTCGGCGAGTACACGGGTATTGAAATAGAGGGCGAAACAAAGGGCACACTTGCAAATCCGCAATATAAGCAAAAAGTGTTTGACCAGCAATGGTTTCCCGGCGATACTTTGCAGATGGCGATTGGTCAGTCTTTTAACCTTTTTTCGCCTTTGCAGATGGCAAGTTATACAGCCACACTTGCAAATGGCGGAACACGTTACCGTATGCATCTGCTTAAAAACGTGCGTGACAGACAAACGGGCGAGGAAACAGTTTCTTCTACTCCTGAAATTTTAGGGCAGATAGATATGAAGCAGTCTACAATGGATGCAATATTTTTAGGTATGCGCAAAGTTTGTATGGAAGGCGGAACGGCAGGAAGCGTATTTGCTAATTACCCCGTAGAGGTTTGCGCAAAAACCGGGTCTGCGCAGGTTTCCACCGGTGCGGCAAACGGAATATTTGTGGCATTTGCGCCGTACGACAATCCGCAGATAGCAGTTGCCGTTGTTGTTGAAAACGCAGGTTCGGGTAATGCTATAGCACCCGTTGCAAAAGAAGTGTTTGATGCGTATTTCAAAATTGGTGAAGTATCACAGAAAGATAATTTGTCTTATAAAAATACGCTTTTACCTTGAGTATACAACAATATTTTAAAATCAACTAAATATACTTATGCAGATTTTAATGACAATATAGTACTTGAAAATAACATCAGAAGTATTCTGTGATTAACAAAAACAATTGATTATTTATGTAAAAAAGTTACAAAACAGTAAAAAATAAACGCAAAATATAGACAAATCTCCGTTAATGTAGTATGATAATAGCGGAGCAGCGTTTGACAGGAGGGATGCTCTGGTGGCAGAGATAATAGTTGTAACATCCGGAAAAGGCGGAGTGGGTAAAAGTACCACAACTGCCAATGTGGGCATTGCTTTGGCTGCGTTGGGCAAAAAGGTTATCCTTGTTGATACCGACATCGGTCTTAGAAATCTTGATGTTATACTTGGTCTTGAAGATAGCATTGTGTATGATATTGTTGATGTTATCAAAGATGAAAGCCTTTACGAAAAAGCGCTTTTAACGGATGCTCGCCGGCCGAATCTTAAATTTCTTGCTGCGGCACAGACCTGCGATAAAACTGCTATTAATGAAGAAGATATGCGCCGCCTTTGTCAAAGGCTTAAAAAAGATGCAGATTTTGTGTTAATTGACTGCCCTGCAGGTATTGAGCAGGGGTTCAGGAATGCTGTTGCAGGCGCGGACAAGGCGCTTGTTATTACAATGGCGGAAAAGTCTGCCATACGTGATGCCGACAGAATTATAGACCTGCTTGCAGAGCAGGGGGTAGACGATGTGCGATTTGTAATTAACCGCATACACCCTAACTTAATCAAGCACGGTTATATGATGAATGTAGACGATGCTATCGACGCTTTAGGCGTTCAGGTGGTGGGTATTGTACCTGACGATACTGATGTTATAATCGCCGCCAGCCGTAACGAAACAGTAGCCGAGATGCCTTCTTCGCTTTCGGGAAAAGCATATCGCAATATTGCCGAGCGTTTAATGGGCAGACACGTTCCCATAATGGAAATGCCGGATGATGATAAGTTTTTCCGAAAACTAAAGAAACTTTTTTCAAAAACAAATATTTAAAAATAAAAAGTAAAGGATGGTAAACAGATGAACATAGCACTTATAGCACACGACAAGAAAAAAGAATTGATGGTACAGTTTTGCATTGCGTATACATCTATCCTATCAAAAAACACTTTGTTTGCCACCGGTACTACGGGTGGACTGGTTGCAGATGCTACCGGTTTAAAAGTACACAGATTTTTATCAGGCCCCCAGGGTGGTGATCAGCAGATTGGAGCGCGCATTGCTTATAATGAGATAGACTTGGTGATATTTTTCCGTGACCCATTGACTGCGCAACCTCATGAGCCCGATGTTTCTGCACTTTTCAGGTTGTGCGATGTTCACAATATCCCATTGGCAACAAACGTTGCTACTGCTGAGGTTTTAGTGAGAGGTTTGGAACGTGGTGACCTTGACTGGCGAGATATTGTAAATCCGAAAACCAACGGATAATAGATACATAACAGGTAAAAATAATTAATAATGTACATTAAGGCAGGCATGCTTATCATAGCAGGTCTGCCAATGTTATATAGACGGAGGGAATAATTATGGATATTTTTTTAGAGTACATTGTACCGCGTAAAAAGGGTGTTAAGGAGATGCTTAAAATAGTTGCTATACTCCTTGCTATGCTTGTTTTACTCACTGTTTGCTCATTTTTGCTGATAACACCGCTCAGCAGCATAGCATTTTTGCTTGTTGCCGGCGTTATATATGGTGCGTATTATCTTATCAGCGGTCAGAATGTGGAGTATGAGTATATCGTAACAAACGGCGAACTTGATGTAGACAGCATAGTAAATCGTAGAAAACGCAAAAGATTAATTACTGTTCATTCTAAAACATTTGATATAGTTGCTCCTGTTGGCGATGCACGTTATAAGAATGAAGAAAACGCTAATTTTACACGCGTGATTGACGCATCATCAAGAGTAAACAACGACAAAGCGTATTTTGCAGTTTTTTCAAAAGACGGGCAGAAAATCAAACTCGTTTTTGAGCCTACCCCAAAAATGCTGGAAGCATTCAAAACATTTGTACCGAGAAATGTTTTTATGCGTGAAATGTAATTTGGAAAAGAGAGATTGCCATGCTTATCGGAATAGATATTGCGCAGATTTCAAGATTTGAAAATATCGGCGAGGCATTTATAAAAAAATGCTTTAACGAAGACGAAATCGCTTTGTTTACAGGCGTAAAAGCCGCCGAAAGAATTGCTGCAAACTTTGCTGCAAAAGAAGCGTTTGCCAAAGCATTGGGCACCGGCGTGCGTGGATTTGAACTGCGTGATATTTCTGTTTTAAGGGATAACCTTGGCAAGCCGTACTTTAAATTTGCCGATAATGTGTCGGCAATTCTTTTACGCTTAGGTGCTAAAAAAGTTGAACTGACTTTGTCGCACGACGGCGGTATGGCAATTGCAGCTGTTGCCATTGAGTGTAGTGACAAGGTTAAAAATTTCTCTTTTTTGATTGATAAAACACGTACAGACGACAAAAACATTATTTCATATAAAACAGTTAAATCGTCAATATTGCCCAGAGAATCAAATACCCATAAGGGCGATTACGGAAAAATTTTTATAGTTGCAGGTAGCAAAGGCCTTACCGGTGCGGCAATTATGGCATCAAAGGCTGCGCTAAAATCTGGTGGCGGTCTTATCACGCTCGGTTGTCCCGATAGCCTTAACAGTATTTTTGAAATTTCTTTGCACGAGGTTATGACATACCCTCTTGCTGATAATGGCATCTACCTTTTGAAAGATTGCGCCGGCGATATTATAGAAAAAGCTAATAAATCCTCAGTTTTAGCGTTTGGTTGCGGACTTTCAAACACCAAAGATGTCCGCAGTATTTTGAAACGTGTACTGCATGAGGTTGAAGTTCCCGTAGTTATAGATGCAGATGGTCTAAATGCGCTTTCCCGGAATATAAATATATTGAAAACGGCAAAACCGCCCGTTGTGCTTACTCCGCATATAGCAGAGTTTGCACGCCTGAGTGGATATGCTGTTGAAGATATTAATGCAGATAGAGAAAAATTTGCCAAAGAGTTTGCCGTAAAATGGGGTGTTACTCTCGTTTTAAAATCAGAGAAAACTCTGGTTGCCGATGAGTATGGTAATATTTATGCCAATCTGCTCGGCAATGCAGGTATGGCAACCGGCGGCAGCGGCGATGTGCTTGCGGGGATTATAGCGTCTTTTATAGGTCAGGGCATAGAAAATGCTGTTCAGTGCGGAGTGTATATCCACTCACTTGCAGGTGATATGGCTGCGCAAGATAAAGGCGAGTACGGAATGACACCTGCCGATATAATAGAAAATATCCCGTATGCCATTGATTTGATCTGCGGAAAGGATTGAGTGTAACTGCTGAGGATCGGCTTTACGTTGTTACTTATGATAACTCTGCTTGCGGGCTGCGGTGCTGATAATATGAGCACCGAAGATAAGATAGAAACAATATTTAATGGTGCATACACGGCTGAGTGTATAGCAAAGGTGAAGTCCAACAAAACAGAAAATGAATATGAGTATTTATGTAAACGCTTAGATGACGGCACGTATATTGTAGATTACGGTGATATTGTACTGACGGTTGGAAAAGACAGTTCTATTTTGTCGGGCAACGCAGGCGATATAATCGCAGGCACAACTGACAACGAACTGGCACTTATACCTACGTATTTTTTTGACGCATACTTAAAGGGCGGAAAGATTGTATCTGATAACGGAGGATATGTACTGATGTGTGATATATCGGGAGATACTCCTTACAGAGCGACAGCCGTTATGGAACTTGACGAAAAACTTGTTCCCCAAAAAATGTGCATTGAAGATACAGACGGTGATGATATAATTAAGATAGACATAAAGAAGTTTTCACGGTAGAGAAAGGCGGAATTTAATTATGAGAGCATGGGCAGAGATTAATCTTGATAATATTGCTCATAACATATCCTGCATTCGAAAAAGCCTTAACCCCGAAACCAAACTGCTTGTTGTAATTAAGGCAGACGGTTACGGACACGGCTATAAAGAGGTTGCAAAAGTTGCTGTTGATAACGGAGCAGACTTTTTTGGAGTGGCGTCTGCAGACGAGGCTATGCAACTTCGCCGAAACGGGTTTGACACGCCTATTTTAATTCTTGGTCCTGTAGATGACGATGAATTTGTTCATGTTGTAGACCGTGATATATCTATAACTGTCTTTAATGTAGAAATTGCCAAGCGCATTTCTTCTATTGCGACCGCTCTTGGCAAAAAAGCGAGATTGCATATTAAAGTAGATACCGGTATGAGCCGTATCGGCTATATGGCGGTGGGCGATAACCGTGATGAAATGATAGATGAAATTATTGCAATTTCAAAATTGCCAAATATAAGCATAGACGGAATATTTACCCACTTTTCCAAAGCAGACGATAAAGAAAGCGATTTTACTCAAATACAGTTTGAAAGATTTATTGCGCTTTGCGACGAACTTAAACAAAAAGGTCTTGATATTCCCATACGCCATTGCTGTAACAGCGGTGGAATAGTGAACTATCCTCAATACCATCTTGATATGGTACGTAGCGGTATTATAACATACGGATACTATCCGTCAGAGCAGACTAATACAGAAGAACTTGAACTTTTACCTGCAATGCAGCTTAAATCAAAAGTTACAGACGTCAAGCGTGTCGGCGCAGGCATAGACGTAAGTTACGGCGGTACGTACACAACAGAGGCACCTATAGATATAGCCACATTTGGCATAGGCTATGCAGACGGGTATTTCAGGTCGCTTTCAAATAAGGCTGAGGTTATAGTAGGCGGCTGCATGGCAAAAGTTATAGGCAGAGTATGTATGGACCAGACTATGGCAGATGTAACCGAAATTAAAAATATAAAAATTGGAGATGAAGTTATATTATTCGGCACAGATGGCAATAATACAATTACCGTAGACTCTGTTGCTGCATTGGCAGGCACTATAAATTATGAAGTGCTTTCGGTTGTCGGCAAGCGCGTCCCCCGAGTTTACATAAAAGACGGTAAAGTTGTGAAAGTGCTGAATTACTTGGTATAAACTGCATTTGACTTTCTTGCTGAACCTTTGTATAATGTTAGTATATATCATGATGTATACGAATGGGGGCTTGATTAAAATGTCACGACAAAGGAAAATACTTATCAGCGTGCCTGATTCTTTGCTTACAGAAGTTGATGATTTTGCCAATTCGATAAATATAAACAGAAGTGAATTCATACGAGATGCTATGCGGCTTTATATTAAAGAGCGTAAGAAGATGGAACTCTGTGCACGTATGAAAAAAGGTTACGAAGAAATGGCTGAAATCAACCTCGATATTGCCGAATACTGCGTAAGCGCAGACGAAGCGCAACAAAGAGCCTACGAGGTCAAACTTTCGGAGTGTGATTGTAAGTGATTGTAAAACGAGGCGATATTTTCTACGCAGATTTAAGTCCGGTAGTAGGCAGCGAACAAGGCGGAATACGCCCTGTGCTGATTGTGCAGAACGATGTGGGTAATAAATATAGCCCTACTGTTATTGTAGCCGCCATTACCAGCCGGATAAACAAAGCCAAAATGCCAACGCATATAGAGATTAAAGGCGATGACTACGGTCTTAGCAAAGACTCTGTTATATTGCTTGAGCAGATACGTACGATAGATAAAAAACGCCTCAAAGAACGTATAGGCCATATCGATGATAACGTAATCGGTATGGTAGACGAAGCGGTTTCAATATCTTTGGGACTTATGGAATAACCTCAAGGAGGACATAATTATGAACAAAAGAAAAATTTCAGTAATACTTGCTGTTTGCTTGGTGATGGCCGGTGTGTTTGCCGTATTTGCTGCAGACCCCGGTACAGAGGGCGACCCTGTTGTTACTCTTTCATACATTACAGATAAAGTTATTCCCGATATATATGCGTATATTGATTCCAAAATTTCAGGTGTTTCTAAAGACGGAACATCTGCAGGTATTGCATCAGATGCTGTTATTTTTGCCGTTGCAGAAGTGCCTGCCGGCAGAGAGGTTATATGTGATGCCGGATGCGAAATTATTCTGCGCTCAGGCTCTGCTAAAGTTATTGCCACAGCCAAGGGTGGCCTTGCCGATACAACTGCAGGGTATGACCTGCCGAATGGTTCGCAGGCTCCATCTAACCATCTTATGATTGTTCCCGTCGGCGATGGCAGAGGTGTTTATGCTGAAACAGATTGCATACTTATGATTAAAGGAAATTATTCTGTAAAATAAACATAGAACAGTTAAAACGGACACTATGTGTCCGTTTTTTAAGGAGAAAACAAAATGGCAATGGATTCCATAACTGTCCGTGCTCTGACAATGGAGTTGAACGAACTTCTCTCAGGCGGCAGAATAGACAAAATATATCAGCCCGAACGTGGGGAGATAATTATAGGTGTCCGTTCAAACGGAGTAAACTATAAACTGCTTCTTTGTGCCAATCCGTCTTTTCCAAGGGTACATATAACGGAAACAAAGGCAGAAAACCCTGCCTCGCCACCTATGCTGTGTATGCTTTTAAGAAAGCACCTTTCTGCGGGAAAGATATTAAAGGTGTATCAACATTCGTTTGAGCGTGTTATAAAAATAGATATCGAAAGTCGTGACGAACTCGGCGAACTGTCTGTAAAAACGCTTATTGCAGAGATTATGGGCAAGCACTCCAATATTATATTGGTTGACCAGAACGGCAAGATAATAGACAGCATCTATCACGTAGATATAACTGTAAGCAGCGTAAGGCAGATATTGCCGGGTTTAATGTACGAAAACCCGCCATCTCAGGGTAAGGCAAGTCCGCTGGCGGCATCGGCGGAAGATGTTGCGCAAAATTTAGATGACGACAGCGAAGCCGCACGCTCGCTTGTTAATAAGTATATGGGAATAAGTCCTCTTGCAGCACGTGAGATTGTTTATCGTGCCACGGGCTCTGCCGAAGTAGTTATTCCAAAAGGCGAAATTTCTGTAAAAGAAAAAATAGCCGTATCATTCTGCGAGGTTTTTGATAAAGTCAAATCTGCCGAATTTGTTCCGCAACTTATATTGAATACTGAAAATAAAAGCCTTATGGATTTTTCGCCGCTTAATATTAATCAGTATGAAAATATGGCAAAATCCGTAACGTTTGAAACTATGAGCGAAGCGGTTGAAAGGTTTTTTGTCGGCAAGGCAACGGCGGCAAGTTTAAAGCAGAAATCGGCAGACCTTACAAAGGTTGTCAGCATAAATCTTGACCGTTGCCGAAAAAAACTGCAGATAGAAAACGAAACTATTGCAAAAGCAGAAAAACGTGAAAAATATAAAGTGTACGGCGATTTGCTTATGGCGAATTTGTATATGATAGAACGTGGTGCAAAGCAGGTTACACTTGATAATTTTTATAGCGAACAAGGTGAGCAGATAACAATTCCTTTAAAAGAGGACCAGACTGCTGCCCAGAATGCACAGCGCTACTATGCAAGGTATAACAAGGAAAAAACTGCGTATACCCAAACCGTTAAGCAACGTGAGATTAACCTTGCAGAAATTGATTATCTTGAGTCTGTTGCAGAGGCAATATCCAAATCAGAAACAGGTGACGAAATTAAACAGATACGTGACGAACTTGCCGAGCAAGGGTATGTGCGCCTGAGGGGTATACAAAAGCGCAAAAAAGAGGACAAGCCCACGCCTATGCATTTTATAAGCAGCGACGGGTACGATATATACGTCGGCAAAAACAATAAACAGAACGATTATGTTACCCTGAAACTTTCCCGCCCGACAGATATATGGCTTCATACAAAAGAGATACACGGCTCGCACGTACTTGTAAAAACAGATGATGCTATGACCGTGCCTGACCGCACGTATGAAGAAGCAGGTATACTTGCTGCGTACTATAGCCGTGGCAGAGGCTCTGCCTCTGTTCCCGTGGATTATACAGAAGTTTATAATGTAAAAAAACCTTCGGGAGCAAAACCGGGTATGGTTATTTATGTGGATTATAGTACAATGTATGTTACTCCGGAGCAGGAAATAGTGGAAAAATTAGAAAAAAATAATAAAATTTAAAATTTGTATTGATTTTTTAAAAAATGTGTGATACAATAGTTTGCAGTGATTATTAGAAGGAATATGGAGGTGGAAACTGTGCCGAATATTAAATCCGCAAAGAAAAGAGTAAAAGTTATCGAAACTAAAACTCTTAGAAATCAGATGATTAAAAGCAACTTAAAAACTTGCATAAAGAAATTTGAAGAATATATCGCAAACGGTGATAAGGAAAACGCTGTTGCACTTTGCAGCGAAGTTTATAAGAAGATTGACAAAGTTGTTGCAAAGGGTATTTTCCATAAAAATACTGCTGCAAGAAAAAAATCTCAGCTTGCTACTAAAATCAGCAAAATAGCGTAATTTAAAACGGTGATGAAAATCACCGTTTTTCTTTTTGTGGACTTTCAAAATAAAATGTGATATTATTAAATGAGAAGATTTAAAAAGGAGGTTGTGTTATGGCGATACATTTGGTTTACGGCAGAGCAGGATACGGCAAAACGCACTATATTACCGAACAGATATACAGCCGTTTCTCAAAAAATCAAAAGTCGGTTTTGGTAGTGCCTGAACAGTACACTCATATCGCCGAGCATAAACTTTTAACTGCAGTCGGCAGCATAAGTGCGCAAACGGCAGAAGTAACCTCTTTTAATAAAATGATACGTCGTATGGAAAAGGAGAAAGGTATAAAAGATATTCTTTCGCCAATGTCAAAAAGCATAATTATGGCAGATGTAATATCATATACTGACCTTAAATATTTTGAGAATGCGGCATCTTCAGCAGGGTTTACAGATGTATGTCTTAACCTTGCCGGTGAATTAAAAAAATATTGCATCACTCCACAGCAACTTGATGATGCTGTTGAAAATAACAACAACGCCAGACTTAAACTCAAACTTGAAGATATTTCAAAAATTTATTCTGAGTATATCCGTCGCATTGCTGAAAAAGGATTTGATTCTGACGACGGCGCTGCTGCCCTCGCAAAGCATATATGTGATAACTGGGATATTGAAGATACTGTGTTTTTCTTTGACGAGTTTACCAGTTTTATTCCCCAGGAGCAGGAAATTATAAAACAGATTTCATTAAAGGCAAAAGACGTTTATATAACTTTGTGTACCGACGGAGTTGACGATGTACTGTTTGCCCCCATTTCAGATACGGTGCAAAAACTTCGCCGTATGTGTAAAGACGCAAGTATAGAGTTTTGTGAACCCATTGTGCTTTCAGAAAACAAAAAACACGGCAAAGAGATTGCGTTTTTAGAGAAAAATCTTTTCCCTTACCCTAAGGGCAAATATGATGATGACTGCCTTGACATCAGCGTATTTTCTGCCGCTAATCCTTATGAGGAAGTTGAAATTACGGCACGCAGAATACTTCGCCTTTGCCGTGACAGCGGCTACCGCTACAGAGATATAGGTGTTATATGCAGCGACATAGGCGCATATGCTCCGTTTATAAAACCTGTTTTTGAAAAACACGGAATATCTTATTTTATAGACGAAAAATCGCCTGTTTTAAACCACAGTATAGTGACGTTTGTTTTAAATGCACTTGATATATACCTTAACGACTACAGTAACGAAACGGTATTTTCGTTTTTGAAGTCAGGCTTTTGCGATGTGGATTTAAGCAGTGTCTATTTGCTTGAAAACTATTGTCGTAGTACGAATATGCGTAAAAGCACATGGCTGAATGACGAAAAATGGGATGCCCTTATGCACAGGTACGACCTTTCGGAAGAACAGACGGAAAAACTTTGCAGAGTAAGAGATGATTTTATAAAACCGCTTGCTGCTTTTCACGATTCTATCAAAGGCAGACATGACGTTTGCCATATGTGTACCAGCCTTTATGAATATCTTGTAGGCATAGGTCTTGTGTGCCATATAGAAGAACGTCTTAAATTTTTTGAGCAGGAACGGGACGTCCTCCATGGTGAGGAGTACGAAAAAATATGGAATATAATAGTCGGTGCTCTTGATGCACTGGCAGATTTGCTTGGCGATAAAACAGTCAACGTAAAAAATTTCCGTATGCTTTTGCAAACGGCTTTTTCGGGGTATGCAATAGGTTTTATACCTACTTCGCTTGATGATGTTTTTGTTGGAAATATTACCCGCAGTAAAATGGATAACATAAAAGCACTTTTTGTTCTTGGCGCAAATGACGGCGTATTTCCGTCAACTGCTGTTACCGGAGAATTGATAAATGACGGCGATAAAGCACTTCTTGCGGCAGAGGGTATAGAACTTTCTACTGATACTAAAACAAGAGCATTTTTTGAAAGATTTTTTATGTATAGTGCCTTTACTGTGCCGAGTGATATGCTTTTTGTATCGTTTTCCAGAGCCGACAGTTCGTCAGATACGCTAAGACCCTCTTTTGTACTGTCTGATTTCAAGCGCATTTTCCCAGATTTGACTTTTGAAAGCGATGTTTTAGAAGATACTACCGACTTTGGGCAGATGGATTATATTACTACGTATATTCCGACGTTAGAGAAAATGATAGAAAAAGTAACGGAGTATAAGTCAGGCGGAGATATTAGCCCCGTATGGCTTGATGTGTACGATTATTTCTGCCGCAATTTTGATTTTGGTACTAAACTTGAAAAATACTATTCCCACACAAATGCGGCGCAACGCATAGACAGTGAACTTATGCGAGAGTTTATAGGGGACGAGTTTTATACCACAATATCGAGATTGCAAAGATACCGTTCGTGCAAGTTTTCGTATTTTCTTGAATATATATTAAAACTTAAAGATAATGAACCATTTGACATAACTGCAATGGACACCGGTTCGTTTGTGCACGGCGTTATTGAAAAACTCTGCCTTGATATGCAAAGCGACGGTTATGGGTTTGATAGTGTAACGGACGAATATATATATGATAAGATAGATAAATTTATAGAAGATTTTATAAAGCAACTTATGGAAAACAGTGCCTATATATCAAACCGTAAACTTTATCTTATCAAGCGTCTGCGTGGTGGTATTTTCAGGTGTTTCAGCCTTATACGTGACCATATTGTAAATTCGCAGTTTGAGCCTTTGGGGTATGAAATAAAGTTTGGCGATGGCGATATCGGCTGTATAGAGTTTGACCTTGGCGGTGGACGTAAGGCAAAAGTTACCGGTGTTATTGACCGAAGCGATGTATACCACGGCGAAGGCGGCGACTATGTGCGTGTTATAGACTATAAAACAGGCAGCAAAACATTTAACCTTAATGATGTTTTTTACGGATTGGACATTCAACTATTCGTGTATCTTAATGCTTTGGTCGACAGTAATGAAAGTTATAAATACGGTGGAGCGCTTTATTTTAAAATAGATGACCCTATTTTTAAAGCGAATAACCGATACGATGAATATAAAACCGAGAGCGAGATTTTAAGTGAACTTAAAATGAAAGGTCTTATGCTGGGTGAGCAAGAGATACTTGATGCGTCGGATAAAGACACCGCAAAAGCGTCAAAAAAGGCAACGTATGAGAATTTTGTTGCTCTGGACAAGCATCTGCGCCATGTTATTAAAGACTTGTGTAAAGAAATGAGCAACGGAAATATAGATATATCACCCTATAGCAAACAGAGTTTTTCTCCGTGTCAGTATTGCGGATATAAATCTGTCTGCCGTTTTGATGTACGAAAAAAAGGTAACGCTTTTGAGCATATTGATAAACTTGATGAAAACGAAATATGGGATATTTTAGGAGGTGAGCAGTATGTGGACTGATGACCAGTTAAAGGCAATAGAAGCGCCTGTGTCAGACATTTTGGTTACTGCTGCTGCCGGCTCCGGCAAAACGGCTGTTATGGTAGAGCGCCTTATAGAACGTGTTATAGCGCCCGATGGCGTAGACATTGATAGAATTCTTGTTGTAACATTCACAAAAGCCGCCGCATCAGAAATAAAAGAACGTGTTGCGGCAAAAATAGCAGAAAAACTTGAGCAGAGTGATAGCAAACGTCTTAAAAATCAACTGTTTTTAATAAACAGCGCATCTATTTGTACAATACATAGTTTTTGCCTTGATATGTTGAAAAATAATTTTCACCTTTTAAATCTTGATCCTAATTTTAAAGTTGGTGACACAACAGAACTTTCTATACTTAAAGCAAAAGCGATGGGCGATGTGCTTGATGAGCATTATGATGAAGAAGATGAAGTTTTTTTGCGTGTTATAAATTCATTTACTCAAAAGCGCGACGATGCTATAGAGAAAATAATAGATGCTATTTATGCCTTTGCGCAAAGCACGCCGGACCCTGATAAATTTTTAGATGATTGCTGTAATGTTTATTCGGGCGACTGCGAAAAGCAACTTTCGTATATATTGGAAGGTGTTTTTGAAGATGCTGAATATGCTGAAAAGTGCTATAACAGAGCAGTGCGTTTTTTCCCCGATGATGTTGCCTATGAAAAAGTGCTGAATGTTATAAAGTCCGAACTCGACCTTGCCAAAACAATAAAAAAACTATGCAAAGAAGGATGGGACAAAGTCTACGATTATATAAAAGACTATAAATTTGCCGTTATAAGGTCAAACAAAAATATGGATTTAACGGTTTTTGAAGAAATAAAACGTCTGCGTGAAAACGCAAGAAACTGTTTGAAAACCATTATTCAGGATAAAATTAATCTGCCTTTATCAACCATTACAGATGACCTTTTGTATATGAGACCGTGTGTGATTAAACTTTGTCAGTTGGTAAAGGAATTTTCGGCAGTTTTTTCTGAATATAAAAATGAAAGAAATATTGTTGATTTTAATGATATCGAACATCTTGCGCTTAAACTTTTAACAAATCCTGAGTATGAAGAAGTTGCAAAGGCGCAGAAAGAACGTTTTGAAGAAATTTATATAGACGAGTATCAGGACTGCAACGGTGTTCAGGAGGCTCTTTTTAAAGCGGTTTCAAGAGATGCTGACGGCGCCCCCAATATGTTTATGGTTGGTGATATGAAGCAGTGTATATACCGTTTCAGAAATGCCAATCCGCAACTGTTTAAAGAGAAAAGTGACACATATGCCCCATACGGAAGCGGCGGAAGTTATAACAAGATTGTACTAAGTAAAAATTTCCGTAGCCGTGCAGAGGTGCTCGATTGCGTTAACCTTATATTCTCACGTATTATGAGCGAGAGCGTCGGTGAACTTGATTATACTGAAGAAGAGTATTTGTATAACGGTGCTTCGTACGAGGACGTAAACGAGGATATGCATTATGTTGATTTGTGCATAATCGATACATCTGATGATACGGGTGAGGACGATATTGGCGAAAAACCTGCTGTGGTTGCTGCTGAGGCTGAACTTGTAGCACGTAAAATACGCAGTCTGGTTGATGGCGGATATACGGTGTATGATAAATCGCTTGACAAATACCGACCGTTAAAATACAGAGATATTGCCATTCTTTTGCGTAAGGTGCGCGGTGGTAACGGTGATTATTTTGTTGATGCACTTTCTCAGCACGGGATAGGTGCATTCTGCGATACGGGAGCAGGATATTTTGATTGCGAAGAAGTAGGCACGCTTATTAGTTTTATAAAGATTATCAGTAACCCGTTTGACGATATCAATCTGGTATCTGTTATGCGCAGCCCTGTTTATAATTTTACTGATAACGAACTTTTAAAAATCCGTACCGCAGACAGAACGGGATATTTTTACGATGCTGTTATAAAGTACACTGTATGCACCGATGCCCTTGCGGCGAAGGTTAAAGCATTTTTAAATAAGGTAGAAAATTACCGCCGTAAATCATCTGTTATGGCAGTTGACGAATTTTTGTGGTATCTGCTTTCGGATACCGGGTATATGGAGTTTACCGGTACGTTGTCCGGAGCAACGTATAAAAAGGCTAACATACGTTCGTTTATTAATTGTGCCCATATATTCTCGGCTAATAACGGTAATGATATTTCCGCCTTTGCAAATTATGTTGATGAAATAAGTATGTCGGGCGGCGACGGCAAAGGGGCTAAACTTATCGGCGAAAATGATGACGTTGTGCGTATAATGACAGTTCACAAAAGTAAGGGGTTGGAATTCCCTGTGGTTTTTGTATGCCAATGCGGGAATAAGTTTAATCTGCGTGACCTTTCCGCCCCCGTTATTATGCACCACGAACTTGGTCTTGGCATAAACTATGTTGACGAGAAAAAACGCTTTTCGTATAAAATGGCAATAAAAAATGCTGTAAGAGATAAGATTTTAGAAGAAAATCTGTCTGAAGAAATGCGTCTTTTGTACGTTGCACTTACCCGTGCACGTGAAAAACTTTTTATAACAGGTGCAGTTGACGATTATTATAATAAGTTCATTACGGATATCCGCAATGAATGTGCAGATGCCGGCGGGGAAATTCATTCAAAATCAGTTTCATCAGCCAGAACGTATCTTAAATGGATTTGCCAGGCTGTATACGAAGATGATAACCCCAAATGCATAAAACTTCCCGGCGGCGGATTTGTGCGGACAGAGGTTGTACCTATTTATACACTTGCATCAAGTGCTCCGGCCGAACACAGCGAATATAAGCAGATTGCCGAAAAAGACGAACATTCGCCGTATAAGGGTGAAATTCTGCGCAGAATTACGTATCAGTATCCCTATGGCAATTCGACTCAACTTCCGCGAAATGTTACCGTAACAGAGATAAAACGCATAAGTGATATGGCAGATGAAGACACTTACCGCCTGTACCGTATGCCCGAACTTAAAAAACCTGCTTTTTCAAAAGAGGCTTCTTCTGTAAGCGCTGCAGCAATCGGTACACTGATGCATCTGTGTATGGAAAAAATAGAATTGACAGAAGATATAAAAGACGATACAATAAAGATACAGATACGTAACTTTGTAAACGCTGGATTTATCACCGAAGAAGAAGCTGCATTTATAAATGCGGAAGTTATAGCAGAATTTTTCCGCAGCGATGTAGGCCGTGCTATGGTAAAATCGAAAACCGTTTGCAGGGAAGTACCTTTTGAAATACTTGTTGAGGCGGACGAAATTTTTGCCGGAGCAACAACTTCTGAAAAAATAGTAGTTCAGGGTATGATAGATGCATACTTTACTGATGAAGATGGGAATGTGATACTTGTAGACTATAAAACTGACAGGCGAAAAGGCGTTTCTGCCGATGAATTCAGGCAGCAGATTGCCCGAAGATACGCTCTGCAGATAAATTATTATGAAAAGGCGTTGCAAATGCTTACGGGCCGTAGCGTACACAAAAAATATATTTATCTGTTTGATACGGGCGAAGCGGTCGAAATGAGGTGATACTGTGGATTATTACATCAATTCAAAAACTGGCAGAAAAAAAAGAGCAGGCAAAGTATCATTATATATACTTGCTTATGTACTTGTGTTTGCGTTGTCATTTTTTATAAGTTTCAAACTGGTGGCAAGCACGCAGACAGATGCTCATGAGGTAGAGGCTTTAAAGGGAGAAATAGCCGAACTAAACTCTCAACTTGCTGCTAAGGAGGAGCGCATCTCAAGTCTGGAGATGCAGATAAAAAATATTCAGCAGTCCATAGCCGAACAGCAGGCAGCCGCAGCAGCACAGGCCAACGCAATGCCAGCCAATCAATAGTATAAAAATCAAGGAGGATATATTATGAACGTATTTGATTCTGTAAAAAAAGTTGTTACAAAAACCGCCAAAGATGCTGCAAAAGTATCCGGTGAACTGGTAGAGCAGACAAAACTTAAACTTAAAGTTGTTGAACTTAAAGACGAAATCAACGAAAGATATAAAAAAGTGGGTGAACTTTACTATACTGCCACTGAATATGAACTTGATAACGGCGATAAAATCAACTCATTAATCAGCGAAATTAAAGCATTGAAATCCGAACTTGAAGATGTTGAAGCAGAAGTTAAAAGAAATAAATCAATAAAAAAATGCTCTGTATATGATGCTGAAAACGGTGCTGAAGACGACTATTGCTCTAAGTGTGGAAATAAATTAAATTGATTAAATGGCTTAAATAAACGACCTTAATACCTTTTTGGAAAATTTGTTGAAAAATTTTTCAAAAAGGTATTGCTTTTTCTTGTAAAGTATTCTATAATAGGTCTTGGACACAATATATAGATAAATTTTACACAATAAAACACAATATATAGTTTTACGAGGAGGAGCAAAAATGGTATCGAATATCCGTAAAAGAGACGGCAGAATCGAAAATTTCGATAGAGCCAAGATAGTAAACGCTATCTTAAAGGCTATGAATCATGAATTTGTTAACGACGTTAAATACGCCGAGGAGATAGCGAATAAACTCGCCAACCTTGAGGTTGATGTTATTGATGTAGAAGAAATCCAGAACCTTGTCGAGGTTGAACTGATGAAATCTCAGTATAAGAATGTTGCAAAAGCATATATTCTTTACAGAGAAAAAAGAAACATTGCCCGTGGCAGAAAAACTTATGAGATGTATATGGGTATTGTAAATACAATCGCTAACGACATCACTAAAGAAAATGCCAATATGAATGCAGAAACCCCTGCAGGTATGATGATGAAGTTTGCGAGTGAATCTTCAAAACCGTTCGTTATAGATATGTTGCTTTCTCAGGAAGCAAAAGACTATGTAAAGAGCAACTATATCCATATTCACGATGCCGACTACTATCCTACGAAGTCATTAACTTGCCTGCAGCATCCGCTTGATATGGTTTTGGAAAACGGCTTTCATGCGGGTCATGGTTCAAGCCGCCCTGCAAAAAGAATTGAAACCGCTGCAATCATTGCATGTATTTCTATGGAGTCTATCCAGAACGAGATGCACGGCGGTCAGGCAATACCTGCATTCGACTTTTACCTTGCACCTTATGTAAGAAGTTCTTTTGTAGAAGAAATCAAAAAATTAGAAGGTTTAACAGGCGAAGACCTGTCTGAGTTAAAAGACGCTAAGTTTGACGATTACCTCACAAAACCGCTTGACGGTCTTGAGGGTAAAGACCGCTATCTGCAGCACGCAATTAACCAGACAGTAAACAGAGTTCATCAGGCTATGGAGTCGTTCATTCATAATATGAACACTATCCACAGCCGTGGTGGAAATCAAGTTGTATTCTCATCAATCAACTACGGCACAGACACCTCTGCCGAGGGCCGTTGCATTATGAGAGAAATTTTAAATTCAACATACCGTGGTGTAGGCAATGGCGAAACCCCTATCTTCCCGATTCAGATCTGGAAGAAAAAACGTGGCGTAAGTTACCTGCCCGAAGATCCCAACTACGACCTTTATAAACTGGCGTGCAAAGTAACCGCCAGAAGATTTTTCCCGAATTTCTTAAATCTTGACGCAACCTTTAACCAGTCAGACGAGTGGAGAGCAGACGATCCTAAGAGATACGTTCACGAGGTTGCCACAATGGGTTGCCGTACACGTGTTTATGAAAACCGCCATGGCGATAAAACATCTATCGGCAGAGGAAACCTTTCGTTCTCAACAATCAATATCGTAAAACTCGGTATTGAGTGTATGGATATAGCAGACGAGAAGGAGAGAATTGCAACATTCTATGAAAAACTTGATAAATGTATCGAAGTAACCGCACGTCAACTTTACGACAGATACTCTTTCCAGCGTACAGCATTAAAGAAACAGTTCCCGATGCTTATGAGCGGAATGTGGTATGGTAGCGAAAAACTTTCCAATGACGAGCAGATTAAAGATATACTCAAGTCAGGTACACTCGGTATCGGTTTTATAGGTCTTGCAGAAACTTTAATTGCGCTTACCGGCAAACACCACGGTGAAAGCGAAGAATCTCAGAAACTCGGTCTTGAGATTGTTGAACATATGAATAAAAAGATCAAAGAAATTGCCGATGAGCGTAACTTAAACTACAGCCTGCTTGCGACACCTGCAGAAGGTTTGAGTGGTAAGTTTACAAAGCGTGACAGAGAACTTTTTGGTATAATTAAAGATATAACTGATAAAGAGTACTACACCAACTCATCACACGTGCCCGTATGGTACAAGTGTAGTGTTGAGCATAAAGCAGCAGTTGAAGGTCCTTACCATAAGTATGAGACGGGCGGTCATATCTTCTATGTAGAACTTGACGGCGATGCAACCCATAACCCCGAATGTATTATGCAGACAGTAGACCTTATGGATAAATACAATATTGGTTACGGTTCTGTAAACCACACAAGAAACAGATGTCTTGACTGTGGATTTGAAAATGCTGACGAAAATGTTACCGTATGCCCCGAATGTGGCAGCGAAAACATCGATACAATTCAGCGTATCACGGGTTATCTTGTAGGCAGCACAAACAGTTGGAACGCCGCAAAGAAAGCCGAGTTAAAGGATAGAGTTACACATGAAGTATAATGGAATAGACTTAAATTCCGAGATTTCCATATCGGGAATCACATACAGTTCCGCAGTTGACGGTGTAGGTTTTAGAGATGTTCTGTTTGTAAACTATTGCCCCCATCATTGCGACGGTTGTCATAACCCCGAAACGTGGGACAAAGCAAATGGCAGAATAGTAACATTGCAAAGCGTGTACGAAGACCTTACGAAAAGCGGTTTAACCAATATTACTTTCAGCGGCGGCGAGCCGTTTGAACAGGCGAGGGAACTTGCTTTTTTAGCAAAGTATATCCGTGAAAACCATGGTAAAAACTTTTGGGTTTACAGCGGCTATACGTTTGAGCAGATAATTGCTGATCCCGAAAAAAAAGTGTTACTTGAACAATGCGATGTTTTGGTTGACGGCAGATTTGAAAAAAATAACCGTCAGCAGAATATGCGTTTTAGAGGCTCGCTTAATCAGCGTATAATCGATATAAAAAAATCACTTGAAACGGGCGAAGTTGTTTTGTATGATTTAGATTGGTAATAAAAAGAGTGGTTTTTAACCACTCTTTTTAACTTGTAAAATCTTCAATTAATGATGCCAGTGCACTTTTGTCAGCCAGTATAATTCCCTGCTTAAAACTAACTCTGTCCTGCTCAGGAATTTGCGAAAGGTTAATATCAGGCATACCGATTAACTTTTCAAACCCGTTTGTGTACACTTCGTATATGGCGACCTTGTTGCCGTCTGCTTTGGCAAGGTAGTGTTTAAGTTTGGCGCTCTGTACTGTTTTTTGTACATTTTCTGCCACGTGCTGAGGAATGTCGGATTTTGCCTCGTTTCTGTCTTTAATCATAAATAAAGTAAATGCCGCCGACCAGATTATTAAAAAACTTCCTACGGCGATAGAGCATATTTTAAAATATAAACTTTTGTTCATAAAAAAACCCCTAAATGTATGTTTGCAATAGTGTTTGCCATAATGTGATATAATATGCAAGAAAATGTTTTTAAATTGTAATATACATTTTGATAAATTTGTGGTACAATTATGATGAGTCAGTATTCGAACTCGCCTAAATCAATTAAAATAGGGAGGCGCTTATATGGCACGCAGAGCACAAGCCCCTGAAAAAAAGAAGAAAAAATTAAATGTTAAAAAGATTGTTATATATACGCTTATCGTATTGATAGTGTCGGTTATAGCATTTGTTTCATGGGTGGCAAGCGGAATAGATTTTTCGTTTGGTGACTCACACGGCGACCTTGACTTAAAACTCACCAGCGTAGTGTATTGGCAAGACCCCGAAACGGACGAGTGGGAGGAGTTTGAGTACCTTTCGTCTGGCGGAAACAGAATATGGGCAGATATTGACACTATCCCCAACTATCTTGAGGATGCCTTTATAGCTATTGAAGACCAGCGTTTTATGAGCCACCACGGTGTAGACTGGAAGCGTACAACGGGCGCTGTTTTAAACGAGGTATTCAAAGGCGGCTCAACCTACGGCGGAAGTTCCATCACGCAGCAGTTGGTTAAAAACTTAACCGGCGAGCGTGACAGAAAATATATGCGTAAGATAAAGGAAATTATACGTGCGCTTGTGGTAGAAACCAAACTTTCCAAACAGCAGATACTTGAACTTTATTTAAACTCCATATATTTAGGTCAGGGCTGTAACGGTGTAGAGGCGGCATCTCAGGTGTATTTTAATAAATCTGTCAGCGAACTTACCCTGGCAGAGTCTGCGTCCATTGCGGGTATTACGCAGTACCCTGCGCTTTATGACCCGTTTGAGAATAAAGAAAAAAACATAGAAAAACAGCGTGTTGTTCTTGGTAAGATGCTTGAACTTGAATACATTTCTCAAGAGGATTACGATGAAGCCATTGCCGAAGAACTTAAATTTGAAAAAGGCGATACAAATAAAGGTACAAGCCAGTCGTATTTTGCCGATGCTATTGTAGAAGAACTTATAGACGACTTGTGCCAAGAGTATGACTATACCGAGGACGAAGCAGTAAATATGATATATAACGGCGGGCTTAAGATTTATGCTACCGTTAATAAAGACGTTCAGGACTATGCGGAGGACGTTTTTGAAAATGATGCTAACTTCCCGTCTGTCGGCGGAAGCGAAAAACCTCAGGCGGCAATGGTAATTACAGAGCCGGACACCGGCTACGTAAAAGCAATCATAGGCGGCAGAGGCGAAAAAACTTTGAGCCGAGGTTTAAACCGTGCTACACAATCCACACGTCAGCCGGGTTCGACCATCAAGCCGCTTTCAGTGTACGCACCTGCTATAGATTTAGGGCTTATAACACCTGATTCTACAGTAGCAGACGAGCCGATAACCATTGGCGAATGGTCGCCTAAAAACCACTACGGCGGTTTTTACGGTAATATGACCGTGCGCAGTGCAGTTAATATATCAGCAAATATCCCGGCGATAAAGGTGCTGCAGAAACTGACTATAGATAAATCGTTTGATTATATGACAAACCGTCTTAATTTCTCAACGCTTATTTCAAGTGAAAAACGTGACGGTAAAACATATACAGACCGTGCACTTGCCACATTGGCACTTGGTGGACTTACTAACGGCGTAACAGTGCTTGAGATGACATCTGCATACTCCACTTTCCCCAATGACGGTTTGTATATAGAGCCGACTCTTTATACAAAGGTTGAGGATAACCTTGGTAAAACCGTTCTTGTAAAAGAACAGAAGCGCAATACCGCATTTAAGTCGACTACTGCGTTTTATGTAAATGAATTGCTTAAAGGCGTAGTTTCAAGTGGTACAGCAGCAGGCTCGGGAATATCGGGTATGGATACTGCAGGTAAAACAGGTACTACCGATAACGATACCGACAGATGGTTTGTAGGTTACACACCGCACTATGTTGGTGCTGTGTGGGTAGGATACGACAGCCACAGCCAGTTGCCGTCGTTTTCGTCAAACCCTGCGCTTTCGCTGTGGCGAAAGGTTATGACCAAAGCGCATCAGGGGTTAAAGAGTGAGTATTTCAACCGTCCAAGCGGATTAACCGGAGTTAGTATATGCTCCGAAACGGGTATGCTTGCTACAGAAGATTGCTTTGACGAAGAGGGCAACAGCACCGCAATAACAAGGTATTACGACAGAAATAACGCACCTCGTACTTATTGTAGCGGTGAGCACGGCAAAACGCCCGAAGAGGTAGAGGCAGAAAATAGCGTAGAGGGCGAAAATCCCGATGGCGAAAATGCCGCCGGCGAAAACAGCACAGGGGAAACTGAACCTGAAATCAGCGGACCTGAGGGTTACCCCGTGTCACCGTCAGTACCGCCTGAAGAAGTAACAGAATAATAGATCAAACACCTTGAAACATTTTTTGTTTCAAGGTGTTTTTTGTTGTACGGAAAATACAAAAATGTGCAAAAGAACCCGTTTTTGAAATCAAAAAAGTTGCTTTTTTACAAAACCAAAATATTCGTTTTTGCGCATAAAACCTCACAAAACGAGCATACTACAGATTTTGTGTAAAGCCGTGCACAAAACCGCAGTATACAACTTACAAAAACTTATTCGACTAATTGTGAGGTCTTCCAAACTTGGCTTTGACCTCTTGAAAAGTCACTTTAATTTTAGTAAAGTGTTATTGTAAGGTGATGTTTTGTTTGGGTAATTTCAACATAAATCACCATGACGATAAAAGCATATTTTTTACATAGATTTTAGTATTTTTGTATCGCAAATAATTCGTATAATTAAATTAATCAAAGGGGTACCCCTTTGATATGTTCTTACCAGAACATATCAAACATAACTTAAGCAATTTTTTCGGGAAACGTTTTTTAGTTTCCCAATTATTATCTAAGTCACTTTTTATGTAAGCATTAATCATATATATAAAATTTTAAAAGGAGGAACGACAACTATGAGATTATTCAAAAAAACTGCAGCACTTGTTATGGTATTTATGATGCTCGTTACAGCAATGAGTTCATTTACTTTAGCATCTGCAAACGCAGTAGTAGACAAATTTGAAGTTAAAGAGTTCAGCGTGCTTAACTCTACAGGCGGCAACACTTTGGCTGCCGGCGATGTAACAGTTAATGTTACTTTGCAGAGAGTTAAAGGGCTTAACAACACAGAAGATGCTGCTTCTGTTATTGCCGCTGTATACTCAAATGATGCATTGGTAGATGTGGCAGCATCTAAAAAGGCTTATCCTTTTGCCGGTACTACTCAGGTAAATGAATTAAGCCTTACAATTCCTACAGGTACAACTAACCCTGAACTCAGAGTTTTCCTTTGGAATGGCGATATGATTACTCCTATCTCCAAACCATCTGACGAAGCAAAAGTAACAGGTATTAAACTTGGTGGAGTTGAAGTGGCAGGTTTTGATGCTGCAACAACAACATACAACGTAACTCTTCCTGCAGGCACATCTGATGAACCCGCTGTAAAAGTAACCGCTACAGGTCTTATAGATGCTGATGTTGCTTACAATACAGATAAAACATCCGCTACAATTACTGTTGGCGCAAATGTTTATACTGTAAATTACACAATCACTCAGATTGTTGGTGCGCTTACAAATGTATCATACTGGGATGAGAACATTGACACCACATATACTGTTGGAACAGAAGCATCGAACTTAGAACTCGGCACAGTAAGACCTAATCTTGATGCCAGTCTTTTCTATGATGAAGCAACAGGCGACTATACAAAAACAATTAACAATGTTTACGGTGTTGGAGTATACAACGGACTTGCAGATTATGTAACTCCTACTTTAAATGGCAGAGACCCCTATTGGTTCTATATGGACCTTCCGGAGAAATTTGTTGGTATGAACTATATTATGGCTCCTTATACTAATCCAGGTGCTGTATATTCGAGTCAAGATACTATTACATTTACAACAAACAAGAGTGTACGTTTTTATATAGCATCTCCTTCAAGTTGGGTTAGTGATGGTGCTGTTTTTGACGGAGCATATACATTTAATCAGGTAAGAATGGGTGATAGTAATGCTACAACTACATCATATAAGGATTTGAAATCAACTTCAACCGGTGCAAACTATACTTTCACATCAAATGTATATAAATATGAGATTATAGTTCCTGAGGGTGAAACATCCGCTACTGCAACTTTAAGAGTGCAAACTGCTGGCACTTGGGATGTTCCTCATATTTTCTATGAATTTATAGATACTCCCGCAACTGAGCCAGTTGTAAATCTTACAAACGTATCTTATACGAGTGATAGCACATATACTGAAACTACAGCAAGCAATCCTGTAAAACTCGGCACAGTAAAACCTAACCTTAATGCGGAAGACTTTTATGACGAAAGTACACAGGGATATACAAAGAATTTGAGAGATGCTTTGGGTGTTTCTTCACTTGCTGATATGTCTAATTATGTAACACCAATCGTTTCGAACAGATATCCATATTGGTTCTATATGGATATGCCTGAAAAATTTGTTGGTATGCAATATATTATGGTTCCCTATAACACCGATACTGTATATGCAGGTTACGATACCATTACTTTCACAACAGATAGAAGTGTACGTTTCTATGTATCTGCTCCTTCTGCTTGGATAGATGATGGCGCGGTGCTTGATGGAACATACACATTCAAATATACTGCACCAGGTGATTCTGTATCACTTACAACTTCGTATGCTGACTTATATGCTATGACAACTGCTGCAGAAAAGAGTCATACAAATGATGTGTATGTATACGACATTATAGTTCCTGAAGGTGAAACATCCGCAACTGCTACATTGAAAGTTCGTAGTGCAGGAACATGGGATTTCCCACATATCTTCTACGAAGCAATTGAATAATAGTTTGACAAAACACAAATAATTCCTATCAACATATATAGATTTACGAGGTAATCATATGAAGAAAAACAGACTTTTTTCACTTATTCTTCTCGTTACAATGTTTTTTTCATTATATACCCAATCAGAGGTAGCGGCGGAGGATTCCGCCGCTGCTTTTGATGTAGTGACTTTTGACTATTGTAACGCAGACAACTCAACAATTACAGATTTTACTAATTTCACAGCCAATCAGGTTATAAAAGCCAAAGCAAATATTAAAAATACGGGTGCTGCATCCGGCGATGTTACTTTGATACTTTTGGCGTATCAAAACGGTAAACTTATTAAGTTTGCTTCTGATAAACTTACACTTGCTGCAGGTGCCGACGATGACGCTCTGGCGCAGATTACTCTGCCTGCAACTCCCGCAGGCTGCACTGTGCAAACATATTTCTGGAGTGACATTCTTAATATGGAAGCACTTTCCAAACCCGCTGAATTTGGTTCGGATAATGCTAATTTAGAGTATGCTGTTGTTGGCGGCAAAAAAGTTACATTTGACGAAAACGGCATTGGTACTGTTGTATTGCCTGCAAGTTCAAACGGCACTCCTACTGTAGAGGTATCTGCCGAGGACATTTCCACTAAATTCAGCACTTCGTACGAAGACGGCAAAATTACTATCACTACTTCATCTACAGGCGGTGCTACCAAAGCATATGTTATAAATTATACTAAAGCAGAGCCATCACTTACAAATTTATCTTTTTGGGATGAATACATTGATGCAACCTATACTGATTCATCAGAAAATATCAACTCGAAACTTACAAACGGTATAGTGAAACCAAATCTTGTTGCAGAAGATTTCTATGACGATGCAACAGGTGACTATACAAAAACAATCAAAGATGTTTATGACGTGGACGTATATACAGGTCTTAAAGATTATGTAAATTCCTCATATAGTAATAAAGTTCCTTACTGGTTCTATATGGATTTGCCCGAAAGATTTGTCGGTATGAACTATATTATGGTTCCTTATACTAACCCCGGTACAGTATATTCCGCTAAAGACACTATTACATTTACAACAAATAAAAGTGTTCGTTTCTACGTGTCGGCTAATGAAAGTTGGAAAGATGCGAATGGAACGCATGTGGGTACATATGCATTTAATCAGTTGCGATTAGGTGACACTACTGCCGCAACTACATCATATAAGGTTATGAAGGAAACATCGCAAAGTGCAAACCATACTTTTGAGAATCGCATGTATTACTATGATGTTATTGTTCCTGCCGGTCAGGAATCTGTAACTGCCACATTAAAGGTGCAAAGCGCAGGAACATGGGATTTCCCCCATATCTTCTACGAGTTTATAGAGGAAGATGCTGAAATGCCGTTTATTGATGTTCCGCTTGAGGTGACATCTGTTACCATTAAAGGTCTTGCTGCTGATGGTAGCGAAGCGGTTGCGCCTCAGGAATATGGTCTTGCGCCAAGTTCAACATTGCTTGTTCCTAATTTTACCGTGCGTGACGATGGTAATTACTATGCTGCTCCTCAGGGAACAGCCGGTGGCACTTTCTGGAGTTCATACCTTACAAGATGTAATGTAGACACATACCCTTATTTTCATAAGTTCCCGTCTGAAATGGAAGGTGGATATGCATATTTCTGGAAAAATGCTTTTGGAATTAACAACACTATGACTCCTGTGGCTACATTCACTATAAACAGAGATGCAACTTTATATTTCAGTTCCAATGCAACTAATGTTGCAAGTTATCCTGCTATTGCTGATGCCACACTTATGGATGAAGATCTTATAACAAGAAATACAAGTACATGGAATTGTGCTGATTCTTATTATATTACTGCAGAGCAATTTGCAGGTACAGATACTACAGGTGAATCTGTGTTCCATCCTGACGGACTTTATAAACTTGAACTTGAAGTTCCGCAAGGACAGAGAACTGCTACATTTGCAATTCCGCTTGCATGGGGCGGTGCTTCTACAGGCCATCATCCTGTAATGTTCATCAAACAAAAATAATTTTTAACTAACCTATTCCCGAGGACGCAGTTGTGCGTCTTCGGGGGTTAGGCAGATATGTAAATCAAGTATTTACGTATCTGCTTAACCTAAAATATTATAAGAAAGAAGGCAAAAATATGAAAAAACTTTCAATATCAGTTATATCATCAATATTTTTTATGTTTTTGCTTATTGTTGTTGCAAGCGCAGATTCCTTGGCTTTTGAGGCAGAGGATTTTACAATCACAAAAAATTTTAGCAAGCAATATTCTTCCGATGCATCGGGTAATGCTTATATTGTGGCAGGTGCTTTCAATGCCGAAATTACCAACGAATCACAGTTCGGAGGTGTAGAGGCAGAGGCGTCTTTCAGCGTTGAAACCACAGCTAACCATTATATTTTTATCCGTGTTGCAAACCCGTCTGCATACAATGGTGACTCTGTGTGGTTTGCAATTGGTGACAGCACAGACAGACACCTCTACGATGTGCACTTCGGCTCGGACGATTTGTCTTTCCAATGGAAAAAAGTCGGCATTAAAAATTTAGAAGCGGGTAAGCAATACACAATTCGTCTTTATAGCCGTGAGTCCGGTGCTAAAATTGACAAGATTTTAATTACAAACAACATTGCGTATCTTCCGCAAGGAAAAGTTGAAACTTTGCCTCAGCCTACATATAACGAGGCAGACCTGCCCATTGCTCCGCCCGAGGTTAAGCCCATAAGCGGACACCCAAGACTTTTAGTGAATGAATCTGATATTTCAAGAATTAAAAATAATCTTAACCACCCGCAAAATGCCGCCGCATATGCACGTGTTAAAGAGTTGGCAAAAAGTTCTCATACGGGAAATCAGTCGTCGTACAGCGCAGACCTTTTAGAGATTATGCAGTCTAAAGCGTTTATGTACCTTATAGATAACGAAGCCAACAAAACATATGGTGAGCAGGCGGTTACCATGGTGCTAAATCATATGCGTAAATTCACCCTCGCTGGTAACAGCGCAAATGATACCACTATGCGTTTTGCAGGTCACTTTATATTTGCGTCTGCCTGCGTTTATGACTGGTGTTATGATTTGTTTAAAAAAGAAGACAAACTTGAATATATTGAAAAGTGCGAAGACCTTGCCACACGTTATTTTGAGGGAGGATATCCAATAGTTGAACTCCCCGGCACTACAGGTAATGCCGGACACCGTGACGAAAACCCCATTTTCAAGGATTTACTTGCATTGAGCATAGCCGTTTATGATGAAAAGCCGTTTGTATATAATAGTCTTGCAGGCGTGCTTTTAGAAAATTATATTCCTTGGAGAAATGACCTCTATCCCTCAGGATGGAATCATCAGGGTGTGTACACTTACGGACTTTTCCGTACATACTGGGAAGTTATCTCTGCTTATATTTTAAAATATGGTATAGGTGATGCCGTCTTTGACGCATCACAGCAGAATATGGCATATAAATACATATACTTTCGCAGACCTGACGGTGGATTTATAATGGATGCCGACGAAACTACCAAAACATTCAACAACACTTTCCATTCTGTAGACCACTCTACGCTGTTTTTGATTGGAAATCTTTATAAAGACTCCACAGTTAAGTGGAGATATTATCACGATAAAGCCGAAACCGAGTATACAGATGCCGGTTATACCGGTGTAAATGCACCTTTGTATCTGCTTTTGAACGACACAAGCGTTCCGCTTAAAAACAATCTTGAACTTCCCTATACCCAGTATTACGGCTCGCCAATAGGTGCAATGATCGCCCGTACCGGCTGGGACGAAGGCGCAGATTCACCCACAGCGATTGCCGTTATGAAACCATTTGAAAATTACTATGGCGGTCATATGCATCGTGAGGTTGGCTCGTTCCAATTCTACTATAAAGGTATGCTTGCGCTTGATTCAGGTGCTTATGAGGCACCTGCTAAAGACGGATACCCCGGTTCAGGCTGGGGTTCAGGACATTATATGAATTACCTCTCCGCTCCCGTTGCACACAACATATTATCTGTTTACGATTCATCTAAGCCGGAGGAAATATACCTCGGCGGTCAATGGATGCAAGACGGTGCTAAATCTGCACTCACAACATATGATGAATTCATTAATGGCTCTCATAAAACCGGCGATATTATCGGTTACGATTACGGTCCAGATAAATTTGAGCCAGAGTACAGTTATATAGAGGGCGACCTTACATCAGGTTACAGAGAAGACAGAGTTGCAGATTATTCTCGCTCGTATATGTTTTTAAACCTCTTTGACGATGAAATTCCTGCAGCGCTTATAGTATTTGACCGTATGGAATCTACTGACGCAAATTACACCAAGTCTTGGCTTCTTCACTCACAGGAAGAGCCTGATGTTAATGGCAATAATATAACTATCCGCCGCAGTGAATGGCACAACAGCGGCAGACTTGTCAATACAGTTCTTATGCCTGAAAATCCGTCCGTAACAAAAGTTGGTGGCGAGGGCGAAGAATACTGGACAGGAACAACCAATGCAAAAATCTATCGTCAGCCGAAAGGCGACGAAAGTGGTACATGGCGTGTAGAAATTAGTCCGTCAACTGCATCTAAAAAAGATTACTTCCTTAATATAATGCAGGTCAGCGACGATGACAACGCCATTACTCCTTTAGAGGTAACTTCAAATGAGCAGGGCAGTTTTGTAGGTGTATTCATTGCCGATTGCGCAGTATTTATGAAAAAGGATAAAGGCAGCGTAAGCACAAACTTTACCGTTACTGCAAGCGGCTCGGGTGATATTTCATATATCATTACAAACCTTGCCGAGGGCAACTGGACAGTTACTGACTCATCAGGCGTCACGGTTGTAACATCTGCAATATCCGCTGAACACGGCGTGCTCCACTTCTGTGCTCCTGCCGGTAAATATAATGTGTCGTACAGTGCACAGTCGGGCATTACACCAAAAACTTTCAACATAAAAGACGATGCCAGAACTTTATCGTACACGCCCGTAAGTGTGTTTATCAACGAAAACTACAATGGGAAAGCACTCCTGAGCGGCAACACAGTTATGATTGCACTTGAGGATTTGGCTGAGCATACAAAATCTTCTTATAACATAGACGGCAATACCTTCACCGCAAGCGGTGGAAACGGAATAATCCACGGTATGGTTGGCAATACATCAGCCACCGTAAATGGCGAAGAGATTGCACTCGCTGCAGCACCGCAAATAACAGACGGCGTACTTTACGTTCCGCTTGAAGTTATGAAAAACGTATGCAGTTTTAAATCAAGTTACGATGAACTCACATATATATTATATTTAGAATATGTTCCGTCGTATAAAATTAATCTCGATGGCTTTTCGCTTGAAAATCCTGCTTGGGTTGACGAAAACGGTGATTTTACAGATGATTTCAGTGCAGGAAATAAAGTCACATTCAAATCTAAAGTAAGAAAACTTGATAATATATCAAGTAAGTATTCAGTTACTCTGTATGCAGCGTTTTATAATGGAGAACAACTTATTTCTGTTCATAAAACTACTGGAACAATCGAACCAAATAATGCGGAAACATGTTTAAAATTAAGCCTTACCGTTCCGCAGGGTACTGATGGCGGTGAACCCAGACTATTTGCATGGGATAATTCTAATATTAATCCATTGTCAAAAGACAGTAAAGATACTGCTATAAGCAGTGTATCATTAAACGGAGTTACACTCCAAAATTTTGTTCCCAATGTTACTGCATACAATATAACATTGCCGTATTTTACAGGCGATATCCCCGAAATAGTTTGCACCGGCACATCTTTTGGTACTGTGCTTGATGTTTCGGTGGCAACGACTTCACAAACTGAGGGGATTATTTATCTTACTGTTAACACTCGTCCTGCTACTACTTATGCCATAAATTACACTAAAGTTGATTGATAATTAAGTTAATCTACATTAACAGAATATAAAAAGGAGAAATCGTATGAAGAAATTCTTGATTGCGCTCACATCTGCCGTATTGCTGATGCTCTCACTCACTATAGTTGCTTCAGCAGATACTATTGCTATCGAGGCGGAAGATTTTACAATTCACAGCAGTTTCTCTGTGGAACATAGTGATAAAGCGTCGGGCGGTAATTATATTGCGGCTACAGTTACAAATGCTGTCGTGGCAAGAGTACCCGAAGACCTTGGTCCCGTAAATACCGAGGCTAAAATTACTATTAACGAAACCGCTAATTATTCTATGTATATCCGCATAGCAAACCCTGCGGCGTACAATGGCGACTCTATGTATTTTATTCATGATAATGTTGTTCATGAATTCCACTTTGGTGTTGAGCATACCGATTTTTACTGGAAAAAGGTTGCTGTTGCCAAGTTTGAAGCGGGTGAACACACCATCCGACTTTATGCCCGTGAGATGGGCGGTATGATGGATAAAGTTATTATTACCAGCGATCCGTTCTTTCAGCCTACGGGAATGGGCGAAATCCCTGAAACCGAGTCTGTACTCTATGATAATGGCTCGGGCGATTTAAGAGCGCCACTTCCGGCAGTAGTTCCGCCGAACGAGCACCCAAGACTCCTCGTGCGTAAATCGGATTTGCCCAGAATAAGAGAAAATCTTACACATCCGCAGAATATCGGTGCATATGAGCGTTTGCTTGAAAAAGCGCAGTCCACGCATAAAGGCGATCAGGCGTCATACAGCGCAGACCTGTTAGAGATCATGCAGTCAAAGGCATTTCTTTACCTTGTAAACGGCGATGTTGAAATGGGCCGTCAGGCAGTAGAGATGGTTATGAACCATATTGAAAGACTTCAGGTTGCGACAAGTTTTGCGAGCGACGCTACAATGCGTAGCGCAGGTCACGCAGTATTTTCTACATCATGTGTATATGACTGGTGTTACGACCTTTTCACACCTGAACAGAGAGCGACATATATCCAAAAATGCGAAGACCTCATAACCCTCAACTTTGAGGGCGGTTTTCCTAACGTTGAAACTCAGGATATTCCAACAACTGCAGGTCATAGCGTAGAAAACCCGTATTACAGAGACCAGTTGGCATTTGCTATAGCAGTTTATGATGAAAAGCCTTTTATATACAATAACCTTGTAGGCGTTCTTAATATGAACTACTTCCCGCTGCTTAACTGGTATTATCCGTCACATTGGATGACTCAGGGAGTTTCCACCTATGGCGACTTCCGTTATGTGTGGGAAATGTTCTGTGCATATATGCTTGAAACGCTCGGACAGAAACCGTTCCCCGAAGGTCCGCACTATTCAATATATAAATCTATTTACTGGCGCAGACCCGACGGACACTATTTTACAGACTCCGACGAAACCAGAAAAGTGTTTGATAATACATACGTTAAAAACAGTCACGCTCTGTACTTTATGGCTGGTAACAGATATAAAGACCCATATCTTAAATGGCAGTACTATAAAAACAAAGCGTCTACAGATTATGTAAGTAGCAGTCTTACGGGTGTTACTGCTCCGCTGTACTTGATTATGAACGATACAACAGTAGAACTTAATAACCGTATGCAACTCCCGCTTACAAAATATTATCCTTCCCCCGTCGGCAATATGATGGCTCGTACAAGTTGGGAAGAGGGTGTAGACTCACCTGCGGTTTTAGCATCAATGAAACCTCAGGAAACATACTTCTCAGGGCACACCCATGTAGAAACAGGAAACTTTACATTGTATTATAAGGGTATGCTGGCGCTCGACTCCGGCTCTTACGAGGCACCGGCATATACTAAAGAGGACGGAACTTATGTTGCGGGTTCTCAATGGGGATCAGGCCATTATATGAATTACCTTACAACGCCGATTGCTCATAACGTGCTTATGGTATACGACCCTGCAAATAAATCAGAAATCAGATACGGCGGCCAGACAATGCGCCCCGGTGCTTACAATTCAATTAAAACATATTCTTCATTTATGGGCGGCTCAAATAAAACTGCCGAAAATCTTGAGTATGACTACGGTCCGGATAAGCAAGAGCCTGAATACAGTTGGCTCGAAAGCGACCTTTCGTACGGCTACAAAAAAGAACTTGTTAAAGACTATACACGTTCATATATGTTCTTAAACCTCTTTGATGAAGAAATTCCTGCGGCGTTTATTATCTTTGACAGAGTAGAGTCTACGGATGCATCACTTACAAAGTCGTGGTTGCTCCACTCACAAGAAGAACCTAAAATAGAGGGCAACAAAGTAACCATCGACCGTACTGAATGGCACAACAGCGGCAGACTTACAAACACAGTTGTTATGCCGCAAAAATACCAGATAGACAAAGTCGGCGGTCCTGGTATGGAATACTGGGACGGACAGGCAAACCTGGAAATTTACCGTCAGCCAATCGGTGACGAAAGCGGTTCATGGAGAATTGAGGTTAAACCTGCCGAGAAAAAAGCGCAGGATTACTTCTTAAATGTTATTCAGGTAAGCGATCCTGACGACAGTATTGCTCATCACGAGGTTACTTCAAACGAGCAGGGCGAGTTTGTAGGAGTATTCCTTGCAGACCGTGCCGTATTTATGAAAAAGAACGAAGGCAAGGTTTCAAGAGATTTCACAGTAACGGCAGATGGCGAAGGCGATATCTCATATATTATCACAAACCTTGCTGAAGGTCGCTGGACAGTTACAGATGCAAGCGGAAACGAAATTGCAAGCGAAACAGTTGCAGATGAGCACGGTGTACTTCGTTTCCGTACAAAATCAGGAACATATAAAGTTCACTGGGATTACGAATTTGGCATAGAGCCTAAAGTTTTTGATATTCTTGATGATGCTAAAGAACTTGATTACACGCCTGTAGATGTTTTCATAAACGATAAAACGTATGACCGCAGAGGTCGTCTTGAGGGCGAAACTATTATGCTGGTTTTAGAAGACATTGCATCTTATACAAACGGCAGCGAGTTCAGCATAGACGGCTCAACCTTTACAGCAAAAGGACGTGTAGGCGAAATAACAGGTACAATCGGCTCAACCGAGGCTGTTGTAAACGGCGAGAAGGTAACGCTTTCCGTTGCACCTGCATATTTTGACGATTTACTCTACATTCCTATGGACGAATGTATGAAAAACGTATTTGAATACGTTGCAGATTATGATTCACTCACTTATATTCTCTATTTCCGTGGTGGTTATTATATGGTTCCCGGTGCTGATTTTGATATTATCAATGTTGATGACAGAAACAGAGCAGACGTAATTACCACAACCTGCAGTGAGATTAACGCAGAAGGAAATGAACCTAATGTAAGTCTTGACAATAACTATTCAACTTACTGGTGCAGCAGCGGTGCAGGAGAATGGATTATATATGAACTTGCTGAAACTTACGACCTTACAGGTGTAGGTCTTGCATGGGCAAGCGGACATATAAGACAGGAACACTTTGCTATCCATGTATCCGAAGATGGTGAACACTGGACTGAAATGTGGAGAGGCGATTCTTCCGGTAAAACCGACAGAATTGAAGACTTCAAGTTCAAACAACCCGTTAAGGCAAAGTATGTAAAGTTAGAGTGTAACGAAAACACTGTCAACCAGATGAACTCACTCTATGAAACACATATCTACTGTACAGAAAAAATACCTTACTATGAGAAATAAGATATAAGCGAAAAGGAGAAGACAGATGAAGAAACTAATCTCTATGATTTTGTCGGTGTTGATGATACTTTCTATGTCAGCAACGGCATATGCGGCTCCCACGGCGGCAGATATCTCTCAAAGTGTAAATATTGTTACCGATAATGCAACGCTGACAGCGGTACAAACCGTTACACTCGGCGGTGTAGAGATAGAAGAAGCCAAGGATAAACTTGTCAACTTAAGAATATGGCAAAGCGGCAAAACTGCTGCTGACTATACCCCCGGAGTTAACGAACTTGAAGTTTTTGCAGTTCTTTTGCAGACATCTGCAGACGAAAACGGCACGTTTGAGTTTGAGTTTCCGTTCTCTGAGCCTGCGGCAACCTATATGGCAGATATAAAAATTGAAGGTCAGCCGATAATTGCAAACATTGCGATTTCTACTGCAAATGTTACTGCAATTAATGACTTCCTTGCAAAAATCAATAATGCAACTCAACTTGCATCAATGACAACTGCAGATTTTGCTCCAGTTATTGCAGATCCGTCTTATTATGGTGTTGATTTAACGTCGTTTAACGACCTTTCTCCTGCAAACCAAAACGCTGTGCTTACAGCGGCAATTAACTTGTTTAAAGCAAATAATGCAGCAAGTATAAAGAACACTACAGATGTTGTATCCTCTGCTTTGGCTGAAAATACGCTTATAAAAATCTTTGAGCAGACTAACGATGCAACTATACTTAACAGAGCATTCACTACATATTCTGCCTTGGTTGACATAACTGCCCAAACCAGCATCAAAGCACTTTACGACGGTTTTGATGCGGCAGGAAAAAACTCTGTGCTGATTGCTATGGGCAATAAAACATATGCTGATGTGGCATCTATAGTAAATACTTTTAAAGAAACCATCTTTTTAAAGGCTATCAAAGATACCACTTACAGCACAGATATCGCTACAGTTATTGACAACAGCCTTGATTATATTGCGTTTGCTACGGAAAACGAACTGACTGCTAAAAATTCATATATCGGCAACAGCGCTGTTAAAACATTTATCTGTGACCAGATAAACATAATCAAAGCATCTTTGGGAAATCTTGCCGCATTTAAAACTGCTTTTGTAAATGCAGCATACGCTTATGTTCCGCCTACTCAGGGTGGCGGAAGTTCAGGCGGTGGATACGGCGGTGGTGGTGCTTCTTCAAACGTAAGCATCGGCTCAAGCCTTTTACCTTCAGAAACTCCCATTTCTATAATATCTGCTTTCAACGATATGTCCGGCCATTGGGCTTCTCCTGCAGTATCTTATCTTGCAGGTCTTCGCATTGTATCGGGCCGTGGCGATAACAAGTTCTATCCTTCAAATCAGGTAACACGTGCCGAGTATGTTAAAATGGTAGTAGAAGCATATGGCTTGTACGATAGCCACGCCACCGCAGACTTTATCGACGTAACACCTGACCAGTGGTATTATCAATATATAGCATCAATGGTCAAAAAAGGTTATGTTCTCGGTAATGAAGAGGGTACATTTAACCCCAACGCACTTATTTCGCGTCAGGATATGGCGGTTATTCTGTACAGAGTTCTGCAGGGGCAGAATCTTGTAAAAGTTATAAATACTCTTGAAGTTATGTTTGATGACTTTGAAGATGTATCACCGTATGCGCAGAACTGCGTATCGTATATGTCTAATATGAAACTCATCAACGGCGCAGATGGTAAGTATAGACCGCACGATTCTTCTACACGTGCAGAGGCTGCACAGATTATATACAATGCACTTATGGAGGTGGGTAACTGATGATGAAGAAAATATCACTTTTTTGCTTAATTGCTGTTATGATAATGACTTCAGTTGTTTGTGTGCCCATTGCATTAGCAACCGAAACAGAAACAGTTTCAGAATCCTCTGAAGTTAAATTTTTAAAAGCAATTGGTATTTTAGATGATTACCTTGCAATGAATACACCTGTTACCAGAGGTGTATTTGCAAAATACGTAGCACGTCTTTACGGCGAAGTACCTGCATCTACAGCAGCGGCACAAAATTACTATGATGTAACTACAGACGCTGATTACTGTAGCGGCATATCTCTGCTTACGCAGGTGGGACTTTTAAACGGTTATGGCGACGGTACATTCCGTCCTGAACGCCCCGTTAATTTGACTGAGGCGGCAAAAGTAACTGTAGACCTTTTAGGATACAAATACATTGCCAACTTAAACGGCGGATACCCCACAGGATATGCAATTGCAGCACAGAATTTAGGTCTGCTTAAAGGTCTTGATACAAACCAGACTTATTTCTACGGCGAAGACCTTGCCCGTCTTATCTATAATGCCATAGACGTTGATATACTTATGGAAAACGGTGTTATAAAAGGTGATGGCGAATCATCTGTAAATATGCAGAAGGCAGAGGGGCACACAATCTTAACCGAAAAACTTGATATGTACAAAGGTGAGGGCGTTGTGTATGCAAATGCCATCACAAATCTTAATGGTGCTTCTGTAAACAAAAATCAGATCTGGATTGACAACTTTGCGGTTACTGTAGAGGATTCACAGTATTTTGATATGGTTGGTTGCCCTGTAGAGTATATTTATTATCAGGCGGACGACAGCACCGAAAAAGTGCTTGTATATGCTGAGGTTGATAAAAACAGCGTATTGTCGCTTACAAAAGAAACATTCTTGGGTCTTGACGGACTTAAAATAACATACAGTGATGCAAACGGTAAGGTTAAAAAGGCAAATCTTGACACAAACGTAAAATTTGTGTATAATGGCGACGTTGTTGCGTTCGATAGCAGTTATATTACCGGATTTAACAAGGGTGCGATAACTCTTGTAGACAGTGATTTAAACGGATCTTACGATGTTGTTAAAATTGAAAACTATATAAGTTTCGTTGTTGATAGCGTCAATGCCACTACAAATATAGCAGACGAGGGTATGAAAGTAGGCTCGGCTTCGCTCGATTTAACTGAAGATAAATACACAATTATGCAGATTCTCAACGCCGACGGCGCAGAGATTACAGTTGACAGTATTTTAAAGGGCAACACCATTTCATACTACAAAAGCAGCGGCGATAAATATTTAAAAGTATATGTATCTAAATCTATTGCTGACGGTACACTTAAATCTATCGGTACAAGCGGCGGCTCAACCGTATACGAAATAGCAGAAAAGTTATACCCAATCCCTGCAGGTTATACAGGCGATACAGCAAATATAGGTGATGCTATCACTGCATATTTAGATGTATTCGGTTATATTGCTGGTATTGAAATGGGTGTTGACGACGGATTTATTGCAGGATTTTTGCTTACCGGTAAATACGACGCCAACGGTTTTAATGAAAGATACGGATTTAAAATCTATAACGCACAGAACAAAACAATCACTGTATATGCAGAAGATAAAATAGACTACAACGGTGTTTCTACTGAAATAAAAAATCTCCCTGCTTCGTTGCCTCAGGGAATTATCTGTTACAAACTCAATGAAGAAGGCACAGTTGTTGCTATAGAAACTCCAACTTCCGACAGAGCAACATATGAAGACGGCAGACTTTTAACTATTTTCCCCAAGGGTACATCAAGTTACTATAGCCGTATGTTTGACTCTAAGTATATCTTTGATGATACATCAGTAGTGTTTAAAATGCCCGAGCAGTACGACTCACAAGGTAACCAACTCTTCCCCGAATATACCGATTCAAAGATAAACGCTATTACATATAATGATATGGAAGACAGAACATCACACACTATTGAAGCGTATACATTATCTTCAGAAGCACCAAGATTAAAAGCAGTAATCATATACGATAACGATATTTCCTCTGTTATTCCAAGAGGTGAAAACCTTGCTACGGTTATAAGCGCAACAAGCGTTTTAGACGAAAACGGAATGGACGTATATCAGGCGCACGTTATGGTAGAGGGTGTAGAAAAGAAACTTACTCTTGCCGAAACAATTACCGAATATAAAGAAACAATAGTGAATGGCGTAGCGGTAGGCTCAACATCTATCATCAGCAGAAGTTCTCTTAAACCAGGCGATACTTTCCGTTACGGAACAAACTCCGATGGCGAGATTGATAAACTCGAAATAGTATATACCATTGCCGATGGCTGGAAATATACATGGTATAACGGTCAGTCTGTAAACGAGCCTAATGCTCAACTTGCATATGGTAAGGTTATATCAGATGACGGAATGTTTACAAGAATAATGTTTGATGATGAATCATATTCGGGATTTGTTCAGGACTATTATGCAATTCCGCAGTCGCACTATGGTAAAGTTACTGTTTTAACAATCGGCGCAAGGGGCTGTACTGTAACGGCAGGTTCTATTAAAGACGCCGTAGCAGGAGATTATGTTATAAACTACCGCAACCTTATGGCTGCAGTTGGTTTCGTAATTATCAAAGACCAGCGCTAAATGATTTTACTACCACCAGAGCCTTGTTTTAAGGCTCTGGCGGTTTTTATATATTACATCATATGGAAGGTGAATTAAATGCTTAAATTAAATTTTAAAGGTGATATTGCAGATATAAAAGAAGGATTATCTCTTTTGGCTGAAAGAGTAGGTTTTGATATTGATGATAATGGCATTTGTGTAAGCGTCACCAAAACTGCAGAAGGGCTTTCAGCAGTAGGAAATAATGGCAATTATGAAATCACATACAGCAATAAGGTAGAGTTTTTCAGGGCACTTTCTTTCCTTACTGCAAGACTCAAAAAAGGAGAGAGCGATTTTTCGATTGCCGAAAAAGCAAAAATAAAAACAAGCGGTTATATGCTTGACCTTTCCAGATGCGCTGTACTTACTGTAGAAAGCGCAAAAGATATTATTGAAAGAACTGCGCTTATGGGTATCAATATGATGATGCTCTACACAGAAGATACCTATCAAATGGAAAAGTACCCTTATTTCGGTTATATGCGAGGTGCGTATACTAAAGAAGAACTTAAAGAAATCGATGCATACGCACTTAAATTCGGTATTGAACTTATTCCGTGCATACAAACGCTGGCTCACCTCGGTGCGGCATTGCGCTGGCGTGATTTCGGCGATGTTAAAGACACATCAACCGTACTCTTGGTTGGAGAGGATAAAACATATGAACTTATAGAAGAAATGATTAAAACCTGCCGTGAGATATTTGCAACAGACAGAATACATATCGGTATGGACGAGGCGTTTGACCTTGGTACGGGCGGATTTTTCCAGCGAAACGGATACGTTCCGTCAACAGAGATTATGAACACACATTTAAAACGTGTTTCTGAAATAGTTGATAAGTATAACTATAAACCTATGCTGTGGAGCGATATGTTCTTTACAAGTTGCAATAACGAAAAATACTATTATATCCCCGAAACACAGTTCCCTGATGAATTTAAAAACAATATTCCTGAAAATCTGCAGATGGTTTACTGGGACTACGAGGGTGACCACGAAGAAAGATACGATGCCATGATTGAGGCTCATAAACGTTTAGAACACGAAATTGTATTTGCTGGTGCGTGCTGGAGTTGGAACCGTCTTGTGCCTAATTTTCAGAAAACATTTATGGCATCACGTGCGGCGCTTTCTGCGTGCAAAAAACACGGTGTGCAGACAGCGTTTATGACCATATGGGGTAACGGCGGTACGCAGACTAATTTCTATGAAAATCTGCCTGCAATCCAACTTTGGGCTGAACTTACATATAATGACGAAGTAAGCGACGAACTGTTTGCAGAGCATTTCAATGCGTGCACAGGTTACGACCTTGATGCGTTTATGCTGCTTTCTTGCGATGATTTTGAAGTTGAGGATATAATCAAGCATTTTGCAAGAACACGAGCATTTTTGTGTATTAACACATCAATCCAGATTTTGTATCAGGACGTGCTTTTTGGACTGCTTGATAAAAACTTTGCCGATTATGATTTTGCATCGCATTACCGCGAATATTATGATGATATTAAAAAAGTAAGCGACCAGGGCGATATGAACGACATATTCGAAATCCATAAAGTTCTTTATAGAATTCTCTATAAAAAGTGTGATATCGGTATCCGCTTAACCGCCGCTTATCGTGAAGGGGATAAATCTGTTCTTTCAGCATTGCTTGACGAACTTAAAAGCATAAAAGCCGATATAGAAACGCTCCACGTTATGTATTATGACTTATGGCATAAGATGTATAAACCTTTTGGTTGGGAGCAGTTTGATATGAAGTTCGGTGGACTTAAAGCCCGTATGGATACTGCAATCAGGCGTGTGAGCCAGTATGTTACAGGCGAAATATCTTCAATTCCTGAGTTTGAGGCTGAAAGGCTTTACTTTGACGGCTATCCGAATGCCATGATAGAAGTCGGCTCTGTAAATACATTTGACAGACCTGCACTTACCGATTAATTTGTACTTGAAAAGGTAAATATTATGTGGTATACTAAAAGCGAGATTTCCAATGAACGGAAATCTTGCTTTTAAATTTATCGGAATGGAGAATTGCAATGATTAATAAAAAAATTCAGTTAAGAGAAAATAAATCCGATGTGTATATGGAAACATATATTATAGATATCCCTATGGACAATCCCCAAGGTAATACTAAATATCCAACTGTTGTAATATGCCCCGGTGGAGGATATGCATATTGTTCAAAACGCGAGGCAGAGCCTATTGCACTCAATTTTAATGCGGCAGGTTTTAATGCAGTGGTTGTGTATTATTCTGTAAATGAACTTTACCCTGCAGCGCTTGAGGATTTGTCAAAAGCAGTTGTTACAGTCCGTGAAAATGCCGAGGAATGGCATGTTGATACCGATAAAATAATTGTGTGCGGCTTTTCCGCCGGCGGACACCTTGCAGCAAGCCTTGGTGTGCACTGGAGCAGCGAACCTGCCGTTAAAAGAGCAGACAACTTAAATAAACCCAACGGAATGATTTTATCATATCCTGTTATAACATCAGGCGAGAAAGCACATAGAGGCTCTATAGATGTCCTTTGCGGCGGCGATGAGGGCATCATGGAAAAGGTGTCTTTGGAAAAGCACGTTACATCTGATTGTCCGCCTGCATTTGTATGGCATACTTTTGAAGATGCCGGCGTTCCGGTTGAAAACAGCCTGTACTTACTTGAAGCGCTTTCGGATAAAAAAATATCAGCAGAAGCGCATATATATCCCAGGGGCGGCCATGGGCTTTCGCTTGCAAATGAATATGTGTGTGTCGACGGCGGTGTACCCGAAGTAAGGGAATGGATAAAACTTGCCGTCAACTGGATAGAAAGGTTATAATGGAAAACCTCTTATGAATTATTCATAAGAGGTTTTTATGTATCAGTCATCTAATAATCCCGCTAAAAAGACTACGGTTAGTATAATTATAAGCAGAGGGTCATCGGCAGAGTCTTTAAGTACTAAAAGTATTACACCGAATAAAATTATATCGTCAATATCTATGTCGTTAAAAAGTTTACTGAGCCCGCCGATTGACGAAACTGATGTCTTAGGTATTGCCGCAACTGCCGTGCCGCTGTCGTGAACGGTAAATTCTATATTATCTTCCGGTGCAGATGCGGTTTCTGCAATAGTTTCTGCTAAAGAAGTTTCCTCAACGCTTTCTTTTGGGATTACCACCTCGCCGCTGTACGAGGTGTTGCTTCGCTGGTAGGAATTGTAGCCGTCATAATAACGCTTATACATATTTCTTCCGCCTTTCATCATGGTTTAAATATTGATGCCATTTTAGATATTTGTATCAAACGTATAGCCTGATCCATCTTTGCCATACGCTTTTTGCCCATATACGGTTTTAGAGAGTTGAGCAAATTTATTCTTGGGTCGTTTGCAACTGATGTTTGCTCAAGCATTTGCTTTATTTTAAATATATTGTCTGTCTGCTCGGTTGACGTCTGTGGAACCGGCTCTTCCTCCTGCACAGTTTCAGCAGATTGGCTTTGCATACTCCCTAATAGAGAAGAGAGCATATTTAATGTTTCGGGGTCTTCAAGCATAGTTTTGAGTTTGTCTGCCATATTATCCATAAGAATCCTCCTTATTTAAACAGATTTTTAAGTTTATCAAGTATTTCGGGATTTTTAGAAATCTGATTTATAATGTCGTCGTTAGTCATACTGTCTAATTTTTTTGCTGCATCGCCAAGCCCTAACTCACGCATTTTTTGTGCTGCTGCACCTAAATCTACTTTGCTTATGCGGTCTTTTAAGTTTTGGTTGTTTATACTTTTAAGCATCGCTTTATCGCTGTCGCTGATATTGCGTGAAATCTGTTCTATGTTGCGTTTATCCATACAGGTCAGTCCTTTCTGTTATATATCATTTTATTATATGCTCATCTTATTGTAATTGTGACGGAATTTTTTATTTTAATTCTGCCAATAATACTAAAAAAGCGAAAGGCGGTTTTTTAGAAAATGTGCGGAATATGCGGATACACGGGCAGCAGGCAGGCGGCAGATATTTTAATTGACGGGCTTAAAAAATTAGAGTACAGAGGTTACGATTCTGCAGGAATTGCAATTTCGCACGGCACATCTGTTGCTATAAGGAAAAACTGCGGTAGAGTAAGCGTGTTAAAATCAATTTGTAGGGAGTCTCCTGTTGAAGGTGCGTGCGGTATAGGACATACAAGATGGGCAACCCATGGAGAAGCAAGCACACTTAATTCTCATCCGCATACAAATTTGTCGGGCACTATAGCGGTTGTGCATAACGGAATAATAGAAAACCATACCGAACTTCGTTCTTTTTTATGTGATAAGGGTTACAGATTTGTTTCGCAAACAGATACAGAGGTTATTCCACACCTTATAGATTATTATTACAGAGAAAGTTTTGACTATCTCGGTGCGGTAAGGTGCGCCGTTTCGGATCTCAAAGGCAGTTTTGCCATTGCTGTTTTATGTAGCGACTATCCCGGAAAAATTATGGCTGTAAGTTATCACAGTCCTTTGGTTGTTGGTATTGGCGAGAGCGAGAATTATTTATCGTCCGACATAAACGCACTGTCGGGAAAAACAGATAAAATGTATATACTCGACGATGGCGAAATTGCCGCCGTGACTGCAGAGGGTGTGTCTGTATATGATAAAAACGGCAATGCTGTTGATAAAGAAATTCATCAAACTGACTTACAGACGGAAAATGCAGATAGCGGAGCATATGGGCATTATATGCTTAAAGAAATTTATCAGCAGCCGCACGTTTTAAGGCAAATGATTTCAACTCATATTTTTGCAGATAAACCTACTTTGTTTGGTGAACTTGAATATGGCGATATAAAAGATACTGAAAGAATTTTCATCATAGGCTGCGGAACGGCTTATCATGCGGCTTGTGTTGGTAAATATATCATAGAGAAATATGCCAAGTTAGCGGTGGAAGCAGATGTGTCATCGGAGTTTCGCTATCGTAATCCGCTTATAGACGATAAAACGCTTGTTATTGCCATAACCCAATCGGGCGAAACTGCAGACACGCTTGCGGCAATGAAACTTGCTAAAGAGAAAGGTGCTAAGATAATCGCCGTTACAAACACTCCCCGAAGCAGCGCTGTACGAATTGCGGATTTCACTTTTTTAACCAGTGCCGGCGCTGAGATTTCTGTAGCATCTACAAAAGCGTATACGGCGCAGTTGGCGTCACTTTATATATTTGCTGTGTTTTTGGCAGAACATATTCAAAAAGAAGAATTAACTTTGCTCAAAAACGCACTTTTAAGATTACCTAAAGATATAACAGCAACATTGTCGTTGGAAGAGAAGATTAAAGACGCGGCAAAGTCACTTGTGAACTGTGAGCATCTTTACTATATCGGCAGAGGAGCCGACTCTGTAACAGCCGATGAGGGTGCACTTAAAATGAAAGAGATTACCTATATTCACGCAGAGTCTTACCCGGCAGGTGAATTAAAGCACGGGCCGATAGCGCTTATAGATGAAAAGTCTTTGGTTGTGGCGGTCAGTACGGATAAAAAATTGCACGGTAAAACAGTCTCCAATATAAGCGAGGTCATTGCCCGTGGAGCTAAGGTTTTGTGCATTTCGCCGTTTGATACCCCCGACGCTTTTTGCACAATTAAAATTCCCCAAACGCACGGGGCGGTATCGCCATTTACGGCGGTTGCTGCGTTGCAACTTCTGGCGTATCATACGGCACTGCTTAGAGGATGCGATGTAGACAAGCCCAGAAATCTTGCTAAATCTGTTACGGTTGAATAGGATATATGAAAAAACGGAGATTTCTCCGTTTTTTTGCATTTTTTTATAAAAAATACTACCATTCTTGCTTGTGTTGTGGTATAATATTATTTGATAAAATAGAGGAGGTGCCGTATGGAAGATAAAATTAAAACTGTAGTCAGAATATGCGGCTCAGATTATACTCTGGTGGGTTCAGAGAGCGAGGAATATATGCAGAAAGTGTGTCTTTATGTAGACAAAAAGATGCGCTCTATTGCTGCTAATCCGCATCTGAACAATGTTCAGGTGGCTGTTTTATCTGCAATCAACATGAGTGATGATTACCACAAGGTTAAGGATTTGCAGGAGGAAACTGCGGCAGAACTTAAAAAGTATAAAGAGGACTACTTTGCTGCAACTTCTGCAGGCAAGCGCCTGAAAGACGAAAACTATGCACTTAAGGAAGAAATTCAGAATCTCAAAATACGTATCGCTAAATTAGAGGGCGGCAGATGAGTATAGAAGTATTGGTTCCTGCCGGCTCGTATGAAAATTTTGTGGCGGCGGTAAATAACGGTGCTGATGCAGTTTATCTTGGCGGAAGTTCGTTTTCTGCAAGGGCGAACGCAGTAAACTTTTCAAATGAGGAAATTGCCGATGCCGTAAAATATGCCCATGTGCGTGACTGCAAAGTTTATGTTGCGCTAAATACATTGGTAGAGGATAGCAAACTTAAAGATGCTTATGAGTTTGCAAAGTTCTGTTATGAAATCGGTGTTGATGCGTTAATTGTTCAGGACGTCGGAGTGCTTTCTATGCTTAAAGAATGTTTTCCCGATTTTAAACTGAATGCCAGCACACAGATGACCGTGCATAATTTAAAAGGTGTTAAAGCGGCAGAACGTGCAGGATTTTCTCGCATTGTTCTCTCTCGTGAACTTTCTGAAAGTGAAATTGGCAACATATGTGCAGGCACAAATGCTGAAATAGAGGTCTTTGCCCATGGCGCACTGTGTATGAGTTATTCAGGTCAATGCCTTATGAGTAGTTTTATAGGCGGGCGTTCGGGTAACCGTGGTGCGTGTGCACAACCTTGCAGACTTCCTTATAGCCTCACAGATGCTGATGGCAATACTGTTTGCGACGAAAAATATCTTTTAAGCCTTAAAGATTTGTGTATGCTTGATGAAATCGGCACATTGGAAAAACTCGGCGTGAAGTCCCTTAAAATAGAGGGACGAATGAAAAATTCCGCATACGTATCAATGGCGGCACATATGTATGACAAATACAGAAACGGTGGCAATGTGGATAAAAAAGATATAGAAGATTTAAAATCTGTTTTCTCACGCAGTGGCTTTACAAAAGGGTATTTTGAAAATTCCACAGGCAGACATATGCTAAACATCGACCGTAATAATGACGATGTTTATAAAAACATTACCGATAATGCAAAAGCACGTGCAGACGCACTTGCAAAATCTGAGGGCAAAAAAATTATAATAAACGGAAGTTTTACTGCTAATCTTGGCGAGGCACCCATACTGTGCGTGTGGGATAACGACGGAAACAGTACAACAGTTGAGGGCAAAACCATTGTTGAGGCGGCATTAAAAGTTGCTTTAACAGATGAGCGTATCCGTGAGCAAATGCTCAAAACCGGTGGCACGCCGTTTGAGTTTGATGAATTCGTTATAAATATAGATAACGGCATAAGCCTTCCTATAAAAGAACTTAATAATATGCGCAGAACAGCGCTTGCTGATATTGAAAATCAGCGTGCATATATAAGCGGAAGAGATAACATTAAAGATTTTTCGTTTAACATTGTAAAAAGTAACCCCAAAACAGAATTTACTGCATCGGGATATACGTATGAGCAGATAAAAGAACTTCGAAAGACTTCTGTTTCACGTATATATGTACCGAAGAATGTATATGATGAACACCGAGAAGAATTTATGTCCGACAGATTTTTTGTTGCATTGCCTACTATAGAACGACACGGAAAAGTTGCTGAGGGGTATGATAGAATATCAGCATCAAACTTTTCGCAGATTTATGATGATGCCACTTTTAAACATGGTGGTTTCAGGCTGAATGTATTTAATTCAATGTCGGTTAAGTTTTTAAAAGATGCTGGTTTTAACAGCGTGTGTTTATCGCCGGAAATGAATATAAATGCAATACGAACTGTGTCTAAAGATATTCCTGTAGAGGTTATAGCGTATGGTTATATACCGGTTATGACGGTGCAGAACTGTGTAATTAAATCAGCCCACGGCAAATGTGCGTGCAACGGAAAAGTTAATTATCTTAAAGACCGCAAAGGTGCAAGTTTTTCTGTAGTGGCTGATAAGGATTCGTGCACAAATATAATATTAAACAGCACACCGTTGTATATGGCAGATAAGATGGACGATATACATCGAGGCGGTGTGGCATATGCAAACCTTTACTTTACAACCGAAACTGCTGACGAAGTTAAAAATATAATCAGCCTTTATGAAAATGGCAAGCCTTTTGATAAGCAGTATACAAGAGGTCATTTTTACAGAGGCGTATAGAAGGAGAACTTAAAATGATAGCAGAAGTAAAAATTAAGTTTTTAGAAACCAATAAAGAGAAGAACATACCATTTTATGCAACACCCGGCTCTGCAGGTATGGATTTAACAGCCTGCCTTGCGCAGGATGTTACTCTGCAGCCGCTTGAACGCAGGCTCATTCCTACCGGTATTGCTATTCAGTTGCCGTCGGCAGATTTTGCAGCGTTTATATTTGCACGCTCAGGTCTGGCTTCTAAACACGGTATCACGTTGCCGAACTGTGTTGGCGTAATAGACAGCGACTACACCGGTGAACTTATGGTGTCGCTTATTAACCTTAGCCGTGAAGCATATACAATAAAACATGGTGAGCGCATCGCCCAACTTGTTGTTATGGAAGTTGCAAAGGCAAAATTCAATGTAGTGGACGAACTTGGTGTTACCGAAAGAGGTGACGGTGGATTTGGCTCTACGGGACATTTTTAATCGTATAAAATTATTGCCTGCTGATATATTCGTAATGCTCGCTGTGGTACTTGTTGCAGTAATTATATTTTCGTTTGCAGCAGGTGGCCAATCGCCTGATGTTTGTGTGATTGAGATAAACGGCGAAGAGTTTGCAAGATATGACCTTATAACATTAGCAGATGAAAAAGTACTTGAGATAGATAACGAATACGGCAGAAACACTGTTGTTATAGACAAGCACGGTGCTGCTGTAACATATAGTGACTGTGCGGATAAGATTGAAGTTAAAGCAGGTAAGATTACATCTTCGGGGCAGAGCCTTATATGCCTGCCGCACAGGCTTACTGTAAGATTAGAAGGTGCTGATAATGTAGACGGCACCGCATGGTAAAACATTTTAAAGGAGCATAAAAAAGATGGCTACATCAGAGAAAATCACCCCCATGATGAAGCAGTACCTTGAGGTTAAAGCAAACCACGAGGATTGTATACTTATGTTTCGTCTGGGCGATTTTTATGAAATGTTCAACGAAGACGCTTACGAAGCGTCTGAAATACTAAATATCACATTAACCGGTAAAGGCTCAGGTCCTGAACGTATACCTATGTGTGGTGTACCGTTCCACAGCGTAGACGGATATATTGCAAAACTTATTGCCGCAGGCAAAAAGGTTGCTATATGCGAGCAGATGGAGGACCCCAAGGAAACCAAAACCATTGTCCGTCGTGATGTGGTGCGTATTATAACACCGGGAACGGTCAACCTTGACGGAGTACTCAACGAACGACAGAACAACTATCTTGCGTCTGTGTATTACTGCGAAGACGGTTTTGGTGTAGTGTTTATTGATGCTACTACCGGTGATGTTTTTGCAACTTACGGAGATAACGATATTGTTGAAAACCGCCTTGCCAATGCTATTGCGTGCTTTGCTCCTGCGGAACTTATTGTGAACGAGCAGTCTGCTGAAAATATCGGTGTGTTTACCGAAATGAAAAAGCGTTTCTCGTATTTTGACAGTATGCTGCCTGAAGATGATTTTGATATAAATCTTGCACGTGAACTTATAAGCGAAAATGCGATTGCTTTAGGTGCGCTCACTTATGATAAACACCCGCTTTGTATACGTGCTCTTGGTGGTGCGCTTGCATACCTTAAAGAAACGCAGAAGATAAATTTAAGTTATCTTAATGAAGTAAGGCTTTATTTCAAAAATGAATATATGGAGATAGATTTGTCTTCAAGAAGAAATCTGGAACTTACAAGCACCATGCGTGATAAGTCCAAAAAAGGCTCTTTATTGGGTGTGCTTGATAAAACACGCACATCTATGGGTGCACGCTTGCTTGCTGAATGGGTAGACAGACCGCTTATGGATTCTGCTAAAATCAATATGCGTCTTGATTCTGTAGAGGAACTCTACAGAGGATTTAAGTTAAGAGAAGATTTGCAGGAGGTACTGCGTGGCTTTGCCGATATGGAGAGAATATCTTCAAAAATAGTGTACGGTAATGGTAACGCAAGGGATTTGCTTGCGCTTGCAAACAGTTTAAAACGCACACCGGTTATAAAAGATTTGCTTAAAACCGCAAATTCGTCTTTGCTCTCCAATGTTGGTACAAATTTAGATACTGTGGACGACGTATGCTTAACACTTACTTCCGCTATTGCAGACGAGCCACCGTTTAGTGTGCGTGAGGGCGGTATGATACGCAAAGGCTACGATGCGCAGCTCGACAGCCTGCGCCAGATGAAAAATTCCGGTACGGGAATACTGAGTTCCATAGAGGAAGCCGAGCGTGAAAGAACAGGCATCAAGCAACTTAAAATATCTTATAATAAAGTTTTTGGATATTATATAGAAGTGTCAAAAACCAATACAGACAAAGTGCCCGCAGATTACATACGCAAGCAGACTCTTGTTAATTGCGAAAGATATATTACTGATGAACTTAAACGTGTGGAAGACTCCGTAACAAGCGCAAAGGATAAAATAGAAGCGCTTGAGTACGATATATTTTTAACTCTTAAAAATATGGTCGTAGACAACCTTAAACGTATACAGAACTGCGCAAAAATGATTGCTGCAGTAGATGCTTTGTGTTCGCTTGCTTTTGTCGCCGCTGAAAACGGATATGTAAAACCCGTTGTTGACGACAGCGATGTAATAGATATAAAAGACGGCAGACACCCGTCTGTAGAAATTTCAAACACATCTTCGCTTTTTGTGCCGAACGATGCATACTTAAATACGGATGATAACCGTTTCCTGCTTATTACAGGTCCTAATATGGCGGGTAAATCAACATATATGCGCCAGACTGCGCTTATTACCCTGATGGCGCAAATGGGAAGTTTTGTACCTGCATCCTCGTGCCATATAGGTGTTGTTGACAGGGTATTTACACGTGTCGGCGCATCGGACGATATTGCCGCAGGGCAGAGTACCTTTATGGTTGAAATGAGCGAAGTTGCAAACATCTTAAAAAACGCAACATCAAAAAGCCTTATTATATTAGACGAAATCGGCAGAGGTACCAGTACCTTTGATGGGCTTTCCATTGCGTGGGCTGTAGTTGAGTATGTAAGCGACAAGGAAAAAATCGGTGCAAAGACAATGTTTGCCACACACTATCACGAACTTAAAGTTTTGGAGGATAAACTTGACGGCGTTAAAAACTTTTCAATTGCAGTTAAAAAGCGTGGTAAAGATATAATATTTTTGCGCAAGATTATCTCCGGTGGAGCGTCGGACAGTTACGGAATAGAAGTTGCAGGTCTTGCCGGTGTGCCCGATGAGGTTACAGAACGTGCCCAGCAAGTGCTTTCAAGCCTTGAGGGCGGTCAGATAAAAGCAAATGCACCGCAAACGGAACATGTGGCTGATAAATCGAGTCAAGCACAGTTTCCGAATGAAATTGCTGAGAGAATAAAAAATCTTGATGTATCAACCCTTACACCTATAGAGGCTATAAACGAACTGTATACATTACAACTGAAATTAAGAGAAGAATAATCTTAAAAAGGAGGCGGAGCAATGAAGATTAATATTTTAGATAAAAATCTGGCTAATATGATTGCAGCCGGCGAAGTTGTGGAACGACCTGCTTCCGCCGTTAAAGAACTTATAGAAAACTCCGTTGATGCTCATGCAAAAAACATTACTGTTGAAATCAAAAACGGCGGTATGAGTTATATACGTGTTACAGACGACGGTGACGGCATACACCCAGATGATGCCATAACCGCATTTGCACGTCACGCAACAAGCAAAATCGCCACAAAAGAAGACCTTGATAAAATTTACACTCTGGGTTTCCGTGGTGAAGCGCTTGCAAGTATTGCGGCTGTGGCAAAAGTAGATATGTTTACTAAAATTAAAGAAAACGATTTCGGTGTAAATGTTGTTGTAGAGGGCGGCGAGGTAATAGAACATACCGAAGTCGGTTGTCCCGATGGCACTACTATGATTATACGCAACTTGTTTTTCAACACTCCTGCACGTATGAAGTTTTTGAAAAACGATGCTGCAGAAACTACTGCAGTTACCGATGTGGTTAATAAAATGATTTTGTGCCACCCTGATGTTTCCATAAAACTTATCAGCAACGGTAAAACCGTTGTTTCAAGCCATGGTACAGGAAGTGTAAACGACTGTATTCACGTTGTGTATGGATCTCAGTATTCTGCCAATATGATAGATGTTAAATATAAAGAAGAATTTATTAGAGTAAGCGGTTGCACGGGCACATTTTCACTTACCAGAAAAGACAGACGCCATCAGGTATTTTTCTTAAACGGAAGAAATATTGTTAATAAAACAATAAGTGCCGCTGTTGCAGAGGCTTACAGAAATTCTGTAATGGTGGGTAAATTCCCCGTGTGCGTGCTTTATATTGATATAGCACCGGGGTTGGTTGATGTTAATGTGCATCCGACTAAAATGGAAGTGCGTTTTTCAAATGAGAAAAAGATATACAGCGCAGTTTACTGGGCTGTAAAAGAGGCTATTACAAATACACGTCATGTTCCTGAACTTGATGAGGAAAAAGTTTTTTCTCAGCCAAAGGTTGAAATGCAAACCCCGCACGATAAAACTGCCGTACAGACGGAATTGCCGCTAAAACAGAGCATAACTCAGGATGCAATCCGTGAAGAAATTAAAGAAAGAATCCGGATTTCTATGGAGAAAAACAATGCAGAAAATTCTATACCTGCATTTACCCCAAAAACAAACGTATTTAAGCAGGAAAATACTTATTCAGCATTAAAAGTAAAAAAGGAAGAAAAATTGCAGAGCGCAGCACCTTATGTTCCGCCTGTGGAAAAGATTGAAGAAGCTTCAACTCCCGAACCGGCAGTTAAAGAAGAGGTTACAGAAAAACAGTATGAAGCACCCCCCAAGGCAGAGGAAGCACCCAAACCGCAGTATTTGCCCAATCGTGATTTCACTCTCGTCGGTCAGGTGTTTAACACGTATATAATTGCGCAGGCAGGCGAGGATATGCTCCTTATAGACCAGCACGCCGCACACGAGCGTATATGGTTTGAAGAACTGATGGAGCAATGGAAAAACAACGAAATTTGCGCACAGTCTATGCTGATACCCGTAACTGTGCCGTTAGACGACCACGATTTTGCCGTTGCAGAGGCAAACTTAAAGTTTTTTGCCGATGTTGGCTTTGAGATTGACATTTTTGGCTCTAATGATATAATTATACGTAAAGTACCTATGGAAATGGACGATGCGCTCATTGCCGATACTGTCGGCGAGATTATAAACATTTTAGGCGATAATGCCGAAGTTCCAAAGCACGAACTTTACGAAAAAACTCTGCATACTATGGCTTGCAAACGAGCACTTAAAGGCGGCAAGCATTTAACCGATGATGATATGGAGCATCTTGTTGCGCAGGTTATGGAACTTGAGGGCATCAATACCTGCCCCCATGGAAGGCCCATATGTGTGCGTATGAGCAAAAAGGCTTTGGAAAAACAGTTTAAAAGAATAGTGTAAACTGAACAAGGGAGTGGATTTTTTGATACCGGTATTAGCAATTGTAGGTCCTACAGCATCAGGAAAATCCTCTTTTGCCGTAAAAGTTGCCGATTTGCTTGGCGGCGAGGTTATATCTGCTGATTCTATGCAGATATATAAATATATGGATATAGGTACTGCTAAAGTTACCAAAGAAGAAATGTGCGGAGTTGTGCATCATCTTATAGATGTTTTAGAACCTGACGATGAGTGTAACGTAAGCCGTTTTGTAACGCTTGCACAAAACGCTATAGAAGATGTTTTCGCCCGTGGCAAACTGCCTGTTATATGTGGCGGTACGGGGCTTTATATAGACAGCCTTTTAAAAGGTGCTGCATTTGAAGATAACAGTTGCGATGAGCAATACCGAGAAAAACTGCGTGCCATTGCCGAAGAAAAAGGAGCGGAGCATCTTCATTCCATGCTTTGCAAAGTCGATAGCACTGCGGCGGAAAATATCCACTTTAATAATGTCAAACGTGTTATCCGTGCACTGGAGTTTTACCATGTTACCGGTAAATCAATTACCATTCAGCGGGAAAACACGGCAAATTCAAAATACAATACATTTATAATAGGTATGCAGCGTGACAGAGAATTGCTTTATTCAAACATAGACCGACGAGTGGATATTATGGTTGAGCAAGGGCTTTTTGATGAGGTTGAAAGTCTTTTGAAGAAAGGTTATAATTCATCGTTAAACTCTATGCAGGCAATCGGATACCGAGAGGTTATATGGTATTTTAAAGGTAAGTGCACGTATGATGAGGCTATAAGGCTTATAAAGCGCAATTCACGCAGATATGCCAAACGACAGATTACGTGGTTTGGTGCAAACAAAGATATACACTGGGTAAACCCCGACGATAAAATGGCAGTAAGCGATATTTTGCGTAATGCCGAAGAATTTAAGAAAGGACTATGCTGATGAAAAAGTTTTTGCTGCACGTTTTGATTTTTTGCCTTGTGGCATTTCAACTATGGAACATAGTAATACTTTTAAACCCTGCTGTAGAAACCGAAATGGTGCGCTATGATACCATTGAAAATTCTGCCGAGTACGATGGAATAATTATCCGTAATGAAACGGTTATCACCTCGGACTCTTCAGGCGTGCTTGAAAGTGCTGCTGTTGAGAATAATGTTGTAAAGCGTGGTAAAATGGTTGCATCTGTGTATACCGGAAGTGTAGATAAGGAAACGCAGAACAAACTAAAACAGGTAAACGCACGTATTGCCGAAATTACCGGTGCACAGGAAAACAGTCTTGTTTTTGAGGGCGACCAGGCAAAGATAGAAAGCAATATTTCTACACGTATTTCAGACCTTATAATCAGCATAAATGATAAAAATATCCGTCACGTATCAGAACTTAAAGGTGATCTTAACGTGCTTATCGATAAAAAACTTGAAGTGTCCGGTGAAAGCGGCAGTGTTGCCACTATGCTTGATGAACTTCAGGCACAAAAATCACAGTATGAGCAGATGCTTTCGTCTGCAAAACAGAATTTATATGCACCGCAGGCGGGCATATATTCAACCAATATAGACGGATTTGAACAAGTGTTAAACGGTGCTTCATTAGCAAATATGACAGTAGAAGATTTTAAAACTGTTAATGATACCGAACCCGAACTGGTTGAAGGTGCAGACCAACCTGTGTGTAAAATCGTTAGCAATGTTGAGTGGTATGCCGCTATGCTTGTTGACGAAAAAAAGGCTTCTGAAATAAAGACCGGTCAGTCTGTGTATATAAAAATCGGCGAGGGTGCAGAAGAATACAATGCAACGATTTCATCTATTTCACCTGCATCGGCTAAAAAATGCGTTGTAGGCATAACCGTTACAGAGTATAGTGACGATGCTATGAAAAATCGTAAAACACCTATAACGCTCATAACAAATAAATATTCCGGTATAAAAATCCCCATCAAAGCGGTGCGTGTAAATAACGGAACACAGGGCGTATACACAGTAACAGAGGGATTGATGAAATTTAAAAAAGCCGATATTATCTATAAAGATAATAACTATGCAATCGCAAAGGAAAACAATTCCGACGGTAGTTCTGTTCTCCTCTATGATGAGGTTGTAATAGACGCAAAAGAAGTCGGCGAAAATATTGCTGTAAGATAACGGGGTGGACAAAATGGGAAACATCAAAGATAATTTGCTAAGCGTTCAAAATCGTATAGAAGCCGCCTGTGCCAAATCCGGAAGAAAGGCAGAGGATATAACCCTGCTTGCAGTAACCAAAACTGTTCCGGCTGACAGAATACGTGAGATTATGGACCTGGGTATAACAAGCCTTGGCGAAAACCGTGTGCAGGAGTTGCTTTCAAAATACGAAGAACTCCCCGATGCTAAATGGCACATAATAGGTCATTTGCAGACCAACAAGGTTAAAAGTATTGTTGGTAAAGTTAAACTTATTCATTCTGTTGATTCTCTGCGTCTGGCAGAGGAAATCGGCAAACAGTCTGCCGCACGTGGCATTACTACAGATATCCTGCTTGAAGTAAATGTTTCGGGCGAAGAAAGTAAATATGGTATGAACCTTAACTTTGTAGACGAAATGGTTGAGCGTTGTGCCGGTATTGACGGGCTTTGCGTAAAAGGTCTTATGACAATGGCGCCACTCGGCGCACCTGAAAGCGAAATACGCAAGATTTTTTCATCTTTATATAAAAAATATGTTGACATATCAGCAAAAAAATATGATAATGTTATTATGGAATATTTGTCTATGGGCATGAGCAACGATTTTGATATAGCGATTGAAGAAGGCGCAAATATTGTGCGTGTAGGCAGAGGACTTTTTCAATAATATATAAAATATGCTAAGGGGGCATTTACAAATGGGAAATTTCATGAATAAGATGATGAACGTTATGGGATTGAACGAAGAGGAAGACGTAATAGAGGAAACTCCGGTTTACGAACCCAGACGTCATGAGGAAGAACCCGCAGCGGGCGGTTTTGGCCTAAAAAAAGGTAAGGTGGTTAATATCCACACTACAACTCAGCTTAAAGTTGTTGTTATTCAGCCTACATCTTATAATGATTCACAGGATATTGCAGACCATTTAAAGAGCAAAAAACCCGTTGTGGTTAATCTCGAAAGACTTGATAAAGACGATGCACGTAAAATGGTAGACTTTTTAAGCGGTGCTGTATACGCGCTCGACGGCAGCATGCAGAAAGTTGCCAACGGAATTTTACTTCTTGCACCTTATAATGTTGGTATTATGGGTGATTTCAGCAGCGAACTCAAATCAAACGGCATTTTCGATTTAGACTAATATGAACAAAACCAATCTTCTGCAAGGGTTGGAAGGTAACGAGAAAATTCTTATCTCACACTTGCTCGATTTGGCAGGAAGATGCGAAAAAGCGGGTGTGGTAATGTACTCGCCTTTCTTAAATCCCAGAGAAGCCGCTATTGCATCGGCAAAATGCAAGGGCAGTTTTGTTATAAAGCCATTTGGCGGATATAAGGATGCCGAGCGCAAGATTTTTGCTTTTTGTCCCGATGCAGATGACGATGCTTACTATCCCATTGTTGCGGTAAAGATTGTTGCAAAAGATGGCAGTGTGTATTCGCATCGTGATTATCTTGGTGCAGTGCTTTCTCTTGGGATTAAGCGTGAAAAGATTGGCGATATAGTCGTAGAGGGCGAGCGTACTATAGTGTTTTGCGACAGAACTGTTGCAGAATTTATCTGCCTCAATCTCGATAAGGTTGCATCTGCAAATGTTACGTGTAATATTTGCGAGGTTGAAGATGTGCACGTGGAACGTAAGTTTAAGCAACAATCTGCATCTGTTGCATCGCTAAGGCTCGACTGCGTGCTTTCTGTCGCTATCGGCAAAAGCAGGGAAGTGTCGAGCGACCTTGTTGCACGTGGTTTAGTTCAGGTAAATTACGATATTGCAAAATCCGCCTCTGCCCGTATAAAATCAGGTGACGTCATATCTGCAAGAGGATATGGTAAAATGGTTATAGATACCGATTGCCTCACCACCCGCAAAGGCAGAATAAAAATAAATATAAGACATTTTATATAATAAACTAAAGCAAAAGAGGGGAATACTCATGCTTACTCCGTTAGATATTCAAAATAAAAGGTTTACAAGCGGTGCCATGGGCTATAAAAAAGCCGAAGTAGAAGAATTTTTGGAACTGGTACTGCGCGATTATGAAACTATGTATAAAAACAATATTGATTTAAATGATAAAATCAATATGTTAAACAGCGCTTTGGAACATTATAAATCTATAGAAGAAACTATGCAGAATGCACTGCTTGTTGCCCAGAGTACGGGCGACGAAGTGCGCAAAACTGCAGACGAAAAAGCGCGTCTTACTGTAGAAGCCGCTGAAAAGCAGGCTAAAGACATTGTAGAAAACGCTATGCGCTCTGCTATGGAAGCCACCAAAGAGGCAGAAAACATCAAGCGTTCAACAGAACTTTTTAAGGCCCGCATGATAGGCATGCTGACCTCACAGATAGAGTCGCTGAAATCTTCTGATGCAGCAAACGCTGCAGAAGACGACAGTGAAGTTAAATGATAAGTTAGGAGTTGTTACAAATTGGAACAGCAGGATTACGGTAAAACATTAAATCTTCCAAAAACAGAATTTTCTATGCGTGCTAACCTTCCGCAGAAGGAGCCCGACATGGTAAAAAAATGGGACGAGGACGGCTTGTATTATAAACTTATGGAGCATAATGCAGGTAAGCCCAAGTTTGTGCTTCACGACGGCCCACCCTTTGCCAATGGTGATATCCACTTAGGCCATGCACTCAATAAAATCTTAAAAGATATCATAGTTCGCTATAAAAATATGACAGGCTATCAGGCTCCGTTTGTGCCCGGTTGGGATACACACGGTCTGCCTATTGAAATTCAGGCTATCAAAAAACTCAAGATTAATAAAGAGGAATTAAGCCCTGTTAAATTCAGAGAGATGTGCCATGAATTCGCTATGAAGTATATCGATAACCAGAAAGAGCAGTTTAAGCGTCTGGGTGCTATTGGCGACTATGAAAATCCGTATATTACTTTACAGCCGGAGTTTGAGGCTAAACAGATTGAAGTTTTCGGCAAAATGGCAGAGAAAAACTTTATTTATAAAGGTAAAAAACCTGTTTACTGGTGTACAGATTGCGAAACTGCACTTGCTGAAGCAGAGATTGAATATGCTGAAGATAAAACAAATTCAATCTACGTAAAATTCCAGGTGAATGACGATAAAGGTGTGTTTGACGGATTCGATAAAGATAAAATCTTTTTCGTAATCTGGACAACCACCACATGGACACTCCCCGGTAACGTTGCTATCGCACTGAACCCCAACTTTGAATATTGCCTTATGGCAGCCAAAGGCGAGTATTATGTTGTAGCAAAAGACCTTGCCGCTGCATTTGCAGGTATTGCTGAGGCAGACGACTACGAAATAGTTAAAACATTTACCGGTGCAGAACTTGAAAATATTACATGCCGCCATCCGTTCTTAGACAGAGATTCTTTGGTTATCCTTGGCGACCATGTTACTTTAGATGCAGGTACAGGCTGTGTACACACCGCTCCCGGTCATGGTGCAGAGGACTATGTTGCGTGCAAAGACTACGACCTGCCGATAGTTGTTCCCGTAGACAGCAAAGGTTACCTTACAGAAGAAGCCGGTCAGTTTGCAGGCTTGTTCTATGAAGAATCCAACCAGAAAATTATAGACCAACTTCTCTCTACAAACTCGCTTGTTAAAGTAGAGCCTATTATCCACCAGTATCCGCACTGCTGGAGATGTGGCAAGCCCATTATCTTCCGTGCTACAGAGCAGTGGTTTGCATCTATCGACGCATTCAAAAAGGACGCTTTAGACGCTGTTGGCTCTGTTAAATGGGTACCAAAGTGGGGCGAAGAGAGAATAAGAAAAATGATAGAAGACCGTGGCGACTGGTGTATTTCACGTCAGCGTCTGTGGGGTGTACCTATCCCGATTTTCTACTGTAAAGATTGCGGCAAGGAAATCATTAACCCCGAAACTATCAAGATAATTGCCGACCTGTTCAGAGAGAAAGGCTGCTCTGCGTGGTATGCAATGGACGCAAACGAAATCCTGCCCGAGGGCTATAAATGCCACGAGTGCGGCTGCACAGAGTTTACAAAAGAACATGATATTATGGACGTTTGGTTTGACTCCGGCTCATCACACTTTGCTGTATGCGAGCAAAGAGACGACCTTCAGTGGCCTGCAGACCTTTATCTTGAGGGTAACGACCAGTACAGAGGCTGGTTCCAGTCATCAATGCTTACAAGCGTTGCTGTAACAGGCAAGGCTCCTTATAAAGAAGTTCTCACTCACGGTATGACCATAGACGACGAGGGCAAAAAGATGTCCAAGTCAAAGGGAAATGTTATCGACCCATTAGAAGTTGCTAAAAAATATGGTGTTGATATTCTCCGTCTGTGGGTTGTTACGGCGGACTTCAAAACAGATATGCGTATGAGCGAAAATATCCTGAAGCAACTTTCCGAAAGTTACCGCAAGATAAGAAATACTGCTCGTTATATCTTAGGTAACTTGTACGACTTTGATCCTAATAAAGATATGGTTGAAACTGCTGACCTTATGGAAATTGACCGTTGGGCACTTTCCAAGGCTAATGCGCTTGTATCACGTGTTCGCAACGGTTATGATTCGTACGATTTCCACATTCTTTATCATGCAATTCATAACTTCTGCGTTGTAGATATGAGTAACTTCTACCTTGACGTTATCAAAGACAGACTCTACACATCAAAAGCGTCTAGTGCAGAACGCAGAAGCGCACAGACAGCAATTTATAAAATCTTGGGTATTTTGGTTAAACTGCTTGCGCCCGTTCTCTGCTTCACATCAGAGGAAATCTGGGCAGAGATGCCGCACACAGAAAGCGATAATCTCTACAGTATTGTATTTAACGATATGCCTGTCTCTTGCGGATGCGAACTGCTCAACGACGAAAAACTTAACGAAAAATACGAGCTGCTGCTTAAAGTTCGTTCTGATGTGAGTAAAGCGCTTGAACTTGCAAGAGGCGAAAAAGTTATCGGACATTCACTCAATGCTCACGTTAAACTTTTTGCAGACGGTGCAACATACGATTTCTTAAAAGCAAACGAAGACGACCTTGTAACAATATTTATTGTTTCGGGCGTTTGTGTAGAAAAAGGCAGCGACGACAGCGCATATAAAGCCGAAGAGGTTGCAAACCTTTCAATTAAGGTTACAGCTGCAGAGGGCGAAAAGTGCGAGCGTTGCTGGATGTTCAGCGATACAGTCGGCTCAAGCAGCGAGCACCCCACACTTTGCGCAAGATGTGCGGAGGCTATTTCTGAATAATGTATGATACTGCGGAGCGGAATACAATCCGCTCCGTTTTTGTTTTTAAAAGGAGATAATATGGACAAAAAACTTCTTTTTGAATACGGTGTTTCGGATATTCAGGCTGATAAGTTTGAAAAATATTTTGAACTGCTTTTAGATTGGAACGAAAAGATTAACTTAACCGCTATCACAGAGGAATATGATGTTGTAACCAAGCATTTTTTAGACTCTTTAATGTGCGTTAAAAGCGACGTTTTATCAAACGGTGCATCTTTAATAGATGTAGGTACGGGTGCAGGTTTCCCTGCTATACCTTTAAAGATTGCCAACAGTGGTTTAAAGGTTACATTGCTGGACTCGCTTGCTAAAAGGCTTAACTTTTTAAATGAGGTCATATCAGAACTTGAACTTACCGATATCACCACCGTTCATGCAAGAGCCGAAGACGGCGGCAGAGATGCTGCCTTGCGTGAAAAGTTTGATGTGGCGGTATCTCGTGCTGTGGCAAATCTTTCGACACTCAGCGAACTGTGCCTGCCGTTTGTTAAAGTCGGCGGATATTTTGTAAGTATGAAAGGTCCTAACGCAGAAGAGGAAATCGCAACAGCGAAAAACGCAATTAAAATCCTCGGTGGCAAGATTGAAAGGGTAGTGCCCTACGATATTCCCACAACAGATTTACAGCATAATCTTGTAATTATAAAAAAAGTTGCGCCAATCCCGCAAAAGTATCCAAGAAGTGCCCCGAAACCTGCTAAAATGCCGCTTTAATTGTCGATATTTTACGAACGATTTTATTTCCCATCACAGGAAATGTATGTTATACTGAATTTGTGGAAAAATATTCCAATTTATTACAAAATCAGGAGGCATACAAATGATGGATATGATATCAATGATTAAAGAGCAATATCTTCCAAAGGACAATATTGCGCAGATACCCGTAGATAAAATTCTGCCAAATCCGTTTCAGCCGAGAAAGAATTTTGACGGTCCCGCATTGGAAGAAATGAGCCAGTCAATCAAACAATACGGCATATTGCAGCCGATTACTGTACGTAAAGTTTCGCCTACACTTTATGAACTTATTGCAGGTGAAAGACGTCTGCGTGCCGCAAAACACGCAGGACTTGAAAAAATTCCCTCCATCGTTGTTGAAATGAGCGACAGCGACAGTGCCGCCGTTGCTTTGGTTGAAAATTTGCAAAGGCAGGATTTGTCATTTATGGAAGAGGCAGAAGCCTATAGCGCACTCATAGCCATACACGGCTTTACTCAGGAGCAGATTGCCGCAAAACTTGGAAAAAATCAGTCTACCATTGCAAATAAACTAAGACTTTTGCGCTTGCCCGAAAGCATTAAAACGGCGATTTGCAATCATAACCTTACTGAGCGCCACGCAAGAGCGCTTTTGCGTATACCCGATGAGGACAAGCAACTTGAAGCGCTTAAAAAAATATGCGATAATTCATATAACGTCAGTGAAACCGATGCGTACATAGATAGACTTTTGTCTGTCAAACAGGAACCGGAACCTAAGTCTGTTCCCAAACGCACGGGCATAATGAAAGACGTGCGTATTTTTATGAATACCATAAACCGTGCAGTTTCTGTTATGATAGAATCTGGCATATGTGCCGTGTCACAGCAGACGGAATTTGACGATTATTATGAATATGTAATTAAAATTCCCAAAACAAGTTAGAAAGGTAATACTATATGCGAAATTTAGCGTCACCTGCAGTAATTAAATCAATCCTTGCTGAAAAAGGGTTCAGGTTTTCAAAATCACTCGGTCAGAACTTTTTAATAGACGAGGACGTTTTAGATAAAATCGTGGACGGCTCAGGCATTGATGAAAATACATACGTACTTGAGATCGGCCCCGGGTTTGGCACACTTACCCAGCGTTTGTGTGCCGCTGCAAAAAAGGTTGTAGCGGTAGAGATAGACGATATGGCGGCTGATATTTTAACGGAAAACCTTGCTGAGTGCAATAACCTTAAAATTATCCGTGGTGATATTTTAAAGATTGATTTAAACACACTTATTGCAGATGAATTTGGCGATGGCAGTAAAATCAAAGTTGTGGCAAACCTGCCTTATTACATAACTACGCCCATTCTTATGCTTTTAATAGAGGGCGGATTCAATATTGACTCTATAACAGTTATGATACAAAAAGAAGTTGCCGACCGCCTTGCCGCTGCCCCCGGTGGTAAAGATTACGGTGCTATAACGCTTTCTGTTCAGTACAGATGCATCGCAACGCCTGTTGCAATAGCACCGCCTGACTCGTTTATGCCGCCGCCAAAGGTAACGTCAGAGGTTATACGCCTTGATTTGCTCACCGAACCGTCGGTAAAAGTTAATGACGAGAAAATGCTGTTTAAAGTTGTAAAAGCCGCTTTTGCACAAAGACGAAAAACGCTTTTGAACACACTTTCAAACAGCAACGCATTTTCTATGAGTAAAGACGAACTTTCGCAAATGCTCGAAAACCTCGGTATAGACCCACGCCGCCGTGGCGAAACACTTTCCATTGAAGAATATGCTAAAATAAGCGATAATATAAAATAAAAATAACCTCCTTTAAGGAGGTTATTTTTGCTATAGTTTGAAAATGTGTTCGTATTCTACATTTAAAATTTCTTTAATCAAAATTATTTCATCAGGATACAAATGACGTTGTCCTACCTCAATTTTGGCTAGTGCGCTGCGTGTAACGTCACAACCATTTGTCTGTAATTTCGCGGCTAACATATCCTGAGTCAGTCCGCTTTTTTCTCTAAGTGTTTTAATGTTTTTACCGATTTTCTTTTCTATATCAATATTCAATTCTATCACCTCTGCACTTATTTGGGAACAAAGTTCTTGACAACATTATAAAATGATGATAGAATATATTTGCACCTATATAGGTGCAAATATGCAATCGATTGTCAAATATCAATAAGTTTTTTGGAAAGGATGTTATGAATGAAAAAAATTGTATCAATAATTTTATGCTTTGTGATGTTGTTTTCTACAATGAGCGCTTTTGCCGAAAGTGAGAATTCTGTTGAACTTAAAAAATACGGTGTAATGAACGGTGACACGAATGGTGATATGCGGCTAAATGATGATATAACCAGAGCCGAGGCTGTATGTATGGTTTTCAGAATGCTTGGTATTGATGCCAACAGATTAGAAGATGTGCGTGTTGAATTTACGGATATGGAAAAACATTGGGCTGCCAAAGAGGTGACATACGCAAAGAAATCAGGGATAATTGATGATGAAATCAATACTGCATTTAACCCTGATGAAAAAGTAACAAATCAGGAATTTATTAAAATGGTTTTAATTGTTTTGGGCTATAATGTGCAGGCGGATTCTATGGGCGGATATCCAAATGGTTATATACATGTAGCGACAATGCGTGGTGTAACAAAAAATGTGGCGGCAAAAATGCAGGATAATATAACACGTGGTGATGCTGCTTTGATTCTTTGTAATGCACTTGATATTCCCCTTATGAAAGTAGTTGGATTCGGCGCAGAAAAAGAATATGCAATAATGGACGGTACGAATGGCTATGACCTTCAAACCTTGAGAACACTTCTTGAAGTAAAATAAGAAAAAAGAACCTCCATTTGTGTTGTATAATTTCTCATTCTATCAGTTCCTTTCAATCAGATATTTTTTCTTCGGCAAAGTACGATTTAAGGTTAAAGTTATGCATCATCGGCCCTGAGCCTTGCCCTAAATTAAGCCCGTTTGAAAGAGCACCTGAAATATATTCCTTTGCTCTTTGTACTGACTCAGCAAGAGTAAAGCCTTTTGCAAGGTTTGATGCTATAGCACTTGATAATGTGCATCCCGTTCCGTGCGTGTTGGGGTTGTCTATTCGCTTACCTTCAAACCAATGATATTCTCCGTTTTCATATAAAAGGTCATTTGCATCATTGATGTTATGACCGCCCTTTAAAAGTACTGTACAGCCGTGTGCATCACCGATTATTTTTGAAGCCTTTAGCATATCTTCTTTACTTTTAATAGAAAGCCCGGATAATACCTGAGCTTCGGGAATGTTCGGCGTAACGAGTGTTGCAATCGGTAAAAGTTTATCTATAAATGTTTTAACTGCATCTGTTTTCATAAGTGATGAGCCGCTTGTTGCCACCATAACAGGATCTACAACAATGTTTTTTGCCTTATGGTATTTTAGTCTGTCTGCGATTACGCAAACAAGTTCACTTGATGATACCATACCGATTTTGACACTATCGGGGAAAATGTCCTCAAATACTGCGTCAATTTGCTGTTTCAAAAATTCAGGAGTTGCTTCTAAAATTGCTATAACGCCGGTTGTGTTCTGTGCTGTCAGTGCAGAAATTGCACTCATAGCATAAACACCATTCATTGTCATTGTTTTAATATCTGCTTGAATACCGGCACCTCCGCAGGAATCACTGCCTGCGATTGATAATGCTGTTCTCATAGTTTTTTTGCTCCTTTACTGAATTATTTGCATTATTTTTATTCATCGACAGAGAGCGGTGCCCGCGGGCTACCGCTTTCTTTTATTTGTTTATACTGTTCCAGAACTTATCAAATTTTGAATAGTCATCGATATAACAGTCTGCTATCTTTTTAAGTTCCTCTTGATTTTCTTCGTGAATATCAAAAACTCCAATAGTCACAAAACCATCTGCCTTTGCGGTTTTTAGTGCATAAAGCGCATCCTCAAATACCGCTGTTTCGCTTTTATCTGTTCCAAGATGTTTTTGAGCCTCACGGTATATGTGAGGTTCTTCTTTACTGTGTCCTACTTTGCTACATGCAAATATTTCAGAAAAATAATCTCGCACACCAAGTCTTATAAGTGCCGCTTCCACAAGATGTTTATCTGTAACTGTGGCAATGCACATTCTTATATTTTCTGCTTTCATCTTTTCTAAGAATACTTCAACGCCAGGTTTCAGTAGTACGACACCTTTATAATAGTTTTGTACCATTTTGTTTATGCTATCTATAATTTCACTTACAGAAAGCGTAACTTCATAATTTTCTCTATAATACTGTGCAGCCTGTTCTAAACTAAAAGTTTTGAAGGTTTCTTTCAAATTCTCCTTTGGCTCTTTTCCAAGAGAGCGAAGATAATCTTCTCCGATTGTGTCCCAAATAAACATCGAATCAAGGATAGTTCCGTCTAAATCAAATATTGCTCCCTTTAACATAAGCCAAGTTCCTTTGCTCTTGCCTTAAGTTCGATGGCTGCCTGTTTTGGATTATCTGCCTTCATAATAGCAGATACTACGCAGATACCGGCAATGGGGATGCCTTTAAGAATATCAATATTATCCTTATTAAGTCCACCGATGGCATTTACAGGGATTGGCACAGTTTTACATATTGCATCAAGTGTTTCGATGGAGGTCAGAACGGTTTTAACCTTTGTTGTGGTTGGATAGATTGCCCCAACTCCAAGATAGTCTGCACCAAGTTCCGCAGCTTCAAGAGCCTGCGGAACGGTTTTGGTTGTTGCTCCTATAATAAAATCATCACCGAGGATTTTTCTTGCCGTAGAAATTGGCATATCGCTTTGTCCGAGATGAACACCTTCTGCACTTGCGCTAAGTGCAACATCAATACGGTCATCAATGATAAGCGGAACATTATATTTCTTTGTAAGTGTATGTACCTTTTCGGCAAGGGAAATATATTCTTTTGTTGTTTTATCCTTTTCACGAAGTTGCAGTAGTGTAACTCCGCCCGAAAGAGCCTGCTCAACACGGTATAAGAATTCATCCTCCGTGTAGTTTGAACTATCCGTTATAAAGTACATACTTGAATCAAACTGCATCAAATTTCTTTTCCTCCTTTTTCAGATGTTTTTCTATATCGACTTTTGTTACTGTAGAAAGCCTGTCTAAAAGATTTTGCATAAATGTACCATTTCCTTCAATCGTTTCCGAAAGTTCACCTGAAACACCCAATACCGCACAGGCATAAACCACCGAATCAAGGGAATTATCCGTTGCAAGACACGAAGCACATAATGCACCAAGCATACATCCCGTTCCTGTAACGGAAGATAACAGCCCCGTACCATTGTTGATATACACAAGCCTTTTGCCGTCTGTAATAATGTCTTTTTGACCTGTTGCCAGTATAATGGTATTGTATCTGTCTGCGAGGAATACTGCTGCTTTTTCGGCATTTTCAGAACTGAGAGAGTCATCTGCATCTACACCTGATGAACGATATTCCTCGTTATACAGAGCAAATATTTCGGAATAATTGCCCTTAATAACTGTCGGTATAGCCTCCCTCAGCAACTTCTTCACAAAACTTTTGCGAAGACTTGAACAAGCAAGCCCGACAATGTCGAGTACAACAGGAATATTCTTCTTTGTTGCCTCTTTTAGCGAAATAGGCATTGCTTCCATTCTGGCATCGGTAATATTTCCAATATTGAGCATCAAAGCATCTGCTGTTTTTGTTGTCTCTAAAGCCTCTTTCGGGTGCTCTGCCATAATTGGTTTTGCTCCAACTGCAAGCACTGCATTTGCACACTGGTTTATGGATATGGGATTGGTTATGCAGTGAATAAGCGGTTTTTTCTGCATATCTTTTTTATTTATCACTTATTTTCACCTTCTTGAAAATGTAATATATAGCCGCAATTACAGCGCAAAGTACGAGGGATGCTATTGACAGGACATCAAACACAGGGGATATCAACTTAAACATATCCGATGTAACCTCAATAATTACAAAAAGTATTGCCCCAAAGGCTGCAATGGTTGCGGTGTTTGAAAGAAGTGTGCTTTTATCCTGATAACTTCTTGATGCGAGCATATTCTGCATTTGCGAAAGCATACCATTATCAGCAAGTTTACGCAGAAATACATAGGCAATGCTTCCGCCGATTAAAGTTCCGCACACAAAGGATGGGATGTAGAATATCCAACTTAATCCTTCCTTGCCCCACAAAAATGTCATAACAGGATAAGATGCCAAGGCTCCGATGATACCTGTTCCGATAATTTCACCGACTACAGCGAATATGATTTTACCCTTTGACATACGGTAAAACACCCCCGAAAGAAACGCACCGAAGACTGCACCGGTAAGTGCAATAGGTGGAATTCCCATTGTAACCATACGTATTATTCCGATGAGTGTGGCACATAAAAGCGAATACCACGGCCCTAAGAACACCGAGCAGATGATGTTTATAAAATGTGCCATCGGACACATTCCTTCAACTCTTAGTATCGGTGATATAACCACACCGAGCGCAATCAGCATTGAAAGCACAAGCATTTTAAGTAAGTTTTTTTGATTTGTCATTTGAGATTCCTCTTTTCACGATATAATACAAGGCATATAGCCTTGCTCGGTCAAGAATTAATTTTCTCCTCTCACCCCGAAACACGGGTTCCCATCGCAAAATACAAGATACGAAGCGCTCGCTTAATATCCGTCCGGAATATCCGGAATTTTTTATTTCACCTCCCAAAAGCAATAAAAAAGGAAGCTACCGATTTGGTAACTTCCAAGTATCCTTTGTTTTTCCCAAAGTCTGCGCTTTCGGCGTCCCTACGTTGGCATTATCCAAATCAGGTTCTCGGTCGAAGGTTATACCTTCCTCTCAGCCTGTAATACAAGCTCCCGTTTCTTATTCGATTTTCTGTATTGTATCACATATCATTAACTTTTGCAATAGAAATTACAAATTTATATATGTTTGATATGTAATATTTGAAAAAACTTTCAGATAATTTCATCTGAATTCCCGATACCGCAAAAACACCACTTTTATTTCCATTTGAGAAGCGCACATACCGGAGGTTCTTTTTATATGGTTTCATCAACTTCTTGTTTCTTCAACCACGTTTACTACAGTAGTATCAAGGTCTAAGTAGTATGTTCCGTAATATATACCTTGAGAGTAGTCTATAAGGCTCATTGTGCGCTGACCTTCAAAATAAAGCCGTCTGCCCTCAATCCTTGGGTCTTTTATGGAACTTTGCCCCCAAGCCTGATGCATTCTGAATGGTGATACAACGGTATTGATGCTATATGATTTTCCGTCGTCGGCACAATAATACCAAAATGTATTCGAACCGTGAGGAAGTCCTCCTACTCTAAGACCTACAATTTCAAATCCCTCTCCTTGCAATCGAGTTTCTGTAAAACTTAAAAATGTAGAATATTCTTCTCTGTTTCCGTTGTACGAAAGAAAATCTGCTACTTGTTCTTCTTTAGAGGGCAGGGGAGCATCGTCTATATAATAAATGCGATTTTCTCCGTCCCAAGTCGGCATAAGGTTGTATTTGTATCTCGGTATGCCTGTATCGAACACATTTTGTCCCGAAACATAATATGTAATTGTGTTTGCGCATATATACATTTTCCCGTTAGAGGCAAACTTGCTGTTCTCTTCTAATAATTCGCCGTTGAGCATTACCTGAATATCAGTTGATAATGCGTTCTTTACATTGCACGGCTTCGGCATAATATCTGACGGCGCGTGCGTTTTATTTACAAACAGAGTGCGCACCTCATCAACATAAGTAACTGTGTATCCGTATTCTCCAAGGTCGTCAGCCGCTATATACATAGCGTTGTTTACTGCGCAAGAGGGAATCTCTTTGCCATGCAGAATTACTTTTATATCGGTAGGTTGTGCACACATTCCGTCGGGTGCGGCGCAAACTGTAGTTGCAGTCAGTATAATGCAAAGTAGAATTGTAAGTAACTTTTTCATATAAAACGCCTCCTTTGTGAGAACAATGTATAATATTTTGTGGTATATGTCAATAAACCCACGTTCAATGTAACAGTAATGTCAAAAAATCATTCCAAATATTACACTAAGGTTAAAACGTAAAAAAAGCCTTTATTTTTTGCATAAGTTATGGTACAATAAATTAAAAGGTGAAATGTAACCTTTAATGACTTTTGAGGTGGATAAATGTTTGACAAATTATCGTTTTTAGAAGAACGATTTGCCGATTTAGAAAATAAAATCAGCGACCCTGAAATAATTGCAGACCAGGACCAATGGCGCAAACTTTGCAAAGAGCATTCCGATATTACGCCTATAGTTAATAAATACAGAGAGTATAACAAACTTAAAAGCGATATTGACGAAGCAAAGGAAATGCTTGAAGGCGATGTTGATAAAGATTTCAAAGAACTTATAGAGGCAGACCTTGCCGAGTGTAAGGATAAAATCGTAACGGTGGAAGAAGAACTTAAAATACTGCTTTTGCCTAAAGACCCAAATGACGATAAAAACGTTATCGTAGAGATACGTGGCGGCGCAGGCGGTGACGAGGCAGCACTTTTTGCAGGCACACTTTTCAGAATGTATTCTATGTATGCCGAAATGAATCGCTGGGGTGTTGAAATTTTATCGTCTAACGAAACGGAACTCGGTGGGTTTAAAGAGATTTCTTTTTCTATCAACGGTACCGGTGCTTACAGCAGATTAAAGTTTGAAAGCGGCGTACACAGAGTACAACGTATCCCCTCTACAGAATCAGGCGGCAGAATTCACACATCAACTGTTACTGTGGCAGTTTTACCCGAGGTTGAAGAGGTAGAGGTTGAAATCAACGCAAACGATTTAAGGATAGACGTTTTCCGTGCAGGCGGACCGGGCGGACAGTGTGTAAACACTACCGACTCGGCGGTGCGCATTACTCATATTCCAACAGGTATTGTTGTTTCGTGTCAGGACGAAAAATCTCAGCATAAAAACAAAGACAAAGCGATGAAAATTCTGCGTTCCAGAATTTACGACAAGGCGCTTCAGGAGCATAACGATGCAATTTCTGCGGAGCGCAAAAGTCAGGTTGGCACGGGCGACAGGTCCGAGCGCATACGCACATACAACTACCCTCAGGGCAGGGTTACCGACCACAGAATAGGTCTTACACTTCATAAACTTGACGCTGTTTTAAACGGCGATTTAAACGAGATTATAGACGCACTTATTACAACTGACCAGAGCGAGAAATTAAAACTCAGCGAAAATGGCTAAGGAAGTTTAATTATGACAAAAATTATTACGGCAGATAATATTGATGAGGCGGCGCTGTGTATTAAAAACGGCGGCACAGTGGTATTTCCTACGGAAACCGTTTACGGACTTGGCGCAGATGCTTTAAATGACGAGGCGGTACGTTCAATATTTACCGCTAAAGGCAGACCTGCCGACAACCCTTTGATAGTGCATATTGCGCATATCGAAGATGTGTATAAATTAACATCTTTCCGGAGTGAAGATGCAAAAAAACTTATGGACGCATTTTTTCCCGGTTGTTTAACGCTTATTATGAAAAAGTCCGACCTTGTCGGCGGAGTTGTTACTGCAGGGCTTGATACTGTGGCAATCAGAATGCCGTCTAACCCCATAGCACACGAACTTATAAAAAAAAGCGGTTGTTTTATTGCAGCACCGTCTGCAAATCTTTCGGGTAGTCCAAGTCCCACCGTTGCAAGGCACGTTATAGATGATATGAACGGTAGGGTGGATTATATAATAGACGGCGGTGCAAGTGAAGTTGGCTTAGAGTCTACCGTGGTTGACGTAAGCGGTGATGTGCCTGAAATTCTTCGTCCGGGTAAAATTACTTACGAGGAGTTAAAAGAGGTTGTGCCTAATATCGTCATAAATAAAGGCATATTAAAAGAAACCGACAAACCCAAAAGCCCCGGTATGAAATATAAGCATTACGCACCTAAGGCAGATGTCACCGTGGTTATGGGTAGTAAAGAAAATGTAAGAAAGTATATTGAAAGCAGAATAACTGACAACGTTGGCGTGCTTACCTACAAAGGAGGCACGTATAACGGTGCATACGTTATAAATGCAGGCGACAGTATGGAAGAGTACGCAAACGGACTTTTCTATAACCTTAGATTATTTGACGAACACGGAGTCAACACTGTATATGCGGAGTTTGCCGACGAGGGCGGCATAGGCTTAGCGGTTAAGAACAGACTTTTCAAATCCGCAGGGCATAAAACCGTAGATGCAGACATCATAAAATAAAAATTCTGCCGGCCCACGGTAGATAAGTTGATATTATTAATGTGGGCAGAAAGGTATCAGGAATTAAACTATGAATATTTTGCTTGTATGCACAGGAAATACTTGCAGAAGCGCCATGGCAGGCGGCTTGTTTGAAAAAGCCATTGACGACGACGGCGACGGGTGTATCAGTATAGATACTGCCGGCATAAACGTATATATGCCCACACCCGCCAGCGAAAATGCTGTTAAGGTTATGGAGGAGATGGATATTGACCTCTCTGACCATATGTCGAAGCAGGTTACAAAAGAGGATATTGACGAGGCAGATCTTGTACTTGTTATGACCTTAAGCCACAGAAACACTTTGATAGACCTTTATCCGCAGCACAGCGATAAAATTTATACATTCCCCGAATACGCCTATGGCAGTGATGATGAAATATCCGATCCGTTCAGCGGCGACGAGGAAGAGTACAGAGAATGTGCGCATCAGTTAAAAGATGCGATAGACGCTGTGATTGCTAAAATAAAATCAAACGGAGCAAGTCTATGATGATTATAGATACGCTTAAAAAACAGTATACAGACGGCATAGACACAATTAACCGAGCATCATTTTCGCATCCTTGGAGCAAAGCACTTATTGAACAGGATATAGATAACCCCAATTGCTTTTATGCAGTGGGTGTAGAGGAAAATGAGGTTATAGGATATGCCGGTATGACGGTTATAGCGGGTGAGGCTAATATAACAAACATAGCCACTCATCCCGACAGACGCCGTGAGGGCATTGGTAAAAAACTGCTTTCACAATTGATTGATATTTGTAAAGAGAATGACTTCCTGCTTATCACCTTAGAGGTGCGCAGGAGCAATATAGCCGCTGTTGCGCTGTATGAGAGCCTCGGATTTAAAATTGAGGGTGAAAGAAAAAAATACTACAGCGACAATGGCGAAGATGCATTGATAATGACAATGAGTTTTTAAGGTGGTGATACTTTGTCATTGATTTTAGGGATAGAGACCTCGTGTGACGAAACTGCCGCTGCTGTTGTTAAAGACGGTCGCGAGATTTTGTCAAATATCATCTCTACCCAGATAGAAATACATAAAAAATTCGGCGGAGTGGTGCCGGAAATCGCATCACGCAAGCATCTTGAAATAGTAAATGCCGTTGTGGCAGAGGCACTGGAGCAGGCAAACGTTACATTTGACGATATTGATGCCATTGGTGTAACATATGGTCCTGGTTTGGTGGGTGCTCTGCTTGTGGGGGTATCGGCTGCAAAAGCGCTTGCATTTGCACTTGATAAGCCTCTTGTTCCCGTACACCATATACGAGGTCACATATGCGCTAACTTTATTGAACACAAAAAACTTGAGCCGCCGTTTATATGCCTTGTAGCATCGGGGGGGCACAGCCACATAGTACACGTTAGAGATTATACTGAGTTTGAAGTTCTTGGCAGAACACGTGATGATGCCGCAGGCGAAGCGTTTGACAAAGTCGCAAGAATATTAGGACTCTCGTACCCCGGCGGTCCTGAAATTGACAAGTGTGCCGCAAGTGGTAACGAAAACTTTGCTAAGTTCAAAAAAGTTTCTTTTGGCGAAGGTAATTACGATTTCAGTTTTAGCGGTATTAAAACCGGCGTTATGAATTATGTAAACAACGCACAGCAAAAAGGCGAGAAGTTTAAAACTGAAGATATTGCCGCAAGTTTCCAGAAAAGCGTGGTAGAGGTACTTGTTGACAGGCTGCTTGAAGCGTCTGACAAGTGCGGAATTAAAAAAATTGCGTTGGCAGGCGGTGTGGCGGCAAATTCAAGATTAAGAAAAGAACTCGAAAGCCGCAGCAAGGGTTACGATATATACTTCCCGTCATTGCCGTTCTGTACCGATAATGCCGCTATGATAGCATCAAGTGCTTACTACGAGTTTTTAAAAGGAAATATCGCCGATATGACTTTAAACGCAGTACCATATTTAGATATTGAAAACAATTAATTAAAACATATATAACAAGGAGGAGAAACGAATGAAAAATTTTAGAGGATTACTTGCAATGGTAGTTGCACTTACAGTAGTATGTGCATCGTTTGCAACCGTATCTGCAAAAGGATTTGCGGATGTAAGTGCAAGCAAATACGCATGGTGCGTAAACGAAATTTCAGCCATGGCTGATGATGGCATCATAAGCGGTTACACAGACGGAACATTCAAACCTGAAAATACTGTTACCAAACTTGAGGCTCTTGCTTTGGTTGCACGTGTTCTCGGCAGCCGAGAAGAAGTAAATGCTTCATTAGTTGAAAAAGCAAAAGAACTCTATGAAGAAAAAATTGAAGATTACGCTCTGTCGTTCGGTACAGACGAAATCTGCTATTTGATTCTCAAAGGTATCATCTTTGAAGACGAACTTGACGATTACCTCGCAGGCGGTGCTGCCAACGAAGGTATGAAACGTTACGAAGTTGCTGTGCTTTTAACAAAAGGTATGGGCGCTGAGCAGGAAGTAAAAGATAAAGTTACTGCAGTTCTTGACTATACAGATACACTTCAGATACCCACAAACGCAAGAAAATACGTTGAATATGTTACAAAACAGGGACTTATGCAGGGTATGGGTGATAACACCTTTGCCCCTTTAAATAATGTTACCAGAGCGCAGGCTGCACTTGTGCTTTATAAATTGCAGGATTTAACATCTTATGATATGTTCAAAGGTATTGTAGCATCATATGACCAGGCTACAAGAACTATCAGATTTAAACTTGCTGACGACACTAACAAAGCATACACTGTTCTTCCTAAGAGCGTTACACTGCGTTGCGATGGTGATGTTATTGTTCCCGACGGTATCAAAGTTGGCTGGGAAGCAGTTGTTACCACCCAGAACGATATGCTTTATGTGGTTGATTTCCTTACTGCACAGAGTGATGGTATTATTTCGGGTAAACTCGTATCTGTTGCAAAAGCAACCGACGCAACCACTTTGAAAGTTGAAGATATGGCATCTGCAGACAAAGATGTCGTTTCATATAAAACTGCTGACAATGTTGCAATCACATACAATGGCGAAGAGGGTAAACTTACAGACCTTGCTGTAGGCGATTATGTAAAACTTACTATCAAAAACAACAAGATTACAGTTATCAATGCAGAAACCGCTAAAAAGACTATTAAGGGTACAATTACTGCAATAGACCTTACAGACGGCGTAAGTATGACAATTAAGTCAAACGATGTTGAAGAAATTTATCCCGTAGCAACTAATGTAAAGGTAGCAAAAAATGCTGATAGTGCTACAATGACAGACATTTTAGTTGGTGATAAAGCAACTATCAAACTTGAATACAATGTAATCACCAGCATTGATGCAACAAGCACAACCACATCTGATACAGGTATCATTCAGTCAATCAATATTGCACAGACACCTACCATCATAATCAAGATTGGTACACAGACATATGAATACCCCGTAGCACGCAATGCTAAAATTCTTTTAGACGGTGAAGAAGGCACAATCTATGATTTGCGCATAAACACAAACGCTACTATCACATTAGAAAGCGACAGCATTGTTAAAATTGATACCACACCTATCGCTGAAGATACAGATGTTCAGGGTCAGGTAGTAGGCGTAAATGTTTCATATAACCTTATTCAGGTTAAGTATATTGACTCTGTTTCAGGCACTGAAAATGTAGAGCAGGTATTTGTAAAGAACGGCGCAAGAATTATTTCTACAAATTCCTCTACAGATAAAAAACTTAAAGATATTGAAGTTGGTCAGACAATCACCGCTATGGGTTCACGCTCGTCAGGTGTGTTTGAAGCAACAACTATAATTATCAGAAACTGATAATTTAATCAAACCAAAAAAGCGGGCGCAGCGCGCTCGCTTTTTATTTTAAAATCACGTTTATTCACATATTATTTGGGTAAAATAATTCAAAAGAAATGTGAAAGGGTGTTGATTATGACACAAGACAAAAGAAAAGTTGTAGTTATCGGAACGGGCTTTGTCGGTATGAGTTATGCATATGCAATGCTTAACCGCAATGTGTGCGACGAACTTGTTCTTATAGATATAGATAAAAAAAGAGCAATCGGCGAAGCAATGGATTTAAACCACGGTCTGGCTTTTTCAAGCGCTAATATGCGCATCTATGCAGGCGAATATTCGGATTGCGGTGATGCCGATATAGTTGCGATATGCGCAGGCGTATCGCAAAAAGCAGGTGAAACCAGAACAGATTTACTCCAGAGAAATGCCGAGGTGTTTAAATCAATCGTTACTCCCGTTATAGAAAGCGGGTTTGACGGAATATTTTTAATCGCTACAAATCCGGTTGATATTATGACCAGAATTACCTGCAAACTTTCAGGGTTTGACAGTTCCAGAGTTTTTGGTACGGGCACAACGCTGGATACCGCCCGTTTAAGGTATCTTCTTGGCGATTATTTCAGCATTGACCCCAGAAACGTACATGCATATGTTATGGGCGAACATGGCGACAGCGAATTTGTGCCGTGGTCACAGGCGATGGTAACAACCAAACCCGTACTTGAAATATGCGAGGAGTCGCGCGGAAAATATACTCGTGAGGAGATGGAGGCACTCAGCGTTGAAGTGCGTGAGGCGGCGTATAAAATAATCGAGGCGAAACGTGCAACCTATTACGGAATAGGTATGGCAATGACCAGAATTACGCAAGCCGTATTCGGCAATGAAAACAGCGTACTTACCGTTTCTGCAAAGTTAAACGGCGAATACGGGCAGAAAGATGTTTATATAGGTGTTCCTGCTGTTGTCAACAGAAACGGAATACGTGATGTTGTGCGCCTGCCACTTTCAAAGGCAGAACTTAATAAATTCTCTGATTCGTGCGATAAATTGCAAAATCTGTATAACGAACTTAAACTTTAGGAGAAAACTATGCTTAAAATAAAAGAAGCCATTATTGTAGAGGGTATCTATGACCAGAATAAAATAAATCAACTTGTAGATGCCACTGTAATAACTACAAACGGATTTCGTATATATAAAGATAAGAAAAAGATTGAAATGATTCGCCGTTTTGCCGCCACAACGGGAATTATAATTTTCACCGACAGCGACAGGGCAGGTTTTCAGATACGTAATTATATCAAAAATCTCGTTGGCAACAAAAATGTCAAGCACGCATATATACCTGATATAAAGGGTAAAGAGCGCCGCAAAGCAGCACCGTCTAAAGAAGGATTTTTGGGTGTAGAGGGCGTAAGCGACAATATTATTATACAAGCACTTAAAAATGCGGGTATCACAGAACAAAAAATGCCTGAAAACATCAGGTTGATATCAAAGTCCGACCTTTTTGCAGACGGACTCAGCGGCGGAGCAGAAAGCAAAATACTGCGCGAAAAACTGCTTAAAAACCTTGAACTGCCTGCAAGAATATCTGCTAATATGTTACTTGATGTTTTAAATGGTTTGTACGGCTGGGATGAATACAAAAAAATGGTTTCCGATTTAAAAAGGAATGTAGGATAGTAAAAAAGACATCTTCTAAAAAAGAAGATGTCTTTTAAAAACTAAGTACTTAACTTACTGGCCGTCAGCAAAGTTTGAGTTAATCAATTCAACAAGAGTGTTAACTGCTTCTTCCTGGTCTTCGCCATCGGCTATAATAGTTATTGTAGTGCCTTTTATAATGCCCAGCGAAAGAACACCAAGCAGACTTTTTGCATTTACCTTGCGGTCATCTTTAGATACCCATACACTGGATTTAAAATTATTAGCCTTTTGTATAAAAAAGGTTGCAGGGCGTGCATGAAGACCGACCTGATTTTGAACTATAACGTCTTTGCTAAACATATATAACGCTCCTTTTAGGTTATTGACATAAGAACTGCCCGCAGGCAACAGTAATAGGATACTAAAAAAACCATCAAATGTCAATACACTTATTAAACAACATAATTACTCATTGTATTATGATTATTATATAACATTTTCAAACAAAATTCAATACTAATTTTTTTATTTTATGAAAAATTAAAAAATTTTAAAAAAACTATTGACAATGCGTTCCAATCTGTGTATAATAGATAACGTTGACAGCGGAGATATGGGAGCATAGCTCAGCTGGGAGAGCATCTGCCTTACAAGCAGAGGGTCACAGGTTCGAGCCCTGTTGCTCCCATTTCCGCTTATGTCACATGGCCCGGTAGTTCAGTTGGTTAGAATGCCAGCCTGTCACGCTGGAGGTCGACGGTTCGAGCCCGTTCCGGGTCGCTTGATTGCTTTTGCAGTCATACTTAACATATACGGCAAGCATATGTTTGCCTCTGTAGCTCAGTTGGTAGAGCAGAGGACT
>JAFSCF010000018.1 GCA_017436905.1 Clostridia bacterium | reverse complement strand
CCGTTTGCTTTTCTCTTGAATAAACGGTCATAAGTTCTGTCATATTCTTTTTTTAGAGGAGACCTAAATTCATCTGAGTTTTCTTTTTTGTGAGGTCCTACCTTGCTGCATATCCTGCCTTTTGGATCGTTAGGAGCTACTCTGTTGCAATAGTGAGTATCATGACCCGTTGGCAAAAGAAAAAACCGTTTACAATTATGACATCTTTTAGGTGAATGCTTAACGTTTAATCCTCTGAATAGGTCTGAATTTAAAAAACCACCAAGAGACCTGAAAATCACTCTTTCTGCCAATATATAATTCTCTTTGCAATCAGGATCGGGACAAGTGACATATTCAATATTTGCCGGCATCTCTGCCTTAAATGTAATTGCCGGATATTTTGGAATAAGCGATTCTAAGTTTTGCTGTAACTCCTTATTATCGAGGAACTGATATACTGCGTGTGCAAAATGTGTAGGTGTTCTTGCAGTAACATTTTCTATATATAAATCAACAAATGCAGTTGCATATATTTTGAAAATCAGTATTTCATCATTGATGGATAATAAAGTTACTAAAATTCTATTTAATATATTTCTGCCTTCGTTTTTGGGATAAGTTTCATATATTTCCCTGAGCTCTGCCATATATTTTCTTTTATCAAATTCAATGCGATTGTATAAAGGCAGACTAAGAATAATCTCCAAAGCCCTGTTTAGATATGGAGAAAAAGCATCAAAGCTGCATGATGATATAATCATTAAATTTGATTCGTATTCCCCATATAGTTTTTCTAGAAATGCTTTCCTTAAATCTGCTAATGCTGTTTTTAAATTATCAAGCTGTTCATCCGACAATTCCAGAATTTCAGTTGAAATCTGACCGAGAGAAACTTTTTCTCTGCCAATAATGACATAATCTTTATATAATTGTGCCGTTATATATCCAAAATCAAATGGTTTTTCATCTAAACTTTTTATACTTGCCATATACTCACTTCCACGATACATAATTTATAATTCCGCTACTTTTCAAAATGGAGGGAAAATCGGTTGACGCACTTCTTGCAATATGTTAGAATAGCCACACAACAAATTATACACGATATAAATTAAAATGTCAATCGTGGAATTTGAACCTTGAAAACTAAATAGCCGTACCGCAAGGGATACATTTTCGGGGAAGTGCCGCCACGATATGAGCGCACCAAGAAAATGAAATACGACGTTGGTGTCAAGCAAGGCAGGAGGTCAGGAACTGTAGCGGAAGTCGGTGCAAAGAAATTATGCAAAGAGTGTCTTAAGAATGGGAGTAAAAACAAATGTTGATATGAGGGATATGTAAGAGTTTTATAACAACATATATTGCAAATGCATAGTTGCAAAATAAAAATGGAGGTGAGGTGTATATGCCGAGAAAAGATAATAGTCCTAAGATAAAAGAGGTATTATTACATAGGAACTGATGAACAGTTTAATCTTTTTCTTAAATCTGTCATCGACGATTATATAGGCCAAGAGCTTCAATGTTACGAGGAAAAACTCGTCAAAAAAGAAAGCAAGGTTTCGTGTAATATTTAGCTGGATATATTAAAAGATTTGTGGTATTGTGTTTGCTTGAGAAAGGAGGGAAAACCAAATGAGCATTACTGAAAAATGGCGAATATGGATTTATTACAGAGTATCACGAGATGAAGATAGCGAAATGAATTCACTTAAAAATCAGCGTAACATTCTTATGGACTACATCGAGGAACACGGACACATTTATGTTGGAGAATCATTTGATGATAATGTCAGCGGAATGACCTTTGACCGTGATGGAATTGCGGAAATTTATGAAGCAGCCGCCGAACATAAGATGGATGCTGTATTGGTTAAAGACCTGTCAAGACTTGGAAGACATAATACCAAAACTGCAGTATTTATTGACTATCTTACAAAACAGGGCATCAGGGTAATAACAGCGACCGATAACATTGATACATTCAATGATGAAGATGAGATGCGAATCGAACTAAACAAGTTCGTTAATCATTTGTATGCAAGGCAAGGTAGTGGTAGAGTAAAAAAGGGATATAGGCAAAAGCAAAAAGACCATGGTGTTTGTAATATGCCGCCTATCGGTTATTACAAAGATAAAAACACCAATGAGATTGTCATTATGGAAGAGCCTGCAGAGATTGTAAAAGAAATCTATTCTCTGTATCTCGATGGTGGCTATGGGTTTAAAGCAATAGCTGAAAAATTGAATAATGAAGGTAAGAAATCTGCTTCATACTATCAATTATTATACAACAAGAAAAAGCAAGGGTATAATAAACCTGCAATTACCAAAAAGCATCTGTGGGATTCAACTGCCGTAAAAAGAGTTTTGATAAATGAGTTCTATACTGGCACATTTTATGACCATAAAGAAGAATGTGATAAAGCACGAGGCATTCGAAGAAAGGTACCGAAAGAGCAGCAATTCAAACACGAAAACTTTGCTCCGGTAATAATCCCTAAGAATACATGGGATAAGGTACAAAAACTGATTGAAGCAAAGAAGCAAAACAATGTCAGAGCAAGTAGTGGAAAACCATATCACAGATATGCGGGACTGCTAAAATGCGGAGATTGTGGTTGTACTTTTGTAGCAAAAATACGAAGATGGAGAGATAAACCTGAACGAGTGGAATATGTATGCAATGGATATCACAGATATAAGGGGTACTGCACATCTCACAGAGTTCAGGAGAGAGATCTGGATGCATTGATATACAAGGAGCTTTTAAGGATTAAGTCTCAGGCAGAAGAAAATTGGAAATCTATTGAAAAGGATGTAAAAGCCATAATGAAAAATAAAGCTAATACAGAGAAAAAGATTTCTGATATGAAGAATAAAATATCTGCACTTAAAGAAGATATAGAAAATATACTTATGGAGAGAATTACAGATAAGGAAAATCGTGAAGCCTATGACAATATGATAGCTAAACGAAAGAACGAGATTGAAAACCTTACAAAGAAGATTGATTCAATAAAAAACATTGATGAAACCGTCAAAAAAAGAAAGACAGAAATTAAAAATAGCATAGATATACTAGACGGAATTATCAAGGATGGAGCCATAAGCAATGCAAATTTAAGATTGTTAATCAGCGAAATTATCATCCTCGAACAAGATAACGAGCTATCCATAGTAGTTGCCATGAAAGCACCGTTTGGAGAATACTATGGAGAACTGTTTGATGAAGAAGGAAATATAGTCCTTGCACACAGCGGTGACTATAAGAGTATCGCATAAAAGAAAATCGGAACAGAGTATAAAATCTGTTCCGATTTTGGTGCGGATAACAGGACTTGAACCTGCATGAAATCGCTTTCACATGGACCTGAACCATGCGCGTCTGCCAATTCCGCCATATCCGCATATTTAGTTTTAACCCCTTAATTTTTACACGGTAGAGGTAACCCGAGGAGGAGCAAAACTGCTTAATCCTCACATATTAAACGGATAAATCCGGTTTAACTTATTTAATCACCGAGGTGGCGTAGCCTGAACCATGCGCGTCTGCCAATTCCGCCATATCCGCAAATTATTAAAATGTGAACTATACAAATAAGTCTGCCAGCCGTCAACTTCAACTCTTCGCCTGCGTACCGAGAGAGGGTACTTGGCTTATAGGAAGTTTTGGCATAAGTTCCACCTTACCAATTGTGCGTTGCACTCTTGGGGTGTCACTTAAATTCCGCCATATCCGCATATATACTTATCGCAAACTACTTGAATAGTATAACACATGAAAGATAAAAAATCAAGACTTAAATTTAAAAAAATCCAAAAAACGTAAGAAAACCGATAACCTTATAATGATGTTATCGGTTTTGTGCTATAAATACTATGAAAGCGGCTCAAAATCCGATGCGCCGTGTTTGCACAACGGACACACAAAGTCGTCTGGGAGAGTGTCCCCTTCATATACATACCCGCATATTTTGCATACAAAGCCTTTTTTTGTGTTTGTATTGGGATTGGGTTTCACATTTTTATGATAGTAACTGTATGTCATTGTTGGAGCAGAAGAAAGGTTTTCTCCGTCTTCAACAGCGCATATAAACATACCGTGGGTATCAAGGTCTACATATTGTTCCACTTTTAATGATATATATGAGTTTGAGTATTCATTTAAAATTGCAAGTCCGTTTGAAGAGCGTGTAAAGTTCCAATCTGCAAATTTATCGACGTTCTTACCGCTTTGAAATCCAAAATTTTCAAAAACTTTGAACGGAGTATCTTCGGTGAGGCAATTTACATTCATAATGCCTGTATTTTTTATAATATAGTGAGAATAATTGTCCTTGCTTATGGTGACTGCTACACGGTTGGGTGTATTCGTTACCTGACAAATTGTATTTACTATTGCTCCGTTGTCTTTGGTTCCGTCATTTGAGGTTACTAGATAGAGTCCGTAAGAAATATTAAAAAGTACAGTTAAATCCATATAAATCAATCCTCTCTTGATAAGATTTCTTTTACAGTATCGATAGCTCTCTGGCTGATTGCCAGATTTTTTTCTTTTTTGTTTTTGATTTTTCTGCCCAGAGATTCCATAATTCCAAAGTTTACATTCATAGGCTGAAATTTACCGGTTGCACCACCGCTGATGTAATGTGAAAGTGCACCAATAGCTGTGGTTATCGGAAATTGCGACATTTCCTTGCCGTTTAAATATCTTGCAAGGTTGTAACCTGCCATGAGGCCTGATGATGCAGATTCTATATATCCCTCCACTCCGGTTATCTGACCTGCGAAGAATACTCTTTCATCTTTTTTTGTTCGATAATAGCAATCAAGAAGTTCAGGTGAATTTATAAATGTGTTTCTGTGCATTACTCCGTAACGCACAAAACTTGCATCTTCAAGACCGGGAATCATAGAAAAAACACGTTTTTGTTCGCCGAATTTCAGCCTTGTCTGAAAGCCAACGATATTATATAACGTTCCTGATGTGTTGTCCTGACGGAGTTGCACAACGGCATAGGGTAGTATGCCTGTTTCGGGATGTTCTAACCCTACCGGTTTAAGCGGGCCGAAAAGCAGTGTATCTTCACCACGTTTTGCCATAGTTTCTACAGGCATGCAGCCTTCAAAAACACTGCCTTCGTCAGCGCCGTGCACGGGCGCTGTTTCGGCGTTTATCAGGTTGTTGTAAAAATTAGTGTATTCTTCTTTTGTCATGGGGCAGTTAATGTAGTCTGCACCGCCTTTTCCGTAACGTGCGGCAAAATATGCTTTAGTCATATCAATGCTTTCACGTTCTACAATAGGAGCAGCAGCATCAAAAAAATGCAGATATTCACCGCCAAAGAATTCACGGATATTATCATAGAGTTTACCGTCTGTAAGAGGACCGGTAGCCATTATAACATAACCGTCATCTGGGATTTTATCAATTCTTTCATTTACGACTTCAATATTTTCGTGTGAAGCGATTTTTTCGCTTACCATTTTAGAAAACAGTTCTCTGTCAACAGCAAGTGCACCGCCGGCGGGAACTTTGGTTGCATCGGCACATTCCATTATAAGCGAGCCCAGAAGACGCATTTCTTCTTTTAAAAGACCTACGGCATTTTCCAAGCCCGCTGCACGCAACGAGTTGGAACATACAAGTTCTGCCATGGTAGGCATAGTATGTGCAGGTGAATATGATATAGGTTTTTGTTCATACAGTGTTACTTTAATTCCTGCGTTTGCAAGTTGCCACGCTGCCTCACAACCTGCAAGACCTGCACCGATAACTTTTACATTCATATTATTTTTCCTTTTTTGTTTCTTTAATATCACATTGCGGACAATATTTTTTTGTAAAACGTCCTATTTTCTGGTACATCATACTGCCGCATTTATCGCATTTTTCGTTAAGCGGTTTATCCCACGATGTAAAATCACATTTAGGATAATTGTCGCAACCAAAAAATACTTTTCCGCGTTTGCTTTTTTTCTCAATAACTTTTCCGCCGCATTTGGGGCACTCAACGCCGGTTTCTTTAACAATCGCTTTTGCGTTTCTGCATTGCGGATAACCGGGGCAAGCGAGGAATTTGCCGAATCTGCCGTGTTTGTATACCATTAATCTTCCGCATTTTTCGCATACAACGTCAGAAACTTCGTCTTTTAATTCTATTTCGCCGATTTTTTCTTCAGCCTTTTTAAGGTCCTCAGAAAATTTTGGATAAAAGTCGGCTATTACCTTGTGCCATTCAACACTGCCGATTTCAATTTCGTCAAGTTGTTCTTCCATATTGGCGGTGAATTTTTCGTCAACAATGTCAACGAAATGCTCTTTCATTAACTCGGTAACAATCATACCGAGTTCAGTTGGAACAAGCAGTTTTTTATCTCTTACGCAGTATCCTCGTGCAATGATAGTTGCAATGGTAGGGGAGTAGGTACTTGGTCTGCCGATTCCTTTTTCCTCTAACGTTTTAACTAAAGATGCCTCTGTAAAACGTGATGGCGGCTGAGTAAAGTGCTGTTCGGGAACGAGTTCTTTAAGTGCAGGCATATCGCCAACATTGAGTTCAGGCAATGATGCTTCTTTTTCTTTTTCGCCGTCTGTGCCTTCAACATACAGAATAGTAAAACCTGCAAATTTAAGTGTAGAACCGTTTGCTTTAAAAGTATGCTCTCCGGCGTTTATTGAGGCAGACACGGTATCGTATACAGCATCGCTCATCTGGCTTGCCATAAAACGTTCCCATATAAGTTTATATAATTTATACTGGTCGCTGGTAAGGTCGTCTTTTGCCTTGGCAGGAGTAAGTTCTGCCATTGTCGGGCGGATTGCCTCGTGTGCATCCTGAGCATTTTTCTTTGTTTTGTATTTTCTTGGCGTTTTTGTAATATATTCTGCGCCGTAAGTGTCTTTTAAAATACTGCGTGCAAGAGCCTGGGCATCTTCAGATATACGCAGTGAGTCGGTTCTCATATAAGTGATTAAACCGACAACACCTTCACTGCCTATTTTAACACCCTCGTAGAGTTGCTGAGCAACACTCATAGTTTTTTGTGTGGTAAATCCTAATTTTCTTCCGGCTTCCTGTTGGAGTGTACTTGTAGTAAATGGGGGGGCAGGTGATTTTTCTCTTTTGCCTTTTTTAACTTCTTTAACAGTAAACGCAGCGCCCTCTAAATCGCTGATGATAGCGTCTGCTTCCTGCTTTGTGGAGGGAACAAACTTTTTGCCGCCTTTGCCGTAATATTTAGCGGTAAATTTCTTTTTGTTCTGCAAAAGGTTAGCATCAACTGTCCAGTATTCTTCGGGAATAAACGCAGAGATTTCGTTTTCTCTGTCGCATATAAGTCTTATGGCAACAGATTGCACACGACCTGCAGAAAGTCCCGTTTTAACCTTTTTCCAAAGCAAAGGACTTATTTTGTAACCCACGATTCTGTCGAGTACACGTCTTGCCTGCTGAGCGTCAACCAAGTCTTTATCTATTTCTCTTGGCTGAGTTATTGCGGCTTTAACGGCAGGTTTTGTAATTTCATTAAATGTAATGCGGCATTTTTCGTCTTCGGGTATTTCCAAAAGATTTGCAAGATGCCACGATATTGCCTCGCCTTCGCGGTCAGGGTCAGTTGCCAGATACACTTTATCGCACGCTTTGGCGGTCTTTTTAAGGTTTTTAACCAACTCGCCCTTGCCACGTATGATAATGTATTTTGGTTCAAAATTGTTTTCGGTATCAATACCTAAGCGGCTTTTGGGCAGGTCAACCACATGACCTACGCTTGCCACTACATCGTAGCCTTTGCCTAAGTATTTTTTTATAGTAGTCGCTTTTGACGGTGACTCCACAATTACCATTTTCTTTGCCATTTATTAAAAAACCTTCTCTCTTAAGATTATCAATCACTCAATTGGTTTGCTGTATTTTCCTGACGGATGTGTCATTACAGTTCCGGACAGTTCCATCATAAGAAGTGCCGTGTTAATTTGGGGTATATCCATACCCGTAACAGCAGAAATTTCGTCTATTGTCATCGGCTCGGCAGTAAGTATATTTGCTATAGCCGTTTCAATATCATTATTATCTGCCGGATTTGTTAAATATTCATTCGCGGCAGTTTTTTTATTGTAAAATTTAGATTTTACATACTCAAGTCTTGCAGAGTAGTTAAAAGTGACGTCCTCTGCACACGTTATAAGGTGCGCACCGTCTTTAATAAGTTCGTTAGTTCCTTTTGACGACGGGCTGTTTATATGCCCTGGAACGGCATATATATCTTTGCCTTGCTCTGCGGCACATCGGGCAGTTATAAGCGAGCCGCTGCGTGCGCCTGCTTCAATAACGGCAACGCCGCTTGAAATACCGGATATAATTCTGTTTCTGTCGGGGAATGTGTATTTGGATGCAGAAGTATTTACAGGATATTCGCTTATAACCATTCCAGTTTCCATAATGCGCCTCATAAGATTATGGTTAGATGGGGGATAAACAATATTTACGCCGCAGCCGAGCACTGCTATTGTAGGCATACCTGCCTCAAGTGCACCTTCGTGTGCAGCGGAGTCAATACCGGTTGCCATACCGCTTACAATCACCGCACCCTCTTTTGCAACATTGCGTGAGATTATCCTTGCGCATTCGTGACCGTATTGAGTGCATTTGCGTGCGCCTACAACAGCGATTAAAACATTCTCATTCATATCAATGAATTTTCCTCTGCAAAACAACCCGTGCGGAGGGTCTTCAATATGAAACAGCGCAAACGGAAATTCTTCGTCAATCGGAGTTATAAACTTTGTATCGTTTTTTGATATATATTCCAGATACTTGTTTGCAAGTTCAAGTTCTTTTTTGCAAAGTGCGTCTTTTTCTTCATCATTTAGAAACTTAAGCGATTTAATTTCGCTTTCGCTGATATTGTACACAGCCTCGGCAGAATTATATAAATCAAGCAGTTTAGATATAGCAGACCTGCGCAGTTTTGCAATTGCTATAAGCCACAGTCGGCACACTTTTTCCAATAATCGCACCCTCTTTAAAAAAACTCACAATAAATACAGTACTACAAAAAAATTGATTTGTAAATACCTTTTTTAAAAAATTTCTTCATTATATATCGCATATATTGACAAACCCCGCATACGAGGGATTGACAATTTAAGTATTTTGTAGTTTAATATATAGTGGTGTTGTCAAAAGAATAGCATTGATAAACGTTAAAACTTAAATATATACGGAGGTAAGTTAATATGTCAGGACATTCCAAATGGTCTAACATTAAACACAAAAAAGAAAAGTCTGATGCACAGAAAGCCAAAATCTACACAAAGATTGGTCGTGAGATAGCCGTTGCTGCAAAAGCAGGCGGTGCAGACCCTGAGGTTAACAGACGCTTAAAAGACGTTATTGCAAAGGCAAAGGCTAACAATATGCCTAACGATAATATTCAGCGTTGTATTAAAAAAGCAGCAGGCGAGCAGGACCTTGCTAACTTTGAAGATATTCAGTACGAGGGTTACGGACCCAATGGTGTTGCAGTTATTGTAAAAGCGCTTACCGATAACAGAAACAGAACTGCGGGCGACCTGCGCCATTACTTTGACAAGTTTGGCGGAAATCTCGGCCAGACGGGTTCTGTTGGCTGGATGTTCGACAGAAAAGGAATTATCATTATAAATAAGGACGATCTTGACGAAGAAACAGTTATGATGGACGCACTTGATTGCGGTGCAGAGGATTTCGGTGTTGAGGACGATTACTTTGAAATCTCTACTGAACCTGACAGCATGGGAGATGTTCGTGATGCGTTAGAGGCTAAAGGCTATGCGTTTGCATCTGCCGAGGTTGATATGATTCCGCAGACAACTGTAACATTAACAGACGAGCACGACCTTCTTATGATGGAAAAACTTATCGACGCTTTGGAAGATAACGACGACGTTCAGGAAGTATACCATAACTGGGACGAACCTGACGCAGAGTAATAGTACACAAATAAATTGTAAAAGCAAACTAAATTTTGTACTTGTTAAATTCGACAAAGTATGGTAAAATATTAACAATGTAAACTTTTAAATTTATGAAAGGAGATACATAAATGATTTACAGTGCAGAAGTTCAGAATATGTGCGCATTGAAAAAAGGCGCAAACCATGGTCCCGCTCCTATTCCACAGGAGGGTAAATGGGTTAAATCCAAAGAAATCAGCGATATTTCAGGTCTTACACACGGTGTGGGCTGGTGTGCTCCTCAGCAGGGTGCATGCAAACTCACTCTCAATGTTAAAGACGGTATTATTCAGGAGGCTCTGGTAGAAACTCTGGGTTGCTCAGGTATGACACACTCAGCTGCTATGGCATCTGAAATACTCCCCGGCAAAACAATTCTTGAGGCACTTAATACTGACCTCGTTTGTGATGCTATCAATACTGCTATGAGAGAACTCTTCCTCCAGATTGTATACGGAAGAACACAGACTGCTTTCTCTGAGGGTGGTTTGCCAATCGGTGCAGGTCTGGAAGACCTCGGTAAAGGCTTACGCAGCCAGGTTGGTACTATGTATGGCACATTGGCTAAAGGCCCCAGATACCTTGAGATGGCTGAGGGTTATGTAACAAAAGTTGCAGTTGATGCAGATGATGAAATCATCGGTTATGAGTTCGTAAACCTTGGCAAGATGATGGACGCTATCAAAAAAGGCACAGACGCTAACGAAGCATTAAAAGGCGCTACAGGCACCTACGGCAGAGTTGCAGATGCTGCTAAGATGGTTGATCCCCGTCACGAATAATATATAAGGAGGATTAGTTACAATGGCATTGTTTGAAAGTTATGAAAGAAGAATTGACAATATAAACAAAGTATTAAATGCTAACGGCATTGCTTCAATCGAAGACGCACAGAAAATTTGTGCAGACAAAGGCATTGACCCTTACAAAATTGTAAAGGACATTCAGCCTATCTGTTTCGAAAATGCTGCTTGGGCATACGTTGTAGGCGCAGCACTTGCTATTAAACGCGGCTGCACAACTGCTGCTGACGCTGCAGAAGTTATCGGTGAGGGCCTGCAGGCTTTCTGTATTGATGGCTCTGTTGCTGATGACAGAAAAGTTGGTCTTGGTCACGGTAACCTCGGTGCTATGCTTTTAAGAGAAGAAACAAAATGTTTTGCATTCCTCGCAGGGCACGAGTCATTCGCTGCTGCTGAGGGTGCTATCGGTATCGCAAAAAGCGCTAACAAAGTAAGAAAAGAACCCTTAAGAGTAATCCTTAACGGTCTTGGTAAAGACGCTGCACAGATTATCTCAAGAATTAACGGTTTCACATACGTTAAAACAGAGTTTGACTATGCTACAGGTAAAGTTAATGTTGTATCTGAAAAAGCATACTCAGACGGCGAAAGAGCAAAAGTTAGATGCTACGGTGCAGACGACGTTCGTGAGGGTGTTGCTATCATGCACTTAGAGGGCGTTGACGTATCTATCACAGGTAACTCCACCAACCCTACACGTTTTCAGCACCCCGTTGCAGGTACATACAAAAAAGAATGTATCGAGCAGGGTAAAAAATACTTCTCAGTTGCTTCTGGTGGCGGTACAGGCAGAACTCTGCACCCCGATAACATGGCTGCAGGCCCCGCTTCTTATGGTATGACAGATACTATGGGACGTATGCACTCAGACGCACAGTTTGCAGGTTCTTCTTCAGTTCCTGCTCACGTTGAGATGATGGGACTTTTGGGTGCAGGTAACAACCCAATGGTTGGTATGACTGTTGCTGTAGCAGTTGCTGTGCAGGAATGCATGAATAAATAATTTTTTCATAAAAAGACAGTTCAGTACGAACTGTCTTTTTTATTGACTTGCTATATATTAAATGATATAATAAGAATATACCCTTAATGTATAAAGGAGAGTTGATTGATATGAAAATGATTAAAGACAAAGAAATCGTTGTTGGCGCAGACTTTGCTGGTTTTCCACTTAAAGAGGCTGTTTGCGAGCATCTTCGTGCAAAGGGATGGAAAATTACTGATATGGGTGTAAAGGTTGATTCTGACCCGGACGATACCGATTTGATGTTTCATAGAGTAGGACTTCGTGTAGGTTCTATGATTTCGGAGGGCGAATTTGAACGTGCACTTCTTTTCTGTGGCACAGGTATGGGTATACATATTGCTGCAAGTAAGTGTCCTCATGTTCATGCCGGCGTTGTAGAAAGTGTTCCTGCGGCACTTCGTGCTATTACCGGTAATGGTGTAAATGTACTTGCCATGGGTGCTTTTTATGTTGCTCCTGCAATGGCTTGTGATATAGTTGATGCATATCTTAATGCTGACCTCGGTACTGGCTACGAGTGGTGGAAGAATTTTTACGAGTTCCACAAACTTGCTATTGATGAACTTGAAGCGTTTGATTATGAAGAATATAAAGCAAACGGCTTTAAAGTAAATAAACTTGGTGATTATCCGTTAAAACTTGAAAAGAAACCCGATTAATTAATAAAAAAGACAGTTCATCACACGAACTGTCTTTTTTTATGTGTGTACACATTAATATAAGTAAAATCATTTGACATTAGAGGTTGCAAAAAAAATGATTTTGTGATAAAATTATTTGTATTAGTATTTAGACAAGGCGGTGATGCCACATTAACAGGTCGTTTAAATTTATAGATTTATTTGCCGGTATAGGCGGATTTCATCAGGCTATGAAAAATCTTGGTGGCGAATGTGTGCTAGCTGCCGAAATTGATGAATATGCAGTACAAACATATAAAGAAAATTATGGAATCGATGCATATGGTGATGTAAGAGAAATTGATGTAAAAAAAATTCCGGAATATGATGTTCTATGTGCTGGTTTTCCCTGCCAAAGTTTTTCCAAAGCCGGCAGCCGTTTGGGGTTTGCTGATGAAACAAAAGGAACTTTGTTTTTTGAAATTGTAAGGATATTAAAGGCTACTAACCCTAAATATGTATTTCTTGAAAATGTGAGAAATCTGCTTAATCATGATGGCGGAAATACAATTTCTGTTATAAAAAAAGCTCTTGATGATTTAGGTTATAATATAAAAATAACTGTTATGAGCCCTCATCAATTAGGAATACCGCAGTTAAGAGAAAGAGTGTATATAACCGGTATAAAAAAAGATGTATACAATGGGAAATTAAATATAAATATCCCTGATGATAATTATGAATTTGACATATTTAATTCTAATATTATTGATGACAATGCTGATAGCAAATACTATATAAGCGAGCATGAGGAAAAAGTTCTTAATTGCTGGGATGAATTTTATAATGGTATAAAAGAAACAGTAATAGGTTTTCCTATATGGTCATTTGAATTCGGTCAAACATATTCTTTAGACGAATATCCCAAGTGGAAAGCGGATTTCTGCATAAAAAACAGAAACTTGTATTTAAATAACAAAAAGTTTATTGACGAATGGCTTAAAAAGTGGAATTATCTTGAAGATTTTACACCCACGGAACGCAAATTTGAATGGCAGGCAGGCGAAAGTATAAAGTCTGTCTGGGATGGTTTTATTCAATCCAGACCATCAGGGATAAGGGTTAAAAGACCAACATTTTTTCCTACACTTGTTGCTATTGTACAGATGCCAATTATCGGCAGATATAAACGTAGATTAACTCCACGAGAGGCAGCTAGATTGCAGAGTTTCCCTGATACTTTCATCCCTCACACTAATGACCATTGTGCTTATAAGCAGTTTGGAAATGCAGTAAATGTTAATTGTGTTGAATACCTTGCTGAACAATTATTTGTGTATGGTGGCGAAAGGAAAGTGCATATGGAAAGAGAACAAGTTTTTAAAAGTGAACAAATATCACCTAATATGCAAATGGTAATTGATTATGATCAGCCTTTATCTAAATCCAGTGATATTTTAAATGCATATCGCAGTGCGTTGGGTGATAGTTGTGCGATAGAAAAGTATAATAAAACAAAAAAAGTGTATACTTACCATCATAATGGGATCAAAGAGTATTTTCTTACGTCTTCTGTAACATATTTGAGCAATCCTCATCCGATATTTAAAAAAAGATGTCAACTCAAGCCGTGGTTTAAAGATTTTTATAATGAGCATAAAGACGATCCGAATACCAATATAAGACTTATGGGGATTTACCATTATGATGGACTTGTTGTTTTTGTTGAGTTTAGACTGGAGGATTACATTTTCCGAAAATTGAACTCAAGCGCTGCGCATGTGTATACTAATGATATCTATCAGGCTGTTACTCATGGTGTTTTTGAAAAGATTGATTACAGGGGCAATCATGTTACTTCAGTTTTAAGTAAAAATTTTAAAAAATATCTTGATGGAAATCTTAGTGGTAATTCTGTATTTGAAATTTTTAAATCATTTAATAATGAATTTACATTTGATAAATGGATTACCGCAGATGAAGCAATTAGCGAAATGAAAGACGCTTTGTGGTATCAATGGAAAGGCACTGAGTGGCCTGGATGGAGTCTTGAATATAAATTCGCAACATTTGTTAAACAAAACAATTATGAAGATCAAATAAAATATATCGGAAATTTGAAAGATTCGAATATGTTGGACTTTGATTTAATTTTTCCTAAAGATAATTTTTATGGTGATTTGAAAGCAAGTGACATAAGTAAAAATGAGGCCCCTGGAAATGATCAGGAAAATGTACTGGATGCTATAGCAAGATATGGAAAGTTATGGTATGTAATTTACGAACATGAAACTATCAAAGATACCGATATGAATAACGAAATGGCAAAAAAAAGAATGGAATTATTAGGCGAGCCATATGTTGATGGTTGTAAGATCTCTTATGCTTCTCGAATGAAACATTCTGTGAAATTTAAGAGGATGAGGATTTTTGAACTTAACCGTGTTAATATGAATCAGGCACTTTCTGTTTTTAATCAGGGACATCAGCCTGACGGAAGTGCGCGAAAAGCCAAGTTTTTAATTAATAAACAGAATATTGATAATTGTATTGTGTTTTCTTATGATGCATAGAAAAAAGACAGTTCATACGAACTGTCTTTTTATTGCCTTTTGAAAGATAATTTGTATTTAGGTTTTTCTTCATTAAACACTTTAAACCTCAGGTAATCATCTGCTATAATTGCTGCGGCGGTTAAGGCGTACCAAGCAAAAGCAAACGGCAGACAAATCTGACCTAAAATGTTAAACGGCAGGTGAGAATAATCCCATATATCAAGTTTTAGCCACAAATTCAGTATACACCCGAATACAAATTCAAGTAAAAGTATTATGCCTGTACCTATAAGGCATTGCAACCACAAAGATGTTCTGCGTGGTAAGATTTCGTTGATGTATCCGATGGATAAAAATGAAAGTCCGCCAAGCACAAACATTGTCCAATGTGTAGGCGTGTTTTTCCACAGCCATCTCCAAATAATTTCTATTATAATATATACCGTTCCGCCCACCAAAAAAAGAAAAATCTGCTTTAATAACTTTTGCATTTTATACCACCTGCTTAAACTGATTTTGTAGATAGTATATGCAAATGAGATAATATTAAACATATAAAAAAGACAGTTTATGACACGAACTGTCTTTTTCGTTATTTTTCTCAAATAATAAAGAATTCGGCGATAAGTACAACAGAGCAGCAAATAACTGCAACTTTAAAAAGGTCTGCCCCAAGCCAAGCCGCAATAATTCCTGCAAGTAGGGCAACTGTTCCCGATATGGGCGACTGTGTTGCGTTTACAATTGCAGGGAACGTCATAACTGCTAAAGTTACATAAGGAACATAATAAAGAAACGATTGAACAAACTTGTTAGTTATTGGACGCTGTATAAGAGTCATCGGCAAAGCACGTATTGCATACGAAACCGCTGCCATAATAAATATGTAAATATACGTGTTCATTGCTGATTAGCCTCCTTGTTATCGCCTTGGGGGAATAATATTGCAGCAGCAGATGCCAGCACAATTGTTAAAATTATAGTTCGTGTTCCGTCTGATAAAGAAGATACGTACGGAATATTTGTTGCTGCCCAACTTGCTGCAAAGCAAATAAGAATAAGTCCGGTTAAGACTTTGCTTTTGCGTGCCGGCGGAACAATAACCGCTAAAAACATTCCGTATAGTGCCACGCTAAAAGCACTTACCAATCGTAGAGGAAGCATATTTCCTGCAATGTTCCCGAGTGCAGTACCTGCCGCCCATAGCGGTATAGATGTAAGCATTGCGCCGTATGTATATAAAGGATTCAGAAAACCCTCACGTGATATATTGATAGCGAACAACTCATCAGTTATATCAAAAGCTATAAAAAATCTGTGAAAAAACGGCATTTGTGGGTTGATTTTCTGACTCAGAGCGCAACTCATCAGCAGATATCTTGCGTTTGCAATTAGCGTGATTATAGCGATTTCAATATATGCTGCACTTGCGGCGATAACTGTAAAGCCTGCGTATTCGCCTGCTGAGGCATTACATAAAAGGCTTGCCAAAGTGGACTGAAAAGGCGTAAGTCCTGCGATTTTTGCTGCGATTCCGAGCGAAAACGCCACGGCAAAATATCCTAAACCGATTGGAAATCCGTCTACCATACCGCTTGAAAAAATATCTCTGTTCGATTTTGTTTTAAGTGAATATCTCATATATAATACCTTCGTTCGTAAATAATTAAACATATTATATCACACATTTTTAAGTTTGTAAAATATTAGTGAATGGCTTTGGTTATAAACTTCTTATTTTTTGAATAGAAATATTGTAAGACAAACGAGAGGAGTGTAGAAATTGATTTCAGACAGCACTAATAATGAAGTATTTCTTACAGGCACGGTAGATAGCGAACTAACATACAGCCACGAGGTGTACGGAGAAGGGTTTTATTCATTTTTCATTAAAATTTTTCGTTTAAGCAATATGTGCGATAGAATAAATGTCACCGTTTCAGAAAGACTGATAAAAGATTTAAATCTTTATGAGGGGAGCGAAATATCTGTTTCGGGACAGTTCCGTTCTTACAATAATTATTCGCAAGAGGGCAACAAACTTATTCTAACAGTGTTTGCAAGGGATATTTATTTAGGGAATTCCGATTCCGAAAAAAATCCGAACCAAATATACTTAAATGGCTTTTTGTGCAAACAACCTGTATATCGAACCACGCCGTTCGGAAGAGAAATTACTGACCTTTTGCTTGCTGTAAACAGGGCGTATAATAAATCGGATTACATACCATGCATTGCGTGGGGCAGAAACGCACGTTTTTCGTCTACGCTTTCAGTTGGCGACAATATAAAGATATGGGGCAGAATACAAAGCAGAGAATATCAGAAAAAAATAAGCGAAACAGAAAGTATCACAAAAACCGCATATGAAATTTCTGTTTCTAAAATGGAAGTGGTAGAAAAAGAAAACCTCGAAATTGAAATTGTTTAATTTTACCTGAATAAACATTTGTTAATATCACAAAATATATCTGCAAGTAAGTTTTACACTTGTGTAAGATAAAAATTAAGGAGAGATTACAAATGTCAAGTTCAAATTCTAACTCAAATGTAAAAAAAGAAGCTAAAGCCGCTATGAATAAGTTCAAAATGGAAGCAGCCAGCGAAGTTGGAGTAAACTTAAAAGAAGGCTACAACGGCGATTTAACATCAAGACAGGCTGGCTCTGTAGGCGGTCAGATGGTAAAAAAAATGATCGAAGATATGGAAAGCAGAATGCAGTAATTGTTTGCAAATATCGGTAAAAGAGGCTATTTTTTAATAGCCTCTTTTATTTTTGCGGTTTGTGTTGACATTTGACGCACTGTTTGTTAAAATGAAATTCCCTGTATAAATTTTTAAAATAGCGAACGGAGAGTTGTAATGAAAAGCACGAAAAAGCGTGAGATAGGTCTTGGCGATAATCTCTACGGTATTCCGCTTGACGATATATTAACACCTGATGAACTTAGCCAGATGCGTAAAGATACATCTGCAATGAACAGGCGAAAGAGAAGAGAAAAAAAGAAAAGAACTGAATCAAAAAAAATCAATTTTAATAAAATCAAAATCCCCAAAATTAAGTTTACAAAAAATGTTCGGTACATACTTGCCGTAATTGCAGTAATGCTGCTATTGTTTTTGATTTTAAAAAAACCTATAACGGCAAGAATTACGCCTAAAATGTATGTTGGCGATGCTTTAAAAGAAACTGTTTTATCGGTTGAAAACGAAACTCAGCAGATAATGAAAGGTGTTTTTGGATTTGATTTATTTGATGAAAAAGAACTTACAGTTTCGGCATCAGGCGGTGTAGATGCAGATTCCAATAATATGATTTCGGATTTATCTGTGAATATCGAGGCGGGATATTCCAAAAAGAGCAGTAATGCTATTGCAAGATGGCAATATCTCCATAGCGGAGAAGAATTTGTTTCTTCAACTGTATATTTAAATGATGAAGAAGTTGGATTTAATGTTCCGCAACTGTTCGGTGAATACTGGACAGCCCCTGCAAAGTCGTTCGGTAAAGAATGGAACGAAAGCGGTCTTCGTAAAGTGCTTTATGCAGATGCCGTGGGCGAAGATGCAGACATTTCATTTTCCAACACTTTCTGCAGACAAACGTTTATTTCTGCACAAGGCAAAAAAGATGCAGAACACCTTACCGAAAAACTGATATCTTCTGCAAAAGCAAAATATAACGGTAAAACTGAAATTGCAATAAACGGTGAAAGCAAACTTGCTCGCTCGTTTGTATTTGAGTTTGAACAGCAAGACATCATTTCGTACTTTGTGCAAATAAAAGACCTCATATTTAAAGACAGTGAGTTGTCAAAAAGCCTGTCTGCCGCCGGTGAACTTGACCGTATTCAGGTGATGCTTGACGATATATCAAGCCGTCTTGCAGGCAGCATAAAAATTAATGATGCACGCTTGACTTTTGCTGTGTATAAAGATGCGGTAAGAAGTTGCGAGGTATATATTTCTTATGCTGAAAACGGAAATAATCCGATAATTTCGGCATTGTTATCTTCCGAAAGTCTTAAACATATAACCGATGATATTAAGTTTTGGATTAATGTAACCGGAAGCGATAATGATTTTTCGTATACTTTGTCAACTAACGGAAATCATAACGGAAGCGGCAAAAAATTTACCGATTCCACAACTGTTACATTGTCCAATGGGGGATATAACTACAGTTTAAACAGTGATATTGCACTTGATTTAAAAGATGGGAGTGTAAGCGGTAGCATAACAGGTGAAGATATTTATTCAACAAAAACATTAATCTTTGGCGGTACCTGTGCTAAAAAGAACGGTCTTAAAATAGAACTTGCAGATGTAAGCACTGAAACTTCGGGTAATTATCCAAGAACCATTGCGGGTAAATTAAACGTAAGTATTGTGCCCGATATGACCATATCTAAGATAAATACTTCCAATAAAAAACTTATACTTGATTACAGTAAGGCAGAAGCAGAAAATTATCTTATGCGGCTGGAACAGACCGATAGTGTAAAAAATCTTATTGCAACCGTAAATAGTATATTTAACAAGGCGGAATGATGCTTTTTTCGCCTTGTTTTGACAAAAAAACAGAAAAAATCTTTACTTTTTAAGTTTAATATGATATAATTTGCTCAATGAATAAGATGTATCTTTAATTTGATGCGAGACATCAGCAGGATAGTCGTATTTGTGTGAGAAAGTGGTATTGCTCATGTCTTGTCGCGTATGCTGACAAGACATTTTTTATGCCATAACTATGCTCTTGTTAAAGTGGATTTTATTCTAAAACTTTTACGGAGGAGTAAATTATGAAACTGATTTACGATGTAAACGACAAACCCAAGTTTGGTAAGCTGGTCGTATTTGCAATTCAGCAGTTACTGGCAATTATGGCTGCAACATTGGTTGTACCTGTTATCGTTGGTAACGGTATGAGTTCCGCTGCTGCACTTTTTGGTGCAGGTTTAGGTACTTTGGTATATGTTCTTTTTACCAAGGGTAAAAGCCCTGTATTTTTAGGCTCATCTTTTGCGTTTATCGGCTCAATGACGGCTGCTTTTGCAGGCGGTGTATCTATGGCACTTGGATATATGGGTTTAATTCTTGGTGCTGTTTTTGCAGGACTTGTGTATGTTGTTATTGCTGTTATTGTTAAATTTGTTGGCGTAGGTTGGATTAACAAAGTTATGCCTGCAATTGTAATCGGTCCTACTGTTGCAATTATCGGTCTTTCGCTTGCCGGCAATGCTGTCGGCGATTTGCAGTTGGGTGATATTGCTACCGCATCACCTCTTCTTTGCGTACTTTGCGGTATTATCACGCTGTTTGTTACTACAGTGTGTGCCACATATGGTAAAAAGATGGTACGCCTGATACCTTTTATTATTGGTATACTTGCAGGTTATGCAGTGGCTCTTATATTCACCTTAATAGGTAATGCCGCCGGCATTGACGCACTCAAGATTATAGATTTTACACCTTTTACAGCTCTTGTTGCAAACGGCGTTAACTTAAATACATTCGTTGCACTTCCCGAATTTACATTTGTTACTGCATTTAAAGGCGTAGGCGAAATCAATGCAACATATATCAGTTCTATCGCAGTTGCGTATATCCCAGTTGCGTTTGTAGTTTTTGCTGAGCATATTGCAGACCATAAAAACATTTCTTCTATCATAGAGAAAGACCTTCTTGAAAACCCCGGCTTGTCAAGAACACTTCTTGGTGACGGTGTTGGCTCTATGGTTGGTGCATTCTTTGGCGGATGCCCCAACACCACATATGGCGAATCAGTGGGTTGTGTGGCTATTACAGGTAACGCATCTGTTGCAACAATCATTGCTGCTGCAATCGGCGCTGTTATAGTTTCTTTTGTGTCACCTTTCATTGCGTTTGTTAATTCTATCCCGCCTTGCGTAATGGGTGGCGTATGTATGGCACTTTATGGCTTTATTGCGGTAAGCGGCCTTAGAATGTTTAAAGACTTTGATTTGGACGATAACAGAAATCTTTTTGTAGTAAGTACTATTTTAATATCCGGTATCGGTGGACTCAGTCTTACTTTTGGTAAAGTAACGATTACACCTGTTGCAGTATCATTAATTCTGGGTATCATTATAAACGTTATCCTCTCTAAAAAGAAGGCGTAAATAGTTAAAGAAAACGGGAGGATATAAAATCCTCCCGTTTTATGTTGTAGGAGTATTAAAATATGAAAAACACACTTATAGTTGTAGATATGCAGAACGATTTTATTGACGGCAGCCTTGGCACAAAAGAGGCTCAGGCAATAGTTGCAAATGTAAAGGCAAAAATAAATGAATATAAGTCGCATGGAGATGAGATAATCTTTACACGTGATACACACAGTGATAATTACCTTGAAACTGCAGAGGGGATAAAACTTCCTGTTATGCATTGTGTAGAGGGTACACACGGCTGGCAGATTGCAGACGGACTTGAAACAGACGGAGCAGTATATATAAATAAGCCTACATTCGGCTGGCTCGGCTGGGGCAATATGCAGTTTGATAATATAGAACTTGTTGGCTTGTGTACTGATATATGCGTTGTGTCAAATGCGCTTATATTAAAGGCTATGTTCCCTGATGCAAAAATCAGCGTAGATGCGTCGTGTTGTGCAGGGGTAACACCACAAACACATAAGGCGGCGCTTGAAACAATGAAAATGTGTCAGATTGAAGTGATTGAATAAAAATAAAGTACAAAGTATTTTGCTTTGTACTTTATTTTTTAATAAATTGTGAACATGCTTACAATATTATTGAAAAAATATTACCACTAATGGTATAATTATAAAAAGGAGTGTGATTCACAATGAAAAAGTCTTACTCAGAAATAACCCCTTATATAAAGGAACTTGCTACACTTTCCTGCGAGAATAATAATATAAAACCAGAAATGTATCAGGAGCACGATGTCAAAAGAGGATTGCGCGATTTAAACGGCAACGGAGTTGTAACCGGACTTACCGAGATATCCAATATAAAAGCAAAAGAAAAATTGCCTACGGGAGAGGTTGTTCCGTGTGACGGCGAACTTTACTACCGTGGGGTAAATGTGCGTGACCTTGTTGACGGATTTAACAAAGATGACCGTTTCGGATTTGAAGAAATTACTTATCTGCTGCTGTTTTCGCAACTGCCTTCTAAAGAAAAACTTGATAAATTTACACAGACGCTTGCAGAGTACAGGAGCCTGCCTACATCGTTTGTGCGTGATATGATATTGAAAGCACCGGGGAACAATCTTATGAACATTCTTGCCAGATGCGTTCTTGCTCTGTATGCTTATGACGACAATCCTGATGACATTTCCGTGGAAAATGTGTTAAGACAGAGTTTGTTTTTGATTTCTGTTTTTCCGTTGCTTTCTGTGTACGGATACCAGTCGTTTCAGCATTACTACAATGAGCAGAGTTTAAATATTCATTTGCCAAAGCCCGAACTTTCAACAGCAGAGAATGTGTTGCATCTTCTTCGTGGAGAGGGGCAGTATACGCATCTTGAAGCAAAAATATTAGATCTTGCACTTGTGCTTCATGCAGAACACGGCGGAGGTAATAATTCTTCTTTCACCACGCACGTTGTAACATCATCGGGCACAGACACATACTCGTCTGTAGCGGCGGCACTTGGCTCATTAAAAGGTCCTCGACACGGCGGCGCAAACATTAAGGTTGTACAGATGTTTGACGATATGAAAAAGTCAATCAACACAAACAGCAAGTTCGAAATAGAAGACTACCTTATGAAACTTCTTGATAAAAACGCTTTTGACAATGCGGGTCTTATTTACGGAATGGGACATGCCATTTATTCAAAATCAGACCCACGTGCCGATGTATTAAAAGTATGTGCAAAAGATTTGGCCGTCGAAAAGGGTAAGGAGGAAGATTTCACCTTGTATGAAACAGTGTCAGAACTTGCGCCGCAGATTATTGCCGATAGACGCAAAATGTATAAAGGAGTAAGTCCTAATGTGGACTTTTATTCGGGGCTTATATATAAAATGCTTGAACTTCCGTATGAATTGTACACACCAATATTTGCAATATCAAGAATTTCCGGTTGGAGTGCACATAGAATTGAGGAAATCCAGAATAATGGTAAAATTATAAGACCGGCATATATAAATGTTAAAGACGCGCAGAATTATATGGATATAAATAACAGATAAGCTTAAAAAGGCTGAGCATATGCTCAGCCTTTTGTAATATTTATTTTTCGTTTGTGGAGTTTGCTGTGGGGAACAGTTCTACAAATACATCGTGGTGTGCCTCACAGTCTAATGCGTGGCCTACGTAATTGTAATTTTTCCATCCGTCCTCTGTTGAAAATACCTCTTTAAAATTATTTATGTAATTTGGCGCAACCTCTTCGCAGAATTCATGCCATTTTGCTTTCCAATCGCCGTTTTTGAGAAGTTCATTTCTTTCGGCAAATTCTTTTTCAAGTTGTTCTTTTTCGTCGCCTTTTACAAGTTCAATACCTCCAAAATCATTCATTTTGCAGAATGTGTGGGAGAGTTCTTTTGTTTCTGTGTCATATGTAACAGCAAGACCATTTGTCCAACTGGGAAGATTAACAAGATTTTTTGCAAAATGGAAATTCCCCTGACCGTAGAGGATATGGCAACCGTTGTAATTTTCATAGCAGCCTACGCAATGGCTGTGCTGGCAAAGGACAACATTTGCTCCGCTGTCTGCAAGGTGGCGGCACACTTTTAAAAGTCTGGGCGACGGATAACGGCAATGTTCTTTGCCACCGTGGTAGATAACTATTACTTTGTCGTATTTTGCTTTTGCATCTCTTACGTCTGCGGGGGTATCAAACACATCGTATGGACGAGCGCCCATTCTGTCGGGGAGTGCATACGAGTATTCGTGTTCACAAACAGCGATTATGCATACTTTCTCTCCATTTTTTTCGAGGATAAGGTTTTTGCGTGAGTCCTCGTAATTTTCACCTACGCCTGAGTAGGGGATACCTGCCCTGTCAAGAGCATCTAAAGTATCTAAAAGTCCTTTTTTACCAAAGTCAAACACGTGATTGTTACTTAATAAACAATGAGTAACTCCTACTTTTTTGAGTGTCTGCGCGGTGTTAAGCGGAGATTTCAGGCAAGGGCCGAATTTCTCTATGCCTTTGTCGTGCTCTGTAATTGCGACTTCAAGGTTGAGTACGTTAAAGTCATTGCCGTCAAAAACCGAAATAGCATCGCCGAAAAGTTTTTCGGTATCCATTTTGTCGAATAACTCAAAGTTATTCGATGTTGGCGACATATCGCCAAGTAATAAAATTTTCATTTGTGTACCCTCCGTCACATTATATATTGAATTTATTGTATCATATTAAACAGTAAAATTAAAGCCTTTTTTATGAATAATTTTGTTGTATTATCAAGTGATTTGTGATATAATGAACGAGTTTGAAAAAGCCTATGGAGGTAAGAACTTTGCAATCAAAAATACATTTATCTTTACCGGCGTTTATACGAAAAAATGTTGTTGCCTGCATTGCCATTGTGGCAGCAGTAATTACGTCGTTTATTGTAAAGCCGGATAAACACTATATAAATTATTTTGACTTTAAAACGCTAACGTGTCTTTTTTGTACATTAGCAGTTGTATGCGCATTTAAAAATATACATATATTTGAGATAATATCACGCAAGATTGTAAGTATGTTTAAAACTGTGCGTTCGGCAGTTATTGCGCTTGTGTATATAACTTTTATCGGCTCTATGATACTTGCCAACGATATGGCGCTTATTACGTTTTTGCCGCTTGGTTATTTTGTGCTTAGTTCAACGCACAATAAAAAATATATGGCGTTTACGTTTATTATGCAGAATATTGCCGCAAATCTTGGCGGTATGATAACGCCTTTCGGCAATCCGCAGAATTTGTATCTGTATTCGTATTTTAATATATCAACTGCAGAATTTACGCAGATAATGGCATTGCCGTTTATAATTTCCATAGCACTTATAACTACGTGCTGTTTTCTTTTGGGTAAGGAAGAACTTGTACTTGATGGTGAATACGAAATTAAATTAAGTACGTGGAGAGTTATTGTATACAGTGTGCTTTTTGTTTTTTCTATAATGATAGTATTCCGCACGGTGCCATATTACTGGGGACTTATTATAGTTCCTGCAGCACTTTTGATACTCGACAGAAAAGCACTTTTAAAAGTTGATTACGGATTGCTTTTAACATTCTGTGCGTTTTTTGTTTTTGCTGGTAATATGGCACGTATTGATGCCGTGAATAACTTTCTTAACTGGCTTATATCTAAAAACACACTTTTATACGGAATGCTTTCGTGTCAGGTTATAAGCAATGTGCCGAGCGCTATACTTCTTTCGAAATTCACGCAAAATTATCAGGAACTGCTTGTTGCAGTAAATATTGGCGGTGCGGGCACTTTAATTGCTTCGCTTGCAAGCCTTATAACTTTCCGTGAATATTCCAAACGTGCTCCGCACGAAATTGGTACATATATAAAACTGTTTTCAGCATTCAATTTCGGTATACTTATAATTCTCTTTATTGTTATGAGCATAAAATTTGCGTAATTATGCAATTACGCATAGAAAGTTGCATAATTATACACAGTTTTATGCAGAGGTGAATAGCAGTGCATAAAACTTGCACAAAACTATGAGAAAAGCAGATGTTTATTTGTCAAAAAGCGAAAAAAGTGTAAAAAAACCTAAAATTTACTTGCATAATAATTCATTATATGATATTATTTGTGTATATTAATTCGAAAAACAATTTCAAACATTATTTTTATTATTGGAGGAAATGAAAATGAGTGAGAAAAAAATTAAAAAAATCGTGTTGGCTTATTCAGGCGGTCTGGATACATCTATTATCATTCCGTGGTTGAAAGAAAACTATGATGACCCTGAGATTATTGCTGTTTCAGGTAATGTGGGTCAGGCTGACGAACTTGAAGGCTTGGAAGAAAAGGCTATTAAAACAGGCGCTTCCAAACTTTATGTAGAAGACCTTACAGAAGAATTTGTAGAAGAACTTATTATACCTGCAGTTCAGGCAGGTGCTAAGTACGAGGAATATCTGCTCGGTACTGCTCTGGCTCGTCCCATTATCGGTAAAAGACTTGCTGAAATTGCTATCGCTGAGGGTGCAGACGCTATCTGCCACGGCTGTACAGGTAAGGGTAATGACCAGGTGCGTTTTGAAATGGCTATCAAAGCATTCGCTCCCGGTATGAAGATTATCGCTCCCTGGAGAGAGTGGGATATTAAATCACGTGAAGAAGAAATTGAATATGCTGAGGCACACAACGTACCTCTTAAAATAAACCGTGAAACAAACTATTCAAAAGATAAAAATATGTGGCATCTTTCACACGAGGGGTTAGACCTTGAAGATGCAGGCAACGAGCCATTGTACGAAAAAGAGGGATTTTTGGAGATGGGTGTATCTCCTCTGCAGGCTCCCGATGCTCCTACATATATCACATTGGAATTTGAAAAAGGCAAACCTGTTGCATACAACGGCGAAAAAATGAGTGCTAAAGAGATTATCTTGAAACTCAACGAAGTTGGCGGTGCTAACGGTATAGGTCTTTTAGATATTATAGAAAACCGTCTTGTTGGTATGAAATGCCGTGGCGTTTACGAAACTCCCGGTGGCGAAATCCTTTACTTTGCACATAACTATCTTGAAACAATGTGTCAGGATAAAGCCGTTATGCACAAAAAACAGGAACTTGCAATTACATTTGCTGACCTGCTCTACAATGGTCAGTGGTACACACCTTTGCGTGAGGCTCTTTCTGCTTTTGTTGAAAAAACTCAGGAACATATCACCGGTAAAGTAAGACTTAAACTCTACAAAGGCAATATTATCAAAGCCGGCGTATGGAGCGATTGGTCACTGTATTCTGAAGAAATTGCCACATTTGGCGAGGACGAAGTTTACGACCAGAAAGACAGCGCAGGATTTATCAATCTGTGGGGTCTGCCCGTAACAGTTCAGGCACAGGTAAATGCAAAAAATACAAATAAATAATTTGGAGTAAGTAATGAAAAAGATTTTTATTGACGGTAAGGCGGGTACTACCGGTCTTAGAATATATGAGCGTCTGCAGGGCAGAAGTGATATTGAACTTTTAACTCTTTCAGAACAGGATAGAAAAGACCCTGCCTGCCGCAAGGCTATGTTAAATGCGGCAGATGTGGCATTCCTCTGCCTGCCTGATGACGCCGCCAGAGAGTCGGTGTCTATGATAGAAAACCCTGATACGGTTGTTATAGACACATCTACTGCGCACCGAACAAATCCCGATTGGACATATGGTTTTCCCGAACTGTTCTTAAATGGTGAGCACAGCATCGCATCCTCCAAGCGAATTGCTGTTCCCGGTTGCCATGCGAGTGGATATATTGCGTTGGTGCACCCTTTGGCTGCGCACGGTATAATTGATAAATCGGTTAATCTGGTTTGTCATTCTATCACAGGCTATAGCGGTGGCGGAAAGAAAATGATTGCTCAGTATGAAGATGCCGAGCGTGATAATCTTTTGAACGCTCCCCGTCAATATGCGCTTACCCAGCAGCATAAGCATATTCCCGAAATGGTTGCCTGGACAGGAATAAATGCACCGATTTTCTGCCCTATAGTTGCTGATTTTTACAGCGGTATGGCGGTTACTGTCGGACTCTTTGCATCAGACATTAAAAACGGTGCTACGGTAGATGATATAAAAAATATTTACCGTGAACGCTATAACAGTAAAATAGTTTCCTTTACAGATACTGCCGACGAAGACGGCTTGTATTCTGCATTGGGGCTCGGCGGTACAGACCGTATGGAAGTATCGGTTTTCGGCAATGACGAAAGAATACTTTTAACTGCCCGTTACGATAACCTTGGAAAAGGTGCTTCAGGTGCAGCGATAGAGTGTTTGAATATCGTTTTAGGTGTTGATAAAACTACCGGTCTTGAACTTTAATAATTATCAAAAATTCGGATTTTGGTTTATTCTGAAATCCGAAGATTTGTTTTTAACTGTATACAATATTGTTATAAACGGAGTGAATTTTATAATGAAAATCATAAGCGGCGGTGTATGTGCGGCAAAAGGTTTTACTGCAAACGGCGTGCACTGCGGAATAAGAAAAAATAAAGAAAAACGTGACCTTTCGCTTATATTCAGCGAGGTTAAGGCAAATGCCGCAGCGGTATATACTACAAACCTTGTTAAAGGTGCGCCGCTTCTTGTTACTAAAAGGCATATTGCTGACGGAATAGCTCAGGCAGTTATCTGCAATAGCGGTAATGCCAATACCTGCAATGCAAACGGTGTTGAAATAGCAGAGCAGATGAGCGATATCGCAGCAAAGCAACTTGGAATATCACCTGATGATATTGTTGTTGCATCAACCGGCGTTATTGGTCAGCCTTTAGATATTGAGCCTATAGCAGACGGCATTGTGTCACTGGCAGACGGGCTTGGCGATTTCAGCGACTATGCTGCCGAGGGCATTATGACCACCGACACCGTAAAAAAAGATATAGCAGTAAGTTTTGAAATTGGCGGATTCGAGTGTAAAATCGGCGGTATCGCTAAAGGCTCGGGTATGATTCACCCGAATATGGCAACTATGCTTGTGTTTATTACCACAGACTGTGCTATCAGCAGCGAAATGCTTCAGAAAGCACTTTCAACAGATATTAAAAATACATTCAATATGGTAAGTGTTGACGGCGACACTTCTACCAATGATATGGTAACAGTTCTTGCCAACGGTATGGCAGGTAATAAAGAAATCACCTGCGATGGTGATGATTTTGACACCTTTATGCAGGCGCTTAACACCGTTACAGTATACCTTTGCAAAGCCATTGCAGGTGATGGCGAGGGTGCAACCAAAATGCTTGAGTGCACGGTTGACGGTGCAAAAGACGAACTGACCGCAAAAACAGTTGCAAAAGCAGTTATTTGCTCGTCACTTACAAAGGCGGCTATGTTTGGTGCAGATGCAAACTGGGGCAGAGTTTTGTGCTCGATAGGATACAGCGGTGCAGATGTAGATGTTAATAAAGTTGACGTTTCGTTTATATCTGTTAAGGGCGAAATCCTCGTTTGCAAAAACGGCGCAGGCGTGGATTTTTCTGAAGAACTTGCTAAAGAAATTCTGCTTGAGCGTGATATTACCATAAGTATTAATCTTAACTCAGGTGACGGAAAAGCCGTTGCATGGGGTTGTGACCTTACTTATGATTACGTTAAAATCAATGGTGATTACCGTACCTGATAGGGGGAGAATAAAATGAAAATATCCAATGCAGACCGTGCAAAAATTCTTGTTAATGCGCTTCCGTATATTCAGGAGTATAACGGCAAAATTGTAGTTATCAAATACGGCGGTAACGCTATGATAAACGAAACCTTAAAAAACTCTGTTGTGCATGACATCGTGCTTTTGCGCCTTATAGGTGTTAAAGTTGTGCTCGTTCACGGCGGAGGTCCTGAAATTACCGATATGCTTGCAAGAGTAGGCAAGGAAACTCAGTTTATTGATGGCTTGCGTGTTACAGATAAAGAAACTATAGAAATTACCCAGATGGTGCTTGCAGGTAAGATTAATAAAAGCCTTGTTAATCTTATAGAGTGCTGCGGCGGTAAATCTATAGGCTTGTCGGGTATTGACGGTCATATGATACATGCAGAAGTTAAAGACGAAAAACTCGGGTATGTAGGCAAGATTACAGAAGTTAACCCTCAGCCTATTTTAGATGTACTTGCAAAGGACTATATTCCCGTTGTTTCCACTATCGGCTGTGATGAAAAAGGCAATGTTTACAATATAAACGCCGACACGGCTGCCGCAAAGATTGCGGGTGCTTTAAAGGCAGAGAGCCTTATATCATTAACCGACATAAGCGGTATTTTAATGGATAAAGATAACCCCGATACACTTATATCGCACATTACCGTTAAGGGCACAGAAGAACTTATTGCCAAGGGCGTTATATCCGACGGTATGATACCCAAGGTTGAGTGCTGTACAGACGCTATTAAAGACGGTGTTAAAAAAGTATTTATTATCGACGGCAGAATCCCTCATTCAATTCTTATAGAAACTTTAACAGACGAAGGTATCGGCACTATGTTTGAGGGGGATGGAAATGACTGATGTAATTGCTTTGGATAAAGAATACGTTGCCGGCTCGTATGCACGTTTTCCTATAAATATAGTAGGGGGCAAAGGCAGCGAACTCATTGACAATACGGGTAAAAAATACATAGACCTTGCAAGCGGCATTGCCGTAAATACTTTTGGTGTTGCAGACGAGCAGTGGTCTGCCGCTGTTAAATCGCAACTTGACGCTTTTCAGCATACATCAAATCTTTACTATACAGAACCATGTGCGTTACTTGCTAAAAAACTGTGCGAAAAAACCGGTATGAAAAAAGTGTTTTTCTCAAACTCCGGTGCAGAGGCTAACGAAACTGCCATAAAAGCGGCAAGAAAGTATGCTGCCGATAAAAAAGGCAAAGATGTATATAAAATAATCACACTTAAAAACAGTTTCCACGGCAGAACTCATACAACACTTGCTGCAACAGGTCAGGAGACTTTTCATGAGCATTTTCTGCCGCTTACAGACGGCTTTGTGCATATAGAACCCAACGCAGATGAACTTATGAATGCCGTTGACGATAAAACTGCCGGCATTATGTTTGAAGTTGTTCGTGGCGAGGGTGGAGTGCTTCCTTTGGAAAAAGACTTTGTAGATGCAATGGTTAAGATTGCTAAAGAAAAAGACATTATTTTAATTGCAGACGAAGTTCAGGTGGGTAACGGCAGAAGCGGAATGCTCTACGGTTATATGAATTATGGATTTATGCCCGATGTTGTTACTACTGCAAAGGGGCTTGGCGGCGGATTGCCAATCGGCGCAACTATGCTTGGCGAAAAAGTTGAAAATATATTCACTCCCGGTTTAAACGGCTCTACATTTGGCGGAAATCCCGTGTGCTGTGCAGGTGCAGTTAATATAATAGACCGAATTGACGATAAACTTCTGGCAGAAGTAAAAGAAAAGTCAGAATATATCTTTAACACTTTGACCGGCGCCGACGGAATTGAAAGCGTAACCGGACTTGGTCTTATGATAGGTGTTAAAACCACAAAACCTGCAAAAGACGTTGTGGCAGAATGTATCGACAGGGGAGTGCTTCCAATTACTGCTAAAGACAAAGTAAGGCTTTTACCGGCACTTAATATTCCGTTTGATATGCTTAAATATGCTATAGATATTTTAAAAGAAGTTTGCGCTGATTGATTAAAGGAGAAACATTTATGAACTTAAAAGGTAGAGATTTTTTAAAACTCCTCGATTTTACAAGTGATGAAATAGGCGGTTTAATAGATTTTGCCGCTGAACTTAAAGCAAAGAAAAAAGCGGGTATCCCGCATCGTATTTGCGAGGGTAAGAATATTGCTCTTATATTTGAAAAAACCAGTACACGCACACGTTGCAGTTTTGAAGTTGCTGCATACGATTTGGGTATGAATGCTACCTTTTTAGACCCCTCTGCATCACAGATCGGTAAAAAGGAAAGCATTGCCGATACTGCACGTGTTTTGGCGTCTATGTACGATGGTATAGAGTATCGTGGCTTTGGTCAGGAAATAGTGGAAGAACTTGCAAAATACTCTAAAGTTCCCGTATGGAACGGTCTTACAAACGAATTCCACCCAACGCAGATTATAGCAGACCTTTTAACAATCAAAGAAAAATTTGGTTATTTGAAAGGTATTAACTTTGTTTATATGGGCGATGCCAGATATAATATGGGAAATTCATTGATGGTTGGATGTGCTAAAATGGGACTTAACTTTACTGCTTGTTGCCCGTCAAAATACTTCCCTGATAAAGCGCTTATTGATGAATGTGAAAAAATTGCTTCTGAAACCGGCTCTGTTTTAAGGTTTGAGGAAGATACCGCCAAAGCAGTAGAAAACGCAGATGTTATATATACAGATGTGTGGGTTTCTATGGGCGAGCCTGTAGAGGTTTGGGCAGAGAGAATAGCAGAACTTTCTCCGTATCAGGTAAATGCAGAACTTATGAGCAAAACAGGTAAAGATACAACTGTATTTATGCACTGCTTGCCGGCATTCCATGACCTTAAAACGCACGTAGGCAGGGAAATGGGCGAAAAATTTAATATGACTGCTATGGAAGTTACCGATGACGTGTTTGAAAGCGACGCTTCAATAGTGTTTGAAGAAGCAGAAAACAGAATGCACGCTATCAAGGCAATAATTGCCGCAACAATATAAATGATTTAAGGGAGTGTAATCACGCAGATTACATTCCCTTTTTTTGGAAGAAAATTTAAACAAATTATGATTTTGCCATTGACAATAGTACAAAAAAAGTGTACAATATATGGTGTGTTTTAGCTATTATGACAATATCGATAAATGTGAAAAATTACTAAGAAAAGGAGGTTAGAAAATTTTGGGAACAACCGGTATAATCATAATAATGAGTGCTGTTGCAGTCGTTTTGGCGATTGTTGGTGTTATAGTCGGCATCAATTACAGAAAAAAGATTGCAGAAGCTGAAATAGGCAGCGCTGAAGAAGAGGCAAAAAGAATTGTTGCCGAGGCAGTTAAGCGTTCAGAAAGTAAGCGTAAAGAAGCACTTTTAGAAGCAAAAGAAGAAATTCATAAAAGCAGAGCAGAGTTTGAAAACGAAATCAAAGAGAGAAGAGGAGAAATTTCCCGTCAGGAAAGACGTATCCAGCAGAAAGAAGATTCTCTCGATAAGAAAGACGAAAAACTCAATCAGAAAATCAAAGAGATTGATAAACTGAAGGAAGAAACTGATAAAATGAAAGCCGACCAGATGAAAATTCTGGAAAGGATTTCTTCCATGAGTGTAGAGGAAGCCAAGGATTATTTACTTAAAAGCGTTGAATCTGAAATTCGTCACGAAACCGCCAAAATGGTGGAAGAAATAGAAATGCGCGCTAAGGACGAGGCTGATAAAAAAGCAAGAAACATTATCAGCAATGCTATCCAGAGATGCGCAGCAGACCATGTGGCAGAGGCTACTGTGTCTGTAGTAGCATTGCCCAGCGACGATATGAAAGGCAGAATTATCGGCCGTGAGGGTAGAAACATCAGAACACTTGAAACTTTAACAGGTATCGACCTTATTATAGACGATACTCCTGAGGCAGTTGTTCTGTCGGGCTTTGACCCAATCCGCAGAGAGGTTGCCCGTCTTGCACTTGAAAAACTTATATCAGACGGCAGAATCCACCCTGCAAGAATTGAAGAAACAGTTGAAAAAGCACGTAAAGAAGTTGACGCTGTTGTTAAGCAAGAGGGTGAACACGCTACTTTTGAAACAGGCGTTCACGGTCTGCACCCCGAACTTATTAAACTTCTGGGTAGACTTAGATACCGTACAAGTTACGGTCAGAATGTGCTTAAACACTCTACAGAAGTTGCTCATGTAGCAGGTATAATGGCTGCAGAGTTAGGTGTGGATATTAAAATTGCCAAACGCGCAGGACTTCTGCACGATATTGGTAAGGCTATCGACCATGAGGTTGAGGGCTCACACGTTGACATCGGTGTAGATATCGCTAAGAAATATCATGAGTCTAACGAAGTTATCCATGCAATCGCCGCACACCACGGTGATGTAGAGGCAACATCGGTTATCGCTTGTATTGTACAGGCGGCAGACGCTATATCTGCTGCACGTCCCGGTGCAAGAAGAGAAAATATTGAAAGTTATATTAAACGTCTTGAAAAACTTGAAGAGATTGCTAACAGTTACAATGGTGTTGAAAAGTCTTATGCAGTTCAGGCGGGCCGTGAGATTAGAATCATGGTTAAACCTGAGGTTATTAACGACAACGACATGGTACTTGTAGCAAGAGATATTGTTAAACAAATCGAACGTGAAATGGAATACCCCGGACAGATTAAGGTAAATGTAATCAGGGAAACACGTTCTGTAGAATATGCTAAATAATAAAACACATAATATGAGTGAACAGAGAGTGGCTTTATTGTCACTCTCTTTTGCACCATTAAGCATTTGCTTTTAGAAAGGCTTTTTACTATGAGAATACTTGCTGTTGGAGATGTAACTGGTGATTGCGGAATGGACTTTTTAAGTTCAAACCTGCGCTATCTTATAGATGACGAAAATATAGATTTTTGTATAGTAAACGGAGAAAATGCCGCTGTGCGCAACGGCATTACCCCACACGAGTATGACATTATTACCGAATGTGGTGCAAATGTTATAACGCTCGGTAACCATTCTTTTGACCGTAAAGAAGTTAAAAATATTCTTGATAACAGCGATATCATACGTCCTGCAAATTATCCGTCTGCCCCAGGAAAAGGCAGTACAGTTATAAAAGCAGGTGATAAAAAAATCGGCATTATAAACCTTGTTGGGCGTATAAATCTGCTTAACGTTGATTGTCCGTTTAAAACGGCTGATAGAGAGATAGAAAAAATAAAAGACCAATGCGATATGATTTTTGTAGATTTTCATGCGGAGGTCACAAGTGAAAAACTTGCTATGGGATTCTACTTAGACGGCAAAGTTACGGGTGTTTTTGGCACTCATACTCACGTGCAGACAGCGGACGAGCGCATACTGCCGCGCGGAACTGGCTATATAAGCGACCTCGGTATGACGGGCGTTATAAATTCTGCATTGGGAGTAGATAAAGATATTATTATTGAGCGTCTTACTACGATGATGCCCGTTAAATTCCAACCAGCGTACGGTAAGTCTATGCTGTGCGGAGCAATTTTTGAAACTGACGATAATACTGACAAATGTATAAGTGTCAGACGAGTTCATATAGAGTAGGTGTATTTATGAAGAAAGTATCGGCAATTTTGTTATGTTTGCTTCTTTTGTGCGGCTGCAGCAACAATATTGACTTAATAGGTGACATTCCTCCGGACGAAGACCTTACGCCCGTAAAAGGCGGAGAGGTACGTCTATTTTGTGATGTTCCCGATACGCTTAATCCTATTGTTACGGGCTATAAAAGTGTTGGGGAGGTTATGTATCTTGTATATGACGGTCTGTTCCGTACAGAGAATGACTTTTCTGCAACACCGGTTTTGTCATCGGGATATTCTGCCAATGCCGGTAATACGCAATATGTAGTGCGCCTTAAAAAAAGCATAAAATTTCACGATGGAAGCGATTTCGGAGCCGAAGACGTAGTGGCTACTTTTGAGAATATCCGTAAGGTGTCGTCAAAATACAACGTAAATTTAAGCAATGTTTCATCGTGCGTCGCACAAAGCGACGGCTCAGTTGTTTTTAATCTTGCTACACCGCAATCAAACTTTGTGAATTTGCTGGATTTTCCAATTATGCCGTCAGAGGCAGGTGCAGATGCTTATGTAATTGAAAACAGGTATTTTACTCCTATCGGAACAGGCAAATTTAAAGTGGAAACTATGGTTCCCCACAAACTCACATTAACTAGATATGAAGATTACCATGGTGATAAACCATATGTTGAGAATGTATCTGTAACGTATGTGAAAGATACGTCTATTGCTAAATATTCTTTTGAGGCAATGGAATTTGATGTAATAACAACAGATTTGTATTCGTGGGGCGATACGTCTATGTCGGGCGATTTTGCTACTGATGAATACGAAAGCAACAGACTTACTTACCTGGGGTTCGACTGCGCCAATACAGTACTTTCTGATGCGTCTGTACGCAAGGCACTATCAACTGCTATAGATAAAACCGAAATCGTTACACACGTTATGTTTACCCATGCTGCTCCTGCGTGGTCGCCTGTAAATCCTAACGCTTATTTTGCTGATAACGACTATGTTCATACTGTGTATGAACGTGGCAAAGCAAAAGAAATTCTAAAATCTGCCGGCTGGCTTGATTTAGACGGCGACGGAGTGTTGGATAAATACTTTGATGAGCAGCAACTAAGTTTGTCTTTTAACCTTATTGTTAATTCGGAAAATGATGATGCCGTGCGTCTGGCATCATACCTTGCAGAGCATATGCTTCAAGAGGGTATACGTTTAAATATTGTAGGACTTCCTTACTGGCAATATGTTGCTGCTATTGGCAACGGTGAGTTTGATATGTTTATTGGCAGAACAGATATTTCAAACGATTGCGATGTGTCTTTTATGTTAAGTCACGGCAGTAACAAAAACTTTTTCCGCTATGGTTCATCTGCTATGGAAGGGGCGCTTTATAATATACACGTTGCAGAGGGTGCTCACGGTATAAAAAACGCTTATAAATCGTTTGATACTGTTTTTAAAGATGAATGTCCCTTTGTGCCGCTTTATTTTGAAACAGACGCAGTTTTTACATCTGTACGTATAAAAGGAGATATGAACATATCACGAACAGGTGTTTTTACGGGTATGTATAATACTTTTGTTAAATATAAAGACTAAAAAAGAGGTGCTTAGCACCTCTTTTATAATTTAACTGATTTTGGTCTGCGTTTTTCAAAATAATAGTATTTGTCAAAACCAATCTCTTTTAATGCAGTTTTTACATAATCAAATCCGTTTGCAATTTTTTCGGGGGTGTGTGCGTCGGAGCCGATAGTTATCAGCCTTCCGCCAAGATTGTAATACTCGTTCACAATATCAAAAGTGGGTGCGGTATAGTTAAAATCCGTGCCGACTCGTGCGGTGTTTATCTCAAGTGCTATTTGCCTTTCGATTAATGTTTTTAATATCTGCGTAATTTTGGCTGAATATATGTTTATATCAAGATTGCGGTTGTACTTTGCATTTATATATCGCAACGGATAGGTAAGATGGCACAACACGTCTATATCAGCAGTTTCTGCGGTTGCAAGCATTTCATTAAAATATGCATCTGCCTGATTTATAAGTTTTTCTTTTGAAAGAACTTCTTCCGATATATTATCCCTTGAAAAATGAACTTTTTCGCCGTTTAACATAAACGAATGAACTGATCCTAAAATAATATCAAGTTCGCAAAGAGAGCAAATCTTTTTTGACATCTCGGAATCATAATGGTATACTCCAACTTCTACACCTTTAAAGATTTTTAATTCTTCTGAATAAGTGCTTTTTGCGTAATCAGCATCTTTCGCACTGCCGGTAATAACCTTTGTGTTATGTTCCTCGCTGTATGCAAATACGTCTATATGGTCAGTAAGCGATACTGCGTTTACGCCTTTTTCTATTGCAGAACGGCAAAGTGCATCAATTTCTTGTTCGCTGTCGTGAGAGTTGTGGGTGTGTATATGAGTATCAAACATTATTTTCGCCTCCGGATAAGCAGATACTAACGCATCTGTTTAAAGTGTACCATAAAACATAAAAAATGTAAACACGGATATTGATTATCAATTTAAAAACTGTTATAATTATTGTGGAAATTTGTTTTATCAGGAGGTATTAATGTGATTAGTGTATCTGTTGGGACGTCGTCTGTAGGCTCGTCATTTTTAAAACTGATTTTAATTGTGGCAGTCATCGGTATATCCATTTTGCCGTCAATCATTGCATTTTTTAGAACAAATTCAAACAGAAAAGAAGTATATATGCTAAATATTGTTGGTCCTATAGTGTTGGGATTAATTATATCTTTTATGAAGATAATTTTACCTATAGCACCGTTTGAAGTTCTTTTTGATTTTATTAATAAAATAGGAAATTTTATGTTATGGATAGTGTCTTTAGTCAAATCAATAAAAGACAATTAAGATAAGGGAGGGATAATATGAGTACAGTTGCTGTAGTAGGTGCAGGTGCGGCAGGTATTGTTGCTGCGCTTAAAGCAAGCAAAAAACACCGTGTTGTTTTGCTTGACGGTAACGATAAATGCGGAAAAAAGATATTGCTTACGGGTAACGGTCGTTGCAACTATTGGAACAGCGTTCTTGGTGCTCATATGTATGAAACAGATAATATAGAGCATCTTGAAACAATCCTTTCCAAAGACAATATTGAGGCATGTCTGGATTATCTTGAAAAACTCGGTATATACCCTAAAATCAAAAACGGATATTATTATCCATATTCCAATCATGCGGCGAGTATAAGAGAAATATTTCAAAAGAAAATAGATAATAGTAGTATTGAATTTAAAACTAATTTTAAGGTTAAAGATATAAACAACCGCAGTGGTGAATTTTTACTGGCATCTGATAGCGGCAAAACTGTTAAATGCGATAAAGTAATAATTGCCGCAGGCTCAAAGGCCGCACCCAAAACCGGCAGCGACGGAAGCGGATATATGCTTGCAAAAAAAACAGGGCATAGTATTAACTCTGTTTTGCCTTCATTAACGGGACTTGTGTCGTTGGGTAAATTTTTAAAAGAGTGGGAGAAAATACGTTGCGATGCCAAGGTTAGTCTTTTTGCAAATGGCAGTTTTGTAAAAGAGGATACCGGCGAAATACAACTGACTTCTACAGGCATCAGCGGAATATGCACATTCAATATAAGCGGCGCTGCCGCCAAATGCATTGAACGCAAAGAAAAAGTAATGGTAAAGATAAACTTTATGCCGCATCTTGAAAATGGTTTTTATGATTGGTTTTCAAAACGATGCGAAATACTTTCGGAATATACTTTAGAAGAGGCGCTTGAGAGCATTTTCAATTACAAACTTATGTTTGTCTTTTTAAAAATCGCAGGTGTTTCCAAAGACGATATTTGGAACAGACTGCCCGAAAATAAAAAACAAACTCTTTGCAGGACGATAGAGGAATTTAGTCTTGATATATCGGGTACTGAAAACTTTGAACGGGCACAGGTTTGCACGGGCGGAGTTCCTTTAAGCGAAATAAATCCGTATACAATGGAATCGAACATTGAAAAAGGTTTGTATTTAGCGGGCGAAGTATTAGACGTTGACGGCAGATGCGGAGGGTATAATCTGGCATTTGCGTTTATAAGCGGATATATAGCAGGTGGTTGCGTATAATGTTAAGGATAAGACAGGTAAAAATTGAAGTTCTGTCAGACACAGAAGATAATCTTTTAAAAGCCGTTGCAAAGAAATTAAATATTTCGTTTGACGATATTGAAACTATTTCAATATTCAAAAAATCTATTGACGCACGCAATAAGAACGAGATTTTTTATGTGTACGAAGTCAATGCTTGTGTAAAAGGCGAAGCATCGGTGCTAAAAAAAGTAAAAAGCGCAGATGTGTTTACTGCGCCTGATACGGGGTATAAATTCAGTAAAACGGGTACGGAAACTCTAAAACATCCGCCCGTTATAGTGGGTGCCGGCCCTGCCGGATTGTTTGCTGCATATATTCTCTGCGAAAACGGCTATAAGCCAGTTATAATCGAACGTGGCGAAGACATAGACACCCGCTTGAAAACTGTTGAGAACTTCTGGAAAAACGGAATACTAAACAAAAACTCAAATGTGCAGTTTGGCGAGGGTGGCGCAGGAACATTTTCAGATGGTAAACTTAACACTTTAATTAAAGATAAAGACAATCGTTGCCGAAAGGTACTTGAAACTTTTGTTAAATTTGGTGCACCTGAAATCATCTTGTATGAACAAAAACCGCATATCGGTACAGACTTGCTTTCTAAAGTAATCAAAAATATGCGTGAGGCAATTATATCTATGGGCGGAACTGTTATGTATAATAGTTGTTTGACAGATATTATTGAAGATAACGGCATACTTTCTGCCATAGTTATAAACGGCGAAAAAACTGTGCCTTGCGATGCCTTGGTACTTGCTATAGGGCATAGTGCAAGAGATACTTTTTCTATGATACATTCGCACGGAATTGATATGCGTGCAAAGCCGTTTGCAGTAGGGGTGCGTGTTCAGCACAGTCAGGATATGATTAACTTATCGCAATACGGAGCAAAATATAAAGACGTTCTTCCTCCGGCATCGTATAAACTTACGTATCAGACAAAAGACGGCAGAGGTGTATACACTTTCTGTATGTGTCCAGGTGGTTATGTTGTAAATGCCTCCAGCGAAGACGGCAGACTTGCCGTAAACGGAATGAGTTATAACGATCGTGGCGGAGATAATGCTAATAGCGCCGTTATAGTAACTGTAACTCCTGATGATTTTGGCACAAATCCTTTAGACGGAGTTGAATTTCAGCGTCTCTTAGAGGAAAAGGCGTATAATGCAGGCTGCGGCAAAATCCCTGCGCAGTTACTCGGCGATTTTAAATACGGAAAGGTATCTTTACAATATGGTGATGTTAAACCTTGCTTTAAAGGTGATGCCGCATTTGCTGATATTAACGATATATTGCCCGAAAACATATGCAAAGCACTAAAAGAAGCGTTTTCTGATTTCGGCAAAAAGATAAAAGGTTTTGATAATAACGATTCAATTCTTGCTGCTGTAGAGAGCAGAACATCTTCGCCCGTGCGCATCGAACGTGGTGATGACGGAATGTCGTCAATAAAAGGAATTTATCCTTGCGGTGAGGGCGCTGGATATGCCGGTGGCATTACCTCCGCTGCAATGGACGGCATAAAAACAGCGGAAAAAATCGGTTCAAGATATAAGTAAACCAGAGGAGAAAATATGTTTAAAGTACATTCTAAGTTTGAGCCTATGGGCGACCAGATTAACGCAATAGAAAGTCTGGTACACGGAATAGAAAGCGGTCAGCGCGGACAGACACTTTTGGGTGTTACGGGTTCGGGTAAGACTTTCACTATTGCCAAAACCATAGAACGTGTTAATAAACCTACGCTTGTACTTGCGCATAATAAAACATTGGCTGCTCAACTGTGCAGCGAATTTAAAGAGTTTTTTCCTGAAAATGCGGTTGAATATTTTGTGTCGTATTACGACTATTACCAGCCCGAGGCGTATATTCCGCATACTGATACTTATATAGAAAAAGACGCATCTATAAATGATGAGATTGATAAACTGCGCCATAGCGCTACGGCGTCGCTTTTAGAACGCAGAGATGTAATTATAGTTGCCAGTGTGTCGTGTATATACGGTCTTGGCGACCCTGAGGATTATAAAGACCTTATTATTTCGCTGCGTGTAGGAATGGAAATAGACCGTGATGTACTTTTAAAACGGCTTGTTGCCATTCAATACGAGCGCAACGACATTGCCTTTACACGCGGAACATTCCGTGTGCGTGGTGAGGTTGTGGAAATCTTTCCTGCAAGTACCAATGAAAAGGCAATACGTGTAGAGTTTTTCGGTGACGAGATAGAGCGCATCAGCGAAATAGACATCATCACGGGCGAGATACTTTTATACAGAACATACACCGCAATATTCCCTGCATCGCACTATGTAACTACGCCTGAAAAGATGGAAATTGCAATAAAGGAAATTGAACGTGAACTTTATGAGCGTTGCGAAGAACTTAAAAGTCAGGAAAAATTATTAGAGGCACAGCGCCTTATGCAACGCACTTCTTACGATATAGAAATGATGCGTGAGATAGGCTTTTGTCAGGGTATAGAAAACTATTCAAGAATTATCAGCGGCAGAGCACCGGGAAGCGCACCATTTACGCTTATGGACTTTTTTCCTGACGATTTTTTACTCGTTATAGACGAATCACACGTAACAGTACCGCAGGTACGTGCTATGTACGCCGGTGATCGTTCCCGAAAAGAATCACTTGTAGATTACGGATTCCGTCTGCCGTCGGCTTTTGATAACAGACCTCTTAAATTTGAAGAATTTGAAAATAAGATTAATCAGGTTGTGTTTGTAAGCGCAACTCCTGCAGATTATGAAAAGCAGCATTCTACCGCTGTGGCAGAGCAGGTTATTCGTCCTACAGGCTTGGTTGACCCGCAGATAGAAGTACGCCCGATTAAAGGACAGATAGACGACCTTATTGGTGAGATAAACGGCGTTATAGAAAAAGGCAACCGTGTGCTTGTTACTACTCTTACTAAAAAGATGGCTGAAAGCCTTACCGATTATCTGCGTGACGCAGGTATTAAGGTGCGTTATCTGCATTCCGATGTTAAAACGGTTGAGCGTATGGAAATAGTGCGTGATTTGCGCCTTGGCGTGTTTGATGTGCTTGTTGGCATTAACCTTCTGCGTGAGGGATTAGATATCCCCGAAGTATCGCTTATAGCAATTCTCGATGCCGACAAAGAAGGCTTTTTGCGAAGCGACACATCGCTTATACAGACTATAGGCCGTGCCGCACGTAATGTTGACGGACGTGTTATAATGTATGCCGATACCGTTACAGGCTCAATGCGGCGTGCTATTGATGAAACCGACCGTCGCCGTGCAATACAGATTAAGTATAACGAAGAACACGGCATTACTCCTAAATCAATCGTTAAAGACGTTCACGAAATTATACAGACATACCATATGGAAGAAACTGTACCCGAAAAGACAGAGCAGGCGCTTTCAAACGATGAGAGGATTTTGGCTCTTACCGCTATGATGAACGAGGCTGCATTGCGTCTTGAATTTGAGCAGGCGGCTAAGTACAGAGATGAGATAAACAGACTGAAAAAGCAAAAATAAGGTGATAAAATGAGGAAAGAGAATATATTTATAAAAGGTGCCAGACAGCATAACCTTAAGAATATAGATGTAACTATACCGAGAGATAAATTTGTTGTGCTTACGGGGCTTTCGGGCTCGGGCAAATCGTCGTTGGCGTTCGACACTCTCTATGCTGAGGGGCAAAGACGATACGTAGAGTCTTTGTCGTCATATGCACGTATGTTTTTAGGTAATATGACAAAACCTGATGTTGACTATATAGAGGGACTTTCGCCCGCAATAAGCATAGAGCAGAAAACTACATCAAGAAACCCACGTTCAACTGTCGGCACAGTTACCGAGATTTACGATTATTTGAGGCTTCTTTATGCAAGAGTAGGTATTCCGCATTGTCCTAAATGCGGAAAGGAAATCCGTCAGCAGACAATTGACGAAATTGTAGACAGAGTTATGTTGTTGCCGCAGGGTACTAAAATACAGATTTTAGCACCTGTTATACGTGATAAAAAAGGCGAGCACGTTAAAATTCTGGAAGATGCACGTAAAAACGGATATGTTCGTGTGCGTATAGATGGTAATGTGCGTGAACTTACAGAGGATATAAAACTTGCTAAAACACATCGCCACACAATAGAGATTGTGATTGACCGATTGGTTATTAAAGAGGGTATAATATCCCGTATGACAGACTCTTTTGAAACCGCCTTAAACCTTGGTGACGGACTTGCGGTAGTTGATGTTATAGATGGAGAGGAAATCACATTCAGCCGCAATTATGCTTGTAAAGATTGTGGTATCAGTATGGAAGAACTTTCGCCAAGAATGTTTTCGTTCAACTCACCATTTGGTGCGTGCCCGCATTGCGACGGCCTTGGCACACTTATGGAAATAGACCCCGAAATGGTGCTTGAAGATACCTCTAAATCCATTTTAGAGGGTGGCATAAATGTCTGCGGTTGGAATAATGTTGCGGATTTAGGCTCGTATTCAAGGGCGTGGTTTGACTGCCTTGCAAAGCACTACGGGTTTTCTTTGGAAACACCTATTGACGAACTCCCCGAGGGAATACTTGATAAAATCCTTTACGGCACAGTAGAACCCGTTAAATTCGTGTATAAAAATAAAACTGTTTTGCAACCGTTTGAGGGGCTTATAAATAATCTGTACCGCCGCCATAAAGACTCGTTTTCGTCGTATATGCGTGCAGAGATTGAGGCACTTATGGGTAATAAACCGTGCCCCGAATGTGGCGGAAAAAGATTAAAACCAGTTACGTTAGGCGTTACGGTCGGCGGCAAAAACATATACGATGTTACGGAACTCAGCGTCCGTGAATGTCGTGACTTTTTTGAGAATTTAGAACTCACCGAAAAAGAAAAACTTATTTCTGAACAAGTGCTTAAAGAACTTAAAACACGTCTTGGCTTTTTGGTGGATGTTGGTCTTGACTACCTTACACTTTCAAGAAGTGCAGGAACGCTCTCCGGCGGTGAGGCGCAACGCATACGTTTAGCCACCCAGATTGGTTCAAGCCTTATGGGGGTTATGTATATACTTGACGAGCCGAGTATCGGTCTGCACCAGAGAGATAACGATATGCTTTTGCAGACGCTTAAAAACCTGCGGGATTTAGGTAACACGCTCATCGTTGTAGAGCACGACGAAGACACTATGTACGCCGCTGACCATATTATAGATATTGGGCCCGGTGCAGGTATTCACGGCGGTCACATTGTTGCCGAGGGTACTGCCGAAGAAATTAAAAAATGCAAAGACAGCATAACTGGCCAGTATTTAAGTGGGAATAAAAAAATTGAAGTTCCCGCTACACGCCGTAAAGGCAACGGAAACGTGCTTAAAGTTATTGGTGCGGCAGAGAATAACCTTAAAAATATTGATGTAGAAATTCCGCTTGGTAAGTTTGTGGCGGTAACGGGTGTTTCAGGCTCTGGTAAGTCATCTCTTGTAAACGAGATTGTTTATAAAAAACTTGCGGCAAAACTTAACCGTGCTAAAACCAAAGCAGGCAAGCATAAAAAGATAGAGGGAATAGAACACCTTGATAAAGTTATAAATATAGACCAATCGCCAATAGGCAGAACGCCACGCTCAAACCCAGCCACATATACGGGCGTGTTTACCGATATACGTGAGGTGTTTGCAAATACAAATGAGGCAAAAATGCGTGGATATAAAGCAGGACGGTTCAGTTTTAATGTCAGCGGAGGCAGATGCGAAGCGTGCGCAGGTGACGGCATAATTAAAATTGAAATGAACTTTTTGCCTGATGTTTATGTGCCTTGCGAAGTCTGTGGCGGCAAATGCTATAACCGTGAAACTTTAGAGGTAAAGTATAAGGGCAAAAACATTCACGAAGTTCTGGAAATGACAGTAGAGGAGGGGGTAGAGTTTTTTAAAAATCACCCCAAAATCAAACGCAAACTGCAAACGCTTTATGATGTCGGTTTAGGCTATATCAAAATTGGTCAGCCGTCTACAACCTTATCGGGTGGTGAGGCACAGCGTGTAAAACTTGCAACAGAACTTTCCAGACGCAGTACTGGCAGAACTATGTATATTCTTGACGAGCCTACCACGGGACTGCACATAGCAGACGTTCATAAACTTGTTGATGTGTTGAATATCCTGGTTGACGGCGGAAACACAGTTGTTGTAATAGAGCATAATCTCGACGTTATAAAAGTTGCCGACCATATTATAGACTTAGGTCCTGAGGGCGGTAGCGCAGGTGGTACACTTATATGTAGCGGAACACCCGAAGATGTTATTGAATATAAAAAGTCATATACGGGTAAATATCTTAAAAAGATAATGAAATAATGAAAGATTTCACACAAAAACTTTCATTTTGTAAGTTGTAATATTGCAAAATGACAGTTTTTGACGAAAAATATGAAATTTTGTTAAAAAGTTCTTGCGTAAAGCCGACGCGAGTAGTATAATAAAAAAAACATTAAATGGGGGTAAATTAAAATGGCTATTAAAAATGAGTATCTCAAAAGAGTATACGAACAGGTTAAAGCAAGAGATAAGAACGAGCCTGAGTTTCTGCAGACAGTAGAAGAGGTGTTCGAGTCTTTGGAGCCTGTTATCGAAAAACATCCAGAGTACGAGGCTTCAGGCCTTATGGAAAGACTTGTTGAGCCCGAGAGAATGATTGTTTTCCGTGTTCCATGGGTGGACGATAACGGTAAAACTCAGGTAAACAGAGGTTACCGTGTACAGTTTAACAGTGCAATCGGTCCTTACAAAGGCGGTTTGCGTTTCCATCCTTCAGTTTATTCGGGTATTATCAAATTCTTAGGATTTGAGCAGATATTTAAAAACTCTCTTACTGGATTGCCTATCGGCGGCGGTAAGGGCGGCAGTGACTTTGACCCCAGAGGTAAGAGTGATGGCGAAATAATGAGATTCTGCCAGAGTTTTATGACAGAACTTTCACGTCATATAGGTTCGCACATTGACGTTCCCGCAGGTGACATCGGCGTTGGTGCAAGAGAGATCGGTTATCTTTTTGGTCAGTATAAGAGAATTTGCAATAACTTTGAAAATGCAGTTCTCACAGGTAAAGGTATTTCTTACGGCGGAAGCCTTATCCGACCTGAGGCTACAGGTTTTGGTGCAGTTTACTTCTGTGATGAAGTGTTGAAAGGCTACGGCGAAGATATTAAAGGTAAAACATTCGCAGTATCAGGCTTCGGTAACGTTGCATGGGGCGCTGTTTTAAAGATTAACGAACTCGGTGGTAAAGTACTTACCATTTCAGGTCCTGACGGCTATGTTTACGATAAAGACGGCGTAACAACCGAAAAAGCCGCTTATATGCTTGAGATGCGTGCGTCAGGTCGTGATAAAGTTCAGGATTACGCTGATAAATTCGGTGCTGAGTTCCACGCAGGTGAAAAACCCTGGAGTGTTAAGGCAGACGTTATTATGCCTTGTGCTACTCAGAACGAAGTTCAGTTGGAAGATGCTAAAAAGATTGTTGCAAACGGCATCAAATATTACATAGAAGTTTCTAATATGCCCACAACTAACGAGGCTGTTGAGTATTTACGCGCAAATGGTGTAGTAATTGCTCCTTCAAAGGCTGTTAATGCAGGCGGTGTTGCGGTTTCTGCTCTTGAAATGAGCCAGAACAGCGAACGTCTTGCTTGGACTGCTGAAGAAGTTGACGAAAAACTCCACCGCATCATGGTTAATATCTATAACGCAGCAAATAATGCCGCTAAAGAGTATGGTATGGAGGGTAACCTTATTGCCGGTGCTAACATCGCAGGTTTTGCAAAAGTTGCAGAGGCTATGATGGCTCAGGGTATTATCTAATCTTACATAATAAATTCAAAAGGCTGAACGGTTAGATGTTCAGCCTTTTTGTGTGGAAGTTGATGGCGTTTGTATATTGAAAATCAGGTGAAACTGTGATAAAATGTTTATATGTAAATCGGATATGAATTATAGAATATACTTACAAAATATAAAATTAGGGAGGCATCATTTATGAAAAAGATTTTTGCGGTAATTATGTGTTTGATTTTGCTTTCTGGCAACTGTGTTTTTTATAATGTTGCCGCTGAAACGGAAAGTGCGTTTACTGTCGTTAAAATTCCTGCTCAATCGGCAGTATACGGCTATAAAGCACGCTATGCAGATACCAAGCAACCTATACATTTATCGGAATATTACGACGGATATGTGTTTGCAACTATTCCGCTGTATAATGCTGACAGAGAGATAGAAGCCTTTGAACCTGAAGAAATTACATTTACGGATTATGACACCACTCGTTACGAATTCAGTATGATGAAATGGCTTGCTCAAAGCGGCGTTATTTTAGGTGACGATAAAGGACAGGCAAGACCTTTTGATAATGTAACACGTGCCGAAGCAGTTGCTATGGTTATGCGTTTTTTAGGACTTGATGCTGATTCTGATTTGCCACACCCGTTTGATGATGTTTCTGATGAAAGTTGGTACAGAGATGCCGTTGCCGCCGCGTATAATGCAGGAATTGTTAAAGGCGACAGTGCAAATGTTTTTGCACCTGACAGATATGTTTCACGTGAAGAGATAACCGTTATGACGGTAAGAGCAATTGAGTGTGCACATCTTGCTGTATCACGTGACGGTATTGTGTATGCTGCCGATAAAGATGCTATATCCGAATGGGCAGTAGAGTCATATGAACTTATAGGCTCAAGCGCAATTACAGAGCCTGACAATACTGATCCTGAAAATCCCACTCGTGTATTTTTGCCGCAAAAAGTGGCAAGTCGTTTTGATGTGGCTTATATCTTGTATTATTCGGGCAGAATGTGCCAGTTGTACCCATCGCAGGCGGCAATAGAATTTGGTTTTGATAAAGATATGCCAATTATTGATGGCTCTACATCTACATATCCGTTTACTGAGGCGGTGTACAATAAACTGTTTTCAAACGGATATAACCATTCGCACAAACCTACCTCGCACAGTAAAAGCCATGCGTCGTACCAACGCTTAATAAACGGCGAGGTTGATATGCTTTTTGCGTCTGTTTATCCTGCATCTGATATTATGGCAATGGCGTCCGAAAAGGGTGTGGAACTTGAACTTATACCTATTGCTTATGACGCTATGATTTTCTTTACGAATATTGAAAATCCTTCAAAAGGGCTTACTAAAGAGCAGATAACCGATATATATGTTAATAACGCCTATGAAAACTGGTCGCAGGTAGGTGGAGGAGATGCGCTTTTGTATCCGTACTGCAGAAATTATGATAGTGGCTCTCATGCGCAGATGGAACGCCATTTTTTAAACGGCAGCGATATACACGAAAAGATACGCACCGAAACCACGTCAAGAACAATGTCTAATGTGCTTACAGATGTTATGGAGGCTAAAACGGATAATCCATTAGGATACGGATTAGGTTATAGTATTTATTACTATTATCATAATATGGATCCGTTTTACAGTACATCAACCGAACTTAAACTGTTAGAAATTGATGGTGTCGCACCGACAGATGAAACCATTGCTGACGGAACATATTCGCTTTCAAATAATACGTATGTAGTTATCAGAAAAGACACTCCTGAAGATGCACCTGCACGTAAAATGGCAGAATTTATGCTTACTGAGATTGGGCAGGAATGTGTTCAGCAGGCAGGCTACGGAAGATTAAAATAATAATGGAAGGGGAGGAGATTAATTGCACGAATTTAAAACATACCATCCGATAGTTAATTTTGCATATTTTGCTTTTGTAATAGTCTTCTCCTGTTTATTATTACACCCTGTATTTTTAAGTATTTCTTTTGTGTGTGCAGTTGCTTATGCGTTAATTACAGGTGGCAGGCGCACATTAAAGTTTGTAAGTGTATATATAATTCCGCTTATGCTTTTAACAGCCGTTATAAACTCTGTGTTTAACCATAGCGGAGTTACTGTTATATGCTATTTGCCAAGTGGAAATCCGCTTACGGCAGAGTCTGTTATATACGGATTTGCAATGGGGACTATGCTTGCGGCTGTTATATGTTTTTTTGCCTCGTATAATAAAGTGGTGACGAGCGATAAATTCATATATCTTTTTGGCAGAGTTATACCGTCACTTTCGCTTGTTTTCTCTATGGTGCTTAGGTTTGTTCCTCGTTTTAAAACACAGTTTATGCATGTGCGTGCAGGGCAAAAATGTATTGGCAAGGATATAACGGACGGCAGTGCGATAAAAAGGGCAAAATCAGGTCTTAAAATACTGTCTGCAATGATAAGTTGGTCTTTGGAAAGTGCAATTGAAACAGCCGACAGTATGAAAAGCCGTGGATACGGTCTTAGCGGCAGAACTGCGTACTCTGATTTTGTTTTCGATAAGCGTGATAAACTCACATTGATTATTATACTTGTTTTGTGTGCGTATGTCATTGCAGGTATGTTGATCGGAGCAACGCAGTACAGTTATGTTCCGAGTGTTAAGGTGGGGGATATAACCCTGTACAGCGTAAGTGTGGCATTTGCATATTTTGTATTATGCGCTGTGCCGGTAATTATAGAATGTTGGGAGGCAAGGAAATGGAAATTATTAAAACGCAACATTTGACATTTACATATCCTGATAGCGATTCTGCTGCATTGCGTGATATTTCCTTGTCGGTAAATAAAGGTGAGTTTGTTACTGTTTGCGGCAGGTCTGGCTGTGGAAAATCTACGTTTTTGCGTCAGTTAAAACCTGCGCTTGCTCCGTTTGGTACTTTAAGCGGTGAGGTGCTTTTCTGCGGTAAAGATATCAAAAATCTAACTCATCGTGAACAAAGCGAAAAAATAGGTTATGTCATGCAAAATCCCGAAACCCAGATTGTAACGGACAAAGTATGGCACGAACTTGCGTTTGGATTGGAAAATCTGGGATACACCAACAGCGATATACGTGCACGTGTGTCAGAAATGGCGTCGTTTTTTGGCATAGAGGATTGGTTTCATAAATCTACATCTGAACTTTCAGGCGGACAGAAACAACTTTTAAATCTTGCTTCTGTTATGGTTATGCAACCAGATATTTTGCTTTTGGACGAGCCTACAGGTCAACTTGACCCTATTGCTGCACGTGAATTTTTAGAAACACTTTATAAAATCAACCGAGAAATCGGCACTACAGTTATAATTACAGAGCACAGATTAGAGGAGGCTTTTCCGCTTTCGGACAGAGTTGTAGTTATGGATAACGGCGCTGTTATTGCCGACGGTGCTCCACGTGAAGTTGGGATGGTTTTAAAAAATGCCGGTCACCCTATGATTGCGGCATTGCCAACGCCTATGAAAGTGCATTTTGCCGTCCCTAATGACGAAGAATGTCCCATTACCGTGCGTGAGGGAAAAATGTGGCTTGAACGTTTAGATGAAAAGATTAATATAAATAAAAATTTACCTGAAGATATACCATATGAAAATCCGGATAATGCAGTAACTTTAAAAGATGTATGGTTCAGGTATGACAGGCAACTTCCCGATGTTATTAAAGGGTTGTCGTTAACTGTAAAAAGAGGAGAATTCTATGCGATTTTAGGCGGTAACGGTGTAGGAAAAAGCACGACTTTGTCTGTTGTCGGCTCGCATTTGAAACCGTATAGGGGTAAGGTTGAAGTTGACGGAAAAGTTGCCATGTTACCTCAAAATCCGCAGGTGCTTTTTACTGAAAAAACAGTAAAAAGCGACATCACACAAATGGGAGAGGATATATCTTACGTAGTTTCGTTGTGCGAATTGGAAAATTTGCTTGAAAGACACCCTTACGACCTTTCGGGTGGGGAGCAGCAGCGTGTTGCATTGGCAAAAGTTCTTATGACAAAGCCTGACATATTGCTGTTTGATGAGCCCACAAAAGGCTTTGATGCTTATTTTAAAGAGAAGTTTGCGCAGATTATTGCCGAACTTAAAGCAGACGGAACAACTGTTATAATGGTTTCACATGATATAGAGTTCTGCGCAGAATATGCCGACAGATGTGCAATGTTTTTTGACGGCAATATTGTAAGTTGCGCAGCACCGAGGGAATTTTTTGGGGGTAAGAATTTTTATACCACAGCCGCAAACAGAATGGCACGCAGTGTAATTCCCGCTGCTGTTTTGGCAGAAGATATAATATCTGCCTGCGGTGTTGAAATAAAAAGAGAGAAGAATACACTTCCAAAAGAAAAACGTGAAATCAAAGAAGAAAAAACAGATAAGAAAATAAAACGTAATTACATATCGGGTATTGTTTTTTTTGCTTTGTTTTTAACTGTTCAAATTGGATTTGTAGATAAATACATCGGTTGGGTAAATATTATATTGCAAATACTAAGTCTTGTTCTGGCAGGCATTTGCTTGTCAAACTTTATACCGCAGAGGATTTTATGTGACAGGGCAACAGATGTAACGAATGTAAAACGTAAATTTTCTGTACGAACGCTTGTTTCTGCACTTATGGTACTTATCGCTATACCGATTACAATTTATATTGGTATATATCGCCTTGGTGACAGAAAATATATGTTTATCAGCCTTATGATAATATTAGAAACTTTGCTTCCGTTTGTAATATTATTTGAAAAAAGGCGTCCGCATGCACGTGAATTAGTCGTACTGAGTGTTCTGTGTGCTATAGCGGTTTTGAGCAGAGAAGCATTTTTTATGCTTCCGCAGTTTAAACCTGTTTTAGCACTTGTTATAATTATCGGCGTGTGTTTTGGCGGAGAAGCAGGATTTTTATCAGGCGCAGTTATTGCGTTTGTGTCAAACTTTTTCTCTTCGCAGGGACCGTGGACGCCGTGGCAGATGTTTGCCATGGGAATTGTGGGATTTATTGCAGGAATTATTTTCAATAAGGGAATTATTGCAAAAACACGTATAAATTTATGTGTCTTTGGTGCAGTTGCCGCCATTGCTATATACGGCGGTATAATGAATCCTGCATCTGTGCTGATGTGGAATACGCACCCTACGGCAGATTTGATTATATCATCATTTGTGCTTGGATTTTCGTTTGATGTAATCCACGCAGTTTCTACCGTGTTTTTCCTATGGATTTTGTCAGTGCCGTTGCTTGATAAACTTGAAAGAATAATAATTAAATACGGTCTGTAGATAATAAAAAGACTTGGTTTAAATTTAAAAACCAAGTCTTTTTTGCATCTTATCAGTATCGTTTTTGTTTGCTTCAGGTAAATGACCGAAAGGAAAGGTGAGTTCCATATCGTCGTATTTAACCTGACAGATTTTTCGAAATGGCAAAAGTTCTGCTTTATCAATACACGGATATTTTTTAATTATCTCTTTTAAAGCATGTATGTTTGCTTCGTTGTCGTTGACAGTAGGTACAATAACTTGTCTGAGAGTTGTGGGGATTTTCTCTTTGTTAAGATAATCAAGAAAAGCCATAACTTTACTCATATCACATCCGACGTGCTTTAAGTACAGTTCATCGGTTGTATATTTGATATCGAGCAGTACTCTGTCTGTTTGGCTAAGCAAAGTTTTAGCAGTATCGGTTAATATACTTCCCGATGTATCAAGGCAGGTGTTAATATCATTTTCGTGACACAGTTTAAAAAGTTCGTATACAAACTCTGCCTGTAGCAGAGGCTCACCGCCTGAAACGGTTAAGCCTCCATCTTTTCCAAAATAATCTTTGTAGCGTATTGCTTTGTTTATAATCTGCTCAGGTGTGTATTGTGTTCCGCCAGCCATATCCCAAGTATCAGGATTATGACAACACGAACAACGCAAATTGCACCCCTGCATAAACACTACAAACCTTACCCCCGGTCCGTCTAATGTGCCGAGCGACTGAACAGAGTGGATATTGCCTTTTAAGTGTGTACTCATATTGCTTCGTGGAAAGTACGGCTGATAACTTCACGCTGCTGCTCACGTGAGAGTTTGTTGAAGTTTACAGCATAGCCTGATACCCTTATTGTAAGGTTAGGATATGCCTCAGGGTCTTCGTACGCTTTCATAAGTGTTTCACGGTTTAAAACGTTTACATTTATGTGGTGAGCACCTTTTGCAAAGTAGCCGTCTAAGATATTTACAAGGTTTTCTGTACGTTCTTCGTCAGTTCTGCCGAGTGCTTCGGGAGTTATGGAGAATGTATTTGAAATACCGTCACGGCAGTCATCATAACTGATTTTTGCAACAGAGTTAAGTGATGCCAATGCTCCGTTTTCCTCACGGTTATGCATGGGGTTGGCACCTGGTGCAAAAGGAGCACCTGCTTTTCTGCCGTCAGGTGTAGCACCTGTGTTTTTGCCGTACATAACGTTTGATGTGATTGTCAGTACAGAAAGTGTGTGTATAGCATTTCTGTATGTCGGTGTTTTACGCAGTTCTGTAATAACTTTGTGAGCCATATCTTTTGCTATTAAGTCAACTCTGTCGTCGTCGTTTCCGTATTTGGGGAAATCTCCTGCAGTGTCAAAGTCAACAATAAATCCGTTTTCGTCTTTAATGGGGCGAACAATTGCGTGTTTAATAGCACTTAAAGAGTCTGCCACAACAGAAAGTCCTGCTATACCGAATGCCATAAAGCGTTCAACCTCAGTATTGTGCAGAGCCATCTGGATTTTTTCATATGCGTATTTGTCGTGCATATAGTGGATGATGTTCATTGTATTTACATACAGATGGCTGAGCCATGCGATATATACATCAAATCTTTCCATAACTTCGTTATAGTCCAATTTTTCAACATCCATTACGGGCATCTGCGGGCCTATGTGCATACCGCTGGTGGTGTCGTAACCACCGTTAATTGCGATAAGTAAAAGTTTTGCAAGATTGCATCTTGCACCGAAAAACTGCATCTGTTCGCCGACTTTCATTGCAGATACACAGCAAGCAATTGCGTAGTCGTCACCGTAGATGGGGCGCATTACATCGTCGCTTTCGTACTGGATAGAGTCTGTATCTGCAGAAACCTTTGCACAGAATTTTTTGAAGTTTTCGGGCAAATCTTTAGACCACAATACAGTGAGGTTAGGCTCAGGAGATGAGCCGAGTGTGTACAGAGTGTTGAGCATACGGTAACTGTTTTTTGTAACTAAAGTTCTTCCGTCTTTACCCATGCCGCCTACAGCCTCGGTAATCCACATCGGATCACCGCCGAAAAGTTCGTTGTATTCGGGCGTGCGTAAGTGACGTGCTATACGCAGTTTAATAACAAAATCGTCCATTAATTCCTGCGCAGTTTCTTCGGTTAATATGCCGTTTGCAATATCACGTTCAATATAAATATCAAAGAATGTACTTACTCTGCCGAGTGACATTGCAGCACCGTTCTGTTCTTTGATTGCTGCAAGGTATGCAAAATATGTCCACTGAATCGCCTCTTTTGCATTTGCGGCAGGCTGGCTGATGTCAAATCCGTACATTTTAGCCATTTCTTTAAGGTAGCCTAAAAATGCTATCTGCTGATACAGTTCTTCATCAAGGCGAATTTGTTCGGTGTTGAATGCGCCATCAGAAAGTTTCTTTTTATCAGACTGTTTTTCTTCTATAAGTTTGTCCACTCCGTAAAGTGCAACTCTGCGGTAATCGCCGATTATTCTGCCTCTGCCGTAGGCGTCTGGCAAACCGGTAATTACGTGACATTTACGTGCGTTTCGCATCTCTTCCGTATATGCACGGAAAACGCCGTCGTTATGAGTTGTGCGAAAACGGAATTCCTCTTCAACTTTATCGCTTAATTTGTAGCCGTATGCTTCGCATGCCTGACGCACCATACGCATACCGCCAAAGGGGTTTACGCTGCGTTTTAAGGGGCGGTTGGTCTGCATACCTACAATAATTTCGTTGTCTTTGTCGATGTATCCAGGTGAAAAACTTGTAAGCGAAGAAACTGTGGCAGTGTCAATATCAAGCACGCCGCCAAACTGTCTTTCAAGTTTGAACAGCGCCTGCACTTTTTTCATAAGTGCATCAGTACGCTCTGTGGCAGATGAAAGGAAAGAACTGTCACCTGTGTATTCTTTGTAGTTTGTCTGAATAAAATCACGAACGTTGATTTCGCTTTGCCAGACTCCTGATGTAAAACCATTCCAGTTAGTATGTGTCATATATTTATTCTCCCTTCGGTAGATTTTTACAAATAAAAAAGACAATTCTGTTTTTAAAAGGAAAACGGAATTGCCCAGACGGTCGGCTATAAAATTGGAATTTACACTTCACCGTGGTAATCCACGAAATCCGTCAGTCATGTAAATTATAAATTCATTATACATAAAAATTACCCTCTTGTCAATTTTCTAAACATAAAATTTTAAAAAATTATATATATAAATTTTGTCAATTTTTTTGACACGGATAAAAATTAAAAAAAGCCTTGAAAAATCAAGGCTTTTAACTTTTACAGAAACAGAAGTAAACCTATAATGCACAAAACAACTGCCATAACCATTTTCTTTGTGGCTGTTTCTTTAAAAATTATTTTGTTTGCGATTAAAGAGAAAAGAATAGTTCCGCCTGTTATGATAGGGTATAAAACTGTTGCCGGCACAGTTTTTGCATATGTAAAATTTATCATATTAGATATGCAGCATATAAGTGCGGACGCTATTATAACTGATGTGGATTTTATCGTTAAAGGCGATTTTTCGCTGTCTGATTTAACTGCAAAAGGATAAGCAGCCGCCGCAAAGATGCTTCTTAAAATGCTTGTAAGTATAAGCAGTTCCATAGAAGATACAACCGCCATCACAGTTTCTATCTGATGCACTTTTGTAACAACGCTTGTTATACCGTTTACAAAAAACACCAGTACGCACAGAAACAGCAATTTTTTAGAAAGAGTAACTGCACTGTAATATGCCATTACCACAGCAATTAAAACTACTATCAGCCCTATAAACTGAAGCAGAGAAAAACTTTCGTTTAAAACTATCAGTCCGTATACGTACGGCACCATCATTCCGCCGGTCATAAGAAACATCGTATAAAGCGAAATTCCGCCTTTTTTTAATATCTTAAGACCAATTATTTTGTATGCCATTACACAAAGTGCAAATATTGATGCCATAATAATCGAAAAAGGTGTTATGGCCAGTTTAAAGCCGTTTATTGCAAAAAATATTACCGCTTCAACTAATCCCCATATAATATTATAGTTAAGTCCCACACGCATAGAAGTGCCTGCCATACGCTGGTATTGCTTATCCAGACAAAAGTCGTAAGACATAACTATGGTAGAAAAAATAAGCATTAAATAGCCGTTCATTTATTTGTTGTCACCTCATTTATATCCGAGGTAAGTGTTGCACCGACAGATGCGTCGTCAGTGTCAAATATCTTTCCGCCGTCTTTCAAGGTTACATTACTTACTTTTAATAAACCTATTTCGTTCCCGGTATCAGTACTTAATACAGCACCAAGTTTTTCTGCAAAAACATCTTCTATGATAAGATTGCCGATTTTGGCTTCGTTTGCAAGTTTGAAAAGTATACCTGATGCAGGTATATCTCCTTTGCGGAACACATGAATGTTTTTAAGAATGAGGTTGTCAAAGTTGTATCTGAATTCCATATAGTTTTTGTCGTTCATTACTTCGTCAGTATCAATTGTCAAGCCGTCAATGGTGAACGTGCCGATTGTCGGTCTGTACTGTTTGTCGGGCATCCAGTCTTTAACGGGATACTGGCTCATATCAATGTTATACTCTTCGATCTCATCCTCAGTAAGTTCGTCAGGTGCAAAGAAGAAGGGTCTGCCGATATCAAACACCAAAGAACCTCTTACAGGATTATGGAAACGTACATTTTTAAGAGTTAATGATTTTATATTGCCACCTGCACCGAAGAACTGCATTGGTGTATAATGATATGTTTCGGGGATCTGTCTTAAATCAATATTTTCAAAGTACAAGTCGCCTACATTACCAAATGTGTTACCTGTGATGAACGGAATAATGCTGAAGCCGAACATACGGTAAGTTCCTGTAACATTGCGCACAGTTATGCGGTCGAGAAGACCGTCTTTTTCAGACAACATACGAATACCCTGACAAACCTCGTCAAAGAAGATACCGTCAATGAGTACATCGGTGATGGGAGATTTGCCGTCCATTTCGTCGGGTGCGAGATTTATAAAGTCGTCACCTGTGCAACCACGTAAGTTTCTCATAGTGAGGAACTGTCCAGGACCGAAGAAATGGTATCCGTCCTGATTGCTTGGGTGAACGTGCTCTGCCATATCGATAGAAGAGTTTTCGATAATAACATTTTTAAAGTTGCCCATAGTAAAGGTGTAAGTTCTCTGGTTTTTAAAAGTTACGCCCGAAAGTTTAAAGTTTTCTATGCCGTAAAATTCCATAAGATATATACGATGAATTGCGGCGTATTCAGGCGTCATTTCGCCTTCAGGGTTAGGATATTGGGAAGCGGGTACATCATGGTCCTGCTTGGTGCAGTTGTGGTTGTATGTTCCGCCGATAATTGTGATGTTTTTATTACCTTTGCCTTTAAGCGCCCAGTTTGCATTTGTAAGTATAGGTCTGTTTGTGTGGTCTGCCATAAAGAAACCGCAGTCATCGTTTATACATTCGATAATTGTATTTGAATGGAGTTTAAGTCCTTTTACAAGTGCAGCACCGTCAACTACAAGGTGAACACCGTCGCACGAAAGAGCCTCGTCAAGAGCTGCCTGAAGTTTATCTGTAACATCGGTACCGCCACCGGTGTGGACGTTACTGTCTAAAACAGCAATTTCGCTTGCTATAATTTTTTTCATATACACAGTCCTTTCAGATTTATATATTGTAGTTATTATAACATTTCTATTATCTAACAAAAAAGTTGTTAAAACCATTGACTTTTAAGCGAAAAATATGATAAAATCGTCATAACTATTATTGACAAAGGTGGTACTTTTGTGGCGAATAAGAACAGAGAAGAAGTTTTATATAATAAAAACATACATTGTAGTGGCTTGACACCTTTTGATATTACTGTTTCTTACGGCGAAATTGACGGATTCTCTAAAATGAATACTGACTACTCTCATGTTCATAACGAATGTGAGGTTTATATAGCGATGACGGGTAAAGTGTCATTTATGGTCGAAAACCGTATATATCCCGTTTTCCCCGGCAGTGTGGTAATTACCCGTCCGTACGAATACCATCATTGTATATGCCATACAAACGATACGCATACACATTATTGCATTTGGTTTCCTGCCGAAAATAATGAGAAATTGCTTGAAATATTTTTCAATCGTGAACTTGGAGAAAATAATCTGCTTACTTTGCCTGCCGACAAGCAGAAAGCATTTTTTGCGGTGTGTAATGACCTTATGCATAATTCGGACACCGAGTTTTCAAAAAACTATAACTTTATGCGTTTTTTGCATTATCTTAATTCTGCTGAAACTTCTGACATACGGTCAAATTTGTATCCGCATGATGTATATCAGACCTTGAATTATATAAACACTAAATTTACCGAGCAGATTTCCATAGCGGAACTGGCAAAAGAAGCGCACGTAAGTTTAAGTTCGCTTGAAAGGCACTTTTTTGACGCACTGCGAATGACACCGTCAGTATATCTTAAAAACAAGCGCTTGTCCAATGCGGCGGAAATGCTCTATAACGGCTCATCTGTAACTGATGCGTGCTATAAAAGCGGATTTTCCGACCAATCTAAATTCATAACGCTTTTTAAACGCAATTACGGGTTTACGCCGTTGCAGTACAAGAAAAAGGTAATCGGTGACAGAGAAAATTCAAAGACCGCCGAATAACAAAAAGGATGAAAGATATGATAAATTTCAAACCAGTTACAATATACGATAAACAAATTTATGAGAAATATCTAATAGACGGAAAAGAACGTGGCTGTGAGTTCTCATTTGTAAATTTGTATCTTTGGGGCAGACAAAATGCCGCCATAGTGCATGACCATCTGGTGCTGTTTTCACAGTTTAACCAGCGTTCTGTGTATCCTTTCCCCGTAGGGGAAGGGGATAAAAAGGCTGTTCTTGATGCCGTTATACAAGACGCAAAAGAGCGTGGTATACCATGCAGAATTACGGGAATACGTCCCGAACAGAAGGGGATTTTAGAAAATCTTTATCCCGATAAATTCCGTTTTCATTGTGAACGTGGCAGTTTTGACTATGTATACGATATTTGTGACCTTGCCGAACTTAAAGGCAGAAAATATCAGAGTAAGCGTAACCACTGTAACCGTTTTTATGCTAATTACCCTGATTACAGTGTGCAGCCTTTGAATGATGATAATATACATTTAGCAAAAGATATGGCTGACAGATGGTACAGCGATAAACTTGCTGAAAATCTCGAGGCTGATTATCATATGGAACGTAAAGCACTTGAAAAAGCATTCAGGGATTACAAACAACTTGGTATGGACGGACTTATTCTTTTAGTGAATGAAGAAGTTGTAGCGTTTACGATGGGAAATATGATGTCCGATACCACATTCGATGTTAATTTTGAAAAAGCGTATGCCGATGTGCAAGGCGCATATTCTGTTATAAACCGTGAATTCGCAACATATCTCCATAATAAATATCCTGATATAATATATCTTGACCGTGAAGAAGATATGGGACTTGAGGGACTTAGAAAAGCAAAGGAAAGTTACTATCCGCACCATATGATTGATAAATGCTGGGCGTGTATGCTTGAGGATGAATATGAATATTGATAAACCATTAGAAAATCATATTTCCAAACTAAAAAAACTGTGGAAGAAATCATTCGGAGATACTGATGAGTCTATAAATACTTTTTTTGAAACTGCCTTCAGTAAAGAACGTTGTATGTGCTGTTTTGTGAAAGATGATATAGTAGCATCTCTTTATTGGTTCAACTGCATGTTTTATAATAAGCGCATTGCATATATTTATGCCGTGTCTACCGCAAAAGAATACCGTAGACAAGGAATATGTCATAAACTTATGGAGCATACCCATTTGCATCTGTTATCAAACGGTTATGCCGGTGCGGTTTTAGTTCCTGAAAATAAAGAACTTTTCGGCTTTTATGAACAAATGGAATATACCATTTGCACTAATATCGGCGATATACATTGTGGTGCATCTGCTGACAGTATTGATATACGCAAAATTGATGCTGATGAATACACGCGCATCAGAAAATCTTTTTTGCCACTCGGTGGCATAGTGCAGGAAGACGAAAACATTGCTTATTTATCTGCACAGGCACAGTTTTATGTTGGAGAGAATTTTTTGCTTGCCGCAAGGGTAGATGGTAATACTTTGCGCGGAATAGAACTTTTGGGCGATACCTCATACGCACCGCAGATAACTCGTGCTCTGGAGTGCAAATCCGGTGATTTCCGTGTTGCCGGCGACGACCGTCTATTTTCAATGTATAAAACTTTTGACAGCGAAAACGATGATTTGCCGACATACTTTGGCTTGGCATTTGACTGATGAATTTGAAAAATATTAAAAAAAGATTGACAGCGTCTATATTTTGACTTATAATATTAGTTGCATGGAGATTTTGGAGTGCACTTATTTTTACGGAATAAGTGCGCTTTTTTATGCGAAAATTTTTTTTGGAGGTAATTTAAGATGGCAAAAACTAATATTGTGGATTGGGAAACTATTACAAATTTTGTGATCGATTCTTTTGTTGGCTATGGTATTCCGAGAGAAGATGCAGAAATTTGTGCAGACATTTTGCTTGAGTCTGATAAAAGAGGTATTGAATCTCACGGTGTAAACCGTTTCAAACCTATATATCTCGACAGAATCAGAGACGGTATCCAGAATCCTGTTACAAATTTTGAAATAATTAAAGAAACCCCCACCACCGCTGTTGTTGACGGACACGACGGCATGGGGCAGGTAATCGGCTATAAAGCAATGAAAATGGCGATTTCAAAAGCCAAAGAATACGGAATGGGTATGGTTGTTGTACGTAATTCATGCCATTACGGCATTGCGGGCTATTACCCAGATATGGCTTGCAAAGAAGGTTGCATCGGTATGACAGGTACAAACGCGCGCCCCTCTGTTGCGCCCACTTTCGGTGTAGAGGGAATGTTTGGTACAAACCCGCTTACAATAGGTATTCCTACAGACGAAGAGTTCAACTTCCTTATTGACTGTGCTTCTTCAATTACACAGAATGGTAAAGTTGAATATTACGAAAGAATAAACGAAGATGTTCACCCCGGAACTATTATTGGTCAGAATGGCGAGCCTATCGAAGGTGACGCAGGTGAAGCACTTAAAATGATTCGTAACGGTACGGCAGCACTTACAACTCTCGGTGGTATCGGCGAAGCACTCGGCGGATATAAAGGTTATGGCTACGCTATGGTAGTTGAACTTCTTTCTGCAGTTTTACAGGATGGTAGTTACGGAAAAGCGCTTGACGGCAAGGATGCAGACGGCAATAAAGCACCTTACCACCTTGGTCATTTCTTTATAGCGATTGATACAAATCACTTCCTCGGTGAAGACCTCTGTAGAAAAAAAGCAGGCGAAATCATTCGCTCTGTTCGTAATTCCAAAAAGGCTCCCGGTGCTGAACGCATCTATTCTGCGGGCGAAAAAGAATACCTTGTGCGCCTTGCACGTAAAGACGGTGTACCTATAAACGAGTCTGTACAGAAAGAAATTATGGAAGTTCGTGACGAACTCGGTCTTACACAGTATAAATTCCCTTGGGAGGATTAATAAATGGATATCAGACAGGAATCATTAAAAAAGCATTATGAGTGGAACGGAAAAATAGAAGTTATCTCCCGTGCGCCTATCAACTCAAGAGAGGACCTTTCTTTAGCATATACTCCCGGTGTTGCAGAGCCTTGTCTTGAAATAAGCAAGGATGTTAATAAATCTTACGAACTCACCCGCCGTTCAAACCTTGTTGCAGTTGTTACGGATGGCACTGCTATCTTAGGTCTTGGCGATATCGGTCCCGAAGCAGGTATGCCCGTAATGGAAGGTAAATGTGCGCTTTTTAAAGCGTTTGCTGATGTTGACGCATTTCCGCTTTGCATTAAATCTAAAGATGTAGATGAAATTGTACGTACAATATATTTGCTTTCAGGAAGTTTCGGTGGCATCAATCTGGAAGATATATCTGCTCCCCGTTGTTTTGAGATTGAGCAGAAACTCAAAGAAATTTGTGATATTCCGATTTTCCATGACGATCAGCACGGAACTGCTATTGTAGTTGCCGCTGCGCTTATTAATGCGCTTAAACTTGTTAAAAAAGAAATCGGCAAAGTTAAAGTGGTTATCAACGGTGCTGGCTCTGCAGGTATCGCTATAGGAAAGCACCTTATGAATATGGGGGTTAAAAACCTTACTTTCTGTGACCGGTTCGGCATTATCTGCGAGGGTGACGAAAACAATAACCCTGCGCAAGAAGAGGTTTCAAAGGTAACTAACCTTGAACATAAAAAAGGCAACCTTGCCGATGCTCTTGTAGGAGCAGATGTATTTATCGGTGTTTCCGCACCAAATCTTGTAAATGCCGATATGGTAAAATCCATGGCGGCAGACGCTATTATGTTCCCGATGGCAAATCCCACACCAGAAATTATGCCTGATGTTGCAAAAGCAGCAGGTGCACGTGTTGTAGGTACAGGCCGTTCGGATTTCCCCAACCAGATTAATAACGTACTTGCATTCCCCGGTATTTTCCGTGGGGCACTTGATTGCAGAGCAACCTGCATAAACGAAGAAATGAAAGTTGCAACCTCGTTTGCTTTGGCATCACTTATTCCTGACGATGAAATATCCGAAGATAATATCATCGCTCCTGCGCTTGATAAAAGAGTAGCTCAGGTTGTTGCAGAAGCCGTTATTAAAACTGCTAAAGAAACCGGTGTTGCAAGAATATAACCATTTTATAAAAATAAAAAACCATACAAGAAAAAACTTGTACGGTTGCAATATTGTGAAAAATTTATACAAGTAAAAAGAAGTCCTTATGGGACTTCTTTTTACTTGTATAATGTTAAGATAAGATAATTACTTGTTAAAAATAATCATCTTATCGGGGGGACGACGATAAGATTGTTTGACTTATAAGTTTTGCACGTTTTTCAAGAGAGTCAATGTCTGCGTATTCTTTGGTGGTGTGGCAAAAGTCGCCCGTAGTACCTATGCCGCAAACTGTCGGCACTCCGGCAATAACAGAGTATGCTGCGTCAGATCCTCCGCCGCTTGTGCAGTAATTATCAATTTTTTCAATTTGATATTTATGTCCCACTTCCTTGATGATTTCAAAAAGCGCAATATTGCCGTTAGTTTTTTCCATAGGCATTCTTTCGCTGTCAATGTTAAATGTGGAATGAGTGCCACCGGTATAGTCGGTGTTTACTATTTCTTTAACTACTGATAAAGCTTTTTCTTTATCTTCTGCGCATTTTACACGGATATCAACCTGAAAACTGCATTTGGGGGCAACGATGTTAATTCTCTCGCCACCGGTTATAAGATTGCAACTGTATGTGATGCCGTCTTTCTCACTGCTTTTTTGAATTCGTATAATCTTTTGTGAGGCTTCTTCTATGGCATTCACACCGTCAAAATAAGCAATGCCGGAGTGTGCGGCTTTTCCCTTAACTTCAATGGTAAGTCTGATTATACCGCTGCGTGCAACTAAGATTTCGCCTTCTTTGCCTACTTCGCAACAGAAAGCGCTTTTAAATCCGGCAGACATTGTTTTTATAATATCAATACCCTCGGATTTTGCAAGGCTGTTGTCAACCTCTTCATCAGACGTAATTATTAAACGCAAATGTTTGTTATATCCGTTTTCGCACAGTGCTTTCATAGATAACAATGCCACGGCAATTCCGCCTTTGCAGTCTATAACTCCGGGGCCGTAAATTTTATCGCCTGATATTTTAACTGCTTCATCACCAAACGAACCTTTATCAAAAACTGTATCGGAGTGTGCGATATAAATGTGACCTTTTTCACTATCGGGATTAGCGTCTATTACAATATAATCTGCGGCATTGTCGAAGGAATATCTTGTGCACGAAAATCCTTCGGAAACAGCAAATTTTTCAATATAGTCAACTACCGAATTTACGTCGGATTTGTTGTGACTGTTTCCCTCAAGTTTGCAAATATTTACCCAGAAATCAATGTATCTGTCTTTGTTTTTTTCAATGTAATCAAAAACATTCATTTAAATCACCTGAAAATTAATATTTTCCGCCTCTTTCTTCAAAGTGGGTGGGTTTGCCTAATGCTCTGCCGCCGGCTTTTATCCATTCAGCCTGCCATTTGATAAGTGTTGAGGCGGTTATTTCCGGATATCCGAAAGTGTCAAGCATTTTGCCTGAATTTGCAATATAAGCGACGTCGCTTTCATCACCACAGTATTCAGGTTTTTTGCCGAGCAATTCGCCGAGTTCCTCAGCAACTGCCTTAACAGAAAGTGTTTCGGGACCTGTAACGTTCATAATTTCAACATCTTCGCTTGCGTGCAGCAAACCGCGTATAGCAATCTCGTTTGCTGTTCCTTGCCATATGATATTGAAAACAGGTGTGGTAACGCTTATAGGTGTTCCGTTCATAAGTTTTTCAGCAATGTCATATATAACGCCGTAGCGCAGATCAACTGCAAAGTTAAGTCTGTACATAAATACTTTTGTGCCGAATTTATGTGCTGCATATTCAAAAGAACGCTCACGTGCCAGGCAACTTGTAGCATACTCGCCTATAGGGCCTGTGCTGTCTGTTTCTTTGCAACCGCCGCTATGGATGGGCACTAACGGATATATATTACCTGAAGAAAATACAACTATTGAAGAATTTCTGAATTTTTCGCAAACCAAAGCAGGAAGAACACTGTTCATGCCCCATGTCTGCCATTCGTTGCCGTTTGTACCGAATTTTCTTCCTGCCATATAGATTACGTTTTTAACGTCAGGAAGTGCGTTGAGTGCGGTGCTGTCCTGCAGGTCGCATTTTATTATTTCTACGCCGTTATCTGTTAAAAGTTTTGTGGCTATTTCGTCTGTAAACCTTGATACAGCAATGATTCTTTTATCAATACCGGCAGCTTTTACTGCGTTTTGTGCAAGCAGGCATAAGGTAGGGCCCATTTTGCCGCCTGCACCAAGTATCATAATATCGCCGTCAATCTTTTTAATATCTTCAATAAGAGCCTCTGATGGGGTAGTCAGCATTTCGTTAAGTTTAACTTCATTCCACATATTAAATTCTCCTTTATTGATTTTCCCATTTTGCAAGATTTTCTTTTACGAATGCATCGTCGTTAAGGTGAGGATACATTTTATAAACTCTGTCAAGTTCCTCTGCCTGACCTTTTGAAAGTTTTTCGTCAGGGTTTATGCAACGAACAGATTTCATAAGTCCTTGGCGGTAGAGTACTTCGTGTACGCCTGCTATAACACCTTCAAAACCGTTAGCAGTATCAAAAATTGCGGCGTTTGCATCGGTTATCTGGGCGGCAAGTGTGAGCCATTTGTCATTGATTTCAGCGTCTTTAATCTTTTCAAACATATCACAAACGCTCTTTGTCCATACGGACCAGTGACCAAGCAGACCGCCGTCAAATTTGCGTTCAATAATTTTCCCGTCAACTTCAAATTTATAATTTGTAAGCAGGTCAACAACAATGTTGTCGTCGTTACCTGTATAAAGACCGATTTCGTTGTTTCTGGAAGAGAGCGCAACAGCCCTTACAACGTCGATTGTGCTGTAACGGTTAAATGATGCACATTTAATGGCTACAACATTTTCAATCTCGCAAATCTGTTTCCAGTAATCAAAGTTTAAAAATCTTCCGCCGCAAGCAGTTTGCAGATAAAATCCGATAACTGGCATAACAGCAGCAACTGCTTTTGTTCTTTCAATAAGATAACTATCGTCTTTGTCAGCCAGGCCACCTGGGCTTAAAAGCACTGCATCAAATCCGAGTGATTTTGCAATTTCAGCCTCTGCGGTTGCTTGTTCAATAGGACCGCACACGCCTGAAACCTTTACAATTGTTTTGCCGGTTTTTTCTTCAAATTTTGTAATTTCTTCTGCTGCAATTTTAAGAACAGTTTCAAAAAGATTAACTTTCGGGTCACGTATTTCAAACTGTGTGGTATGTACTGCGATTGCAATGCCGCCAACACCTGCGTCAAGATAATATCGGCAAAGAACCCTCTGACCATGCTCGTTGAATGTTCCGTCATCGTTGAGCGCTAAGGGGATAGCGGGGATTACAGTACCGTTTTTAAGGATTTCAAGTGCTTTTTCTCTGCTCATAATATACCTCCGAACTAATTAGTTACTTTTATTTTATCACCAAACAGTTACTTTGTCAATCATTTATTTAAAAATATAAAAATCCCGATACACGTATAAGTATATCGGGATTAAAACTATTTGTTTTTAAGATATCCGACTATCATATCTGCAACCATGGCGCTTCGGCGCTTTCTGGCGTCTGCATCGTTTAAGTCGATTTCAATAAGTTTTGGCATAGTGTATGTATTTGAAAAGTAAGCAAAAGCAAACATATTTACGGCAAAAACTATTTCGTTTATATCAATATCTTTTTTGAAGATGCCGTCATCAATGCCTCTTTTAAGAACTTTTTGCAATGCTACTATTGATTGGCTTTTCAGTGGTACTATGCCAGATGAATCCACATGTTTTGCCTTGCTCAAGTTCTCGTGCATTACCAAAGATATAAAATTGGGGTTGCTGCTTAAAAACTCAAAGGCGTTTGATATATTTTCTTTTAAAACTTCATCGGCGGGCAGATCCATATTCTGGCTGCTTTCCATTTCAACCAGCCTGCCGTAAACTCTGTGCAAAACGTTTTTATATAAATTTTCTTTGCTGCCGAAATGTGCGTAAATCAACCGTTTGTTTACACCTGATATTTCAGCAATTTCGTCAACACGTGCACCGGCAAAACCTTTTTCAGAGAAAATATTTTCTGCCGCTATAAGTATTTTTTCTTTAGTAATATCACCTTTTTTCATTATTGAGCCAATCCTTTCTGTGAGTGAAAAAATTATATCATATAATGATAAAAAAATCAATAATGATTATTGTTTTCATACAAAAAACAATTTTTGTTTTACTTTTTCTTGACATGAAGTCGGAGAGGTGATATAGTATAATTATTAAAGTCAATGGACTAATTCAGGGGTATAAATTAATGATAGAAAACGGAAAATCATCACAGCAGTTGATTAAGGAATCAAATCTGCGGTTGGTGTTTCGCTTGATACATAAGCATGGTACAATTTCACGTGCAGATATAAAAAAGATTACGGGCTTGAGTGCTACCACAGTTTCGTCACTTGTTGAAGAACTTATAGACGAGGGCTTGGTAAATGAATGTGGTATAAAAAATTCCAACACCAGTGGACGAAAGGCAGTTCTTATGCAGGTGTGTCCTGACGGCGGATATTTTGTGGGTATTGATATTCAGAAAAGCCAGATTGTTGCAGATGTGTATGCATTGGATTTTACGTCGGTATTTCATATTACTGTCCCCGTAGTTTCGGGTGAGAATCTTGCTATGGGGATTATGCATTCAATCGGTGCGGCATCACGTGGGCGCAGAATATTTGGCATAACTATCGGCTTGCCCGGCGTTATCGATCCTGAAAGCAATACACTTGTATCTTCCACAGTATTACATGCAGAAGATGCTGCAGATATATATACAACAGTTTCTGATGCAATGCCGCAAACCAAAGTATATATAAAAAACAATTCGGGTCTTATTGCTTATGCAGAAAAGGAATTCGGCACGCATGGACTTTCAAATAATCTTGTTTCAATCGATATTGACGATGGTGTTGGTGCAGGAATACTTATTGACGGTGCTATTTATGACGGCGGTGGCATGGCAGGGGAGTTCGGTCATATATCTGTAGATTATCACGGAAAACGTTGCCAGTGCGGTAATTACGGTTGCCTTGAACTGGTTGCAAGTTTGCCTGCTATACTTGAAAAGACGGGATGTTATTGCATAAACCAACTTCGTGATAAACTGGACAGCGGTGATGATGCCATGGTAAATGCTATTGACGATGTCGCTAAAGCCTTAGCGTTTGGTATTAATAATATAGTAAATCTCATCGACCCTGAATCAGTTGTAATAGGGGGCTCAATACGTGCACTGGGTGCGCATCTTTTAGAACCGCTGAAAAAGTATTTTGATGAAATAGCATTGATAAAAAATAAAACTATTGAATACTCTGTTTTAGAGTGCAATCCTGTAACAATAGGTGGAGCACGTTTTGCGTTCGACGGTATGTTCGGAGCATAATTGATTTTAAAAAGGTGCCGTAAAAATAGGCGGCATTTTTTTAAAATCAATTAGTAAAGTCATTGGACAAATTGAAACTATGCAAAAAATATTATCAGGAGGAAAATATGAAAAAAATTCAAACAGGTTTTTCAAGGTTATGCATAACACCGCCACTTGGCACACCTTTATCCGGATATTATGAGGCCCGTTTTACAAAAGGCGTACTGGACGACCTGTATGTAACCGCTGTTGCTTTTGACGACGGAGAAAAAAGAAGTGTTGTCATTGCTATGGATATAATAATGCTTACGCAGGTGCAGTGTAATGCTTACAGAAAAATAATAGCAGAGTACTGTGATTTGCCTATTGAGTCTATATTTGTTACTTGTTCACATACACATACCGGTCCTATGCTTGGAAAGGATTTTGCATCGGAACTTTGCGGTTCACCGCATTATGAGGAGTTTTTGGGAATTCAGATGCGCGATGCTGCGGCATATGCTTTGGAGGATTTAAGCGAATCGAAATTCTATACCGCTGAAAGTAAAGCCGAAAAAATATCGTTTATCCGAAGATTCCGTATGAAAGACGGCTCTGTGCAGACTAACCCCGGCATACATAATCCCGATGTTGACTATGCATTGGGTACACCTAACGAAACAGTTAAACTTTTAAAAATTGAAAGAGTAGATAACGACGATATATTTATCGTAAATTTTGGCGTGCATCCCGATACAATCGGTGGAGAATACGTAAGTGCAGATTATCCAGGATTTGTATGTTCTACCATAGAAGCCGCAATTCCCGATACTAAATGTATGTTCCTTTTGGCACCGCAGGGTGATGTTAATCATATAAACCCATTCCCCGAAGCAGGTGATTCAAATGGATTGGAAATAACTTTTGATGGTTGCCCCAGAGGATACGAGCATTCAAGATATATGGGGAGAGTAATTGCAGGTGCGGTACTTCAGGTATGTGATAAAGCCGTAGAAATTGAAACTGATAAAATCGAATATGCCGTTAAGACTATCAATATCCCATCTAATCAGGAAAACGATAAACTCGAAGAAGCGAGACGAATTGTGGAACTTCATGAAAGCGGCAGAGATGAAGAACTGCCATACAAAGCAATGGAACTTACAACAGTTGTTGCCGAAGCAAAACGTATAGTAACATTAGAAAATGGACCGGACTTTTTCTCATTTACTCTTTCTGCAATTAAACTTGGTGATATGGTGTTTATGGGAATTCCGGGAGAACCCTTTACTGAAATTGCAAACAGAATTTATGAGGGCTCGCCTTTTAACAATACTATATTGTGCTGTTTAACAAATGGCGGTGATTCATATTTCCCAACGAGCAGTGCATACAGCGAGGGCGGGTACGAAGCCAGAACGTCAAGATTAAAAAAAGGCGGTGACAATATAGTTGTTGACGGAACACTCGAGTTGCTGAACGAATTAAAATAAAATTATATTACTATAATTTTGGCATTTATGTGTTTATAAAAAGTGCCGTGAAACATACGGCATTTTTTTGAAAATTATTATTAAGTCCATTGGACAAATATAAAAGAAAGGAAGTAATATTATGAGTAAAGAAAAAGAAGTTGTAATGAATGGTGCAGGTATTGAGGAAATCGGTTTCCCTATGTGGCCTCAGTTTGCACCCGAAACACTGGAGGACGTTTTAGAGCCTATCAAAAACGGTAAAGTAAACTACTGGACCGGTAAAAAAGGTATGGAATTTGAAGAAAAATGGGCAGAGTGGATGGGTGCTAAAATGGCAATCTCCTGCACAAACGGTACTGCTGCATTGCACATCGCACTTGCAAGCCTTAACATTGGCCCCGGCGATGAAGTTATCGTTCCATCATATTCATTTATCGCATCATCATTCTCAGTACTTCAGGCAGGTGCTATTCCTGTATTTGCTGATGTAACAGACGACCACACAATTGACCCCGCTTGTATCGAAGCACTTATCACTCCCAGAACAAAGGCTATTATCGTAGTACACCTCTACGGCGGTGTTGCTGATATGGGTCCGATTCTTGAAATCGCTAAAAAACACAACCTCAAAATCGTTGAAGACTGTGCACAGTGCTTTGGCGGTGAGTACAACGGCATTAAAGCAGGTCTTATCGGTGATGTTGGATGCTTCTCATTCTGCCAGAGCAAACACTTCACAACAGGTGGTGAAGGCGGTATGGTTGTTACTAACGACGAAGAAATCGGTTGGGAATGCCGTTCATTCCGTGACCATGGTTACGATGTAAAAACAAGAATGAATATGCTCGCATTGGAAGAAAAACTTCCTTACATCCACAGACGTGTAGGTTTCAACTACAGAATGACAGAAATGCAGTCAATTATCGGTATTAACGAACTTAAGAGATTTGACAATTGGAACCTCGCTCGCCGTATTAAATACGCTAAAATGTATGATGACGCTTTCACAGGTCTTAAAGGTATCAAAAAATTACCACATAACACACCTGAAAGAAAGAACTCTTACTGGTGGTATCCAATGCTGGTAGACCTCGATGTATTAGATTGCGATGCACCTGCTATCGTAAAGGAACTCGGTGCATCAGGTATTCCTTGCTACGGCATTCAGTGGCCTGAAGCATATGAAGAAAAAGCATATAGAGAACATGGCGGATTTGGTGAATCTAAATTCCCATTTGAATCAAAAGAATATACAAATCCTGAATCAGTTCAGTATGATAAAGTGTTCTGCAAAAACGCAAACGCACTCCGTGCACAGACAGTTTGCTTGTTCTTGCACCCATCATGGGAAGAAGTACATATCAATAAGTGCATAGACGGATTCAAGAAAGTACTTGCTGCTCACGTTAAATAAGGAGAATAATTATGTCTAAAGTAAAATGGGGCGTAATCGGTTGCGGCGGTATTGCAGACCGCAGAACTCTGCCCGGTATGATGCTTGCCGATAACGCAGAACTTGTTGCCGTTATGGATACCAATATGGAAGCGGCAGAAAGATGTAAGGAAAAGTATAATGCCAAATACGCTTTTGATAATTATGAGGAACTTTTAGCGATTGACGAAATTCAGGCTGTATATATTGCATCACCTGTATTCTGCCATAAAGAGCAGGCTTTTGCCGCAGCAAAGGCTAAAAAGCATATCCTTATTGAAAAGCCTATGGCACTCACCAGTGAAGATTCTAAAGAAATTGCAGATTGCTGTTCTAAAGAGGGCGTAAAACTCGGCGTTGGACTTATGATGCGTTTTGCAGCATATCATCAGGAAATGAAAAAAATCATTGCCGATGGCAAACTCGGTGATATCGTTTCAATGCGTGCTCAACTTACATGCTGGTATCCTGATATTCCTAACAACTGGCGTCAAAATAAAGATTTGTCCGGCGGCGGTGCACTTATGGATATGGGTATCCATTGCATAGACTTACTGCAGTATATTACAGGTCTTAAAGTTGAAGCAATCGCAGGTTTTGCAGGCACACAGACATTCAGTTATAACGCAGATGATTCTTCTGCTGTTGTAATGAGAATGAATAACGGTGCACTTGCAATGGTTGATGCAAACTTCAATATCCCCGATGCTGCAGCAAAGTGCAAACTTGAAATCTACGGCACAAAGGGCAGTATTATGGCAGAAGGCACAATCAGTCAGGTAGAGGGCGGAGATGTTGCCGTTCTTATCTCAGATGATTCATTAGGCTATGATGCGGCGCAGAACCGTGATGAACTTGTTCCGTTAAAACTTGATGTTGAACTTGGAAATATGTATACCAAAGAGGTAGAATCTTTCGGTAACGCTGTTTTAAACGACACCGAGCCCGAAGTTACTGCCGCTGATGGCATCTTTGTCCAGCAGATAGTAGAAAAAGGTTATCTTTCAAGTGATAACAAAATAACATATGAATTAAAGTAGCCATACTTTAATTATATACCCCAAAACACCCCGATAGTTTTTTGAACTATCGGGGTGTTTATTTTATGTGTTACTTTTTAGATCTATGTGGTAGATATTGTAATAATGTTATAATTGAAAAAACATATTCAATAAAGATTCTTGGCGAACCGCTTGAATTCTATGTAAGCCCTACAATTGATATCAAACAAAATAGTAGTATATAGATAATAAAATGAAAAATTTTGCCTACTCTTTTCATTTTGCTTTTTAGATATATTTGCACATAAAAATTAAATAAATTCTGTAAGATTAATTACATTAAATTTATTGACAATTTTTTATTACAGAGGTATAATTGTTGTGTATATACTTTTATGTTTAATATATAAATCGTATAAGGAGTGATTAACAATGAAAAGATTTGTAAGTATTGTACTGGCAGTTATGATGATTGCCTCAATGTTTACAACCGTTTCAGCGGCGACGATTGAAGAACATACGCACGGGTATTCCTACATTACCAACCCTCTCGATATGACCCTCGGCGTAAAGGTTCTTGCACGCAAAAGCGGAGAAAGAGATTATTCAGACAAGGCAATATCGTTAGATACCGTTGGTGAAGGTATGGGTATCGACTATAAAGCGACGCTTGATATGTCGTCTATAAGAGGTTTTTTTGACAAACCCTTTATTACAACAGTTTTAGGCGGTGATGATCAGGCGATTGCCGAGTTTAATGCCGGAACAGTATCGAGCACAATTAATGTTGCTATAACTTATCCTGCTGATGCTGTAATTGCCGATGGCAGCGATTTGGCTACTGCCGGAACACTTGATGCTGGCTCAATTTTCAGCGAAGTGTCGAGAACAGGTCTTGAAACTGCTGCATCAGGTGCAACCAAGACGATGACAATTACTTACAAAAATGCTGATGACCTTACAGCCGGTGCACTTTCTGCTAATAAAGATACTTATCTTAAAGATATAGCATTTTATCTTGACAATGTTGTTTCATACAACGAAAACGGACTTCATAAGGTAACTGTTTCTTTAACAGGATCTACAACCATCAATTTTGCATCAAGAACACAGACAATTAATTACACAGGTGCATCATCTTACATTGTATCTGCTGCAATTAACCATATGCTTCAGGTTGTTCCTGCCGTTCCTGCAACTTGTGATGAAAAAGGTTGGACTGAAGGTGTTAAGTGTGTAAGCCACGATAGTTACAACTGCGGTGCTAACGGTACAGTTGAACCTAAACAGACTATTGATAAATTAGAACATAATACAATCTTTGTTGCAGAAGTACCGGCTTCTTGTATTGCAACCGGTGTAAAAGCACATTATATGTGTATCCTCTGTAAAAAAGACTTTACAACACAGGCTGCAACTACTGTAATGGATAAAAATTCACTTACATTGGCAAAACTTCCTCATACCTACAATGAAATCGCTGCAATTGCTCCTACATGTACTGAAAAAGGTATGACAGCCGGCGGTGTATGTACAGTCTGCGGTCATACACAGACACGTACGAGTATTGCTGCACTTGGTCATACAGTAGTTACAGATGCAGCAATAGCAGCAACTTGTGAAACAGCAGGTAAAACTGAAGGCTCACACTGTTCCGTTTGTAACACTGTTCTCGTAGCACAGAAACCTGTTCCCGCTTTAGGACATAACTGGGGTGAGTGGAACATAACAACTCAGCCTACAGAACAGGCAGTTGGTTCTAAAACAAGAGTTTGTTTGAATGACTCTAACCATACAGAAACAGTTGAAATTCCTAAACTCGAACATACTTGTGTTATCTCTGCTGAAGATGCAGTTATAACAAAGGTAGCAACCTGTACAGATGCAGGTGAAATGCAAAATTACTGTGCGTGCGGAAAGCCTGTTGGCGATCCCGTAGAAATCCCTGCAACAGGTCATAGCGCAAATAATGGTTACGTAGCAGGTGTTGTTGCTACATGTACATCAACAGGTATCCTTGAACACTGGTCATGTGAAACTTGTGGCTTATTATTTAAAGATGCAGCACGTACACAGAAAGTTACAAGTGTTGTAATTGACAAAGATTATACAAACCACAGTACAAATATAGTTACGCTTCGTCGTATTGAGCCTACTTGCGTACTGGGAGGTTTGACCGAGGGTAAAAAGTGTGTAGCATGTAGTAAAATTACTGTTGAACAAAATGAAATACCCGCAACAGGTCATACTTTAGAAGAAATCGCAGCGGTGCCTGCAACATGCACACATACAGGTACACTTGCTCATAAACACTGTACAGTGTGCGACAAAGACTTCTCACACGATTTAGTAACAGAAATTACTGTAGAGCAGTACACAACTCCTGCACTCGGTCACAGTTACAATTATGTAGATCCGGAAATCAAAGTAGAACCAACAGAAGAAACAGAAGGTCTTGCTTGGGTATATTGCGGCAATGGCTGCGGTCACTATAAAGAAGTTGAAATTGCAAAACTTCAGCATACTCATAACGAAGAATGTGAAAAAATCATAAGACCTGCAACTTGTACTGTAGACGGTTTAAAGAGAATCGTTTACACTTGCTGTAACACAATTAAAGAAGATAACATCCCAATTCCTGCAGCGCACAAACCGGTAAAAGTAAATGCTGTTCCGTCGGACTGCTTTAATCACGGTACAAAAACACACTGGTACTGTACAGTTTGTGAAAAATCTTTTGAAGATCCTGATTGCAAAAATGAAATTAGAAATCTTGATACTTTGAAAACAGATAAACTACTTCACCATTGGGAAGATAAACCTGATGAAACTGTTCATGAAGGTGATACTGATGTCACATATGGTGTTAAAGAATGTAAGCACTGTAAAGAAGTTGTAAAATCAAAGAAAAACAGTAATGCAGAAGTTAAAGGACACGGCGGTATCAAAGAAAAGAAAGATAAAACTAAAGAAGATCGCCACAACGAAGAAAAACACGAAACAAAACGTGAAGTTAAGGTAGAGGCTCAGATTAATATTGACGACAGAGAAATTTCTGCAGTTCTTGAACAGGAAATTCACAAAAACGACACCGAAGAAGTTAAAGCAAGTGATAACAAAGTCGTTTTAGACATCGTTATTGAAAAAGTTACTACATATCACGATACAGAAAATAATAACGCAGTAGTTGACGAAGATCGTGAAATTGTTAACGAAACAAACGATTTGGTTGTAATTGAACTTACAATTCCTCAAAGTATGAGAGGCTTTGTAGACTTCCTTGTTCACAGAATGCACAATGGTGTTGCTGAAGAACTTACAACCGCTAAAAACGCTGACGGCGAGTATATTGAAATTGCAGCAGATAAATCTAAAGTAACACTCTATGTTAAGAAGTTCTCAGAGTATGCGCTGGTTGGTTACGATACAGTTGTTAACCCCGATCCAGAACGTCCATTGCCCAGCCCCGTTACAGGTGGTGGAACATCTTCAACAGTAACAGTTAAGTTCAACGCTAACGGCGGTACAATTGTTAAAGATGTTACCGTAAAACGTGGTGAAAAGATTACTGCTCCCGAAACTACCAAAGAGGGTTACACATTTGCAGGCTGGTATACAGATACAGCGCTTACCAAACTGTTTGACTTTGATACAGCGCTCACAGGCAATATCACTCTCTATGCTAAATGGTCAGACGGCGCAGCAGGTTGCCCCGGTACAGCAGATGGCGGTTGCCCTGCAGTACACTTTGCAGACGTTGATACATCTGCATGGTATCACTTAGATGTTGACTATGTTATAGATAATGGTTTGATGAATGGCGTTGCAGAAGATGCTTTTGCACCTGCATCAACACTTACAAGAGCAATGCTTGTAACTGTTCTCTACAGAGCAGCAGGCGCACCCGAAATTGCAGATGCTAGCCAGTTTGCAGACGTTGCAATCGGTGGATATTACGAAAAAGCAGTTGTTTGGGCAGAGCAGAATGGTATTGTTAAAGGTTACTCCGACACAGCATTCGGTCCTGACGACAATATCTTAAGAGAACAGATTGCTGCTATTATGCACAGATACGCTCAGTACAAAGGTTATGACGTAAGCGTTGGAGAGAATACAAACATTCTCTCTTACACAGACGCTGCTGAAATTTCTGAGTACGCTATCCCTGCAATGCAGTACGCTGTTGGTAGTGGATTGATGAAAGGTAAAACAGAGTCTACACTCAACCCGAAAGACAATACCACAAGAGCAGAAATCGCTGCAATCCTGCACAGATTTTTTGAGGCTCACAAATAATAAAAACTTTAAATGGCATATCGCTTAATGCGATATGCCATTTTTATATGTTATTGTTTTTTTACTTTAGACGGTGGTTTGCCCGTTTCACGCTTAAATGCTGCCGAAAAATAACTCTGGCTGCTAAATCCAAGCAAATCAGTAACTTCTGTTACGTTTTTTCCGTCTTGCAGCAATTTAGATGCTGCGCTTAGTTTAAGGTTTAAAAAATATTTATGAACGCTTATACCTGCGTATTTTGTAAATATGCGTTTAAGTCCCGATTCGCTTATGCTGCATGCCTTTGCAATATCGGTTACCGATACATTTGAATCAATATTATTTTTCATATACCTTGATGCAGTTCTGAAAACTATTGCTTCAGGTGTTTTAAGCGATGATGTAGTGCTTCCGTCGTCTGCAAGCGATAAAAACAACTGCTCAATATACGTTGCCACCCTTTGAAGATATGTAGGAGAATTCTTTGATGCAAAAAGATAGTGTTCGTAATTGTCTTTGACAATGTTTGTTTTAGTATCTGCAAATTCAAGTAAATCGTCTATGATGCCCTGTTGTTTGTTACTTAACGAAAAAACTTTGTTTTTGAAATAGGGGGCAAGTTCACCGCTTAATGTATAAGAAAAAATCATAAGTGTAGCGCCGCTTTCATATGTTACTGAAAATTTATGCATCTCCAGCGGCTTGTGAAAGATTATATCTCCTGCAAAAAGGTCGTATACTTTTCCGTCGCCCGAGGCTTGTATACTCCCGTCAACTACATACACACATTCCCAAAAATCGTGAATTTCGCCACCGAAATGAAACCCGTTTTTGTAATATCTTTTAAAAAATGAGTAGAATGATTTAATCCCTATCTGAGGTTCAACCTTGTATGTTTTTCTGTTAATCATTGTATTTCTCCGCTTGAACTAAAATCTAATATTTTTTGCCTATTAACGTATTTCTTTTTATAATAGTTCTATATATAATATAACTCAGATAACACAAAATGTAAAGGAGTATATTATGAAAAAGTTAAAAGCGATACTTATTGGAGCAGGTGCGCGTGGCAAAATATATACAGATAAAATGGCAAAACTCCCCGAAATGTTTGAGGTTGTTGCTGTTGCAGAACCTATTGAAAGCAGAAGAAATTATATAAAAAAAGAGCACAATTTAAGTGACGATATGTGCTTTAATGACTGGAAACCATTACTCGAAAAAGGCAAGATTGCAGATGTTGCAATCATTGCTACTATGGACAGAGACCACTTTGAACCGGCCATGGCATCTATTTCACTTGGTTATGATTTACTCCTTGAAAAGCCTATTGCCCCCACACCTGAAGAATGTGAAAAAATTGCTGCATACGCAAACGAAAAAGGTGTGAAAGTAGTAATTTGCACTGTTCTTCGTTATACTCCCATATTTATAAAAATAAAGGATATTATTGACAGCGGTAAAATCGGCAAAGTTATGTCAATCACGCACGAAGAATGTGTCGGCAATGTTCACCAGAGTCACAGTTTTGTTCGCGGTAACTGGGGAAACGAAGAGGCAAGTTCGTGTATGCTTTTGCAGAAATCGTGTCACGATATGGATATTCTGCAATGGCTTGTAGGCAAAAAATGCAAAAAAGTGCAGTCGTTTGGCGCATTATCTTATTTTAAAGAAGAAAATGCACCGACAGACGCTACCGACTACTGCATACAGGGGTGTCCGCATTTAGACACTTGCCCGTATAATGCTATAAAACTTTACCTTGACGACAAAGAAAATGAGTGGTTCCGTACTACTTGTGCCAGAGAGGATAACCCCACCGATGAAATGATAATCGATGCAATCACCAATACGCAGTATGGCAAGTGCGTTTTTAAATGTGACAATAATGTAGTTGACCACCAGACGGTAAATCTGTTATTTGAGGACGATATAACCGTTACATTTAATATGAACGCTTTTAATAAGGGCGGAAGATTCATACGCATTATGGGTACTGAAGGCGAAGTCAGTGCAGCACTCGACGGAGAAAGCCCCATCAGACTTTATAGTTTCGAAAGCAAAGAAACCGAGCAAATCAGCCTTAGCGGCAAAGACGGTATGACAGGAGGTCATGCTGGCGGCGATGAGGGCATTGTGAAGGCGCTTTACGAGTACCTTAACAAAACGTATAACGGTAAGTCCGTTCCTGAAATAAACGAATCTTCCATGAATCACCTTATAGCCTTTGCAGCAGAAGAATCAAGAAAAACAAACACCATTGTGGATTTTGATGAATATATAAAAAAATTTCGTTAATCAGTGCATTACCGGTTGACTCTCCTAAACGTTTTAAACGTGTTCAGCCGGTAATGTATTTTTTTGTTGCTATATTTTATATTATATGATAATATAAAATCAAAGGAAAACAGAAAGGAGAATACATATGAAAAAAATAATATCAATCCTTTTGGCAATACTTATGTTAACTACGAGTGTATCTGCAGCAGAATTACCTGCACTTTTAACGGAAGTAATCACAAACTATACCGCTGATTACAGCATTTCTGTTACGTTTGACAGCAGCGAAGAAATTGCCGCACTTCTTGATGAAATTGAGTTTTCGCAAGCACTTAATAATTATGTAGATGTTAAGTCGCTTTTGCGTACTTTGCTTGCATACGACGGTACTATGCGTCTTCAGGCAGATATAAGTGACGATTACAAAAAAATTAAACTTGCACTTACTGCTGAAAGTGAACACGATATAGACGTTAATTCAAATCTGAATGTTGGCATAAATGCAAAAATGGGAATGTGGATAAATATGGATTTATCAAATGATGAAGCACCTGTTTTTGATATTATTTATTCGTATCCGTTTTTGAATAAATATATGAAAATGACAATAGACGATATTGCATTTGATGAAACTGCGCTTGAGAAAATAAAATCTGTGTTTGACAAAAACTATATGGACAGTATGCAAAAAATTGGTACTGACCTTTTGGCTAAACATTCTCAAATAGAACTTGGCGGCAGTAAATATATAATTAAAATGGATAACAATGGTCTTACATCATACATTGATGAACTTATGTCGATATTGCCTGAAATAATGTCAGGCATTGCTCCCGAAGAAGATTTTTCGTATTTTGAGTTTCCATCTGTTAAAGGCTGGCAGATTTTAGGCAAAGATGGTATGCGATGCGTATATAACGTAAGCGGCAATAAACTCAAAAGCAGCAATGTTAATGTCGATATTTCGGTAGATATTGCGCAGATTTATAAAGCACTTACCGGCGGCGAATGGATATATGAATCTGACGGATTACTTGATTTCACAATTAATATTGACACCGATTTTAAAGCGTATGGCGTAACTAAAGTTGAATTTCCTGTGCTTACTGATGAGAATTCGTTCACTTTAACAGATATGGGACATCAGTATATAGAAAGCGAAGAACCCGCTGACAACGCAAACACATACCCCGTATGGTATGTAAGTGAAAGTTGCGGTGCACTCCCCATTATTGATGGAGAAATTTACGTGCCTCTCCGCCAGACTATAGAGGCAGGGTATTTCGATAGTGCCTCTATAGAGTACAATAATGGTAATATAACATTAACAAGTGAATTCTTCCCAGGATATACAACTTTAGAATTTGCGATAGATTCGACCGATGCATATACAGATGGTGCGAAGCACGCAATTGCCAAACCGATTTTAGTTGACGGTACAACGTATGTGAGCAACACATTCTTCAGCGATATGCTTGGCTGGGAATTTACGTATGCAGAGCATAATTTGCTCAATGATTATTATCATTACACATTCTACACAACAACATATTAAAAATTAAAACCCCTGCGCTATCGGCCTTTGAGGTACATGTTTTTATAAAAAAACACGAAGAAAACACAAAACATACTCGCCATTCAAAATATCTTTTATTACGTATAATCGAGAACACCACTTGAATTATCACAAAATTAAAAGGAATGAGTCCGGTAAAATACCGGACTCATTCCTTTTGATTTTGTCTAAACTTTGGGACTCACTTCGTTTAAACGGGGATTTAAATATGTTTGAATTAATTATTCGCAGTCGCAATCTTCACAATCGCAACCAAAATCAAGTGCTTCGCCACAGTTGGGGCAAAGGAGTTCTTCTTCATCGAGGAAATCCTCGTTGAAAACTAAAGTTTCGCCGCAGTTGGGGCAATCAATCTCATATTCAAAATCTTCGCAGTCGCAGTCATCGCAATCACAGTCGCAGTCGCAATCTTCGTCGATGAGCACATCTTCAACTGCTTCTAAATCTTCGTCGATGAGTTCGATTCTCTCATTCATTTCGTCCTGATAGTCATACAAATCGTCGATAGCATCGTTCATTTCTTCTAAAACTTCTGCTATAGCGCCGAAAATTTTTGCTTCTTTAGAATCCTTGTCCAGATCAAGACCGTCCATAAGGCCCTGCAGGTAAGAAAGTTTTGCAGTAATGTTTTCCATTAAAAACACTCCTCTCATATTCGTATTATGTTCAGAATTTTAATAAATTAAACTCTTTCCATGTATTCTCCGGTACGTGTATCTACGCGGATAATGTCGTTCTGGTCGATAAACAGCGGAACGTTGATAGTAGCACCTGTTTCAAGTGTGGCAGGTTTAACAGCGCCTGTAGATGTATCACCTTTAAAGCCCGGCTCTGTAGCGGTAACTTCAAGTTCAACAAATGTAGGCGGCTCAATGCCGAATACGCTGCCTTTGTAAGAAAGCACCTTAACAACCATATTCTCTTTAACAAATTTTAAAGAATCACCGAGTTGCTCCTCACTTAAAGGCATCTGCTCGTAAGTTTCTGTATCCATAAAATAGAAAAGGTCGCCATCGCTGTAGAGATACTCATAGTCACGTCTGTCGATGTGAGCCTTGGGCATCTTCTCTGTAGGACGGAAAGTTCTCTCAACAACCGCGCCTGTGATAACATTTTTTAATTTAGTTCTAACGAACGCTGCACCTTTACCGGGCTTAACGTGCTGGAATTCCACAATCTGGAATACGTTGCCCTCAAGTTCAAAAGTAACGCCATTTCTGAAATCGCCGGCAGTAATCATGTTTTTTACCTCCAAATTTTGCATATAGTAATGTATATATTATACATTAATTAAATCAGTATTTCAAGAGTTTTTTCAAATTAATATTAAATCTTTGGCAGATGATGTTAAATTTTCGTATCCATCGGGAGTTGCAACAACCACATCTTCTATTCTTACCCCGCATTTTCCGGGGATATACACGCCCGGCTCAACTGTTATAACGGCATTTTCGGGCAGGGGATAGTCGCTGCGTTTTGAAAATGTGGGTTGCTCGTGAATTTCAAGTCCAACACCGTGACCGAGTGCGTGGCCGAACATACCTTTGTAATCGCTGTCTATTATATCAAAAGCGGCGTTGTGTACCTCGGTACAGTTTACGTTTGCTTTTATCATATCCAATGCAGTCAGTTGTGCTTTTAAAACTGTGTTGTAAGCCTCTATGAACTCATCACACACATTTCCTATGCCTACAGTTCTTGTCATATCGCTGCAGTAACCATCGTACACACAGCCAAAGTCCATTACAACTAAATCACCTTTTTTCAATACGTTTTCCGAAGGTGTTGCGTGCGGCATACTGCCACGAGCACCTGCTGCTGCAATAGTTTCAAAAGACAGTCTTTCCGCTCCGTGAGAAAGCATATAAAAGTCAATTTCTCTTGCAAGTTGCAATTCTGTCATACCTGCTTTCATAACGGATAAAGCGTGTATAAATGCCTCGTCGCCGATTTTCTCTGCAATGCGTATGCGCTCAATTTCGTCTTTATCTTTAACGCTGCGCATTTTTATAATTATTCCGCCGAGAGGTTCTAAGCGCTTGAAATTCTTTTTGATACTTAAATATTCTTTGTACGATACCGCCTCGTCTTCAAAAGCGGTGTAACTGAATTTTTTTGCATACTGTTTTACTTTAAATGTTGCAGAGTCTTTAATTTCAAAATCTTTTGCCTGCTCTGCCGCCTGCTCGGTATAGCGGAAATCCGTAACGAGCAGTTTTTCGTCTGCTGATATTATAAGATATCCCGCCGAACCTGTAAATCCGCTTAAATAGCGCACGTTTGCTCTGTCGGTAATAACTGCGCTGTCGCAGCCCATTTCGTGTATTAATGTTAAAAGTCTATCTGTTCGCTGCACTTTTGTTCGCTCCTTTAAAGTATTTGCATAAATGTGATATCGGGCATATGCCGCATTGAGGCTTTCGCGCGTTGCATATAGCCCGCCCGTGATATACCAACTGATGGCAAAAACGCATCTGGTAATCATCGGGCACAATTTTTTTAAGGTCAAATTCAATTTTTACAGGGTCTTTGTTTGTGGTAAGCCCTATTCTGTTAGAAAGGCGTATGCAATGCGTGTCTACCACCACGGCACTTTTGCCGTAAACATCGCCAAGTATTAAATTAGCCGTTTTTCTGCCAACTCCTGCAAGTGACGTTAAATCTTCCATTGTATCGGGAACTTTGCCGCCGTGTTTTTCCAATATTGTTTTTGAAGATGCAATTATGTTCTTCGCTTTTGAATTATAAAAACCGCACGGTCGGATTATGGCAGACAGTTCGTCCAAATCAGCATTTGCAAACCCCTCTACAGACCTGTATCTTTTAAATAAGTCTTTTGTAACAATGTTCACCCTTGCGTCGGTGCATTGTGCAGACAGTTGCACCGCCACCAGTAACTCGTGCGGAGTACCGAAATCCAAAGAACACTTTGCATCTGCGTAAACAACATCAAATATCTTTTGTATTTCAATAATCTTTTCTTTTTTAGTCATTGCCGATCCACCTCATAATTATATTATACTACATAATTTGGATTTTGGGTAGATATTTAACAAAAATGTAATTGTAATTGATGGGAGTATATGGTATAATGAGTTTGCAGAGCAAACTCAATGAATAGTGAAAAATGAATAGTGAATAATTAAGGAACAAATGCTACGCATTTGAATTAAAAGAAACAAAGCGATTTTCAACCACAATTATTCATCATTCATTATTAATTATTCATTTGAGTTCATTGGCACATTGAACGAAACGGGCACTAATTTTATAATCTATATAAACACAGAAAGGAAAATTGCTATGAGCGGAAAAAAGCAGTGGTATATAGTTGATGGGTATCGCCCATCACCGAAGCCCGACCCGAATGCAGATTATACTGGGCACGAAAGTATTATGATTTTAAATACCAATGATAAGGATGCACATATTCTTATAAGTGTATATTTTGAGGATAGAGAGCCGGTGGAAAACATTCCCTATACAGTACCTGCAAAACGTATTCGTTGTTTTAAAAGTGATGACAGTGAGGTTTTGGGCGGTCTTGAAATAGGTGTTGGCGTTCAATATTCTATGGAAATTAAAAGTGACATAGGCGTTGTTGTGCAGTACGGCAGACTTGATGTCCAGCAGCCCAATATGGCGTATATGGCACTTATGGCACAGAGCGAGTAATAAAATAACAGAATTACAAGGATAAGAATATGCGAATAATAGGAATAGATTATGGCGATGCACGTGTGGGTATTGCAGTAAGTGACCCGCTTGGCTTTACTGCGCAGGGCATTGAAACCGTACCAAATAAAGTGTACGCTAAAATGCTTGAGCGTGTTGTAGAAATTATAAAAAGTTACAGCGCAGACAAAATTGTAATCGGTCTGCCTAAAAATATGAACGGCACTCTTGGACCCCGTGGTGAAATAAGCCAGAAGTTTGCAGACGAACTTAAAGGCTATTTTCCTGAAACGGAAATTATACTGTGGGACGAACGTCTTTCAACCGTTCAGGCGGCAGGTATTCTAAACACCACCAACACACGTGGCAAAGACAGGAAAAATGTTATAGATACAGTTGCGGCGTCTATAATATTACAAAGTTATTTAGACAGTATTTAAAATATATTATACAGAAAGAGGTAAAAATTATGAATAACGAAATGGAAAACAACATCCTAACATTTCAGGACGAAGACGGAAACGACGTTGAACTTGAGATAATTGACGCATTTGAAATAAGCGATACTCAGTACGTGGCATTAGTTCCTGTGGAAGAGCCTGCAGAAGACCAGGAGGAAGAAGTTTTTATAATGCGTATAGAAGAGGACGAAAACGGAGATGATATTCTCATTCAGGTAACTGACGAAGAAGAACTTGAAACTGCATTTGAAACTTTTAAAGAAAGAATGGCAGACCAGTTTGATATTATAGATTGATAATTGGCTGATAAAACCACTTGAAGCACAAAGCGTTTTGTGCTATTATAACATTACAGAGGATATCCCTGCTGTGTGCGTGATAGTGAGTAAGAATATTTCAACTAACATCTTTTAATATGGAATTCCGGACGCTGTCTGTGGCTGTAAACCATGACGGGCTTTGCCTGTAACAAGGGAACGTAAAGCAGATGGGAGGAAATCCACCTGTATATACAGGTTAGAAATAACGCTCATACACGGCACGGTGGGGTATTTATTATTTTGGAGTATTTTATGGATAAAGCGTTTTTCAGAACGAGCCTTGTTATAGGTGAGGAAAATATACATAAACTTAGCAATTCCATTGTGTGGGTGTTTGGCGTAGGCGGAGTGGGCGGATTTGCCGTAGAGGCACTTGCCCGTGCAGGCGTAGGCCATATACGTGCGGTGGATATGGACGTTGTAGATATTACCAATATAAACCGTCAACTTATTGCAACACGCTCTACAGTGGGTGCTGTTAAGGTTGACGAGATGAAAAAACGCTGTCTTGACATTAACCCGTCTATAGATTTTTGTGCTGTTCACAAAAAGTTTTCGGCAGAGAACGAAAGCGAATTCGATTTTACGGGAGCAGATTATATTGTTGACGCTATCGATATGGTGACATCAAAAATACTTCTTATTGAAAAAGCACAAAAGTGCGGTGTGCCGATTATATCGTCAATGGGTACAGGCAATAAAACTGATGCAACTAAACTTACTGTTTCAGACATATACTCAACTGAGGGTGACCCTCTTGCAAGAGTTATGCGTCGTGAACTTAAAAAGCGTGGCGTAGATAAACTTAAAGTTGTGTACTCGTCCGAAAAGCCTATAAAGCAAACTGTTTGCGAAGAAGGCAAATCACGCCCTATAACAGCAAGTGTGCCATGGGTGCCGCCGGTGGCAGGCTTTATTATAGCCGGTGAGGTTATAAAGGATGTATGCGGCATTTAAGTGAATAAAAATTATCACCACTTCAAATATTAGTAAAAAAGTATTTGGAGTGTGTTTATGAAGATTAAAAAAGATTTTTTTAAAACTGCCCTGATAGGCATTACTGTGGGACTTTGCAACGGGCTTTTTGGCTCGGGCGGCGGCACGGTTGTAGTGCCGGCGATGGAAAAGTTTCTGCATATGGAGGAACACAAATCCCATGCTACGGCAATAGCCGTTATTTTACCACTTACTGTTGTAAGCATGATTTTATATATTTATAAAGGTTTTTTTGATTTTACTCTTGCGTGGCAGGTGTCCGCCGGCGGTATTGCGGGCGGTGCACTCGGTGCGGTGCTGCTTAAAAAAATTTCGGCACCTCTGTTGCGTAAGATTTTTGGCGTGTTTATAATAGCCGCCGCTGTAAGGATGGTGTTTTAAATGATTTTAACCATTCTTGCAGGATTTTTTTCGGGTATTGTAAGCGGTATGGGCATTGGCGGAGGTGCTATACTCATACCGATACTGACTATGTTTTTAAATATCGGCCAACAGGCTGCTCAATGTGTAAATCTTGTGTATTTTATACCGACTGCCATAGCCGCACTCATTATTCATATAAAGAATAAATCAGTTGATTTTAAAGCGGCATTGCCAATCATAGGTTTTGGTATAATAGGGGCACTTTTGGGCTCGTGGGTAGCCGTGTATATGCCTGCCGATATTTTAAGAAAAATATTTGCAGTATTTTTATTTGCAGTAGGAATAAATCAATTTTTCGGCAAAAAGGAGAAATCATCGTGACCGACAATACTAACTACACCGTTTTTAAAGAGTTTATCGAAGGGAAAAAAGTTGCTATAGTAGGCATTGGCGTTAGCAATCTGCCGTTAATACAGTTTTTTCTTGACCGTGGCGCATGGGTTATGTGCTGTGACAAGAAGCCACTTGATAAATTTGATAAAAAAACAGCGAGAACACTAAAATCTGCACATGTGGAACTTCGCCTTGGCGACGATTACCTTGACCATTTTAAAGGTTGTGACATCATCTTGCGCTCACCGGGTATTCGTGTGGACCGCCCTGAGTTTGTAAAAGCGCAGAAAGACGGAGCCGTTTTAACAAGTGAGATGGAACTGTTTCTCTCTATGTGCCCTGCAAAAACTATTGGTATAACGGGCAGTGACGGCAAAACTACCACCACTACGCTTGTTTATGAAATACTGAAAAAAGCAGGATATAATTGCTTTGTCGGCGGAAACATCGGCAACCCCTTGCTTTACAGAATAGAAGAAATCAGCAAAGACGATGTTGTGGTAGTCGAACTCAGCAGTTTCCAGCTGCACAATATGCGTGTAAGCACAGATGTGGCGGTTATTACAAATATTTCGCCTAACCATCTCGACTATCATACGGACTATCAGGAATATATAGATGCAAAAAGCAGTATCTATGCGCACCAGACCGATAAAAACAAACTGGTAGTGAATTTCGATAATGACATAACACGTGAAATCGGCGAAAAAAATATTTTAAGTAAAACTGTGTTTTTCAGCAAAGACGATATCGGCAAAGACAATGTATATCTGCACAAAGATGTTATTTATCTTGGTGATGAACCCGTTATAAAAACAAGCGATATTAAAATACGTGGTATCCATAATGTAGAAAATTATATGGCGGCTATCGGTGCTGTTGGTGATATGGTAAGCCGTGAAGATGTGCGTGATGTTGCCGTTAATTTTGGCGGTGTTGCGCACAGAATGGAACTTGTACGTGAACTTGATGGGATTAAGTATTATAACGACTCAATCGCAAGTTCACCTACAAGAACTGCGGCAGGGCTGCGTGCCTGCGACCGCAAGGTAATACTTATTGCAGGCGGATATGACAAGCATATTCCGTATGACGAGTTCGGCGATGTTGTTGTTGACTGTGTAAAACATCTTGTTGTGCTTGGTCAGACAGGACCGGCTATAAAAGAAGCAACCGAAAATGCACTTGCCAATCGCAGAGAAAGCCTGCCGATTACAGAGTGTACAACTTTTGAAGAGGCGGTTGCTGCTGCCAACGCTGTTGCTGCAGAAGGAGATTATGTTATTCTGTCGCCCGCCAGTGCAAGTTTCGATATGTTCAAAAATTTTGAAGAACGAGGAAATCTTTTTAAAGAGATTGTGAGCAAACTTTAAGGAGTGATATTTTGAAGATTACCGATAATATAAAACTGCTTTCAAATCTCCATGGCGTTTCAGGGTGTGAACAGACAGTTGCGGATGAAGTAAAAAAAATATTTTCACAATATTGTGATGAGTGCAGCATAGATGCCATGGGCAATGTTATAGGAATTAAAAAAAGCAAAAATCCTCACGGTAAAGTGATGATAGAGGCTCATATGGACGAAGTGGGGCTTATCATTACTGATATTGACGAAAAAGGTTTTTTGCATTTTTCTGCAATAGGTGGAATTGATGCACGTATAATGCTGGCTCAGGAGGTTATAGTTCACGGAAAAAGCCGCTTGACAGGTATTATAGGTGCTAAACCGCCTCACATTTTATCTGCTGAGGAACGCAAAAAGACAGTTCCCAAGGATAAACTGTATATAGACACGGGATTTTCAGCAGATGAGATAAAAAAACTCGTTAAAGTAGGCGACACCGCCACTATGAAAAACAAAACGTTGTTTATGCTTGACGGAATGATAAGCACAAAGGCTCAGGACGACCGCACAAGCGTTTCTGCCATAATGGACGTTTTGCATCAATTAAAAGATGTTGAGTTGCCGTTTGATTTATATGCCGTGGCTGCAGTTCAGGAAGAGGTTGGTCTAAGAGGCGCTGGTTGTGCGGCGTATAGCATCAATCCCGATTTTGCTATTGCTATTGACGTTTGCCACGGAACATCGCCTGATGCTAAGGACAATACTTTCTCTACAGGCGGCGGTGCTGTTATCAGCAAAGGGCCGAATATTCATCCTGTGCTTGTTGAGGCGGTTATAAATGTAATGAAGATAAAAGGAATAGATTATTCCATAGATATAGACGGTGGTGATACCGGCACAGATGCAGCGGCTATACAGATAGCAAACAGAGGTGTGCCTACAGTTTTGTTTTCTCTGCCGCTTAAATATATGCACACGCCGATAGAAACTGTTTCTGAAAAAGATGTACAGAGTACGGCGAATGCCATTGCAGAATTTTTAAAATCTGTCAAGAGGGTAGGTGACGTAATATGCTATTAAAAGAACTTACTCAACTTAACGGAGTTGCGGGATGCGAAAGTGCTGTACGTGAGTTTATTATGGAAAAAATCGCTCTTTATGCAGACGATATAACCGTAGATACCATGGGCAACCTTATAGCCTTTAAAAAGGGCAGCGGCAAAAGCGGTAAAAAGATTGCTTTGTGTGCGCATATGGACGAGGTTGGTTTTATAGTTTCAGGCATAACAGACGACGGATATATTAAATTCAAGCCCGTCGGCGGTATTGATGAACGTATTCTTCTTTCTAAACGTGTTACGATTGGCAAAGACAAAATCTCAGGTGTAATCGGCATAAAAGCCGTACATCTTTCAACACCGGAAGAGCGTGAAGCCGTTGTAAAGCAGAAAGATATGTATATAGACATCGGTGCTAAAGATAAAGAAAGCGCCGAGGAAGTAGTTGCTCTTGGTGACTATATTGCGTTCGATTCGGACTACCTTGAATTTGGGAACGGCAAAATAAAAGCAAAAGCAATAGACGACAGAGCAGGTTGTGCTATTTTAATTGAATGTATGAAAAAAGATTATACAAACGATATGTACTTCTGCTTTACTGTTCAGGAAGAAACCGGTTTAAAAGGTGCTGCTATAGTTGCACACCGTTTGCAACTTGATGCGGCGTTTATAGTAGAGTCTACTACTGCTGCAGATGTACCCGGGCTTGAAGAACACGAGTATGCAACATCTCTCGGCTCAGGTCCTGCCATAACTGTTATGGACGGAGCATCAAACTCAAGTAAAGCACTTAATAATTATATTTTTGATTTAGCAAATGAGAATAATATAAAGTATCAACTTAAAAGAACAGTTTTTGGCGGTAACGACGCACGTGCCTTTGCCACACGTGGCGGTGCGTGTGCCACGGCAGCGATATCTCTTCCGTGCAGATATATTCATTCGCCCGTTTGCATTGCTGATATGGCAGATTTTGAACTTACTATGTCGCTTGTTCAGGCTATTGCTGAAAATTCATGGAAACTTGGAGGTATAATCTGATGGAACTTTTGAAAAAACTTACACAAACTCCGTCACCGTCAGGTAATGAGGACGGTATACGTGATATAATAAAATCTGAGGTAGAAAAGTTTGCAGACGATGTATTTACCGATGCGCTCGGCAGTCTTATAGTGCATATAAAGGGGAACGGCAAACGTGCTATGATATGTGCTCATGCTGATGAGATTGGTGTTATGGTAACTTTCATAGACGAAAAAGGTTTTTTGCGATTCGCACCCGTTGGTGGGTTAGATAAATACTGTTGCCTTTACCAACGTGTACGTTTTTCAAACGGTGCTGTGGGTGTAGTCGGTTATGAAGAAGCTATAGAGGATATGAAAGAACTCAAACTTTCAAATATGTATATAGATATAGGTGCTAAAAATAAGGAAGAAGCCGAAAAAATCGTTTCAATCGGTGATATGGCGGTTTTTTCGGGCGATATGGAAACTGCAGGAGACCATATAATTTCTAAAGCACTTGATAACAGAATAGGTGTTTATATTTTGATAGACGTTATAAAACACATCAAAAACTCACCTTATGATTTGTATTTTGTGTTCTCATCTCAGGAAGAGGTGGGACTGCGTGGTGCAAAAGGTGCAGGCTTTGATGTTAATCCTGATATTGCCCTTGCCGTAGACGTCACTGACACGGGCGACACACCTAACTGCAAACGTATGGCAGTTAAAATGGGCGACGGCGCATGTATAAAGGTTATGGATAAATCTGTTATCTGCTCTAAATCAGTACGTGATTGCCTTACCGATGTTGCAGAGGGAAAAGATATTAAAGTTCAGTACGAAGTGCTCGACTGCGGCGGAACAGACGCAGGTGCTATGCAACTTACCCGTGGCGGTGTGCTTACGGGTGCAGTATCCGTGCCTACACGCTATATTCACACCCCTTCTGAAATGGTTAATATTAACGATGTAAACGAGTGCATCAGGTTAATCGGTGCATTTTTAGAAAAAAATATGTTTGGAGAACAGTTATGACAGAAACAACAACAAATATATTAAAAGCCGAGTATGGTGTGTCCGACCATATTATTGACTTGGCAATGCGTGCTGAAGAAAAGTGCGCACAGCAACTTAAAAAAACTGATGAGATAGGTGAATATAACGGTATTAAAATTTTGAAGAGTTTTAAAAACCACAATATTTCTGCCGAACACCTTGGCTCTACCACCGGTTACGGCTATGACGATATCGGCAGAGATACACTTGATAAGGTGTATGCCGACGCTTTCGGTGCTGAAGATGCTATTGTGCGCCATAGTTTTGTAAACGGCACACACGCTATTGCAACCTGCCTTTTTGCGGTTCTGCGTCCGGGTGATACTTTGGTTGCTGCTACAGGTAAACCATACGATACTTTAGAAGAGGTTATTGGCATACGTGACCAGAAGGGCTCGCTTAAAGAGTTTGGCGTAAACTACCGACAGGTGGACCTTATAAATTCTGAGGTGGATTTTGACGGCTTGAGAGATGCTATTGACGATACCTGCAAGGCTGTTGCAATTCAGCGTTCAAAAGGCTATGCGTGGAGAGAGTCGCTGTCGGTAGAAAAAATCGGCGAAATAATATCTTTTGTAAAATCTATCCGCAAAGATATTATCTGTATTGTAGATAACTGCTACGGCGAGTTTGTAGAAACTATAGAGCCTACGCAGGTAGGTGCCGATATGATAGTCGGCTCGCTTATTAAAAATCCCGGTGGCGGACTTGCACAATCCGGCGGTTACATAGCAGGAACTAAAGAGTGTATAGAACTTGCATCATATGCCATGACCTGCCCCGGTATCGGCAGAGAATGTGGCAGTACTTTAGGTAACAATGCGCTTATGTATCAGGGCTTTTTTATGGCACCGCATACAGTTGCACAGAGCATAAAAGCATCAATCTTTTGCAGTGCGCTGCTTAGTGAGATGGGGTATGATGTAATGCCCGGATTTGATGCTAAACGCACAGATATTATAACCGCTGTTAAACTCGGTGAGTCGGACAAACTTATTAAATTCTGTCAGGGTATTCAAAAAGGTGCTCCTATTGACAGTTTTGTACTTCCTATGCCGTGGGATATGCCCGGTTATGAAAGTCAGGTTATTATGGCGGCGGGAGCATTTACTCAAGGCTCGTCTATAGAAATTTCAGCCGACGGACCTTTAAAAGAGCCGTACATTGCGTACTATCAGGGTGGATTAACTTATGAAAGTGCCAAAGTTGCCATTATGGTTGGCGCACAAAATATATTGTAAGAGGTATTGCTATGGACAGATACTTTTGTATATTGGAAGACGATAAAATCTGTGACCGCTGCGGGGAATGCGAAATGTGCGATTTAAATCCCGACAAAGTCTGCGATAACTGCGGTAAGTGCATAGAGATAGACAAAGAATTTGAAATAATTGAAATTGACGAAGTGATAGAGTGATGAAACTAAAGCAGTGGCGCAAAAACCCATGCCCAAAACGGGTTCGGATATTAACGCATCTGCTTAAGGTAATAGTGACTGAACTCACTTGAGATATTTATGTTCGTTCAGCCACTATTGCTCTTTGATAGTATTAAAAGTATACGTATGTAAATCTGCCTAAATATGCTCAAGTGGATTTACATACGTATACTTGATGAAAAAGGAGGAAACTATGACAAAGTGTGCAGATATTGCAAATTATATAGAAAAACTTGCTCCTCGTCACCTTGCGTGTGACTGGGATAATGTTGGCCTTCTCGTTGGTGATATGGATAAAGAAATTAAAAAGGTGCTTATCTGCCTTGATAATGATGAATACGTTGTAAATGAAGCAGCAGAAATCGGGGCTGATATGATTGTTTCGCATCATCCCATAATGTTTTCGCCCATAAACCGTATGATAGAATCAGACCCTCAGCAGAGAATGATACGCCGTATGTGCCAACTTGGTATCTGCCACTATGCGGCGCATACCAATATGGATTGTGCAAATGGCGGCTTAAATGACTATCTTGCTGAAAAATTAGGTTTAAAAAATACAAGTATAGCGGAACTTACTGATACAGATGCAGGTTTCGGCAGACTCGTAGAACTTGACAACGAAATAACTTTGCTTGATATGATTGCGACTTGTGAAAAAAATCTAAATATTGATAGTGTGAAATATGTTGGTGAGTTGGACAGGAAAGTAAAAAAAGTCGCTTTAAATAGCGGCAGCGGCAGCGATATTCTGGATATGTGCATTGAAAATGGCATTGATTTGCTTATTACGGGTGATGTTAAATACAGCGTTGCTCGTAAAGCATATGAAAACGGCATTGCTTTAATAGATGCAGGTCACTACGGTACAGAGGTTATCTTTACAGAACTTATTAAAAATTATCTTGAAAAAGAATTTAAAGATGTTGAATTAGTTATAAGCCGTGCCAATGTTTCTGTACTTAAAAATCATATAAGATAATTGACAAAGTAAAAACTAAATGATAATATATTTTTGAGTAAGCTGGACAGCCGCGTGCAAAATGCCGAAAGGCTTTGTATGAGGAAAGTCCGGGCATCGCAGTGCAGGGTGCCGGGTAACTCCCGGTGGAGGCGACTCTAAGGAAAGTGCAACAGAAAAAAACCGCCGTATTATACGGTAAGGGTGAAAAGGTGAGGTAAGAGCTCACCGTGGGGCGGGAGATCGCCCTGACGTGTAAACCCCATCCGATGCAACACCGCAGTGAGGTAAACGACTTGCACGGTCAATCTCGAGAAGGTGGCTTGACCTGTACAGAAATGTGCAGGGTAGATAGATGGCTGTCATATACAGAACCCGGCTTACAGGCTTGCTCATTATAAAAAAGTAAAGCACCGCAACTATTTGCGGTGCTTTTTGTATGTCTATTATTATAAATACTGTCCCTCATACGACATTGCGTCTGTTGCAAAAATTGCTTTTACGGGCTCACCCTCGCTTTCGGCAGCACCTATTATAAACAGCGTATAATATTTGCGAGCCTGAAGGTCCTGATTTCCTGTGTTTAAAATAACGTTATCTGTATCCTCGCTCAATATTTTAAACGTATACATATTGGGGCGCAGCATAATATAGTCGCTCACTTCTAAAAATTCAATATCTTCTAAGATGGGGAACCCGTTCGCATAAATATCAAATCCGTCAAAATCCGATACCAGATTTGCTATGCGTATGTTTGCTGCCCTGAAGTTGTTTTTTTCTGCTACGTCGTCAATTCGCAGAAGTGTTCTTGATGTTTGCTCCCCTGCAAGCGCAAGTGTTAGAACATCGCCGTTTTCTATGTTCGCCTGCAGAGTGTATATGATGTTTTCGCCGCCGTCATTCCAAACCGCGCGGAAAGTCACCTCGCCTGCAGGTATTTGTTTATAGCCGCTAATTTGTCCGAACGGAAAGTCGACGAAGAATTCCTGATCATTAACATAAAAACTTACTCTGCCGTTGTCGGGAGAGGCATTTAAAAATCTGACGTAGGGATATATGAATTGATTTGGCATAGTCTACTCCTTTTAAAATGTTATTGAGTTATCAGAGTCTATATCTTCAATATCTGTTTTCTTAAAAAGTTCGTAATTTTCCTTATTGATTTCACCGATTTTGTTTTCGTCTAATGTGGTTTTGGCAGGCTTTTCTGCTGGTGTGTTCACCGGCTTTGTGATATTGCTTAATTTGTCTGACAACGTGTTTATAATTGTGTTTAAACGTATAAGTTCTTTTTCGTTTTCACGGATTTTGGATTGCATCATTTTAATTTCATCAGAAAATGCACCGTCTATAATATTATAGTCATTTTTGTCGGTAATGTGATTTTTGTTGTTAATATTTACAGCGGTGCGTGTGCCGATGCACTGCTCGGCGTTTAGTATATCTAACGAGCCATTGCCGGAGATTGCAATGCATCTGTCGGAATTTGTGCAGCGTGGGTTGATTTTAGAACGTATGCGTATAGGTTCTGTATGCTTGTTTCGGCTTTCTGCTATAAATGAAGGCTTTTTAAATGTTGTGCCGCTGTCGTTTGAATGGCACTGATAACACCTTGTGCGTTCACGCCATTGCACAAATATATTGTTTTCATGTGTATATATGCAGCAAGCGGATATGTTGCTGTCGCCAAAACTTATAATTTTACGTTCTTTTGCATTGAGACCGTAGTATACCAAGGTGTAGTACGACTTCATTTTTGCTGTGTACAGAAGGTGTATTCCGTTTCCATAAATGGAGCATATACTTCTAATATTGTCTTCTACGGGCAAAGAACGGTCTTCATATCTGTTTGATGAAAATATTTTATATTGAAATACAGCGTTTTCATTAAAATAGAATATATGTATACTGCCGTCTGATTCCATACAACAACTGAAATCTTTAGACGGGTCTGCGTATGATATAACCTCGGGTGTGGAAGACGGATTGCTTGGGGAAAATATATGGTGCACCAGCATGGTTTTTTCGCCGGACTTAAACAGATAAAAGCAATGCGTTTTGCCGTTATGATAAAAAAGTTTAAATTTACTCATACAGTTTTTATCTGTTCTGCTTTGAAGAATAATATATTTTTTCCAGTTTTCAAAGTCGTATATCAGGCATACCAGATTTGCGTCTGCAGTTTGCAGCACAAGATGAAAATTTCCGTCATTGTCTGTTATGATATCAAAATCCTCTTTTGCGTTGTTTAGCAGAATTTGTTCATTTTCGCCGTTTTTGCTGTAACACAGTCTGCCTTTGCCGTCGCAGTTAAATATCCACTTGTTGTTTTGTCTGTCGATTAAAAGTATTTTATCCAAACTGAGCGCAACTCCTTTCTGTATATAATATTTGCAGTGTGGCAAAAATATGTAGTGTGAACTCTTGATTTTTATGTTAATTCAATATATAATTAGATATGTTATTAAAATACATAATGGAGGATGTTGATATGGGAAAAGTACTTGCGCTGTTTTTATCAGTTATGCAGATGATAACATTTTCTTCATGTGCAGAGGGAGGTAATTCACAAATGATAAGCAACAAAGTTAAAATTGAAATGGAAAACGGAAAAAGTATGGTTGTTGAACTGTATCCCGACAAAGCACCCATCACGGTTGAGAATTTTCAAAACCTTGTGGCAGATGGCTTTTATGACGGTTTAACATTTCACAGAGTAATCCCTGGTTTTGTTATTCAGGGGGGCGATCCTGAGGGTACAGGTATGGGTGGCTCTGACAAAAAAATTAAAGGCGAATTTTTGCAGAACGGCGTAGCAAACGACTTAAAGCACGAAAGAGGCGTGCTTTCAATGGCTCGTTCTATGATGCCCGATAGCGCATCAAGCCAGTTCTTTATCTGTATTGAAGAAGCACCGCACTTAGACGGCGGATATGCTGCATTCGGTAAAGTTATAGAGGGTATCGAAGTGGTTGACGAGATAGCCGCTGTAGAAACTGATTATAACGACAAACCTGTAGAAGATGTTGTTATGAAAAAAGTATATATGATTGAGTGATTTTCTTCGTTAATTCATTAACAATTTATATTGCATATTTCAAATAAATGTGTTAAAATACATTTTGGGTGGAAATTTTCGCCTTAAATTTGTAGTTAAATAATATCTAATTTTTATTTTTAGGAGGTTTTTACTATGTCAGTAAAAGTTGCTATTAACGGTTTTGGACGTATCGGTCGTCTGGCTTTCCGTCAGATGTTCGGTGCAGAAGGTTATGAGGTAGTTGCAATCAACGACCTTACAGATCCTAAAATGCTTGCTCATCTTCTCAAGTACGATTCATCACAGGGCAGATACGACGGTCATACTGTAGAAGCTGCAGAAGGCGCTATTATCGTTGACGGTAAAAAAATTACAATCTACAGCGAGCCCAAAGCTGCTGATCTTCCTTGGGGAGAAATCGGCGTAGACGTTGTTCTCGAGTGCACAGGTTTCTACTGCTCTAAAGAGAAGAGTCAGGCTCACATCGATGCCGGTGCTAAAAAAGTTGTTATTTCTGCTCCTGCAGGTAACGACCTTAAAACTATCGTTTACAGCGTAAACGAAAACACACTTACTGCTGATGATACAATCATCTCTGCAGCATCTTGCACAACAAACTGCCTCGCTCCTATGGCCAAGGCTCTTAACGATTTCGCTCCTATCCAGAGTGGTATTATGGCTACAATCCACGCTTACACAGGCGACCAGATGATTCTTGACGGTCCTCACAGAAAAGGCGACCTCAGACGTGCAAGAGCAGGTGCTGTTAACATCGTTCCTAACTCAACAGGTGCTGCTAAAGCAATCGGTTTAGTTATTCCTGAACTCAACGGCAAACTTATCGGTGCTGCACAGCGTGTTCCCGTTCCAACAGGTTCTACAACTATCCTCACAGCAGTTGTAAAAGGCAAAGACGTTACTAAAGAAGCAATCAACGCTGCTATGAAGGCTGCAAGTTCTGAATCATTCGGCTACAACGAAGACGAAATCGTTTCTTCTGATATCGTAGGTATCACATACGGTTCACTCTTTGATGCAACACAGACAATGGTTGCAAAAATTGCTGATGACCTTTATGAGGTTCAGGTTGTTTCTTGGTACGACAACGAGAACAGCTACACCAGCCAGATGGTTAGAACAATTAAATACTTTGCAGAAATCTAATTATAGATTAAATAAATATAAAAGGACATCCGCTGGGTGTCCTTTTAAAATTATATAAATTCTATATTTTTATTCCTTTGAATCCGTCTTTCGTAAGTATCAAAACCTCATTAAAACCACACGATTTTGCAAGGTCTATGCCCACGTCGAAATTAGTGTCTAAATAACTTATATCGTGGCAGTCGGAACTTATTACAACGCCACAGCCAAGTTCTTTAACTCTTTTTAAAATAAACGGTGCAGGGTAGGGGGTTAATCGGTATCCCCTTGCAATAGCGCCGACATTTATTTCAAACACCTTGATTTTTTCTGCTATGGCAGTTATTGATTGAAGCGCATAGTCTTTATAAATTTTTGAGTCGGTATCTATAAGGTTGTGCTTTTCACAATGTTTTGTTATAAGGTCAAAATGACCGACTATATCGCACTTGGAAAGTTTCGTAACGAGTGTCATTGTTTCATAATAATCTTTTGCGCATTGTAATCCGTCACCGCCATAATGCTTGTCTATAATCTCTGCAAGGGCGTTTGGGTCAGAGTAATCAATAACCAGATATTCGTTTTCTTTTTTTATATAATGCGCATCGCCTATAACATAGTCGTAGTCTGTCGGGTCGTCCTCTGAGAAAACATCAAATTCTATTCCGCAGAATATATCTATTATGCCGTTGTATTTTTCTTTAAGTTCCGAAATGCGTTTTTTATATAAAACAGTATTTTCCAATGTCATACAAGGCTCTAAATCAAAAGAGGTATACGAGTGCCCTGAAAAACCTATTGCGTTAAAACCAAGTTTAATTGCGTGTTTAACGGTGTCTTCGTATTCGTGTCTGCCGTCGCAGAAAGTTCCGTGTGTATGTAGATTTTGCGGGTATATCGGCATTAAATAATCCCTCCTTAGAAAAGATAATTACAGTATACAACTTTTAATTAAAAAAAGCAAATAAAAACCGCATCTTTTTAAGATGCGGTTTTGAAAATCAAGTCAAATACTGAAGTTCATCAGATTTCTTCTGCGGGTTCTTCAGCTTCGTTGTATGCATTGATGATGATTTCCTCTATGTATTTTCTTGTCTCGAAATTAACAGGGTGAGCCACGTCTTTGAAAGTACCATCTTTCATTCTGCGGTTAGGCATTGCAACAAACACCTTGTCTTCATTTTCGATAACCTTGATGTCGTGAACTACAAATGCATCGTCAAACGTAACGGAAGCAACAGCTTTCATTTTGCCGTCTGAACTGATTTTTCTGATTTTCACATTAGTGATTTCCATTGGTATTACTCCTTTTGAACGGTATTGGTCAGTACCGTCTTTTTTGGCAATACCAACCTTTTCTCTATTAATTATAATTTACTTGTTTAATATTGTCAATAAAGTAACATTCCAAAAATGAAAATTCTGTAATTTATAACAAATAAAACCTATTTCTTTTGTGCGTGTTGACATTCAAAAACAACTGTAAGGCGATTTTTTTTATTGTGTAATTTTGCCCAATACTAAAATAAATAATTTTGTTGGTATTTTTTAAAAATTATGTTATACTATTAAATGACGTTATTAGCGTTTTGGCTAAGTATATTTGCAGGAGGAAAAACAAAAATGTATGAGTTGCAAAAGTTTAGTATACGAGAGGGTATAAATCTTTATTATATAAATGATGATAAGTATAAGACGGTGTCGATGTCTGTATATTTGCACAGACCTGTATCTCGCGAAGAAGTCACAAAGAATTCACTTCTTTCCGGTGTGCTTAAATCAGGTACTGCAACATATCCGTCAATGAGACAAATCAACCGTCACTTAGAGTCGCTTTACGGAACTGCCTATGATGTGTCGGTTTCACGCAGGGGAGCAATTCAGTCGCTTGTTACATCATGCAGTGCGCCAGACTCATCTGTGTGCGGCGAAAACGTAATTGATGATGTAATTGAACTTATGTTTGAGTTTATGTTTAACCCTGCCACAGAGGACGGAAAATTTGTTGAAAATTATGTTGAAACCGAGAAAAAGAATTTAAAAGATAATATAGAAAGCCTTATAAACGACAAGCGTGCTTATGCAGATTTTCGTTGTATGGAAGAAATGTGCGAGGGTGAAAGCGGCGGCATTAACGAGTACGGCTACGTGGAAGATTTAAAAGAACTCAACAGTTTCAATCTTTATGAGCATTACAAAAACATTATCACCACAAGCCCTATAGATATATTTGTAGTTGGAAAATGTGATATAGATGATATTAAATCAACCGTAGAAAGTCTTATCGGCAGATACGACTTTAGCATAACCCCCGTAGCAATGGAGTATACAGACGCAAAAAAGCGAGAGGTTAAAACCGTGGAAGAGTCTTTTGATGTTGCTCAGGGTAAACTCGCTATGGGCTTGCGTACGTTTATCGGTGCTGACGACAAACTGTACTATCCGCTTTTAGTAGGTAACAGTGTGTTTGGTTCAGGCGCACATTCAAAACTTTTTAATAATGTACGCGAAAAGTCGTCACTGGCATATTATGTATCGAGCAGGCTTGACAAATATTCCAAGGTTATGCTTATAAGTTCGGGTATTGAGTTTAAAAATTACGAGCGTGCAAAAACAGAGATTCTTCAGCAGTTAGATGATGTAAAAGCAGGTAAAATAACAGAAGACGAACTCGAAATTTCAAAAGATTTTATAATAAATCAGTACCGTTCATATCTTGACAGCCCGTATATGCTAAGAAGTTTTTATCTGGGGCAAATACTTTCGGGTAATGTTGTCACAGTTGACGAGGCAATTGAAAATGTCCGTGCAGTTACTCTCGAGCAGATTATCGAGGCGTTTGCCGATATTACCCTTGATACAGTTTACTTTTTGAAAGGTAGAGAAGAATAATGCAACTTAATAAAATAGAAAATAAATCCATAGGCGAGGTAATGTATATAGGCGAGCATAAAAGCGGACTCGGTATATTTGTTATACCAAAGCCCGGCTTTGTTAAAAAGTACGCTATATTTGGCACCCGCTACGGCTCTATAGACAGCCAGTTTATTCCCAAAGGCGAAAATCAGCCCGTTACCGTTCCGGACGGAATAGCGCATTTTTTAGAGCATAAGATGTTTGAGCAACCCGACGGTACTAACGCTTTTGACAAATTTGCCAAATTCGGTGCCAATGCCAATGCGTTTACATCGTTTAACTGTACGTGCTATCTTTTTTCGTGTACAGACAATTTTAACGAAAACTTTGCACATCTGCTCTCGTACGTTCAGGAGCCGTATTTTACTGACGAAAATGTGGAAAAAGAGCAGGGCATTATCGGTCAGGAAATACGTATGTACGACGACGACCCCGATTGGCAGGTGCAGTTTAATCTGCTTAAAGCACTCTATGCCGACCACCCTGTTAAAATAGATATTGCAGGTACAGTAGATAGCATTGCAAAGATTGATAAAGATGTACTTTATAAATGCTATAATACGTTTTATGACCCGTCAAATATGGCGGTTTGCGTGGTGGGTGACGTAAATCCCGACGAGATTGCAAAAATTGTAGACGAAACCGTAACTAAAGAGGGGGTGGGAGAAGCGGCGGTTTCAATTTATCCCGATGAGCCCTCCGGTGCATATAAAGGCGAAATACGTTCCAAACTCGATGTTGCAATACCTCTTTTCAATCTCGGTTATAAAATAAATGACCTGTCAAGTGGTGACGAACTTCTTAAAAATGAAATCGCTATGAAAATACTTGTAAAACTTATTGCCGGCAGAAGCAGCGACCTTTATAACGATATGTATGAAGAAGGTCTTATAAATGCAAACTTTGCCACAGATATAATGTGCGAACCGCAGTTTGCGTGTGTTGTGTTCGGCGGTGAAAGCGAAAAACCCGAAGAAGTTTGCAAACGTATAGAACATGCTATAGAAAAACTTAAATCAGACGGCATTAACGAAGAAGACTTTAACCGTGTACGCAAGGCTGTTATGGGCGGTTTTGCACGTGGTTTTAACGATGTTGAAAGCATAGGAACTATGGTTTTGCGCAATATTTTAAACGGTATAAATATTTTTAATTTCCATAATGTATTTGAAACAGTCGATATTGATTATGTAACAAAATGCCTTAACAGCATATTCACTAAAGAAAATATGGCTGTGTCCATTGTGTCTTAAAGGGGGCGGTATAAATGGGCGACATCAGCACATCATCAAATCTTGGACAACGTGCCTTTGACGGGCCTGTAGAATTTCCCGGATTTAATATTATGCTTAACCCCGATATAAATTTTTTCGGTACACCTGTACATTGGTACGGCGTAATTATAGCACTCGGTCTTATACTGGCTGTTTTAATCTGTCTGCGTATCGGCAAAAAACACGGCGTAAGTGATGATACGATATTTGATATGGTAATCTTTGGTCTGCCGGCGGCGGTTATATGCGCCAGAATATATTATGTTGTTTTCAAGTGGGACAGTTACAAAAACAGACTTGCAGACATATTTAAAATCTGGGAGGGCGGCATTGCTATATACGGCGCAGTTATTGGTGCAGTTGCCGCAGTACTTATTTATTGTAAGGTAAAAAAATTAAATCCGCTTAAATGTATAGATGTAGGTTGTATAGGTCTTGCCGTTGGTCAGGCAGTAGGCCGTTGGGGTAATTTTGTCAACCGTGAGGCTTTCGGCGCACCTGCAAGCAGCCTTGTTCCGTGGCGTATGAGGTTGTATACAGACGCTACTCTCACTACTTGGGCAGAGGTACACCCTACATTTTTATATGAATCGCTGTGGAATGTCGGCGTGTTCATTGTGCTTTTAAAACTTATCGGAAAGAAGAAATTTGACGGTCAGGTGTTCTGGACATATCTGCTCTCTTACGGAATAGGAAGATTCTGGATAGAAGGCTTGCGTTTGGACAGCCTTTACTTAGGTCCTGTCAGAATTTCGCAGATTGTAGCATTGATTACTGTTGCTCTGGCGGTTGTTATGCTGATAATCGGCTTTAAAAAGGTGAATAATCAACAATACATCAATGAAAATTAAACTGCATAATGTGAAAATTTCACAAAGTTGGTGATTTTATTAATTTAGCACTTTACTTTGATAAAGTTTTGCCGTATAATAAACACGTGCCCTGAAAAAGGCATCTAATAATTACATATTTGAAACGGAGAGAATTATTATGAAAAAGATTATTGCTTTACTTATGGCTGTATGCATGGTATTTGCACTTGCAGCATGTGCAGGTAATGAAAATGACGCTACAAGTTATGCAGACCTTATGACAATCGACGGTCTTGACCTTGCTGTAGAAGAGTACGGTATTGGTTTCCGAACAGGCAGTGACGTTGTTGACGAAGTTAACAAAATCATCAAAGAACTCTACGACGACGGTACTTTAAAAGAAATCGCTGCTAAATATGAGTTGGCTGATAACCTGGTTGAACCCGAAGAGGTTGAATCACGTGCAGAAGGCGACTCTGACCTTGAATACATAAAAGAAAAAGGTAAAATGACCATCGGTTACACAGTATATGCTCCTATGAACTACACAGATGACGAAGGTAACTTCGTTGGTTTTGACACAGAGTTTGCTGAAGCAGTATGCGCTAAACTCGGTGTTGAACCCGATTTCGTAGAAATCAACTGGGATACAAAAGAAATTGAACTCGAAGCAAAAACAATCGACTGTATCTGGAACGGTTTCACAATGACAGAAGAAAGAGAAGAAAATCTTGACTTCTCTGTTCCTTATATTCTCAACAAACAGGTCGTAGTAATCAGAAAAGCAGATTCTGCTAAATATACAGACACTGCATCACTTGCGGACGCACGACTTGTTGCAGAGGTTGCATCTGCAGGCGAAACCGCTATTGCTGATGACGAAGAACTCTCTAAAGCAACATACACGGCAGTAACCAAACAAACCGATGCTTTGCTCGAAGTTAAATCAAACACCGCTGACGCTGCAGTTTTAGACTATACTTTGGCAAACGCAATGGTAGGCAAATAATTAATAATTCAGTATAATATTTTACGCTGATTAAAAGAACCACCCATTTCGGGCTGGTTCTTTTACAGCGTTTTATTGGAGATAACTATGTTTTTAACAGTTACTACTAAACTGCTGGAGGCTTTCAGCGTAAATATCAAAATTTTCTTTATAACACTGCTGTTTGCTATGCCGCTTGGTATGATAATAGCAATGGGCTCTATGTGCAAATTTAAACCGTTAAGTTTTATAACACGTGTATTTGTATGGATTATCCGTGGCACACCGCTTATGTTGCAGTTGATTTTGTTTATGTACGGCCCCGGTCTTATTTTCGGGTATACGGGTCTATCAAGAATAAATGCGGCACTTATTGCGTTTGTTATTAACTATGCGGCGTATTTTTCTGAAATTTACCGTGGTGGTATAGAGTCTATATCAAAAGGACAGTACGAGGCAGGCTATGCTCTCGGTATGAGCAAAATTCAGGTGTTTTTCAGGATTGTGTTTATGCAGGTGGTTAAGCGTATAGTTGCACCGATGAGCAACGAGATTATCACCCTTGTTAAAGACACTTCTCTAGCCAGAATTATAATGGTTGTTGAAATCACCCAGACTGCACAGAACTTTGTTGCAACAAAAGCAATTATCTGGCCGGTATTCTATTCGGGCGCATTCTACCTTATCTTCTGCGGAATACTCACCGTCCTGTTCGGATATATTGAGAAAAAATTTGATTATTACAGAGGTTGATTATGGCTATATTAGAGGCTAAAAATATTTGTAAAAACTTCGGTAAACTTGAAGTTTTGCGAGGTATAGATATAGAGGTTAACCGTGGCGAGGTTGTTGCTATTATCGGTCCGTCCGGCTCGGGTAAAAGCACTTTTTTAAGATGCCTTAATAAACTTGAGCAGATAAACGACGGCACGATAATATTCGACGGCGAAGTGATTGCCGAAAATGGCGTTTATGCAAATGATAAAGTTCTGCGTAAGATTTTTAAAAAAATGGGAATGGTTTTCCAGAATTTCAATCTGTTTCCTCAAAAATCTGTTATTGAGAATATCATTGAAGCACCGCTTATAGTTAAAAAAGAGAAAAAAGAAGATGCAATTACCCATGCACGTAAACTTTTAAACGAGGTTGGTCTTTCTGATAAAGAAAATGCGTATCCGTGTCAACTTTCAGGCGGTCAGCAGCAGAGGGTGGCTATTGCACGTGCGCTTGCAATGAATCCCGAAATTATGCTTTTCGATGAACCCACCAGCGCATTAGACCCCGAACTTACCGGCGAGGTGCTTGCAGTTATGCGCAAACTTGCTGCAGAAAAGAATACTATGATAGTTGTAACACACGAAATGGGTTTTGCACGTGAGGTTGCCTCAAGGGTGATCTTTATGGACAATGGCGTTATAGTAGAGGAGGGCACACCTGATGAGGTGCTCTCAAATCCCAAAAATGAACGTACAAAGCAATTCTTAAACAGAGTTTTAAAATGAATTTAAAAACCTGCTCCTTTATGGAACAGGTTTTTAATTGCAAAAAATTAGTATATAAATAAACAAAAACCCCTCAACACTTCTGTAAAAAATTACCAAATTACATTTTTTTACAATTTGGCTATTGATTTTTGGAAAAATATGGTATATACTTTGTATATGGAAAATATTTACAAATATTTGATTTGTTGAGGAGGATATAAATCAATGAGAGAAAAGAAGAAAGCCAGAATTTTAATAGCCGACAGCGACACTGCTTTTTGTGAGGAACTGTGTCAGTTTTTAGGCACTTTTAACGATACCGAGGTTATAAAGTGCGTAAATAACGGTCGGGAGGCGTATAACGAAATTATGAATTCCAAACCGGATATCGTTATAACAGGTATAGTTATGCCGCATATTGATGGTTTGGGTGTAATTAAAAAAATCAGTGAAGCAAAACTTGAGGCTAAACCGTCTTTTATAGTTGTTTCTTCGGTTAATAATAATCTGCTTATGCAAAAGGCAATGGATTTGGGTGCTAAATACTATTTGCTTCGTCCGCTTGATTATTCTGTTCTTATTGAACTTATACGTGAAAATACTGTTCGTGCAAGAAGTATAGGGCAGGATTATAACATGGAGCGCCGTATAACAGAAACTATCCAACGTGTAGGTATACCAGCGCATATTAAAGGTTACCATTATATACGTGCCGCCATTACCATGATGACCGAAGATATGGAACTGGCACATTCGGTTACAAAAGTTTTGTATCCCGCGGTTGCTAAAAAATTTGATACTACTCCGCAACGAGTTGAGCGTGCTATCCGCCATGCGATAGAGGTTGCATGGAATAGAGGTGATCCTGCCGTACTTAATGAAATGTTCGGATATACTATAGATGCTGACAGAGGTAAACCTACAAATTCAGAATTTATCGCTATGGTGTCCGATATAATACGGCTTGAACACACTTATGCAGGAAATTTTTAAAAAAATCAAAAATTTTTCTTTACAAATGCTTTACTATGTGCTATACTGTTAAAGTAATGTTTAGGGGTATAGCTCAGTTGGTAGAGCAGCGGTCTCCAAAACCGCGTGCCGTGAGTTCAAGTCTTACTACCCCTGTAGTTGAAAAAATGGCTTAACCGCTTTAGGTTGAGCCATTTTTTGCTACGCAAATTTTAAGGGATGCGGTCTTGTGATACGGTGTTGTTTGCTCAAAACGAGTGTCAATATTGCATCTGTTTTTATCTGTTTTCAAACATTCCGTTTGCTACATCATCAAAAAAGCATCAAGTCAAAACTATGATTTGATGCTTTTAATTTTTGGTGCCTTTAGGCGTGGAGATAAACCCCTAGTTCTACTGAGGGAAGATAAAATGCTTTAGCATAAGAAAACCTCCATGATATAATAGTAAATGGTTTGGCGACCGCATTACTAAAAATATATTATGGAGGTTTTAAACATGTTAAAGAAAACTACAAATGAAATAAGGCACATAGCACATTCGAGTTATAGATGCCAATATCATATAGTATTTGCACCAAAATATAGAACAAAAGATATATATGGTGTATTAAGAAAAGATATTGGTGAAATATTAAGAAAACTGTGTACGCAAAAAGATGTGGTGATTTTAGAGGCGGAAGCATGCCCTGATCACATCCATATGCTTGTAAGCATTCCACCATACATAAGTATAGCACAGTTTATGGGGTTTCTCAAGGGTAAAATTTCATTGATGATATTCGATAGACATGCAAATTTAAAGTATAAATATGGCTCAAGAAATTTTTGGTGTCGAGGCTATTATGTTGATACAGTTGGGAAGAACAAGAAAATAATATCAGAATACATCAAAAATCAATTGGAAAATGATTATTCAACGGATTAAATAAATGTAAAAGAATATACAGACCCGTTTACGGGTAACAAGAATATGTAGGCAAAAATAAGACAGCCGCACGTGAGCGGCTGCCTGAAATTGTAATGCGGTGTCAAACTTTCGATGCCCCTTTTAGGGGTTAAGCCTGTAAAAGCCCCTTCTAGGGGCAGTGCAAACCACCAGTAAATGCAACTGTCAAGTAAAAGTAGACAATTAAAACCACCAATCACTCAAACCCTTGTTCAATCCTGTATTGAACAGGGGTTTTGTAGTTGAGTTTGTAAGATAATCTTTGATTGTTGAAGTAATGAACATAGTTCTCAATAAACGAGGGTATATCCTCGGCGTCTTTTAAATTAAAATCTATCTTCACTTCTTCTTTTATCCATCCATTTAACGATTCTATTATTGGATTGTCCGTTGGTGTTCCGGCTCTTGACATAGAACGTTTAATATTGGTATAATATTTATGGGTTTGGTAGAACCCCGATGAAGAGTAGACACTACCTTGGTCTGTGTGCAAAGTGACTGGGTAGTTCTGCTCTTTTGTTTTTCTATTAATTTATTCAGACAATGGTAATACGGTAAACTGCTGCCTCTTTTGTTGGTTACAGAACTTGCGATTATTTCATTATTGTAGGTATCCAATATGTATGTCCATTCCCAACGAACGCCTTTATGATAAATACAAGTCATGTCTGATACAACAATTTCTAATGGTTTTGTTGTTTCCCAATTACCATTGATTGTATTAGGAAATTTCACATGCTCTTTTCCTACGTATTTTCTTCCTCGGTTTGTTTTAAACGGATTCCTGCTAACTTACAGCACTTATGGGCAAGGTTGTCTGAAAACAGCCATCCGGTTTCATTACGAACTAATCTTGCAAGGTAATGATAGCCTTTTGTTTTATGTTGTTTGTGTTGTTCTAACAATAATTCCGTAAGTAATATTCTATCTTGCTCATACCTATTAGGTTTATCTTTTCGTGCTAACCATTTGTAATATCCGGAACGATTAACGGACATTATCTCGCACAAAAATTTCACGCTATACTTATCTTTCAGTGAGTATATTATTTCGTATTCGCATCTTTTAAAGTAACGAACACCTTGTTTGCACCAACTCCTTTCACCTGATATCCTTTTTTTAACCGTTCATTTTCTATCTCTAATTTTGCTAATTGCAGGCGCAATCTATCAGTTTCTGACAATGATTTACTCGTGTGTAGAGCAGAAAAAGGATTTCCTTTCCTATGAGATTTAGAGTCGAAAGCTTTTTCACCATATTTGCCGTAATCTCTTAACCAATGACAAATCATACTTCTGTCTGCGTTATATTCTCTTTCGAGTGTTCGCACTGAAATGTGCTCATTTAGATACTTTTCTATGATTTCAAATTTTTGCTCTTTTGTCCATATTCGCCTCTTCTGTCCTTTTTTCATTTTAATTCACCCCTTATATATTTTAACACAGGTAGTTACATGGTGGTTTTCCATGTGTCTACCTTTATTTTACCATTGCATTTACTGGTGGTTATGATTTTGAACGACATAAATATATAAAAAAATTTTCTGGGAATTTCATTGATTTTTGTATATATAGAAAATATTTGATTTATAACTCTATCGGTATTTTACCGCTTTGCGCAGAATTACGCGCTATTAAAGAAATTTTAGTTATATTAAATATACTATTAAAGTTTATGAGAAAGTTTAGTTGATGGCCTTTGGTACATTTGAAATCAAGGCATGCGCAACAAGAGAGGTAAAAATTCTATCACTGACGAAAAAATCAAAATTGTAACTTGCAAGTTTTCAACTTTTGAAGTTGACAAAACATTAAGGATGTGTTTAAATAGCATAGAAAAGGGGGGTATATTATAAAAACATATTTCAAATATTTATAAAAAATCAAAATAATGACTATTTTAGTCCTAACTAGACGCAAGCCATTTAAAGAATAATGTTGAAAAACAAAACTTTTTATGGGGGTTATACATATGGATAACAAAATAAAAAAACGAGGTATGTTTATTTTAGGCATTGCTATTTGTATAGTTGTAGCAATCCTGGCTATTATGCTTGAGAGGGTAATTCCTGGGAAACTTATTGGTTCTTCCATCATTGCACTGTTTATTGGAACAATAATCAATAGCTTTTTCCATCCAAATTGGATAAAGCCAGCACTCAAATTTACATCCAAAAGAATTTTAAAAGCAGCCATAATATTACTTGGTGCATCTCTCTCTATCAGTACGATTATGTCTGTTGGCAAAATAACCTTTTTTGTGATGGTTTTTACCTTTGCCATGTGCTTTGGCAGAGGGTACTTTATTCGTAAACTATTTGGACTTAATTGGAAATTAAGTAATTTGATTTCCGCAGGAACCGGAATATGTGGCGGTTCTGCTGTGGCGGCTATTGCGCCTTTTATTGATGCTGATGACAAAGATATAGCTTTTGCATTATCTTCCACATTCCTTTTTGATATGATTATGATTGCATTATATCCAATTATGGGCAAGGGTTTGGGGATGTCTGATATAGCTTATGGTATTTGGACAGGAACATCTGTGAATGATACTGCCAGTGTGGTTGCCTCCGGATATGATTTTTCTGAGACCGCAGGCGACTTTGCAACAATGGTTAAGCTCGCTCGTACCATTGCAATAATCCCCACTGTGCTAGTATTTGCCTATGTTGGTACTCGCATAAAACAAAAAGAGTTGAGAATAGAAAGCGGTGGCAAAAAGGTAAACATTCTAAAAATTATTCCATGGTTTATTGGCGGCTTTTTGGCACTGGCGCTTGCGAACAGTGTTGGATTTATTCCTTTAGAAATATCCAACATTATGAAGGGAGGGAGTAAATTTTTAATGGTAACAGCACTTGCTGCTATTGGTCTTGGAACTAGTATTACTGACTTTAAGAAAGCGGGGCTTTCTCCAATGTTCTATGGTATAACTATTGATACGTTGGTAACATTGACGGCACTTGTTGTGATTTGGTGTATGGGATTAATGCAGTATAGTTTTATGGTCGAAAAGCAACTTTTTGGTCCTGACTTGATAAGAAATATCGCAAAAAAGATTGGCAACTAGATTCTCCAGGCTTTATAAAAACAGAAATTTTGAATGAGAAAATAGTTCCAATATTAGAAACAAAGGGGGATTTAAAATGAAAATGAAATTAAAAGACGGAAAGACCAAAGTACTTACTTTAAGTTATGATGACGGAGTTGTACAGGATATTAGACTCATCGAGATTATGAATAAATACGGATTGAAGGGAACCTTTAATATCAATTCTGGTTTGTATCTGCCCGAAGATGCCGTTCGTGATAAATTCTATGGAAGAATGAAGTTGTCTGAAGCAAAGGAATTGTATATAAATTCTGGACAAGAGATTGCAATTCATTCATATTCACATCCTAATCTTGAAAAATTAGATGCTGATGAAATTATATATGAAATAACAGAAGATAGAAAAGCAATAGAAAGTCAGTATGGTAAAATTGTAAGGGGGATGGCGTATCCTTATGGTGCATACAACGATGTTGTTATCAATATTTTAGAGAAATGCCATATTGCATATGCCAGAACATCGAACTCCACGTTTTCATTCGATTTTCCTGAAAACTGGTTACAACTTCATCCTACTTGTAGTCATAATTATGAAAATCTTGAAGAACTAATAACAAAATTTGTTGAAACGCTTAACCTTGACGGTGATATCGAAATGTTCTATTTATGTGGACACAGCTACGAATTCGATGATAATGATAACTGGGATGTTATTGAAAAATTCGCTGAATATGCTGGCGGACATGATCACATATGGTATGCCACAAATATTGAAATATATGACTATGTTAAAGCGTATGAAAGATTACACACGAGTTTTGATAAAATGATTATACATAATCCGTCAAGTATTGATGTTTGGGTTGAAGTCGAGGGGGAGGTATACTGCATAAAATCCGGAGGAATGTTAAGTTTTTAAAAAATTAATTTGTGCCGACTTGACATGAGCCTACCATTGATTACTTCATGTGTGCAAAGCATTGTATGACGATTATTATAAAGCAGTCCCAAATCAACATGCTGATTGAAATAATAGACAAATAAAAGTGAAAACAGTTAAATTTGTAGCTGATTCTATTTATGATGTGCAAAATCTTGCTATTCACAATACTGACGAGCTATAGGTATAGCATTATCGTACATTAATGCTTATAAAAAACGATAATTATAGAAAGTTAATTGTGTACATGAAGTTCATTGTGTGTTTTTGTAAAAAAGTCTATTTTTTATAAAAACAAGATATTACTCGCTAAAGCATTTTATTGAAGAGTGTTTTATAATATATTAAAAAGAGGGTGATATGTGTGATTAAAATAGGTGTAGTTAATATTGATACTTCACATCCGCTTGAATTTGCAAGTGTATTGTGTAAAGAAGACCGTGCGAGATATGTGGCGATTTTTAATGACGGCTTTCGTGGCGAAGATGAGATTGACGCTTTTGTAAAGAAATTCGGCTTGGATAAGGTGTGCAACAGTATTGAAGAATTGGCAGCCTATGTGGATGTTGGTTTTGTGCAAGGGTGTAATTGGGATAAACACTTAGATTATGCAATGGCTTTTATTGAAAGAAACAAGCCTGTATTTATAGATAAACCAATTGTAGGTAACATAGCAGACTGCCGTAAGTTAATAGAACTTGAGAAAAACGGCGCCGTGATTTTAGGTTCTTCATCGGTGCGATACTGCAACGAGATAAGAAATTTTGTTACACTTCCTGAAAATGAAAAGGGAGAGGTGCTACATATAGATATAACCGTAGGCGTAGATGAATTCAACTATGCTATTCATGCGGTAGAGGGCATGTGCGCTTTGGCAGGAAAAAAACCTGTATCAGTTAGATATGTCGGAGCAAGTCATAAAGAGAATCAAACATGTGAAACATATTTTGTGGAATTTGAGGGCGGAACGACAGCGTGTTATCATTGTGTAGAAGGTAGTTATGTAAGTTTTAATGTAATAATTGTTACTACCGTGACAAGTTTCCACTTTAGAATTGATAATGGGAGGCTTTATAAAGCACTTTTGGATCAGATTTGCAGTAAACTGGAAGGCAAACTGAATTGCCTTGCAGGAATGGAAGAAGTAACGGACAGCATCAAGGTTTCGTTGGCAGGAAAATGTTCTAAAGAAAATGGTGGGAAAACTGTTGAGATAAATTCTGCTGAACTTGGGAACGTTAGTTTTGACGGTGCTTTTTTTGAAAAAGAGTATGGAGTTAAAGCTCACCCCATCTATTTGTAATATCGAAGGATAAGTGATATTATGTCATCGAAAATTCAAATCATTAAATCAAATTGTTGTTATGAAAAAGAGCCCTTGAAAACTGCTTTTGGTTTTAAAGGTAGTGCGCTTACCGGCCTTTGGCAAACAGTTGTAAGGCTTGAAACGGACAAGCATACTGGTATTGGAGTTGGTGTGCAGAGTGTGCTTTGGTCCGATGCTGCTGTTTATCATGAGTTTGGTGAAGAGATAGGCAACCAAATGATGTTTGAACTCACTGAATATGCGGTTAGACTTTGTGAAGGGATGGCCATTGAACATCCGTTTGAATTGATTGACGCAATTTTTCCTGAAGTGTATTCTTATGCAAAAGTCATAACGAAGACTCAAAATTTGAGGAAAACCTTTGTGCTCAACTCTTTGGTGCCGCTTGATTTTGCAATGTGGCAATTATGGGCTAAGGAAAATAGCAAGGCGGAATTTGACAATGTATGTACATTTGACGGGAAGCATCAGACAACTCTTGCGAACATTCCACTTATTACATATAATATGCCCATAGAAGATGTTAGTTTTATGGCTGAAAACGGAACGGCACTTTTTAAAATCAAGATTGGTTCGGATCCATTAAAAAATAATGATTTAGATGCTATGCTTTCTTGGGATAAAAATCGAATTGCCGAAATACATAACGCTGTTAAGGATATTAGAACCCCCTATACAGAGAATGGAAATATTTTGTATTATCTGGATGCTAACGGGAGATACGACACAAAAGAAAGATTGGAATCGCTGCTTGACTTTGTGAAGTCACAGGGGATTTTAGATAGAATTGTGTTGCTGGAGGAGCCGTTTGATGAACAAAACAAGGTTGATGTAAGTAATATTCCTGTTTGCGTAGCGGCAGATGAAAGTGCCCATAGTCTTGAAGATGTTAAGGAACGATTTGAATTGGGTTACAGAGCACTTACGCTTAAACCTATTGCAAAAACACTAAGTATGACAATTCGCATGGCCGATTATGCGCGGAAGCAAGGAATGATTTGCTTTTGTGCAGACCTGACAGTAAACCCTGTTATGGTTTCATGGAATCAGTGTGTTGCTGCACGTCTCAATCCTATTCCTCAAATGAGAATTGGTGTTATGGAGTCAAATGGTGATCAGAACTACACAAACTGGGAGAAAATGCGAAGTTATCATCCTCTTTGTCATAAAAGTTTCAACAAGTGTGAAAACGGAGTTTTTTCTTTGGGTGAAGAGTTTTATAAGCAAAGTGGCGGCGTTTTTCATATATCACCGCACTATGACAGTTTGGCTAAGGAGGCGGATAACCGCGATGGATGATTTTAGATTTGGCATCTGGGGATGCGGACTGATTTCGACTTTTCATGCTGATGCTATTAAACAAATCGAAGGTGCTTCCATATATGGTGCGTTTGATTTGAATGAAGAATCAAAAGATAAGTTTTGCGAAAAGTATGATGCAAAATCATATGCAAGTAGTGATGAGTTAGTTGCATCGAAAAATATAGATGCTGTATGTGTTTGCTTACCAAGCGGTCTTCATTATAATGCTGCCATGACGTGCATTAGAAACAGAAAGCACGTTGTTATTGAAAAACCTATAGCCTTGAGTAGTGAACAGGCTGAGAATATTGCACAGGAAGCAAAGGAAAATGGTGTATTTGTGTCGGTTATTTCTCAACTTCGTTATAGTGATGCGGTAAACAAGGTGAAACATATAATAGATAGCGGAAAATTGGGAACTATCACTTTGGGAAATGCAATTATGAAATATTGGCGCGGTCCAGAGTATTATGCATCCAGCACATGGCGAGGCACGTGGGAGATGGATGGCGGTGGTGCTTTAATGAATCAGGGGATTCATGGCGTGGACCTATTACAATATTTTATGGGTAAGGTTGTATCTGTTTCTGCTTATTCAAAAACTCTTGTTCACAATATTCAGACGGAGGACACTCTGACGGCTATATTAGAATATGAAAATGGTGCTGTTGGAACTATTCAGGCAACAACATCGGTTTCGCCAGGGTATGGCAGAAGGATAGAAATTTGCGGTTCGAAGGGAACCGTTGTATTGTGCGAAGATACAATTGAAACATGCGATATCGAAGGAGAAAACAATACCGTATGTGATGAAAAGCAGGATTTTGCTTCGGCAAGTCGAGTTGATGGTATTGATTGTTCATTACACGTGGCACAACTCAAAGATTTTATCAAGACTGTTTCATCAGGTCAATCTCCATGGATAGATGCCTGTGAAGGTAAAAAGTCTGTTGATATTATTTGTGCTATATATAAAGCAGCACAGACCGGCAAAAGAGTATATTTAAAATAATTATAAATTTATATAATTTAGGAGGTTTTATTATGTCAAAGAAAGTAAAAATTGGTGTTATCGGTGCAGGCGGTATAGCTAAAAATGTCCATCTTCCCAGTCTCTCGGAAATTGAGGATTGCGAAATAGTTGCAATCTGTGACTTGTACGAAGATAAGGCAAAAACTCTTGCTGATAAGTATGGGATAAAGAAAACCTATGCTCTTCATCACGAGATGATAGAAAAGGAAGAACTTGACGGCGTATTTGTTTTGGTTAATCCAGATCGTACGTATTGGGTTGCTGATACATGTTTAAAAGCAGGATTAAATGTTATTATGGAAAAGCCTGCCGGAATTAACTCATATCAGGCACATTCTTTAGCAAGAACGGCAGAAGAAATGGGAAAAATTGCTGCGGTTGCTATGAACAGAAGACATATTCCGATTGTTCAGGAAACATTGAAGAGAGTGAAAGCTGTAACAGAAATCACAGAGATTGATAGCCGCTTTATGAAATATTCAAGTATACATAGTGATTGGCATTATGCAGATGCATATATGTGCGATATTATTCATGCTCTTGATTTGCTTCGCTATGCAGCAGGTTCTGAACCTAAGGATGTTGCAACTGTTGTTCAGAGCAACAATGCACCAGTGGACAATGCATGGTGCAGTATTGTTCGTTTTGAAAACGGAATTATAGGTACATTGCGTGCAAACTATCAGACAGCGGCTCGTTTTCATGATTTTGAAATTCATGGTCCTAATGCAAGTGCATACATCAATCTTGGCTTTGGTAATATGAAGTGTGGTGCCGAAATTCATTACAACACCGGAGGCTCTATGTATTCAGCGGCGTCAGCGGGTGTTCAAGAATCAAGAATTGAATACTTGGATGCAGTTGAATTTGCTGGCAGTGACAAGAATTCTCACTACTATGGCTACAAAGCAGAAGATGTTGATTTTATTAATTGCTTGCTTAATGGTACAAAACCGCTTTGTACTATTGAGGATGCAGCAAAATCTATGGATATGGCAGAACTTTTGTTAAAAAAGAGAATTTAATGTAAATAATATTAATACAACAATTTAGAACAAGTTTCTAAATTGTTGTATTAATTTTTTCAAATAGCAATGAATATAAAGTGAGGATTGCATATGTCTAATTTTGTAACATTGAGCACAATAGGTGCACTGGCGCCTGATTTTAGTTCTGTACCAAAAAATTTTACGATTTACGAGAAAGAGATGAAAACGCGGCTAAAAAATCAAATAGAAGCTGTTCTTCCTGATAAGCCGGATTTGATTGTTTTTCCTGAATGTGCAAATAACTATTATTCGAATACGAAAGAAGATTTGAAGGAAGAATTGAAGGAATACTGCAAGTATTTAAAAAATAGTTTTGTGGATTTTTTAAAGCCTTTTGCCATTGAAAACAACGTAAATATAGCATACGGTGCAATGCGTTATGTCGGTTCACCTAATGAGAAGCCATATCGTAATTCTATTGTATATATAGATCGTAATGGGGAAGTTCGCGGAAATTACGATAAAAATCATACAATGACTGGGGAGTTTGTAGAATCAGATATAAATTATGGTACGGATGCCAAACTTGTCGAGTTGGATTTTGGAAAAGTTGCTTCCGCTATTTGTTTTGACTTGAATTTTGATGAATTGCTGTATAGATATAAATCTCAAAAACCTGATCTTATAGTATTTTCATCTAGTTATCATGGTGGTTTAAATAGGTTGGCACAATGGGCATATACTTGTCGTAGTTATCTTATAAGTTCTGTTAATGGTATGCCTTGTATGCCCTGCTATATTATGAATCCATACGGAGATGTAATTGCATCCTCTACCAATTATACGGATCACGCGAGTGCAACTGTAAATCTTGATTATGAAATCTGTCACATTGATTTTAACTGGGAAAAAATTAAGGCGGCTAAAAATAAATATAAAGATGCGCTTACAGTGTATGATCCTGGATTTGTAGGTTCTGTTTTACTTGCCTGCAATATATCTGATATAACTATATCAGATATATTGTCTGAATTTGAAATTATATCTCTTGATGATTATTTAGAGTGTGAACGTGCACATCGTTTAGCAAACATATAATTTTGCTTTAATGTTTAAGAAAACACATGATTAATGAGGGATTAAATTATGAATTTAAGAGAAACCAAAGTTACTTGGATAGAATTGTGTACTTATCTCAAAAATAGCGCAATTCTGGAACATAATCATAATTTTTTTCACTATATTTATGTAGACGAAGGTATAGGAAATATTAAAATTGGTGACACACATTTTAATATGAAAGCAGGAGATATTTATATGATATCTCCGTGCGTTAACCATGCATTTTCTAATTGTGGTGACAGTCCTTTAAAGACTATCGAAATTAAATTTGACGTAGACAATGAAACAGAAGAACTCATAAGTAGTTTGCCATTTTATATGTCTGTACGAAAATACCCTATCAAATCTCTTCTTATGTCTGCTTACAGGGAAGCTTTAATAAAAGAACCTTTATTCACGGAAATCGTAAGTGCTAACTTAGAGTTAATGCTTACGTATTTACTTAGAGCTAATAAAAATTTGCGAACTAAGGCATCTGACGATATCGGAAAGTCTTCTCCGGAAATAGATAAGGTTTTAATTTATATACATGAAAATCTTGCAGAAGATATTTCTTTAGACACGTTGGCTGAAATTGCCGGTTTTGAAAAAAACTATTTTTTAAGAAAATTTAAAAAAATAACTCAGTGCACGCCTATGAAATTCATTAGAGAAAGCAGAATAGAAAAAGCAAAAGAACTTTTATGTTATTCTGATATGAATGTTTCACAAATAGCTATTGCTACTGGATTTAAAACTGTACACTATTTTTCAAGGGCTTTTTTTGAAAGCACTGGGATAAGACCATCAAATTACAGAAATGAATAAAAAATCTTTTTGAATAAAAATATGTCAGAAATAGATGAAAATATGCGTAATAGGAGAATATAAATGCGTTTAGGTGTTATAACAGATGAGGTTTCTCAGGATTTTAAAGAGGCGCTCGATTTTGCAAAAAAGTTTGAACTTGATTGTGTGGAATTGCGATCTGCATGGGAAAAGGGTCCCTTTGATTACAATAACGATGATATAAAAAGGCTTAAAAGCCTTTCCGATGAATATGGCATTGCTATAACGGCTATTTCATCGCCTATGTTTAAATGCGAGTACAGTATGGAAAACATTGCAAAACAGGAAGAATGTTTTAAGAAATTGATTGAATACAGTTGTGTTTTGGGAGCAAGTAAAATAAGGTGTTTTGATTTTTTAAAAAACGGCAATGTTACGCGTGATATGATACTTGAAGCTTATCAAAAACCATATGAATTATGTGAAAAGACAGGGATTACTATTGCCATTGAATCAGAGCCTACAACTAACTCCTCATGTTGTAAAGATATTGCAGAACTTGTAAATTTATTTAACAAGCCGTATTTTAAAGCTCTTTATGACCCCGGAAATAATATATATTGTTCAGAAGAGGTTCCTTATCCGGATGGATTTGAATTTATTAAGAATATTTTTTGCCATATTCATATAAAGGATGCCGTGCAAACATCCAACGGTGCTGTTGGCGAATGTGTAGGAAAAGGTATGGTGGATTATCAAGGGATTTTTAAAAGATTGTATGCTATCGGGTATGAAGGTGATGTAATGCTTGAAACTCACTATCGCATACCAGGTACGGAAAAAATAGATGATGAAACTTTGGCTAATCCTAAAGGAAGCGCAATATCTGAAAATGGATATGAAGCAAGTTGTGTTTGCATGACCGGACTAAAGGAACTCATTAAAATGTCTATAAAGTAAAGCGAGGAGACCATAAATGGCATCAATCAAGGAAATATTAAAAGATAAACTTGTTGTAAAAATATTTGATACAAGAGATGAAATGGGCAAGGCGGCAGGATGTGCTGTTGCTGAAAAAATTAAGGAAATTATTTCCGAAAAAGGTGGACTTAATATGATTTTTGCGGCAGCTCCGTCGCAGAACGAAACTCTTGCTACTTTGGTTGAAGCAGAGGGTATAGACTGGGGAAAAGTTAACGCATTTCATATGGATGAGTATATAGGATTATCTGCAGATGCACCTCAAGGATTTGGGAACTTTTTAAAGGACAGAATTTTTTCAAAACTTGCTTTTAAAAGCGTGAACTATATTTATGCAAAAGGTGAAAGTGCAGAAGAAACGTGTGAAAGATATACAAAACTCATTAAGGAAAATCCTATTGATATAGTTTGCCTTGGTATTGGAGAAAACGGACATATTGCGTTTAATGATCCTTGGGTTGCTGATTTTAATGATAGTGAAATTATTAAAAAAGTTGCACTTGATGATGTGTGCCGTCAGCAACAGGTAAATGACGGATGTTTTGAAAAAATTGATGATGTGCCAAAATATGCACTTACACTTACCGTTCCCACATTATTCAATGCCGATTACCTTTTCTGCACAGTCCCTGCAAAAACAAAATCAGAAGCGGTATATAAAACAGTAAACAATGATATAAACGAAGACCTTCCTGCAACAATTATGAGGAATCATAATAACGCTATTATGTACTGCGATGCTGATAGTGGTGAAAAACTGTTATGATTACAAGAATTATAAACGGAAAATTGATTTTGTCTGAGGGAATTGTTGAAAAATATCTTTACATAGAAAATGGTAAAATAACGGCTGTGACCAATGATGAACTCTTTTTTGATGAAGAAATTGATGCTAATGGAAATTATGTGTCACCTGGATTTATAGATATCCACGTTCATGGCGGCGGCGGATATGAGTTTGTTGACGCAACTTTTGAGGCTGTCAAAAATGCGGCAAACATTCATTTTGAACATGGAACAACTACTATTTATCCCACTATTTCCGCATATGATTACAGCAAAACCGTAAATGCTTTGGAAACGCTCAGAAAATATAAAGACAACGACGAAGTGCTTCCGCATATTTATGGAGTGCATCTTGAAGGACCGTATTTTTCGCCTAAACAAAGCGGTGCACAAGACCCGGAATTTATACGTACTCCCGATGAAAACGAATATACTAAACTGTATAACGATTGCGGAGATATTATAAAACGTTGGAGTTATGCGCCTGAACTTCCCAATAGTAATAAGTTTTTAAACTTTTTAATAGAAAAAGGCATTATTGCGTCTGCAGGTCATACTGATGCAGAGTATAGTCATATCAAATCTGCTTATGAAAACGGAATGAAACTCATTACTCATTTGTATTCATGTACTTCTACTATTACAAGAAAAAGTGGATTTCGCATACTTGGTGTAATAGAAACAGCATATTTCTATGATGATATTGATGTCGAAACAATAACTGATGGCTGTCATCTTCCTCCGGAACTTATTTCGTTAATTTATAAAATTAAAAGCGATGAGAATATGTGTTTAGTTACAGATGCCATACGTCATGGCGGTATGGATAACGTAGAAAGTGAAACTTGTGAAAATGGCAATATGCCATACATAATAGAAGATGGTGTGGCAAAGCTTGCTGACCGAAGTGCATTTGCAGGAAGCATCGCAACTACTGATGTCCTTGTTCGAACCTGCGTTAAGAAAGCAGGAATCCCGATGCCTTCGGCAATTAAGATGATAACCGAAGTTCCTGCACGTATAATGAAACTTGATAAAAAAGGTAAGTTGTGCGTAGGTTATGATGCTGATATCCTAATTTTGGATGAAGATATCAATATTAAAAAAGTTATGACGGCTAAAGGAGAGATAATATGAAAATGACATTTCGTTGGTATGGAGAGAGCGACAGCATAAGTCTTGACTATATCCGTCAGATACCATGTATGACAGGCGTTGTAACTGCTGTATATTCTGTTCCTGTAGGTGAGGTATGGCCGCAAGAAGAGATAGACAAAATGAAAGCCGCAGTTAATGCTAAAGGATTGGAAATGGAGGTAATCGAAAGCGTTCCCGTTCACGAGGATATTAAACTTAAACGTGGTAACTATCAGTTCTACATAGATAACTATAAAGAAAATATAAGACGTCTGGCAAAGGCAGGAGTTAAATGCATCTGCTATAATTTTATGCCGGTGTTTGACTGGACACGTTCACGTCTTGATCAACCTCTTCCAGATGGTTCAAATGCACTTGTTTACTATAAAGAAGATGTGGACAAGATGGATCCTACAAAAATGACACTCCCAGGTTGGGATGCATCATACACACCTGATGAAATGTCAGGTCTTATCGAAGAGTATAAGAAAATAGGCGAGGAAGGTCTGTGGGATAACCTCTCATATTTCATTAACGAAATTATGCCCGTAGCGGTGGAGTGTGATGTCAATATGGCAATTCATCCCGATGATCCGCCATGGCCTATCTTCGGTATTCCGAGAATTATTACTACAGAGGCTAATATAGACAGATTCTTGAGTCTTTATGATGATGTTCATCACGGATTAACTCTTTGCAGCGGAAGTCTTGGTTGCGCCAAATTCAATGACTATACTGCTATGGTACGTAAATATGGTGCGATGGGCAGAATTCACTTTGCTCATGTAAGAAATATCAAAATTTTAGAGGATGGTTCCTTTGAAGAAAGCGGACATCTTTCCGAGTGTGGTTCATTAGATGTTGTTGAAATCTTAAAGGCGTACCACGATACAGGCTTCAAAGGTTATCTCCGTCCTGACCACGGCAGAATGATATGGGGAGAAACAGGTAAACCCGGATATGGCTTATACGATAGAGCATTAGGTGCTATGTATATGGCAGGTATATGGGAAACATTAGAAAAAGGAGCAGCAAAATGAAATTACCATTTGAAATAAATCTTGAAGATAAAGTTGTAGTAGTAACCGGTGCAGGGGGAATACTCTGCTCGATGTTTGCAGAAGCACTTGCAAAGACGGGTGCTAAAATTGCTCTTTTGGATTCGAATGAAGAAGCGGCATCTGCTTATGCTGAAAAAATTGTTGCTGATGGCGGTATTGCGAAAGCGTATGGTTGTAATGTGCTTGATAAAGAAAGTATGGAAGAAGCCCACAAAAAAATTCTTGCAGACTTCGGTACTTGCGATATTTTAATCAATGGTGCAGGCGGTAACAATCCAAGAGCAACTACAGATGATGAATACTTTAACGCAGAAGATATGGGTAAGATGAAAACATTCTTTGACCTAGATAAGTCAGGTGTTGAGTTTGTATTTAACTTAAACTTCCTCGGTACGCTTATTCCTACACAGGTTTTTGCTATGGATATGGTGGAAAAAGACGATGCAAGCATCATCAATATTTCCAGTATGAATGCATACACACCTCTTACAAAAATCCCTGCATATTCAGGAGCAAAAGCCGCTATTTCAAACTTTACACAGTGGCTTGCAGTTCACTTTTCCAAAACAAATATCCGCTGTAATGCGATTGCTCCCGGATTCTTTGTTACCAAGCAGAACGAAAAACTTCTTTTTAACGAAGATGGCACACCAACACCGAGAACAGATAAGATTTTAAACAGCACACCTATGGGCAGATTCGGTAGATCTGAGGAACTTATTGGTGCATTATTGTTCTTACTTTGCAAAGATGCATCAAGTTTTGTAAATGGAGTTGTAATTCCAGTTGATGGCGGATTTAGTGCATATAGCGGTGTGTAATGAAAGGATTGATTTAAATGTTAAAAGGAATACCAAGTATAATTTCACCAGAATTGATAAAAGTTTTAATGGAAATGGGGCATGGAGATGAAATTGTAATTGGTGACGGCAATTTTCCGGGAGCAAGTGTGAATAGTAAATGTCTAAGGTGCGACGGACACGGAGTATGCGATTTACTTGAAGCGATATTAAAATTGTTTCCTCTTGATACATATCAAAAACCTGCATATATAATGGCAAAAACCCCCGGCGACACAGTAGAAACTCCTATATGGGACGAGTATACTCGAATTATTAAGCCTTACACTGATGAGAAATTAGTTCAGATTGAACGTTTTGAATTTTATGAACGTGCTAAAAAAGCGTATGCAGTAGTGATGACAGGTGAAAGTGCATTATATGCAAATATAATATTAAAAAAAGGTGTGGTAACAGAGTAAAAACTAATGATGCTCTATAAGACAAGTCGGTAACCGCACAAAGAATGCTCTCATACATCTTATGTACTGCGTTTTGTATACCGTTCACCTCACAGTGCAATATAATGCTGATAATGAGCAAAATTGTTTATTTACATTTGTGTTTTTTGTTATATAATTTTGTTATATAATAAAAATAAATAAAACAATATTTATATATTGGAGGTATTTAAAATGTATAATTTTCCTATTGGTACGGTTCTTGATTCCTTTAGATGTGAAACATTTGAAGCAATCAAGAAATCCGCTGATTTAAAGTTTGCAGGTGTCCAGATGTACTGTGTCAAAGGCGAGAATGCTCCTGAGAATCTTTCAACTGCAAAGCGCAAAGAAATGCTGAAATTTGTAAAAGATAATGGTATGGTATTCTCTGCTATTTGCGGTGACCTTGGACACGGATTTGGTAATAAGGAGTTAAATCCTGAACTTATTGAAAGATCAAAACGCATTATGGAGTTGGCAAAAGAATTGGAATCTGATATCGTTACAACACACATAGGTGTTGTTCCTGAAGACCCCAACCATGACAGATACAAAATTATGCAAGAGGCATGTTTTGAACTTTCAAGATATGCAGACTCCATAGGTTCACATTTTGCTATTGAAACAGGTCCCGAAACATCTGCTGTTCTTAAAGGTTTTCTTGACAGTTTGAATTCGACGGGTGTTGCGGTTAATTTAGACCCTGCAAATCTGGTTATGGTTACTGGTGATGATCCTGTTCAGGCTGTTTATAACTTAAAGGATTACATAGTTCACACTCATGCAAAGGATGGTGTAATGTTTACCAAGGGTAATCCTGAATATATCTACAGTGTAGTCCATCCTGTTCCCGAAGAGTTTAAAGGTGTCAAGTATTTTCAAGAAGTGCCTTTGGGCAAAGGAAGTGTGGATTTTCCTGCTTATCTTAAAGCATTGGAGGACATAGGCTACAAAGGTTTCTTGACAATCGAGCGTGAAGTTGGTGAATACCCTGCGAAGGATATTACCATTGCGGCAGATTTCTTAAGAAACATTATTGCTAATAACTAGTCGAAACAGCACAATCTGGATTCGTTAGAAACGGCGTAATTTCAAGTATTTTAACAAATCAAAAGCAGAAATCCATATTTGAAAATTGAAGTTTGGATTATTTCGTTTAATCTAAGGAGGAATGTAAAATGGATAAAGTAAGAATTGGTGTAATTGGCGCGGGAGGTATGGCAAACGTACATATTGAACACTATTTGCAAGTCGAAGATGCAGAAGTTGTTGCACTCTGCGACATTAATCCCGTTCGTCTTAAAAAAACTGCTGAGAAATTCGGAATTAAGAAAACATTCGAATCTGTTGACGAAATGCTCAAAAGCGTTGAGCTGGATGCAGTTTCTGTTTGTGTATGGAACTGCAACCATGCAGAGTGCACAATTAAAGCACTGGAGGCAGGCTTGCACGTACTTTGTGAGAAGCCTATGGCATATAGCACTGCAGAAGCTATCAAAATGAAAGAAGTTGCCGATAAAATGGGCAAACTTTTGATGATTGGCTTTACAATGCGTTTTTCTGACACAAGCCATATCGCAATGGATTTTATCGATAACGGCTATATGGGTGATATTTACTACTCAAAAGCGACATATATAAGACGACACGGTGCACCCGGAGGTTGGTTTATAAACAAAAAACTTTCCGGCGGCGGTCCTGTTATAGATCTTGGTGTTCATGTAATTGATCATACAAGATATTTAATGGGAAATCCGAAACCGGTTTCTGTTTATGCAGCCACATTTGATAAACTTAAAAACAGACCTAACATAAAAACAGGTGTAGAATGGAAACCTGATGATGCAAGGGTTGAAGACATATTTGACGTAGAAGATCTCGGAACTGCTCTTATCCGTTACGACAATGGTGCAGTTACACACCTTGAAACAAGTTACAGTCTCAACGGCGAGGCAACCGGATATAAACAACTTTTTGGAGATAAAGGCGGTATGCTTCTTTCTGATGACGATATGAAATTATATACTGAGATGAATGGATTTTTGGCTGATGTTACTCCAATGACGAAAGAATATAAATACAGCGTTCCGACGTTCCTGGCGGAAATAACACACTTTGTTGATTGTGTGAAGAATGGTACAAAGTGCATTGCTCCAGCCGAAGATGGTGTGATTATCATGAAAATACTTGATGCTATTTATGAATCAGCAAGAACTGG
>JAFSCF010000017.1 GCA_017436905.1 Clostridia bacterium | reverse complement strand
TTTGTAATTTTATGTAAAAAAATTTTCTGCATTTTTCACAAATTTTGAATTGAAAAAATTACACGTTTTTTAAGAAAAAATTTAAAATAGTGCTTGACAAAAAGGAAAAAGAGTTGTATAATGCGGTTGAAAGTCAAAGATAGTCAAAGTCAAAATTTGATGTTTTTAGTCAAATGTCAGAAAAGAGGTGGTAAGTATGAAGATAAGTGATACAATAGAGCGCTTTATAAGAGATATGCTTGCCGAGGACGAAAGTATAGAATTAAAGCGTAATGAACTGGCAAACTATTTTAAATGTGTGCCATCGCAGATTAATTACGTAATATCAACCCGTTTTACCACAGAGCGCGGTTACAGTGTAGAAAGCCGCAGAGGTGGCGGCGGGTATATCAAGATTACACGTGTCAGCCGTGACAGCGGTAACAATATTATAATGCACGTGCTCAATAGCATTGGTGATAATCTTGATATTATGACTATGGAGGCGATTGTAAAAAATCTTTACGGAAGCGAAATCATCACTGCCAGGGAGGCAAAACTTATGCTTGCATCTTGCGGTAGCAGCGCCCTGCGTGAGATTAACGACGGTGAATTTAAAAACCGTATACGTTCTACCATATTTAAAAATATTCTTATTAATCTGATATAAGGAGTGATTTTTATGTTATGTACTCATTGTAATAATAAAGAAGCAACTTTCCATTGTAAAACCGTTTCTAACGGCAAAACTACCGAAATGCACCTTTGCAGCGAATGTGCACACGAACTCGGTTTTGCAGAAAAATATTCTGACATATTTGGAGACGGAATGAATGTAAACAGTATAATAAATCAGTTTTTTGCGTTGTCAGGTAAAAAACCGGCTGTTGATAATATGTTAAAATGTCCTGAATGCGGCATAGATTTTAAAAGATTTAATTCAACCGGGCTTTTAGGATGCGATAAATGTTATGATGTTTTTGCCGAGGCAGTAGAAACTATGATGCAACGTACACAGGGCGCTATCGTTCATAACGGAAAAATCTCCGGTCCCGATAGCGAAGAAATTAAAAAGCAGAACGAAATCAGCAAGTTGAAATCCGAACTGCAAAAAGCAATTTTAGAAGAAAAGTACGAAGATGCGGCAAAACTTCGTGACAGCATAAAAGCGCTCGAGAAAGGGGAGAGGGCAGATGGCTAAATGGTACTGCGGAGAAGGTTTTCAGGACGATATTGTTTTAAGTACACGTGTACGTCTTGCCAGAAATTTAAAAGGTATTCCTTTTCCTAACTGTATGAGTGACGAAGACGCACAAAAGGTTATTTCAACTGTTGAAGATGCGCTTTCCAAACTCAACTATAAATTCAGGCTTATCCGTTTAAGCGATATAACCGATGTTGAGCGTCAGCGACTTATGGAAGAACACTTTATAAGCCCACAAATGCTTAAAGAACCTGCAAAAAAAGCGGTGTTTTTAAGCGAAGACGAAGCCGTTGCCATTATGATAAACGAGGAAGACCATATCCGTCTGCAATGCATATATGCAGGTGAAGAAAGCGAAAAGGCATATAACCTAATCAGCAAGATAGACGACTTCCTTGGCGAAACTGTACAGTATGCATTTCACAGAAAATACGGCCACTTAACGGCATGTCCCACAAACGTAGGTACGGGTATGCGATTATCGTTTATGCTGCATCTGCCGGCACTTTGTATGGCACGTATGGCAGACAATCTGTTTGCGGCAGTCGGCAAACTCGGCGTTACCGTGCGAGGTATGTATGGCGAGGGCACAAAATCCAGTGGTTATGTTTTCCAGATTTCCAACCAGACCACTCTCGGTAAATCCGAAACAGAACTTGCACAGAATGTAACAGATGTGGTTAATCAGATTATTGCTAAAGAGCGTGAGGTACGCAGACGCATTGCAAAGGATAAGGGCGTTTCTTTAGAAGATAAAATAATGCGTTCTTACGGGATTATGAAATATGCAAAAAAAATAAGTACCGAAGAACTTACGGGGTTACTTTCCAATGTACGTTTTGGTGCATCTTTGGGAATAATAGAAAATGTATCGGCAAGTACACTAAATGAAATTATGGTAGTTACCAGACCTGCGCATATTATGGAGACGGGCACAGAAACAGGCGAGGAACGCGATGTAAAGCGCGCCGAGGTAATTAAAACCTTACTTAATAAAAAGGAGGAATAATATATGAACAGCAGATTTACAGATAAATCACGCAATGTACTCAGACTTTCTCAGGAAATTGCAACAGAACTCGGTCATAATTTTGTCGGTACAGAGCATCTGCTTGCCGCTCTTGTTAAAGAGGGTACTTCAAAAGCGTGTGAGGTACTTCTTGACGAAGGAATCACATATGATTATATAATAGAAAATATAAAAGACGAACAAAACCTTACTATAAGCGGCAAAGTACCCGATGGTATGCTTCCGCTTACACCCAGAACAAAAACAGTTATTGAACTCAGTTATAGCGAGTCACAGCGCACCGGTGCACAGTTTATATTCCCCGAACACATATTAATGGCAATACTGCGTGAGGGCGAAAGTGTTGCGGCGTCACTTATAAGGACTCAGCAGGCAGATCCCAATGTTATTGCACGTAAGATGTTCGGCGGTGCATCTGCGCCTGATGCAAGCGAAAAATCAAGCGGTAATCTTAAAGATTTAGAGCCGTTTGGAAGCGACCTTACAAAAATGGCGGCAGACGGTAAGTTTGATCCAATCGTCGGAAGAGATAAAGAGATTGAGCGTGTTATACAGATACTTTCACGAAGAACAAAAAATAACCCGTGCTTAATCGGTGAACCAGGCGTTGGTAAAACAGCCATTGCCGAGGGATTGGCACAAAAAATTGTATCTGGCGAAGTACCCGAAACTTTAAAGGGTAAAAAGATATTTTCGTTAGACCTTGCATCAATGGTTGCAGGAACAAAATATAGAGGTGAGTTTGAAGATCGAATAAGAAAAGCGCTCGACAGCGCTAAAAAAAGCAGTGATATAATCCTCTTTATAGACGAAGTGCATACACTTATTGGTGCAGGTGCGGCAGAGGGGGCAATGGATGCGGCAAATATTTTGAAACCGCTGCTTGCCCGTGGTGAACTGCAGGTTATAGGCGCAACCACCTTGGACGAATACAGAAAGAATATCGAAAAAGATTCTGCACTTGAACGCAGATTTCAACCAATTACTGTAGGTGAGCCGACAGTTGACGAAACTATCTCTATACTTATGGGAATACGTGATAAGTATGAGGCGCATCACAAAGTTCGCATAACAGATGAGGCTGTTGTAAGTGCTGCAAAACTGTCGCAACGCTATATTACAGACAGATTTTTGCCCGACAAAGCGATTGACCTTATAGACGAAGCGTCGTCTAAAATAAGAATGAAGGCATATACTGCGCCCCCAGAAGTAAAAGAGATAGAGGCAGAAATTGCACAGACAGATGCCGCAAAAAAAGTTGCCATAGAAAACGAGGAATTTGAAAAAGCCGCACAACTGCGTGACAGAGTAGAGGAACTTAAAAAGGAACTCGAACAGCGCAAAAACGGTTGGAATAAGCAAAGTAGTGAGGCAGACCTTACTGTTGGTGCAGAGGAGATTTGTGATATAATCGCTTCATGGACGGGAATTCCGGTTAAAAAACTTGCCGAAGAAGAGCAGGAACGTTTAAAGAATATGGAAAATATTCTGCATGAACGTGTGGTAGGGCAGGACGAGGCAGTAGTTGCTGTTTCTAAAGCAATCCGTCGTGGCAGAACCGGTCTTAAAGACCCTAAACGTCCTACAGGCTCGTTTATATTCTTAGGCCCTACGGGTGTTGGTAAAACAGAACTCTGCAAAGCCGTGGCAGAAACTGTGTTTGGCGACGAAAATGCCGTTATAAGGGTTGATATGAGCGAATATATGGACAAACACAATGTGTCAAGACTTGTGGGCTCACCACCCGGATTTGTTGGTTATGACGAGGGCGGTCAACTTACCGAGAAGGTAAGAAGAAAGCCGTATTCGGTAGTGCTTTTTGATGAGATTGAAAAAGCGCACCCCGATGTGTTTAATATCTTGTTGCAGATTTTAGAGGACGGCATTTTAACAGATTCACAAGGCAGAAGAGTTGATTTTAAAAACACCGTTATTATAATGACATCCAATATCGGCGCAAGACTTATTACAGATAAAACAACCTCGCTCGGCTTTGGCAGCGAAAGCACCGATAATGACGATTACGAAAAAATTAAATCCTCTGTTCTTGGAGAACTTAAAAAGGCATTTCGCCCAGAACTTTTAAACCGCATAGACGAGATTATAGTGTTTAAAAAACTCTCGAGAGAAAACATTGAGGATATCACTAAAATCATGCTTAAAAACCTTAAAAATCGCCTTGAAACAATAGGTATAACTGCTGATGCTACAGATGTTGCCGTTGCGCACCTTGCAGATGCGGGCTATGACCCCGTATACGGTGCAAGACCGCTAAGACGTGCAATACAGTCGCAGGTGGAAGATTTGGTGTCTGACGAGATGCTTTCGGGCAATGTAAGCGAGGGAGATAAGATAACCATTGATTGCGCAGACGGAAAAATCGTTATAATAAATGACAACAAAAAGGAGAATGACTAATGGGCGTGTATTATCCAAAGGGTGTATGCTCACAAAAGATACAAGTAGAGGTTGATAGCAGCGGCAAAATAGAAGAAATAAATGTTGTGGGCGGCTGTTCAGGTAATCTTGGCGGTATATGTGCACTTTTAAAAGGTGCCGACGCACGTGAAACAATTCAAAAACTGCGTGGTACAGATTGCAGAGGCAGAGGTACATCGTGCCCTGACCAGATTGCAATAGCACTTGAGCAGGAGTTATTAAAAACAGAATAACAAAAAACCTCGGTGAAATTCACCGAGGTTTTTAAATTGTTAATTAAATTACTGATTGCAAACGAATTTGCCTACTTTAGCAATGTCTGTAGGAATAAATACGTTCATTACAGGCTCGCCTGTGTGTATATCCATATAGAATTCGCTGCCGGCATTTTCGTAGCCTGCGCCGAATATGTCATATGCATTTGCACCGTTAAGTGTGCACTTAACTCTTAAGATTGCTTCTGATTTGATATTTTCGCTTACTAAAGAGGGGATAAGTGTAAAATCTACAACACCGTATCCGCATTTTTTCTCCATTTCGCCAACAAAAGTTTCAAATACATATTTGAAATTGTCTACAAAGTCATAGTAGTCAACGGGTTTAGCACCGTTGTCAAAAGGTGTGGCATATGCCGCCATTGGAACACCTTCCTCGAGGAAAGCGTAGTCTTTGTAGTTGGCAGGATATTCAGCAAAGTTTTTGTTAAGTTTAATGCCGTTTCTGCCGATTAAATCGTCTGCCTGTATAAGGATAAGAGCGATGTCGCGCTTTGTTGCGGGCTTTGAAGCCTCAGCGGGAAGCATAACTCCGTTTTCATAACCGTAAGCGGCATAGATTTTAGCGATTGTGCCGTATTTATCTGTTACTCCTTCGATAGAAGAAACTGTTGTGGATTTTCCTGACTGGAACAATGCTGCGTACAATAGAAGTGTTGCAGCGTCTTCAACAGTTGCATCGGTAACTTTGATATCAGAATTTTTGATGTTTCCGAGTTTCTTGGTTGCATTCCAGAGTTCGTCAGCAGTTACAGTTTCAGTGGGTACGTATTCGCTGTCGAATATATCGTATGTATCCCATATAAGGTTAAGCACATCATCAGATGCGTTTGCAGCAAATGAAAAATCGCCTGATACAGACTTTGTTGAACGAACAATAAGGGTAGATGCTTCTGCTCTTGTAAGGGTGTCGTCAGGACGGAGATTAATTCCGTCGTTACCCTGCATAAGACCTGTAGCATAGCCCCATGCTGCCGCCTTTGCATTTGACATCTGTTTTGTAATGATGCCGGGTGCGCTATAATTTTCAGGCTTGCCGCTGTATGACCAAAGCATATCAAGTGCTGCTTCACGGTTGATAGGTGCGGGGTTATCTTTCCATTCGCCGGTAATCATCTTTTCAAACTCGGCATAGGTTACAATGCCGTTAGGACGAAAAGTACCGTCAGGATATCCGTTTACAGTTTTTTTGGAAACCAGTTCAGCAACCGCCGCATAAGCCCAGTGTGAACTGTCGATATCGGAAAGGTTTATATCAGCGGCAAAGGCAGTAACGCAACTGAACATTGCAACTGTTATAAGTAAAATTGAAGAAATAATTCTTTTTATCATATGATTCACATCTCTTTCCAGATTTTTTCTTTGCATATGATGGCGGCTTCATTATCGGGAAGACAGCCAAGCATATAAATTTTGGTGTTAGAAATTACGTCGGATAGAATTGAAATTTTGCGTTCTTCACGCTCATTAAGCGGAGTAGGTACAGTGCCGTCCAGCAAGAACGGAAAGGACTTTCTCGGTGGGATTTGCTCTATATGGTTTGTTTTGTCCTGATAGAGGCATACTATTGCATCAAGCGGTGCAGAAATGTTTGCATTAATAGCAGTTTTTCCACTCCAGGGCTGACCATACAGACGAAACCCGCTGCCGTTATTATATACAACAGGCGCATCGTCGTTTATGGCGATACAGTCGGGGAATAACCTTTTCCAAGCGTTTGCATGGGTGGATTTGCCCGTACCTGATACTGCCGAGAATGCCACGCCGTGATTATCAAGCGCTAATGCAGAACTGTGAAGAACCATACGGTTATGAAAAGGCAACATAAATCGCAGCACTTCACCAACATACGAAAACTCTCGCAGTTCCATTCTTTTGCCACCGAAACGTGTTACATCAGCCATTTTTATGGTTGCCTCTGTAGCGTCTTTGTTCCACCTTGCAAAAAAGATTATATAATCCGAATTTACCAATGTACGGAACGCACCAAAACTGTCGTCGGCAAATTTAAGCCAGTAGTTTTTAAACTGATAAGGAATTTGCTCGGTATACTCAGGCAAAACAATAGCGTTATCCTCTTCAATATTTATCCGTATATGAGTTCCGCCGAACTCGGATTTATAATCCTTCATTCGGCGGTTCGCATAATCATATTTAAGATTTAATTCTATACCGAGTTCGGCAATGATATATCTCATCGATTAGGAGAGAGTAGCGCCCATATCTGCGCTTTCATCGTATGCTACATCAGTAGATGTATAAGAATAACCGGCACCGGTTGTCATCTGTGTATAGATTGTTTTGATGAGATTGTCTGCAATGTTCTCAGATGTTTTCATGCTGATAACTTCGAGAGCAGGTTTAACATATGATTTCATGATTAATAACCTCCTGTTAAATTTTTAATTAGTCAGCAACAACTTCGTTGAAAGCAATGGGGGCGCCGTAAGCATAGTCACCGTTAGCGTCTACTGAATATACACGTGCCCAAAGAGGAGCAGTTGTTAATTCTAAAGCACCATAGTTAACTAACTGAACTGCAAATGTATAAACGTTTGCTTCGCCGGCTCTTGCTTTTGCTGCGTAATCTGTTACGTTAGCAGCACCAATTTTGAAATTGTCTTCTGTAGCAGAATCGGCAACTTTGGTAATGAGGATACCACCCCAGTTGCCCGATGCTTCAGCAACGTCAGTTTTAACTTCACCGAAAACAGTAAGTTTTTCAACGTCTTTATCTTCAGCGTCTTTAGTTACGAAAGATTTACCTTTTCCTAATGAAACTGCAGGATCAAAGGTATCAGGTACTTTCATGGTAATAACGATAACAGCATCATCTGCTAAACCGTTATCTACAATAACGATTTTACCGTTTTGTACGTCAGCAACTTCACTAGCAACAGCATCATTAACAGTAACGGTATCAATTTCTACGTTTGCAACAGCAATATCGGTTACATAAGTACCAGCATTCTGACTGGGGAGAGTGTAATTCTTTGTAGTAACTGTGTCACCATCGTTAACTGTAACTGTAATGTTACGGCCCTCAAGTGTTGTAACATATGTTTCAACATCTGCTGCACTTGAACCAGATTTAACAACAGTACCTACCCAAGCGTCTTTATCAGTTGTGTAAGAGAATGTTGTTGTCTTACCTTCCACGAATGTCTGCTGGTCGATGTAAACGATATCGTCATCGCTAGCAGGTGCTGCAGCAGCATCGCCTTCATATGCGAGATATGTAAGCATATCGCCGTTAGTAGCATCAGTAACAGTTGTGGTTACTACGAGCTTATCATCAACATAAGCAGTAGTTGTTACGGGTTCTGCAAAAGCGGTTAAGCATGTAGCCATTAAGAATAATGCCGCTAATGCACACACTAAAACTTTTTTCATTTTTAGTCCTCCTTGAAAAATATATAATTTTTTTATTATACAAAGATGTCTGAAAAATTTAGCGGTGTATGTGCCGCTGTAAGCGAAGCATCACCGTACTATATGTAATATGCTTTGTCACACATTGCAATAGCTGTGCTTCTGTGGGTTACTACAATGCAGGTAGCACCCAGTTTGCGAATGTTAGAGAGTACTTTTTGTTCTGTCTCTTCATCAATTGCGCTTGTTGCCTCGTCTAACAGCAATACATCAGTTTTGCAATACAATGCCCTGGCAATTGCCAATCGCTGTATCTGCCCTCCCGACAAACCGCCTCCTTCTTCTCCCAAAACGGTATTTGCACCGTCCGGCAAGGTATCGATAAAATCTTTTATACAAGCCATCTTCGCACATTGCATCATTCGCTCTTCGTCAATTTCTTTAGTAAAGCAGATGTTTTGTGCGATAGTGCCCGATATAAGCATCGAACTTTGCGGAACGTAAGAAAAAACCGTTCGTGTAGTTTCGTCCAAATCCGTTTCGCCGTCTGCGGTTTTAACGTAGACTCTGCCGGACTTGGGATGCAGCACTCCTGTAAGCAGGTGGAGCAAAGTGCTCTTTCCTATACCGGATTCACCGCAAAGAGCAACCATTTCGCCTTGATTGATCTTTAAACTGAATCCGTCCAACACAGGTGTGTCGCCGTAAGAAAAACTTAAATTTTCTATATTAATACTCTCAACTCGTGGCAGATTCTTTACTTCGCTGCTTTCCGCCCGGATATTATCCAGTTCTGTCAGGCGTTCCATAGAAGCCGACATTGAATAATACTGAGGAAGCAAAGAGGAAAGAGTTTTGAACGGTGCAGTAATCTGACCTGCAAGGTTCGTTATCGCCACCAACGTGCCGAAAGACATTAATCCAAGTGAAAGTTTGTAAGCACCCCATGCCAATGCGATATAGTAACCCGATGTCATAGTAACAAAGTAGAAGATAGTTGCCAATATGCTTATGATGTTTTTCTTTACAGAAATCTTATACAGAGTGTTCTGTAGATTTTCGCTATGGTCAGTGATGCTGCTTTCAGCGCGAAAGCATTTTATAATCGGAATATTTCTTACGCTTTCCTGCATAAAAGATTTAAGCATTCCGTCATATTTTCTGCTTTCTTTATGTAAAGTCTTCATCTTTTTTCTGTACAGGGTTGCCGTTAAAAGAATAAGCGGACCAAGCACCAGACAAAAAAGAGCAAAGATTTCATCCAGACTGTAGAGCGTGATAAAACCGAACACTATTTTTGCGGCGATAGTTGATGCAGTGGGCAGTATGTCAAACACTGCGTTGCATACTATAGAGGTGTCACCGTTTATGCGGTTAACCAACTCGCCTGAGTGGTAGGATGAGATGCTAAGATAATCTTTACGCATAGAAGCATTAAAAAAATCTTTACGCATACTTATAAGCATCTTACCGTGCGCTATAGTATATATCACACTGTGTGCAATACTCAGCAGTAACTGAACAATAAGCAGTACTGCCAAAGGGATAACCGATTTTAATATACTTACACTTTGTACTGCGGTATCAACAACATTTTTAGATGCTATTGAAAAACGCACGCTGCATATTGAAGCCAACGCACCGACAATGCACAAAAGAATAATCAGCGGAATTTGTTTCTTAGAGAGCGAATACAATCGGGCAAATGCCTTTTTATCCATGAAAATCCCCTTCTGATAAAATTCCTTATCGGATAGGTAGTATACCAAAACGCACCAAATTTTCTGATGCCGTTTTCACCTATACGTTTTGTGCCTCGGTGAAATTCAACCGCTTTTGCGATTAAATCCGCCTGCTTTATATTGCGGTCAAACCTATATTGATTATCACCTATAATAGTGTAGGTATCGTTATTTATTTCCACAATTCTGTGGAGAGCAATTTTGCCGTTAGCCCTTTTGAAAAGGACTACGTCATAAAGTGAAAGGTTATCTGCTTTTTTTAAAAGAACGGAGTCACGTTCGTTCCTCAGCAGAGGCATCATGCTGACACCTTTAACCTCCAGTTTAACAGAGCCGCCTGCGGATACAATTTCGTATATAACAGGAGCCATGTCCTGAATTGATTTGCGTGAAATATTATCACTCATCACACATCAATCCGTGTTCTTTTAAAAGATTTACAAAATCAACTGTATCGGCAGCAGCAATACTTGCATCAATGCCATATTCAGCCGCTAATGCTGCAGAGAGTTCATCAGCACTTTTAGGCTGTTGAAGTTGATTCCAAAGGAATGCGCCTGATTCATTTAAAGAAATAACCGCACCAAAATCGAGATAGTTGTCACCGGTTGGAACAACTATGTAATCGCCGGCAATTTCTCTTATAGTAAAACCGCTTTTCAACTTCATATTATTTCTCCTGTAACATTAATGTAAAATAAAAAAGAATATTATAATACATAATCATTATACAATCAAAAATCAAATAAATCAAGACCGTTTTTTAATAAAAAACAGAATTGTGAAAAGTGCTCCAAATAGCAAAAATACTTTGTAATAATTGTACAAATTTGTATTAAGATATTGGGCACAATGGCGATTTTTACGAAAGCAAAAAAATTCTTTACAAAAGCGTCATTTTCTTGACCTTGACACTGCTAAATAGTATAATATTATATGTTAAAAGGAATCATATTAGAAATATATTTTTCTGCGAGGTTTTAAGATGGACAGAAAAGAGAAAGTATTAGCATTTATACGTGATGAGGCTTATGTGCCGTGCACATTTGCTGATATTGCTGCGCTTTTGGCTGTTCCTGAAGCCGATTATGATACGCTTTCGGATATTCTTTCTTCTTTGGAACAGAGCGGTGAAATTGTAAAAACTAAAAAAAGACGTTATGTGTCTGCCGCTAGCGCCGGCTTTGTTAAAGGTAAGTACAGAGGTAATCAGCGTGGATTTGGTTTTGTAATTCCTGATAACGGCGATGATGTTTTTGTTCCAGCGTCTGCAACACACGGTGCTATGAATGGCGATATCGTATTGGTAAGCATTATTTCGCACAGTAAAAGTGATAAAAAGCGAGAAGGCGAAGTTGTGCGTGTTATTGAACACTCAAATAGCGTTATTGTAGGCAAATTTGAGCGTGAACGGAATTTCTCGTTTGTAACCCCTGATGACCCCAAAATTACAAACGATATATTTATTCCAAAAAGTAAAACGCTTAATGCCAAAAACGGGCACAAGGTTGTTGTTAATATCACCAAATGGAGCGACGGCACTCGCAATCCTGAAGGCGAGGTTACGGAAATTTTGGGATTTCCGTCGCAAACTGGTGTAGATGTTTTGTCTGTGATGAAGCAGTATGATTTAAGCGAGGATTTTCCAAAGGCGGTTTTGGAAGAAGCAAAATCTTTAAACTGCGATATATCACAGGAAGAAATTTCCGATAGAATTGATTTTCGCAATAAAAAAGTATTCACTATTGACGGGGCGGATGCTAAAGATTTAGATGACGCTGTTTGTGTAGAGAAAAACGAAAACGGTTACACTTTAAGCGTGCATATTGCAGATGTAACTCATTATGTGCGTGAGGGGAGCGCAATTGATAAAGAGGCATTCAAAAGAGGAACAAGTGTGTATCTTGCCGACAGGGTGGTGCCTATGCTGCCTAAAGAACTATCTAACGGCATATGTTCTTTAAATCCTAAAGAGGACAGATTAACACTTTCTGTAGTTATGGATATAGATTTTAACGGTAATGTTAAATCACACGCTGTTGAGCGTGGAATTATAAAAACTGTTGAACGAATGACGTATGACGATGTTACTGCTATACTTGAGGGTAACAAAAAACTTACCGATAAGTATGTATATATAAAGGAAGAAATTTTTCACATGGCGGAACTTTCTGCTATCCTGAAGAAGAAAAGAGTAAACCGCGGAAGCATTAATTTTGACTTTCCCGAGGCTAAGATTGTGCTTGACGATAAAGGTAAGCCAATAGATGTTTATAAATACCGACCTACCGTTGCACACGGAATTATAGAGGAGTTTATGCTTATCTGTAACGAAACTGTGGCACAACAGTTTTATTGGCTTGAAGCGCCGTTTGTATATCGTGTGCACGAAAAACCGTCTATGGAAAAACTGACAGCGTTCAACGACTTTTTACGCAATATGTCTTTTAAAATCAAAGGTGGCGAAGATGTCCAACTGAGAGAATTTGCAAATCTTTTAAGTAAAATTGATGGCACACCTATGGAAAACATAATCAGCCGTGTTATGCTTCGCTCGCTTATGAAGGCGAAGTACTCACCTGAAAATATGGGACATTTTGGTTTGGCGTTTAATTATTACTGCCATTTCACTTCCCCTATACGCAGATACCCAGACCTTGCCATTCACCGCATTATAAAAGAATATCTTGTAAATACTCCATCTAATCATCGTCAGGATAAACTGCATCAGTTTGCAGCGTCTGCGGCACTTCATTCAAGCGAAATGGAATTGAATGCGCAGGAGGCTGAACGTGAGGTAGAGGATCTTAAAAAAGCGCAGTATATGATTGGCAAGATAGGTGAAAGGTTTGACGGTGTTATATCCTCGGTTGCGTCGTTCGGGTTTTTTGTAGAACTAGATAACACCGTGGAGGGTTTTGTCCGTGTGGCTGATTTGAAAGATGATTATTATATATATGATGAAAAAAATCTCACTTTAACAGGTGAACATAATAAAAAAGTATATAAAATAGGTGACAATGTGCGTGTGGAGGTATCGGCAGTTAATACCGCTCTGCGCGAGATAGACTTTGCATTAGTTGACGGAAGGTGATTATTATGGCTGACAGCATTAAATTGCTTGCACAAAACAAAAAGGCGTATCATGATTATTTTATTGAAGATACGTACGAGTGTGGAATAGAACTGGTTGGCACAGAGGTTAAATCTATGCGCGCGGGTGGAGTTAATCTTAAAGACTCTTACGCAAACTTGCGAAATGGCGAGGTTATTTTGCACAATATGCACGTAAGTCCTTATGAAAAAGGCAATATCTTTAATCGCGACCCATTGCGTGAACGCAAATTGCTTTTGCATAAGTATGAAATACGCAAGCTTATCGGCAAGACAAAAGAAACGGGATATTCTTTAGTTCCGCTTAAAGTATATCTTAAAGGTTCACGGATTAAAATAGAACTTGCACTTGTTAAAGGTAAAAAACTTTATGATAAACGTGATGCCATCGCTGACCGTGATGCTAAGCGTCAGATAGACAGAAAGATAAAAGAGTATAATCGATGATACAAAATAGTTGACATTTTTTTTGCACGGGAGTATAATATTTTATTATCGATTGTAGAAGTGTTCACATATGCTTTCCGACCGATATATATAAAAGGAGGGCAAATTAAATGATTGTTATCTTAAAACAAAACTCACCACAGAAAAAAGTTTCTGAACTTATTGACAAATTTCACTCTATGGGTGTGTCTACCAATGTCAACCTAGGTCATTACGATACAGTTATTGCACTTATCGGCGACACTTCTAAGGTTGATATGGATTCCATTCTCGCTAATGAAATTGTCGACACCGTTAAACGTGTAAGCGAACCTTATAAAGCGGCGAACAGAAAGTTTCATTCCGAAGATACCATTGTTGAAGTTGGTAACGCTAAAATCGGCGAGGGGTACTTTAATGTTATTGCAGGTCCTTGCTCTGTTGAAAGTGAAGAGCAGATTATAGAAGTTGCCGAGGCTGTTAAAAAGAGCGGTGCAACACTTCTTCGTGGAGGTGCTTTCAAACCCAGAACATCACCGTATTCTTTCCAGGGCTTGCACGGCGAGGGCATCAGACTTTTGCTTGAAGCAAAAAAAGCAACCGGTCTGCCTATCGTAACAGAAATTATGGGCATAGAACATATTGATTTGTTTGCTGATGTTGATGTTATTCAGGTAGGAGCAAGAAATATGCAGAACTTCCAACTTTTAAAAGAACTCGGCAAGAGCGATAAGCCTATCCTTTTAAAACGTGGTCTTGCAAATACTATTGAAGAATTTTTAATGAGTGCCGAATATATTATGGCAAGTGGTAATAATAATGTTATTCTTTGTGAACGTGGTATCAGAACATTCGAGACTATTGTAAGAAATACACTTGATATTACAGCAGTTCCTCTGCTTAAAAAACTTTCACACCTGCCGATTATTATCGACCCCAGCCACGCATCGGGTGTTGCATGGCTTGTTGAACCTCTTTCAAAAACAGCAGTTGCAGCAGGCGCTGACGGTCTTATTATAGAGGTACACAATAATCCGGAATGTGCACTTTGTGACGGAGACCAGTCACTTACACCTGCTAATTTTGATAAACTGATGACTAACCTTAAAAAACGTGCTGAATTCGAAGGTAAAAAAATGTGATTTGATAAAGCGGAGAGTAGACCAACTCTTCGCTTTTTGTATAAATGTCAATATAAATTGTCTGAAAAAGTATTTTGTTAAGGCATTTTAACAAAAATGAAAAAAATGTGTTGACAGATGCAGACTGTCTGTGATATATTAGTAAAGCACCACGAACGACGGCGTTTTCAACGACTTAAAAAAAGTTTAAAAAACTTAAAAAAAGGTGTTGACAAAGGTTTTTGGATGTGGTACAATAATCAAGTCGCTCGGTCAAGAGCGAGCGACGGAATTGATATTTGAAAAATGAACAGCATAAAAAAAGCGGGACTTTTTGAAAAGTCCAAAGAGTTTTAAAAATGCACTTTATATTAGTAAAGTCAGACAGAATTTTGAGCTATGAGAGCTTATCAATATTTTATTGAGAGTTTGATCCTGG
>JAFSCF010000016.1 GCA_017436905.1 Clostridia bacterium | reverse complement strand
TGTCACATTTTGTCAATCTAATATGCTATTCTGCTTGATTTTTATATGAAATAATTGTACAATATTTTAGTTAAAGAATTTTAATTGAGGTATGATATATGGAAAATTTATGGATAGCATTTGTTTTTATATACAGTTTTTTAAAAGGTACCCGTGAAGGAATGAAAAAAGCCGCATTAACTAAAAGCAGTTCTACTGAAATACTGTTTTTCTATACGCTTACAGGCTTAATTCTTACGATGCCTTTTTCCAAAAGCGCATTTACTCTCCAACCAATATACATATTTTATACTTTTTTAAAAGCCGCCGTTGTATGCACAGCGTGGCTGTTTGCTTTTGCTGCACTCAAAAACATATCCGTCAGCCTGTACGGCATTATGGATATGTCACGAATGATATTTTCTACACTATTAGGTGTTATGGTGCTTGGTGAGGATTTTACTGTTCAAAAAGCAGCAGGCGTAATTCTTGTGATAATCGGCTTAATACTGGTAAACCTTAAAAAGAATACTTCTTCCAAAGGAATGACCTTACCCGTTCTTACAGCGGCTTTGCTAAACTGCTTATTAAATGCAGTTTCAGGAACTATGGACAAAGTACTTATGCAACATATGGAATCGGCACAATTGCAATTTTGGTTTATGTTTTTTATGACTTTAATCTACGGAGTAATTATAATTATACGCAAAGAACAAATTTCTGTAAAATCAATCAAGACCAATTATTGGATACCACTTATGAGTCTTTCTCTCGTTATAGGCGACAGGTTCTTATTTGAAGCGAATGCCGCCTCCGAAAGTCAGGTTACTCTTATGACGGTGATTAAGCAGTCTTCTGTAATTTTTACTGTGATTATCGGCTGGATATGTTTTAAAGAAAAACACATAGTATATAAATTAATGTGTACTTTGATAGTCCTTTCAGGAATATTTATTGCATTGCTTTAATGATTTACCCTTGAAATAGGTAAAATATTGTAGTATAATATAATAATGTAGAATTAATTTAAAAGAGGTGTCTTAGGGTGGCTATAGGATTTGATAACGAGAAATATCTTCATATGCAATCTCAGCATATAAAAGAACGCATTGAACAATTCGGCGGCAAACTTTATCTGGAGTTTGGCGGCAAACTTTTTGATGATTTCCACGCTTCAAGAGTTCTCCCCGGTTTTGAGCCCGACAGCAAACTTAAAATGCTTCTTCAACTTAAAGATCGAGTAGAGGTTGTTATAGCCATAAACACTGCTGATATAGAAAAAAACAAACTGCGTAGTGATTTGGGGATTACTTACGATTTAGATGTTATACGATTAATTGATTGCTTCCGTTCAATAGGGCTTTACGTAGGCAGCGTAGTTATGACACGTTTCAGCGGACAGGCTACTGCAATTGCATTTCAAAAACGTCTTGAAACGCTTGGAATTAAGGTTTACCGTCATTATTCTATAGACGGTTATCCATCTGATGTTTCAAAAATTGTAAGCGACGAAGGATACGGAAAAAATGAATATATTGAAACCACAAAAGAACTGGTTGTTGTTACAGCACCTGGTCCAGGAAGTGGTAAAATGGCAACCTGCCTTTCTCAACTTTATCACGAACACAAAAGAGGAATTCAGTCAGGCTATGCAAAATTTGAAACATTTCCCATTTGGAATCTTTCTCTCACCCACCCGGTAAATCTGGCGTACGAAGCGGCAACCGCTGACCTCAATGACGTTAATATGATTGACCCGTTCCATCTAGATGCTTATGGTGAAACCACTGTCAATTACAACAGAGATGTAGAGATATTCCCTGTTGTCAAAGCAATGCTCGAAGATATTTTAGGTGCCTGCCCATATAAATCACCTACTGATATGGGGGTTAATATGGCTGGTAACTGCATAATAGACGATGAAGTTACAAGAGCAGCATCAAAGCAGGAAATCATACGTAGATATTACACAGCGCTGTGTGACCAGCGAAAAGGTATTATTACCGATGAAGATGTTGTTATAAAACTTGAACTGCTTATGAAAAAAGCAGGCGTTACTGCTAATGACCGTACAGTTATTGGCCCTGCACTTCAAAAATCAGCCATCACCGGTGCACCTGCTGCTGCATTGGAATTACCTAACGGAAAGATTATAACGGGAAGAACGTCAGAACTTTTAGGCGCAGCAGCAGCACTTTTGCTTAATGCATTAAAAGAACTTGCCGGTCTTGATGATGCAATACATCTTATTTCTCCGGTAATTATTGAACCGATACAGCATTTAAAAACAGACCACCTTGGCAACAGAAACCCAAGATTACACACCGACGAAGCGTTGATCGCACTATCCATCTGCGCACCGACTGACGAAAATGCAGAACTCGCCATGGAACAGTTAAGTAAACTCCGCGGTTGCGAGGTTCACTCGTCCGTAATACTGTCTTCTGTAGATGAAAACGTGCTTCGAAGACTTGGAATTAATGTAACTTGCGAACCTGTTTTTCAAAGTAAAAAACAGCATTAAAGTAAACAAAAACACCTCATTTAATTGAAATGAGGTGTTTTTGTTTATTAAAGTTTGTTTCTCTGTATTTTTCCGCTTACTGTTTTTGGTAGACTATCCCTAAACTCTACAATTCTGGGATATTTATAAGGAGCAGTTTTATCTTTTACGTAATTCTGGATTTCCTTTTTCAACTCTTCGGTGGGCTCGGTACCGTTTACCAAAACAATGCTTGCTTTAACTATCTGTCCTCTTACTTCATCAGGAACAGCAGAAACACCGCATTCAAGTACGTATGGCAATTCCATAATAACACTTTCAATTTCGAAAGGACCGATGCGATAGCCCGAAGATTTAATAACATCATCTATACGGCCTACATACCAATAGAAACCGTCTTCGTCACACCATGCAACGTCGCCTGTATGGTAATAACCGTCATACCATACTTCTTTAGTTTTTTCTTCATCGCCGTAATAACCGGTAAACAAACCACATGGAGCACCATCTTTAACATTGATAACAATTTCTCCGGATTCACTTGTCTTAACCTGATTACCATCAGCATCATGAAGTTCAACTTTATATATAGGTGCGGGTTTACCCATAGCGCCAATTTTGTGTGGCTTACCAATAAGGTTACCAATAATCATAGTGCTTTCTGTCTGTCCAAAGCCCTCTTTTATCTGAAGACCTGTAGCTTTTTCAAACTGACGGTAAACCTCCGGATTAAGTGCCTCGCCCGCAGTGGTCATATGACGAACTGATGAAAAATCATATTTGGAAATATCCTGCTTAATCATCATACGAAGCATTGTGGGCGGTGCACAGAATGTTGTAATATGGTGTTTTGCAAACATTGGTAAAATTTCAGATGCATCAAAACGGTCAAAGTCGTAAACAAATGTAGCAGCCTCACAGAGCCATTGGCCATAAAGTTTCCCCCACATCGCTTTTGCCCAACCAGTATCGGAAATAGTAAAATGCAATCCGTCAGGGTCAACATTGTGCCAATATTTTGCAGTGTGGAAATGTCCTAATGGATATTTATAGTTATGTGTTGCAATTTTCGGATAACCGGAAGTTCCTGATGTAAAATACATAAGCATCGTATCATCGCCGCACGGGGAATCTTCTGTACGGTCAAAGTGCGAACTGAAGCGTTTGTATTCTTCATCAAAGTTTCTCCAACCATCCCTGCTATCGCCTACAATCATTTTATTGACAAGCATAGGACATTTTTGAGCAGCAACATCAACATGATTTGCTACCTCGCCGTCAGATGTACACACAATTGCGCTTACACCTGCAGAATTAAATCTGTATTCAAGGTCGTGTTCCTGAAGTTGATCAACCGCAGGAATAGCAATAGCACCAAGTTTGTTTAATCCCAGCATTGCAATCCAGAACTGATAGTGACGTTTCAAGATAAGCATTACTCTGTCGCCTTTTTTAATTCCAAGAGATGCAAAGTAATTCGCACATTGGCTTGATGCTTTTCTCATATCAGTAAAAGTAAAGCGTCTTTCTGTTTTATCCTTTGAAATATGAAGCATAGCAAGTTTGTCAGGCTCACGTCTTGAAAGTTCATCAACAAGGTCAAACGCAAAGTTGAATTTCTCAGTATTTTTAAACTCTATGGATGTAGGCGTACCTTTATCGTCTTCCACGACATCAATAAAATTATGATAAATTCTGTCTTTTGTATCTCTGTGAATTGAACCGATAATCTGTTCAGTAGAAACAACGTCTGAAGGCGCATCTGTTCCTTCAACATCAGATCTCAAAACTATTGCATAGAATTTACAGTCCTTGCCATTAACAGCAATCATACCATGCGGAGTGTCACTGTTATAGTATATGCTGTCACCGGGGCCGAGAACCTCTTTATGTTCACCTATCTGCACCATAAGATGTCCTTCAATAACGATATCGCATTCCTGACCAGAGTGAGTAGTAAGTTCAATATCTTTATTTTGTGCTTCTTCATCATAGGCGCTTACTACAAACAGCGGCTCTGCAATACGGTTTTTAAACGCATATGCAAGGTTATGATAAATCATACCGTGCGCCTTTGCAATTTGCTGCCCTGCGCCGGCACGTGTAACGGTATATGACTTAAGATTAGGGCTATAACCTTCAATGATATCCGTTACATTTACTCTTAACGCTGCAGCACAACGGTATATAAAAGCAAAGTTAAGGTCGGATTCACCGTTTTCGCACTTTATGTATTCCTCAACAGAAATGCCTGTTTTTTGAGCCATTTCATTCGTAGTATAATTCTCAATCTCGCGAAGTTCGCGGATACGTTCCGCCATTTCTTTAATTTTGAGATTAATATCTCTTGAGTTTTCCATAGTAAAAATTTCTCCTTTTTCATGAGGCAAAAAAAATCTCGCCTCAAAGTATAGTAAAAATCTTTGAGACGAGTGTAATTCACCCGCGGTACCACTCAAATTGCGCCATCATAAGCACCACTCTCTGGGTCTAACAACCCATATGCATTAACGCAGCAATCACGAGGAGGTTCTACTGACAAAAACTGCTTTCTTCCCCCCGGCTCAGAAGCTACAAACATATTCTATCCCCTATGGCTCGCACCAAACGCCACTTCTCTCAAAGGTTCAAAATAATATGCCCTCTCCGTCAAAGCCTTTATACCATACAACTATATCATATTAAAATTAATATGTCAAGCATTTCGTTCGTTTTTTTTACTTAAACAACTTTATCAGCCTGAATACCTGTTCTACTGTATCGCTCAAGTTTTTAGATGCGATATTGCATTCCATAGCCTCTTGTACAGTACACGGTGTTCTTAAAATTGGGAAAAAACTATCTATACCATGTTCATTACACATCTCTGCGCCATCGGTAACGCAACCGGAAAAGGCGATTACGGGTTTGTTATATTTTTTTGCAAGTTTTGCAACACCCACAGGCGCTTTCCCCATATAAGATTGATTATCCAAGCGACCTTCTCCGGTAATAACAATATCCGAATTTCTAATATGTTCTTCCAAACCAATCTCATCAATTACTAAATCTACACCTGACTTAAGAGTGGCGTTCAAATATGCTAAAAGTGCAAATCCCAATCCGCCGGCAGCACCGGTACCAGGAACTGTCGCATCAGCAGACGGTATTACCCTTTTAGTTAATTCGGCGTATTTTTTTAGCCAACCGTCCATATCGTTTATCATTTGAGGCGTGGCTCCCTTTTGAGGGCCATATACAGCGCTGCAACCATCTTCACCGCAAAGTATATTTTTTACATCGCAAGCAATGCAAAAATTACATTCTTTAAGTTCAGCAACAGCATTTTCAGTACGTATTTCAACAATTTCGCTCAGTCCTTTTGCTCCAAATGAAACCTGATTTCCAAGTTTATCAAGAAACTCAAATCCAAGAGCCTGTAGCATTCCTACTCCGCCATCATTCGTTGCGCTACCACCTATTCCGATTATAAAATCCCGACATCCTTTTGAAATAGCATCAGCAATTAATTCGCCTACTCCATATGTTGTAGTGTTTAAAGGATTTCTGTCTTTTTCATCAATAAGTGTAATTCCTGCTGCAGCAGACATTTCAATAACTGCTTTTTTAGTTTTAGGTATAATTCCATAACTAGTTTCTATAATTGTTCCTATAGGGTTATGAACGGTTGCAGAAACCATTTCACCATGTGTTGCAGAAATTATCACTTCTACGGTTCCTTCTCCGCCATCGGCTAATGGACATATATTAACTTCTGCTTCTTTATAAACACGATTAATACCGTTTTTGATTGCTTCAGCAGCCTGAAAAGTTGATAAACTGCCTTTAAAAGAATCTATTGAAACTGTTACTACCATATATATCTCCATTTCTTGTATTGATATTTTTATATTTTAAAAGGCAAGTACCTAAAGATACTTGCCTTTTAAACGGAGAAGGAGAGATTTGAACTCTCGCGCCGGTTTCCCGACCTACACCCTTAGCAGGGGCGCCTCTTCACCAACTTGAGTACTTCTCCATACTCTGATTGCCATGGTGACATGAAACAATCATTTAGATATAAAAAAACGGAGAGGCAGAGATTCGAACTCTGGGTGCTTTCGCATCACTAGTTTTCAAGACTAGCTCCTTAAACCACTCGGACACCTCTCCAAAAGACTACGTTAAATATAATAGCACATTTTTACTTCCGTGTCAACACTTTTTATTTGATTTTTTCAACTTTTTTTAAAATATTTTTTTGCGTGTAATATTCGCCCACTTTCAACATATACATATATAAATCAGACTTGTACAGTTGAAGGAGGAAATTCACTATGAGTGATTACAATGTGTACAAAGATATTGCCACAAGGACCGACGGCAATATCTATATTGGCGTTATCGGGCCAGTAAGAACGGGGAAATCTACATTTATTAAAAAGTTTATGGATTCTCTTGTTATTCCGCATATAGACAACGCCTTCAAACGAGAGCGTGCCAAAGACGAACTTCCACAAAGTGCCGCTGGCAGAACAATTATGACCACTGAACCTAAATTTATTCCAAATGAGGCAGTGGAAATAGAACTTTCTGATAATGCAAAATTTAAAGTGAGAATGATAGATTGTGTCGGTTACATAGTGAACTCTGCAATGGGACATATTGAAAATGATACGCCTAGAATGGTTAAAACACCATGGTTTGAAAATGAAATTCCATTTGCACAGGCGGCTGAAGTCGGCACAAAGAAGGTTATCACTGACCACTCTACAATCGGAATTGTAGTAACCACTGACGGAAGTATATCTGATATTGACCGTAGTGAATATCTTGATGCCGAAAACAGAGTTATTACAGAACTTAAAGAAATAGGCAAACCGTTTGTTGTACTGGTAAATTCAACAAATCCCGAAAGTAATTCAGCCATTACAGTAAAGGAAGAAATTGAAAAACGTTACGATGTAAGTGTTATGGCTGTTAACTGTCAGGAACTTACACACGATGATATCAACTGCATTATCGAAAGTGTGCTGTTTGAATTCCCATTAAAAGAAATTGCAATCAATATTCCTGAATGGATTAACGTGTTGTCGGCAGAACACCACTTAAAAAAATCAATTTATGATTGTGTACTTTCATCTATTGGCAACATAAGCAAAATCAGCGAAACTCATAAAGTAATGGAAAAACTCAAAGCCAATGATAATATATCCGACATTGATATATCGGGCATAAATCCAGGAGATGGTACAGTAACGCTTAATATCGCAACAGATGACGATTTGTTTTATAAAATCCTCGGTGAAACTTCGGGATTTGAAATAAACGGAAAAGATACACTTATATCATTGATGCAGGAATTGGCAGACACTAAAAATAAATATGATAAAATTTCTTATGCTCTTAAGGAAGTGCAGGAAACCGGCTATGGTATAGTATCTCCATCTATAGACGAACTGTCGCTAGAAGAACCTGAAATTGTAAAGCAAGGTAATCGGTTCGGTGTTCGTTTACGTGCATCTGCCCCAAGTATACATATGATACGTGCTGATATTGAAACCGAAGTATCCCCTATTGTGGGTACAGAAAAGCAAAGCGAAGAATTGGTACATTATTTACTCAAAGAATTTGAGATTGACCCAAAATCTATCTGGCAGACAAATATATTCGGAAAATCACTTCACGAACTTGTAAATGAAGGACTACACAACAAACTCTACCGTATGCCCGAAGATGCTCAGTACAAACTGCAGGAAACTCTGCAAAAAATCATCAATGAAGGCAGCGGCGGTCTTATCTGCATCATTTTATAGTTTAAAGGTGTGGCATATGCCACACCTTTTTTAGTTGCCTTTTTCAATACTGATTTCATAAAATTTGCCAAGTAAATCATCTACCACTACATTTTGTTTATTTTCACCTGCAATATCCAGCACACAATTACCCTCGTGCATCATAACAAGACGATTACCGTACTCAACGGCAAATCTTAAATTATGAGTAACCATTAACGTAGTTATCCCCTTTTCTTTTACAAGTTTATCTGTAAGGCGCATAACAGTATCAGAAGACTTAGGATCGAGAGCCGCAGTGTGTTCGTCAAGTATAAGCAAATCTATATCGCTCATATTAGCAATAACAAGTGCCAAAGCCTGTCTTTGACCTCCGCTTAGCGCACCCACCTTTGTTGTCATACGGTTTTCAAGGCCCAAATCACACTTTTCAAGCAAAGTTTTGTAATAATCTACTCTTTTCTTGCTCAAACACTTTGAAAGGCCATAAAACTGATTTTTATTGTCTGCAAGTGCCATATTCTCTGCGATTGTCAAATTTCCGCAAGTACCTGCTTTGGGTTCTTGATATACCCTGCCAATAAACTTTGCACGTTTATATTCAGAAAGTTTATTTATATTTTTATCATTAAAAATGATATTTCCGCAATCGGGAGTTATAGTGCCGCACACAAGATTAAGCAAAGTGCTCTTTCCACTTCCGTTAGAGCCAACCACCGATACAAATTCGCCTTTTTTAACCTGAAAATTAAAGTTATCAAAAACAGTGCTTTCATCAATTGTTCCAATATTGAATTTTTTTGTAATATTTTCAAGCCTTAACATGCGCACCACCCTTTTTAATCGATATTCTGCTGGCAACTATAGCAACAGTAAATATAACAGCCATAAGAAGTTTTAAATAATTAGTCGGCAGACCTAACTCAAGAGCGATAGACAAGCATGCTTTGTAAGCGATACTGCCCAGAATAACCATGGTAGTTGTTTTCATAAAGGAAAATCTTTTAAATATACTTAAACCGATTATTACTGATGCTAAACCAAGTACAACCATACCAACGCCCATTTGCGGGTCTGCAGAACCTCTTGACTGTGCTATAACAGAGCCCGAAAGAGCTGCAAGTCCGTTTCCAAGCGCAAGACCTATAATTTTAATTTTACCAGAATCAACAGCAAGCATGGTTACAAAGCGCGAATTATCACCCGTAGCACGTAGCAGAATACCCGACTTTGTTTTAAGGTATAAATCCATGATGATTTTAACTATCAGCACAATTACAAACGACATAATGAGTATTCTTAATGAATATCCGCCTATTTTTTCAGGGACTAATGCCGCCGGTGCTGTATTAAATATTGTTGGTTCCCTGAAAAATGACGCAATAGACATACCACCCGTACCTGCAGATACTATTATAAGATTTACTGTAAGAAGCGATGTGTACGTAAGTATTCCGCAAAGTAAATCACGTATTTTAAACTTTACATGTAATATACCGGTAACGGCACCTGCAACAGCACCTAATACAAATGCTATAGTAAGACATAACCACGGATTAACTCCATTCATAATCAAAACACCCGTAATAATAGCCCCCAAAGGCATTGTTCCGTCTACTGACAAATCCGGAAAATCAAGTATGGAATAAGTTATATATACGCCCATAGCAAGTATGGCATACATAAACCCTTCTTCTAAAGTAACCTTTAAAACATTAAGAAAAATATCCATTCAACTAACCTCAATTACTCAATAGTGGAAATCTGCATTGCATTGCTGTATGCATCGGGAATTGTAATACCGAACGTTTCGGCAACATTTGTATTAATCACAGGTGTTGTATCTGTAATCGTAGCAACAGGCACAGCAGACGCATCTGCACCGTTTAAAATTTGTGTTGCAAGTTCAGCCGTTTTCTTACCTAGTTCTACATAATCAATGCTTACAGATGCCAGACAGCCTTTTTCAACCTGCTCAATCTCTGAGCCATATACAGGAATACTCGATGCATTTGCCTGCTCAATCAGTACGGAAAGATTATTAACTACATTGTTATCAGTAAAGTTATTGATGCAGTCTACCTTTGCGCAAAGCGATGATGCAGCCTGAGGGATATCAGATGCACCCTGTACCCCCTGCGCAACAACTTCAATACCTCTTTCACGTGCAACAAGTTTTAAAACTTCTAACTGAGAGAGTGAGTTTGCCTCGCTTGTTGTATATAAAACGCCGATTCTTTTAACATCGCTTTGCAAGGAAGTAATAAGGTCAACCTGTGCACCAAGGTCTAAAATATCGCTTGTGCCGGTACAGTTCGTTCCGGTTACTTCGAGGTCATCTACAAGTCCTGCTGCAACCGGGTCTGATACTGCGCAAAACACTACGGGAATATCGGTGTTGATAGCAGCCGCATATGCAGAAAGCGCTGCCGGAGTTGCAATCGGGATAATCATATCATATTTTTTTGCAACCATATTTTTAGCGATGGAATCACATGCTGCAGAGTCAAAATTTCCGTTTTGCAAGTCAATTACAATCTTGTCACCATACGTCTGCTTAAGCGCTGTTTCAACGCCCTCGTAGCAATTATCAAGCGAAGAATGCGAACCGAACTGAATTACGCCGATAGTCATTGCTCCGTCAACTTTTGTACTTACTGTTCCGCAACCGGTTAAAGCCGATATTGCAAAGATTAATGTTACTGCCAATACGATAATTTTTTTCATTTTGATTACCTCTCTTTTTTTAATTCTGAGTATAATCGGTTCATTATCAGGAACGCTGAACACTTAAATTACCTATCGCGAATTAGAATTTAAGTAAATAAAAAACACTCCTATCCCATGAAACCATGGGACAAGAGCGTAATAATCTCCTGCGTTGCCACCCAAATTCACTTGAACAACAAGTGCACTCACCGACATACCAACATATGTCTGCCACTATAACGGTTGGCTTCCGTCGCCCCTAACCTTTCGGCTCAGTTTGCCCTCCCGAGTCCATTCGCTCAAGTTTACATTACCGCAATCCCACCGCCTGCGGCTCTCTTCAATGCATTTACTTAAGTTACTACTCTCGATCAACGGTTTATAAAATATTTATAGCACACAAAAAATATTTTGTCAATACTTTTTTAAAATCTGAAATCTCGTCTGTTTGAATTTTTTATATCCTCTATATGTTGCATTGCAATTTTCTTTACTTTTTCATTAGGAATTTTTTCTAGTTCTTTCCTTATCATATTATAGCCGACTTGTTTTGTTTCCTCAGTAGCGTAATCCTGCAAAAATTCCGTTAATGTCATAAGCGCATTGGGATGGCAGCAATTTTGTATCTGTCCGTTTTTGCACAGGGTCATAAATCTGTCACCAGTTCTGCCCTCGCGGTAGCACGCAGTACAAAAAGACGGAATAAATCCCATTTCCATCAGCCAGCGTACAACTTCGTCTAACGTGCGTTGGTCAGAAACATCAAACTGCTCTGTATCATGCGGGCGCTCCTCGCTGGTATATCCCCCTACAGAAGTGCGTGACGCACCACTTATCTGTGATATACCCACAGATAAAGCCTTTGCCCTTACTTGCTCAGATTCTCGTGTAGAAATAATCATACCCGTATATGGCACAGCCATGCGTATACAAGCAATAATTTTAGTGAAAATTTCGTCAGAGATGCCGTTATCGAACGCATCAGGGTCAATGTCGTCAGCACGTTTGAGCCTTGGCACGCTGATTGTATGCGGTCCAACACCATGAACTGCCTCCAAATGTTCTGCGTGCATTAAAAGACCTGCAAATTCATATTTGTAAAGTTCCAAACCAAAAAGTACACCAAGTCCCACATCGTCTATGCCACCTTCCATAGCACGGTCCATAGCCTCGGTGTGATATGCATAATCGTGTTTAGGGCCTGTTGGATGGAGTACTTCGTAACTTTCTTTATGATATGTTTCCTGAAAAAGTATATACGTTCCTATTCCGGCTTCTTTGAGTTTTCTGTAATTTTCAACAGTTGTTGCAGCGATGTTTACATTCACTCTGCGGATGTCACCGTTTTTGTGATGTACACTGTATATCGTTTTGATACAGTCGAGAATATACTCAATAGGATTGTTTACCGGGTCTTCACCCGCCTCAATAGCAAGACGTTTATGCCCCATATCCTGCAGGGCAATTACCTCTGCACGAACCTCTTCCTGAGTAAGTTTCTTTCTTGGAATAGTTTTATTTTTAAGATGATACGGACAGTAAAGGCAACCGTTTACGCAATAGTTAGAAAGATACAGCGGAGCAAACATAACTATTCTGTTTCCGTAAAATGCAAGTTTGATTTCTTCAGCAATCTCGTACATTTTTTGGATTTTATCAGGCATTTCACACGCAAGAAGTACAGAGGCCTCACGGTGAGTAAGACCTTCGCAGTGATACCCCGTGTCGGTTTTACGAGGTCTTGCCTTTTCTAAAATAGCGTCAATCAGTTCGATGTTATTTTTGTTTTCTTCGGCATATGCCAGAGTTTTAAGTATTTCATCATGACTGATAAATTCTTCCGCCTTTAATGATTTGGGGTTATAATTTGCCATAAAAATTCTCCTCTCTTATAAGTCAGATTAAGCATCTTTCTTTTCAAATAAAATTAAAACCGCATCTCTCAAAAACGCAGAAAGATACGGTATAAAATCATATTAAATCTTAAATCGCATCTTTCGCCTTAACAAAATGTTTTAGCGTCAGGGAGATTTGTATATATACATTACATTTTAGAATATGCAGCCTTTGCAGTGATGCCGTCAAGTTTTCCAAGACTACCAGTGAGCGTATTTATAACATCCTGCGGTGCGTCTATAGCAACACTGATTAAATTAATATTTTTAACTTTATACGGTATACCCATACGCCCCAGAATATAATCGCCATATTCGTGAAGCAGAGCGTTTAACTTTTCTATGCAACCACTTTTCTCAACTACGATACTGATAACAGCAACACGAGTTTCCATACACATCACCTTCTTAAACAATCATAACACAAAATGAAAGATTATTCAACAGGAAAATTCATAAAACTCCAAAGTGCTCAAGCAATATCTTAACCCCTATAGCAATCAATATAATGCCACCGGCAATTTCTGCTTTTGTTTTGTATTTAGTTCCAAATACATTGCCTATTTTAACACCGCTGCACGAAATTAAAAATGTTATTATGCCAATTATCAAAACACCAATCACAGTATTTGTAAATGTGCCGGTATTAACTATCTTTATCGGTACACACGCAAATGTTATGCCAACCGCCAGAGCATCTATACTTGTTGCGACAGCCATTAAAAACATGGTTTTTAAGTCGAGATTGGCACTTTCTGTTTCATCTTCGTCAGAAAGAGCCTCTCTAACCATATTACCGCCAATTAAAACGAGCAGTGTAAAAGCAATCCATGGCGCAATAGCGTTAATGTACTGCTCAAAATTACATCCGAGCAAATATCCAACAAATGGCATCAACGCTTGAAATCCACCAAACCAAATACCGCATATACAAGCGTTTTTGAAATTGACTTTTCTCATAGCGAGGCCTTTGCATACAGACACAGCAAATGCATCCATTGACAAACCTATCGCAAGTAATAAAAGTTCGACAATTCCCATAATTTCTCCTTACAAAAAGCAGATATATTAAATATCTGCTTTAGTGGTTTAAGTCTATATAATAATATAGCATATCTAAAAATTTATGTCAATTTGATTTTGTCGACATATTCTTATACAATCATAAGCATTCCGCTTATTATCATTCCTACTAAGACAATCAAAATTATTTGAGTTAATTCCAGCGTGAGCAAACGTATCATCCTAAAAAAACTTTTATTTTTCTCTCATAATCAGCATCTTAATAAGTTCCTCTAAAAACGTGTTACTGCATGAAAGTGAAGAAAGCGTATTGAGCGCACGAGCAGAGAGAATTTCAACATCACTTATTGATTGCTCAAGTCCTTTTATAGATACATATGTTGATTTACTGTTTTTATCATCGCTTCCTGCAGGTTTACCAAGAGTTTCGGTTGTACCGGTTACATCTAATATATCATCACGAATCTGGAACGCATATCCAACATCAGATGCAATTTGTTTAATCTTATTCTGTTCTTCTTGCGTTGCACCTGCAAGTATTGCGCCAATAAGCATAGCACTTTCGATAAGTGCACCACATTTGAATTTATGTATGAACTCAACAGTTTCTATTTCCACATGCTTGCCTTCTGACTCGATATCCGCCACTTGTCCGCCTATCATTCCGTAAATGCCTGCTTTTTCTGCAAGAACTTTCAATGCCACTGCAACATTAGAACTAAGTTCTATTTCAAATGCACTTGCAGCAACTTCAAATGCATAGTTGAGCAAAGCGTCACCGGCAAGTATTCCCATCGTTTCTCCAAAAACTGCATGAGTAGTCTTTTTGCCGCGTCTGTATTCGTCATTATCCATTGCAGGTAAATCATCGTGCACAAGCGAATACGTATGTATAAATTCAAGTGCCGCCATAAAGGGCTCTACAACTTTTCCATTACCACCAAACAAACGATATGTTTCCAGCATAAGCATAGGGCGCAATCTTTTTCCGCCTGCCAAAACACTGTAATTCATTGCTTTTATAACAGTTTTTTGATATCCGGTTTCTTCCGGCAAATAACTATTTAATATCTTTTCTATTTCATCAATTTCATCCTGCAGTTTCTCTTTAAAAGCCATATATACCCCTTCTATCTATAAACATAGTCACAACAATATTAATATATCACGAAAACCGTCAAGTGTAAAGTTATATTTTTAAATATTGTAAAACGCTCTTGAATATATTATAATTAAATCAAATAATTGTGAAAGGATGATAATATTGAAACAAATTACGCCAAGAGAAATAGAAAGAAATTCATTTGCTATGATTGGCGACGATTGGTTGCTGATCACTGCCGAAAAAGACACTAAAGTAAACACCATGACTGCTTCTTGGGGAGGCTTGGGCGTATTTTGCGGAAAAGATGTAGCGTTTACATTTATAAGACCGCAAAGGTATACAAAAGAATTTGTTGATACTTCTGACACTTTTTCGTTATCTGTTTTGCCCGAAGAATACCGTCAGCAGTTGGGTTATCTCGGCAAAGTATCCGGCAGAGATGAAGATAAAATAGAAAAATCCGGCTTAACAGTTTCTTACGACGGAAACACACCCTATTTTGCCGAAGCGGATACGGTAATTATCTGTAAAAAGATGTGTGCTACAGATTTACACGAAACTGATTTTATTCAAAAGGAAATCTGCGATAAATGGTTTGCTGCAAATGATTACCACACTTTATATATATCCGAAATATTAAAAGTACTTAAAAAATGAAAAACTGTCGGCATTCATTGCCGACAGTTTTTCATTATATTACCCCTTTTAAAACAAGTACAGATAATATACAGGTTATAATAACAATTACAGCAACTATTGAAAATCCAACGGAAGTTTTGCCACCGTTTTTAGCAGAAGCTATCAGTTTTGTTCTGCGTAGCGCCCCTACTACAGGTTTATAAATTAAAAAAGTGATTGCGGAGTTTAAAAAGCCTTTAAGCACGTTGAAAGGAAGTATTGCGGGTACAAGCAGTTTAATAACTTCTGAACGAGGCACATTCATATACAAAGGGGTTATAAGATAATTCCATAAAAGCATAACCGAAACCATTGTAACCGTACCTGCAACAAGTCCTGCAACAGCACCTTTTATGTTTTTTCTGTATTTATAAATCAGCGCCGCAACGCAGGCAAACGAGCATGAAGAAAGCACATTCATTACAAAACCTATTATACCGGTATCGCTAACGGTAAACATTTCAATAAGCCCAACAACAAACGATACTATAAATGCTGCCATAGGTCCCATCATAAATCCGCCAATAGCAATTATAACATCCTTTGGTTCATACTTTAAAAATAGTACTACCGGAATACGCACTGTAAACATTGCAACATACGAAATTGCGCAAAGCATAGCAATTGTAGTCATTTTTTTAATTTTAGCATCATGCATATATGACATCCTCCATATAAAAAGCGCCCGAAACAACTTCGGGCGCAAAAATTTACACGTAAATAAAGATATGCGTCTTTTCACATCCAGACTATACTGTCGGTAGTGGAATTTCACCACTTCAGCGTATGCTCGCGGACTTTACCGCCGGTCGGGAATCTAACCCTGCCCCAAAGACTAAATATTAAATTTTTAAAAGAATTTTATTCTTCGCTTACTTCTTCTTTTCTGTAAAACGGGATTGCTGCAACCATAACTATTGCAAAAACAATCAGATAATAAACAGTATCCATACCGTGTGCAATTATTGCTGCGTACACCATAAATATACAAGCTATCATAGCCACAACCGGTACGATGAATCTTTTAAAGAAAGACAAAGATTTTTCTTTAATGATCATTGAAATAAAAATCGGAACATACATTGCGTAAATAGTTACAATCGGAATTTCAGAAGAATCAAATCCGTATTTGCCAAACCACAACGGGTCAGCAAGGTTTGCACCATAGAAATATACAAGGAAGAATGCACATATAACAAGACCTACTACCGATGAGTTTACAGGCATATTAGAAATTTTGTCAACCTGACGGAATAATTTGGGTTTAAGTCCACAATTACGTACGGCAATTGAATACATACCTCTTGTAGATGCAAGCATAAGTCCATTAAGAGTACCAAGGCATGAAATTACAACCAGAACAAATATACCCACACCTGCGATATTGCCGAATATATTTGTAAACGCTGTTTTAGCACCGCTTTCTCCGCCTGCCATCATTTCAGCGTTGGTAATGCCACCTGCAAGGCCAATGTAATAAAGAATATAAACTGCAACAATTATTAATGTACCAACAACAAGCGCAATCGGCAGATTGCGTTTTGCATTTTTTAGTTCTGCGTTGATACTTGTTGCAATAATCCACCCCTCATACGCAAAAACTGTAGCAATAAGTGCGGTAAACAATGCCTTTATATTACCACCTTCAACAACCTCAACAACAGTTGTAAAGTTTTCTTTTATCATACCGTTAGAAAGACCTACAATACTTCCTATTACGCCCATAAGCAACAACGGAATAAGTTTGATTACAGTTGTGGATACCTGAAATTTACCTGCCAATACAGGTGAAAGTGCGTTCATAGCAAAACTTAAAACAAGAAATAATCCTGCTATAACCATTACTGAACCGCCGGTTATATCCAATCCTAAAATCACACCGAGATAACGCGCAGATACCCATGCAAGAACGGAAGTCATTGCCGGATAATATAAAAATGTAAGATACCAGTTCAAATAATATCCGTAACGCTTACCGAGCATATTCTCGGCATAGTCAACCACGCCATTTACATTACTATACCTTGTGGCAAGTATAGAAAATGTATATGCGCAAATAACCATTATGATGCCGCCTAAAGCCCAAGCAGTAATACCTAACGGCAAATTACCGCCGGTCGCAGTAAGTACTTTTTCCGCTTTAAAAAAAACACCACTGCCGATTACGATGCCGACTACCATAGCAATAGCAGTAATCAAACCGTATTTTTCTTTCAATTTGCTTTGCATAATAATACCATCCTCTCTGCGTCAATACTGACAAATAAAGGTGTTACACAGAAAAAGGATTATTTATTTACCGTATAAATAATCCTTTTTTACTATAATATCATACTTATCTTTTTGTGTCAATCAATATCAGACAAATTATTTATTTTCTTCTAAAAATTCAACAGATTTCTTGATATCCCATCCGTTTTCATCAAGAGCGTTTTTCGCAGTTTCATCGTCAACACATGCCATATCTCTTACTATTCTTACTGTACGGTCAACAAGTTTATTATTAGTGGGTTTCATATAAAGAAGCAAGTTTCCGCGTACTCTGCCCAGTTTTACAAATGCGCAGGTAGAAATTGCGTTGAGTACGAGTTTCTGTGCTGTGCCGGCTTTCATACGTGTTGAACCGCATATAGGTTCTGCACCGGTATCAGTAACTATTTCAACGTCTGCCGTTGCACCAAGTTCAGTATTTTCATTACATACAATACCAATTGTTTTACAGCCGATTGATTTTGCATAATTAAGTGCCTGAATAACATACTGAGCACCACCGGCAGCAGAAATGCCAGCAACAACATCTTTGGAATTTAAATCGTATTCTTTAAGGTCAGCAACGCCGTTCTCTCCTTTATCTTCGGCATTTTCGCTTGCAATCCTGAGACATTTATCGCCACCTGCAATAATACCCACTACTACACCATCAGGAATACCATATGTAGGACGAACTTCCGAAGCATCAAGCACACCAAGTCTGCCTGATGTACCTGCACCGATATAGAAAAGTCTGCCTCCGTTTTCAAGCGCTTCTGCAACAACATCGATAGCGGCAGCAATACTTTGTGATGCTTTTGCAACAGCCTCTACAGCAACCCTGTTTTCATTGTTAAGCATCTCAACCATTGTCAAAGTATCAACTTTATCAATATTTATAGTGTTTGGGTTTCTCATTTCTGTTTTAAGCATAATTATATCTCCTTTTAAATAATTTTTTCATAATCGGAATTGAATTTTTCGCGGAAAGTTGTATTTTTAATTCCGCACATCTTTGCGCAAAGAACGCTTGCTCCATATATTTGCGGAAGCACAGGTACAACAAAATTCAAATTTTTAATAACCTTACTTTTTATACGGTTGATGAGTATTTCGCTGTACATCATAAGTCCTCCCGCCATTACAATCAACGAATCGTCAGGAAGATTTCGTGCAGCACGGTTTATCATCTGGGCAAGTCTGTCTGCCCCTTTTTCAATTATTTCGGAAGCGACTTTATCACCTCTGGAATATGCATCAAAAACTATAGATGCAAAAGAAGCCACATAGCCTTTCTCGCGACTATAAATTTCACTTATATTGTCCCATACAGTTCCGCCGATTTTTGCTTCCACCATAGGTGTTATAAGAGTTTTTTTGCCAAGTTCATCACGTTCAGCGAGAGCAGCGCACAATGCTTCACGTCCAAAATCATATCCGCTGCCTGCATTATCAAGTAAATACCCCCAACCGCCAATACGTTCCTGCTTATCTCCATCATATGTAAATGCTACAGAGCCGGTACCGCAAATAACAGCAACACATTTATCAACCTCATTTTCCAAGTCGAGAGTACTTGCAACAACATTTAAAACATCGGAGTTACATTTGGTTAATTGTTGCGGATACGTTTCTTTTAAAAATTTAGGTATTTTCTTTTCGGGGTCACCACCACTGGCACCGCTGATGCCTGCATAAATTCCAGCAACATTTGGATAGCCAGACATAAGAGTGTCAATCCCCTCTTTTAATATTCTGCATGTTCCGCTAATACCGCACGAAGTAGGATTCGAGCCTTCAAGCACCAATCTTTTAAGTATTGAGCCCGATTCCTCAAAAAGTACAAATTCAGTTTTTGTGCCGCCACCGTCTATAGAAATAAAGACTTTTTCTGTAGTTGTATATCTGGAGTTGCCAATTAAGGTATCAATAGACACTTTAAACATATTTGCCATTTCACACAGTTTTGAAAGTTCAGGAACAGATATTCCGCATTCCCATTTTGAAACCGATTGAGGGCTTACAAAAAGGCGCTCAGCAAGTTCGTTCTGCGTTATGCTGCTTTGTTTTCTGTATCTCTTAATATTCTCTGCCAAAACAAGCGCATCTAACATAATTTCACCTTCTTAAACATAGATTATAAAATCAACTATTATATTTTTATTCTATCATTATAAATATTGATTTTCAACCACTTTATAAGATATACTTGCAAAAAAAACAACCACGGGTTGTTTTTTCTTTTTATTCACAAAAAAGATTCCAAACACATATTATGTAACTGAAGCAGACTAATATTAGTGAATTGGAGGAATTAATATGAGCGACAAAAACAACTGCTGCCCAAATGAAGTTTCAAACGGCGTTTGCGTGCAGACTGATAAAATTTACGACAGTTGCCGCGATAAAGAATGCATAGAAAATATGCGTGTTTACCTTACAGAGGCAGGTCAGCAGATATTAGACCGTGCCATTAATGTTAAATTGAGAAAGGCCGAGATTATTTGGGTTTACAGCGATGTTGAGCCGGTGCCATTTAACAATGGTTACTTTACTATTGACCTTAAATTCTTCTTTAAAGTAACTCTTGACGTATTTTGCGGTGTTGGTCAGCCAACTTGCATAGAAGGACTTGCAACTTATGACAAAAAAGTTATTCTCTTTGGTTCCGAAGGAAACGCAAAAGTTTTCTCTTCTAGATTCAAACCTGACGAAGTTGATACTCAACTCTGGCAGAAAACTAATCTTCCAAAAGCGCAGATAGAAACAGTTGACCCTATTGCATTGGCTGCAAAACTGGTAGACGGTAACGAATGCTGTGACTGCTGCTGTGGCGAAATGGACGTAAATTCGCTACCCGAAAGCGTTTGCAGAGTATTTGATGACCTGATTGTTGACTGTGGCTCAAAAAGAGTGTATATCACATTAGGATTGTTCACCATCACAAGAATTATGAGAAAAGTTCAGTTGATTATCCCTGTAATTGACTTCTGTATTCCTGACAACGAATGTATTGCTTCAACAGACAACAACCCATGCGAACTTTTTGAAAAACTCAGATTCCCGGTAGATGAATTTTTCCCGCCCGAAAGAGGACATTTTGATAATCTCGACGCAGCTGACAAAATAAAATGCTGTTGTGATTAATTTTTAAGCGTTAAAACCCGTGTCGTATACCGGCACGGGTTTTAATTATTGGCTAATATATTCTTCATTTCGTGTATACGGTGTGTCTAAAAGCATATGTTTCAAAACATCAACTTTTTTACCTTCAATCAAAAACTGCACGCTTTTAACATTTTCTAATTCAGTAAGCGAATTTACTATTGCATAAACAGTAAATGCCTCTGCAACACTACCATCAGCATGTTTTGTTATAAATTCAGAAGATAAGTTAACAAAACATATACTATCCTTAGTTTCTACAGAGATAATCTTGGTGTCTGAAGGAATAGTAGATATATACTCATCACTTGCAGGCCCCTTAATAAGTTCATGAACAATAGTTTTTTCAACACTATTATCAATAAGCGGAACAACCTTCTCTTGTCTTACAAGTTTAACGGCATTCTTATCCGGAAAATACAAAGCAAGCGATTCTTCTCTTGCGTTTTCGGCGGTTTTTCCATTAAGTAAAATGTCTTCTTTTCCGAGCGCACCAACAGGAGCACCAGAAGAATTTGTCAATTCCACTCCATCAATAAATATTTTGACTTTTTCTATGCCACTGATATCGCATAGTGTATTAACCACAGAATATCTTGCAAGCAATTCGATAGTATCGGCATTAGCGCCTTTAGGAAAATACGCTTTACTGAAATTAACCAATGCCACACCTGCATTAATATCCAAATCAAGCAGACGTGTATCACTCGGGATAACAGCACAATTAGAACCGTTTGCAGGACCTCTTAAAAGTTGCTCCATAACTTCTTCGGCAATGTCTTCTATATCGTCCTCGCAAATATTACGTTGTTCTACAACAAGATTGTTCTTTTCTTGATTAGTAAAATAAAGATTATATGCTACACCGTTTGTAGCAGTATTGCGGCTACAGCCTATTACAGCAGTTACGATAAGTAAAATCACAATTACCGCTAATAAAATCCGTTTCATTGTGTTCCTCTCCTTTATCAGTCTTACGCTGAACACGTTCATTATAACACGAATACATTACAAAATAATGAATTTGTATTACAAAATTGTTACGCGTTTTTTTCGGCAAGGGGCAAAATGATTGTAAACTCACTTCCTATATTTGGTTCACTGAATACCTGAATACTACCTTTATGTGCTTTAACAGCGGCGTTGGCTATAGCAAGCCCAAGTCCTGTTCCACCGGTTTCTCTGGCTCTCGCTTTATCTACACGGTAAAACCTTTCAAATATATGTTCGGTATCTTCTGTTCGCATACCTACGCCGTTATCACGCACTACAATATGCGCCTCAAGGTCTTTTTTATCAAGAATAACATTTACTTCGCCATAACGCTTTGTGTATTTGATGGCATTGTCGCAAATATTATATATTGCCTGAAAAAGCGTATCTTTGTCCCCTAATATATATATTTCTTTGTCTGCGGTAAAATTCAAAGCAATTTCCGAATTCTTTGCAAGCGGGTACAAAGTTTTAATTATATCAGATACTACTTCTCTTAAATCAAGAAGTTCAAAATTATTTTCAACCTTTTCAGTTTCTGTATCCATTTTTGTAATACTCAAAAGTTTATTAATAATCCTGTTAAGGCGGTCAACCTCGTTATTGATATCACTCAAAAATTCGTGTATCTGCTCTTTAGGAATATCAGGATTCTGAATAATTGAGTCGGACATCAGTTTTATAGAACTTAATGGCGTTTTAAGTTCGTGAGAAGCATCGGATACAAACTGTATTCTCTGCTGTTCAATACCCGCCAGTTTTTCTGCCATAGTATTAAACGCAACACCCATTCGGGCAATTTCGTCGTTTCCACGGATATCCATTTTTTCGTCAAGTATACCGTCGCTCATAAGAGTAATCTTTTCAGTAAATTTTATAATTCGTCGAGTCATTAAATTAGCCACAACAAAAATAACAAGCCCAATCAAAAGACAACTAAGAACAGAAAGCAGTATAAGTTCATCTTTAACAGCGCCAACAAATATTCCTATTTTATCAGATGTAACAGTAGCATTAACAGCGCCAACAATTCCTTGAGGCGCTTTAATCGGCACAGAAACATCTATAACATCATAACCGGTAAGTTCGTCTTCATAAGTATCGTTGCCTTCTTCACCGCCAAGCGCTGTGATAACACTTTGCTTAATCTGTGCTTTTCCGATAATAGCGTCATTTCCGTGAGAATCAAAAATAGCAAGAGAGTCTTTGTTGATAATCATAACACGGTATTTTTCATCAAGCATTAAGGTGCCGAGAAACTCGTCAAAATTTTCGGCAACGCTCATATTATCTTCACTGATATAATTCCACGCAAAACTCGAAATCATATTCGCAGTTTTTGAGGCATCCATCTTTTCTTCGCTAAGGAGGAAATTATATATTGAACCGACTATATAATAACTAAACAAAAACAGTGTAAGTATAAGTATAAGAAAATACGTAAAAACAAGCCGTACGGTTATACTGTCAAACCGTTTACTCAGTTTCTTTAAAATAGTAACCAGCCCCCCACTTTGTCATAATATAATCAGGTTCGGCAGGATTAGGTTCTACCTTTTCTCTGAGACGTCTGATATGAACATCTACGGTACGTGCGTCGCCCGGATAGTCATAGCCCCATATCATATCAAGCAGATTTTCTCTGCTGTATACCTTGCCGGGGTTGCACACAAACAAGTCCATTAAATCAAATTCTTTACTTGTGAGGTCAACTGTTTTATCGTTAATGGTAACTTTGCGCTGATTGTAATCAAGAGTTACATTGCCGATGTTAAGACTTGTTTTACTGCCAGGTTTGCCAACAGGTGTTACTCGTCGCATTATTGCCTTAACACGTGCTTTAAGTTCCAGTATATTAAACGGTTTTGTAATATAGTCGTCTGCGCCGTATTCAAGACCAAGAATTTTGTCCATTTCTTCTGTTTTTGCAGTAAGCATAATAATTGGTATTCCCGAAAACTCTCTTATTTTCTGGCATACGGTCAATCCGTCTATTTCCGGCAGCATAAGGTCCAATATAATAAGGTCAAGACTTTTATCGTGCGCAAGACGCAATGCCTCTGCACCATCATATGCAGTTTCAACAACATAGCCTTCCTGCTCAAAGTTGAATTTAATACCTTTAACAAGCAATTTTTCGTCATCAACAATTAAAATTTTCATATCCTATCCTCTATTCAACAGTCAAATATTTACTTATCTCAGCATATGTTTTCTCGCCGATTCCCGAAACCCTCATTATCTCCTGAATATTTCTGAATTCACCGTAAGCATTTCTGAAATCAATAATTTTCTTCGCTGTGTTCTCGCCAATGGATGGCAGTTCACAAAACTCCTCAAGCGTGGCAGTATTGATATTAATTTTAATGATATAAGCTTCTCTTTGAGAATCTGCAGTTTTCACGGCATCATCCAAATTAATGTTTTCAACATCAACAGGTGTAAAACCATCAATAAAAGTTTTATCGTTAAAATAATCTCTTGCAAAACTACCAACAGCACATACTATTGCAACCGCTGCAATTGCAACAACCCATTTATAAGATTTTTCCATAGTTTATCATTCCAAAAAGTCTTTTAATCTTTTACTTCTGCTCGGATGACGGAGTTTGCGCAACGCTTTTGCTTCTATCTGACGAATTCTCTCACGTGTTACCTTAAATTCACGTCCAACCTCTTCGAGAGTTCTGGCACGACCGTCATCAAGACCAAATCTTAAACGAAGAACTTTTGCCTCACGGGGAGTTAAAGAACTGAGCACCTCCATAAGTTGCTCTTTAAGCAACTGGAACGCTGCAACCTCAGACGGTGAAGGAGCATCTTTATCCTGAAGGAAATCGCCAAGTATACTGTCTTCTTCTTCGCCTATAGGTTTTTCCAAAGATACAGGTTCCTGAGCAATTTTCATAATTTCGCGAACTCTGTCTTCGCTCATATTCATCGCTTTTGCAATTTCATCAACGTGCGGATCTCTGCCGAGTTCCTGCAAAAGAACACGAGATACACGCATAAGTCTGTTTATGGTTTCAACCATATGAACAGGTATACGGATAGTTCTTGCCTGGTCGGCAATTGCACGTGTTATAGCCTGTCTTATCCACCATGTAGCATAAGTAGAAAATTTAAAGCCTTTTGTATAGTCAAATTTTTCAACTGCTTTTATAAGACCAAGATTACCTTCCTGAATAAGATCTAAGAAAAGCATACCTCTGCCGACATAACGTTTTGCAATCGAAACAACAAGACGCAGGTTAGCCTCAGACAGACGTTTTTTAGCAGCAGTATCCCCCTGAGCCATACGTTCAGCAAGTTCAATTTCTTCATCTGCACTAAGCAACGGCACCTTACCGATTTCTTTAAGGTACATACGCACAGGGTCATCTATACCTACACCGTCAGGAACAGAGAGATCAATTTCTTCTTTATCACTCTCATCGCTTTCGTTCTGTATGGCTTCGAGTTCTTTTTCAAGATCTTCTACCACCTCTACACCGTTTGACTCGATTTTATCATAGATAGCCTCACGTTGTCTTTGATCTAAATCAAAATCAAGCAGTGCTTCGTCAATTTCATTGAAAGAAAGCACGCCTTTCTTTTTGCCGAGTTCAATAAGTTCTTTTACAATAAGTTTTTTTGTTTCAGCAGGATTGGAATTCAAATCCGGAGTTTTAACCTCGTTATTCACCTGATTTTCAGCCATTTAGTATCTGCTCCTTCTTTAGTTATTTTTCTTAATCATATCGTTTAACTGTTCCACATTACCGGCGCTTAGGGTTTCGTAAATTTTTTCTCTGCGGACTTGTTCCTTAAGAGTTTTAAGATAGTCTTTAAACGCCTTGATTTCATCGGTAATATGGGTGTCAATACTTAATATTCTTGCAAGTTGTTTTGTATTATCCTCTTTAAGCGAAACCATCATAAGATTAATATCTATGTTTTTACCTTCTTCGTACACTGATTTAATATATAAAAATATATCAAGCAGCACTCCGCCGCCAAAGAGGTCATCACTTAAATACTTTCCGTAATGTTCATACAACTGACGGTTAGACAGCAAAAGCGCAAGAAGTGACTCCCTTGTAATATCCACCTTACTGCGTCCGCCCTGTATTTTATTTTTGTCTATTGTTTTTGCTTGTGTAATTTTCTGCGGAGAATTAACCTTTTTTATACCCAATTGAGAATATAACGATTGCGTAGAAATCTCCGTTAGATTGGCAAGTTTATTTACATACACATCTAATTCAACAGGATTTGTTATGAGTAACAAATATGGTATAAGTTCATCTATATATGCCACTTTTTGCCCGTCAATATTTATTTCATATTTTTCCCTATAATATTCTATTAAATACGTAATGTCGGTTTTTCTCGCTTCAAGCGCAGAATTAAAGGCATCCTTCCCCATTTTCTTTATAAATTCGTCAGGGTCTTTGCCGCCGGACAAATACATAACAGACGCTTTAAGGTCAGTTTGCCGCATTATTGTAATAGCACGGTTTGTTGCTGTTCTTCCGGCAGAGTCACTATCGTAGCACAACACAACTTCTTTAAAATACTTTTTAAGTATCTTTGCCTGATCCGGAGTAAGTGCAGTTCCCAAAGTTGCTACGGTATTTGTATATCCGTTCATAGCAAGTGCAATAACGTCCATATATCCTTCAACCAGAATAACAAAATCCGCACGGGTGCGTTTTGCATTATTTAAAGAAAACAAATTTTTACCTTTGCTGAACACCAAGCCTTCGGATGAATTTAAATATTTAGGTTTATCATCATTTAAAACCCTTCCGCCAAAACCGATTATATTATCACGTTCATCAAATATGGGGAAGATAACTCTGTTACGGAATCTGTCGTAAAATTTGCCGTTATCATTACCCGTAATAAGCCCGGCTTTTAAAATATCGCTTTCTGTATAGCCTTTGTCTTTAAGGTATACGAACATATCGTCCCAACTGTCTTTGGCAAATCCAAGCCAGAATTTTTTTGCCCACGCACCGTCAATTTCACGATTTTTAAAATATTCAATGGCAATTTTACTTGTTTTAAGATTTTCATAAAACTTAGTTGCGGCATCTTTGTTGATGGCGTAAACAAGTTCACGTTCTTTTTTCTTTTCGTTTCCACGGTCAAAATCTGTAGTGTCAGGCTTCGGAAGTTCAATATTTGCACGCTCTGCAAGACGGGTAACAGCCTCATAAAAAGATATGTTTTCTATCTTCATCAAAAAGCCGATGGAGTTTCCGCCTTCGCCGCATCCGAAGCAATGAAAGATACCTTTGTGCGGTGATACGGAAAAAGACGGTGTTTTTTCATTATGAAAGGGACACAAACCCACATATGACGAACCTGCACGTTTTAAAGAAACGTACTGAGAAACTAGTTCGTAAATATCGTTTTTCTCAGCCACTTCCTGTATAAGGTGATCAGGAAACAAGGGCATGCGTATCTTCCTTTCCTCAAAATTTAAGCCAAAATGTATATGTCAATTCATTTCGGCCTTTTTTCAATATTCGACACAAAAGAATAAAACCCTTTTTTATATTCAATAAAAATTTAATTAGGCATAAACAATTCTTCAAAAAGCATTATGCTGTAATTATCCGTCATACCGGCTATATAGTCACACACAACAGTGTGAAGGGGAAATTCATTCAAAAGTTTTTTATATTCATCGGGCATTTGATCTTTGTTTTTATAAAAATAATTATAAAGTTTTTCTATAACCATTGCGGCGTTATCATCACGTTCTGCTAAAATATTGTATACTCTTTCAAAAAGAAATTCTCTCAGCCCCATCATAGCATCGTGCATATTATCAGTCATAGAGACACTTTTATTATTAACAGTGGTATACACAGTATCAGTAATTAAATTATCTATTCTTTCTGAATGGCTTTTCCCTAAGACAGATGTATATTCAGCCGGCAGGTCGCTTTCTTTTAAAATTCCGGCACGTATGGAATCGTCAATATCATGATTGATATAAGCAAAACGATCTGCAAGTTTTACCATTCTGCCCTCTTCAGTAAATGCTTCGTTATCACCCGAATGATTGAGCACACCATCACGGACTTCATATGTCAAATTTAATCCTGCTCCGTCACGTTCTATATGGTCAATAACTCTCAAACTCTGTTCATAATGCTTAAAGCCGTCAGGATTAAGTTTATTAAGTATCTTCTCTCCAGCATGACCAAACGGTGTATGCCCCAAATCATGCGCAACACATATAGCCTCTACCAGTTCTTCATTAAGACCGGCGGCTTTTGCAATAGTACGTGCTATCTGTGCAACTTCAAGCGTGTGGGTGAGCCTTGTTCTGAAATGGTCATTGTCAGAAGTAATAAAAACTTGTGTCTTATGCTTTAACCTGCGAAATGCTTTACAATGAATTACCCTGTCACGGTCACGAGCAAATTCAGTTCGCAAAGGACATTTATCTTCATACTTCACTCTGCCCTTGCTAAGGCGCGAAGGCAACGCATAATCAGCAAGTGTATTAAGTTCTGCCCGTTCAAGTTCTTCACGTATTGTCATATTATAATCAACCTCTTTCAAAAGAGTACGTTCCTTTATATTTATATACAACAAAAAGCGCAAAAATCCTCTATTTAATAGCAGAAATTTGCGCTTTTATTTTTTATGTTTTATTTTTCCTCTATAAGTTCAAAACGTTTAAAACGTTTGCCATCACGCTCTATAACCTCGTTCCACATACAGGCAGGCCTCACCCATACATCTTCGTCGCCGTAAAGCGCCTTATATACAACCATTTCCTCTAATGTTTCACTGTGGCGTGCCAAGGCAACAACCTCATAAAGGTTACCTTTAAAATGTTTATATACACCTAATTTCATAATATACACCCTTAAGCGTTTGCAAGAAGTGCTTTATCAACACTCCAGTAGAAGCAATGCTCTCCTATTAAATCAACAACGCCGGAACGTTGCATCATTTCTTTAACAGCAGGCTGAACACCGCAGAATGAAAGTTTTACACCGCTTGCAAGCAAATTTTCACAGATTTCATGTAAATTCTGTGCTCCCGATGTGTCTATGGCTGATACTCCTCGGAGAGAGAATATAATTTCATCATAGCCATCCATTTGCTCTACTGCATCGTTCAGTTTTGCGCAGTTGCCGAAAAACACACTACCGGTAATATACATAACAACAGAGTTTTTATGCGTACACTCAACATCTGCATCACTACTGCGGAATTTTTCGTTTTCAACTTTAGATACGTTTATCTCAATTTTAGAGGATTTCATAACAAAGTGCATAAACGAAAATACCACACCAACAATAATCGCAATTGTAAGGTCAAACACAACCGTGCACACCATTGTTATTAAAAACTGTGACATTGCACTTTTAAAGCGCTTAGAGAATATGTATTTTATGGTTTCCCACTCGTTCATACGCCATGCAGTAACCATTAAAACTCCCGCAAGTGCTGCAAGTGGAAGTTTTGCCATAAGCGAGCCTAAAAGGAACATCGACAAAAGCAAACCAACTGCATGTATAATGCCAGTAAGTCTTGTAACACCGCCTGATTTAATCGCCACGCTTGTACGTGCAATCGCTGCAGTAGCAGGAACACCGCCAAAGAAAGGTATTATAATATTACCTATACCCTGAGCAATAAGTTCCTGGTCGGCATTGAACGGTTCTTTTTTCATACGTGCAGCAGCAGAGCCGCAAAGCAGACTCTCTATCATAGCGAGCATTGCAATAGTAAACGCCGGTGCAACAAGTTCTTTTGCCATATCGAATTTTACGCCGGCAAGAATTAATCTTGTTTCGGGAAGGAGTGTGCGTGGTATCTCCCCTACTACTGCAATGTCAAATTTTAATACATTGCTTACAACAGCAGCAATTATTATTGCAACCAATGATGAAGGCACAACATTATTCCATTTTTTCGGGTAAAACACCATAATAAGTATAACAAGCAAACCAATTACAACAGCAAACCAGTTTGGCGAAAACCCTAATGTTCCATATGAAAATATTTTTTCAAGCGCTGATTCGCCAACAGATGTAGTACCAAAAAAATTATCTATCTGTCCAAGTGCAATGATAATGGCAATACCGGTAGTAAAACCGGTCACAACGGGCATAGGAATAAAACTTACAAGATTTCCAAGTTTAAATACGCCAAATAGAAGCAGCAAAACACCTGCTATAAGGCAGGCAACAAAAACGCCCTGCATACCAAACTTGGCAACTATAGTAATAAGTACAGCCGTCATTGCTCCTGTGGGGCCTGATATCTGGAAAGACGCACCCGAAAAAGCGCTGATTATAAGCCCTGCAATAATGGCGGTGATAAGCCCCGCAGCCGCATCGGCACCGGAACTTACACCGAAAGCAAGCGCTAAAGGCAACGCTACCGCAGTTACAGTAAGACCTGCCATAAGGTCTTTAGAAAAACTTTTTCCGTTATATCCGGAAAATTCTCTTTTTAAATCGTTAACAAAATTTTTAATCAATGTAGTCAGTCCTTTTTTGTTTAATTAATATCCTAACTCCTCAGGGAGTAAAAAAACTTTAATTCTGCCGGCAAACCGTTGGAACGAATGTACTGTATACGCTGAGCAAATTCTGTCGTCGCTGTGGCAATCGCTACAATGCCCGCTTGCTCTGCATCCGGTAAGTTTGTCAAGACGAACACAGTTTGCAGGTGCTGCAATCGCTTTTACTCTTTCTACTGCTTCAGAAAGATCTTTAACAACCTTGTTATATCCTGCAACAACAATAACATTTTTAGGCCCGAACGAAAGTGCCGCCACACGGTTTGCATTTCCGTCTACGTTGTACAGTTCTCCGTTCAACGTAATAGCGTTACTGCTGGTTATATACCAATCGCCGTAAAATGCTTTACGAAGAACGTCAATTTCTTTTCCGTCAGCATCGCATCTTCCTCTGTAATAATAATCATACCCATCACGATTGAGCATATCAATAACGCCTGCCTCTTTAAGTGTAGCAGAGCCGCCTGTAAAAACAGTTTCATCTTTGCTGATTAATCCGGCGATTTTATTAAGCAGTTCCTCCTTGTTCTCAACCACGTATGCTTCCATACGATTTTTTCTGAGTGCATTCGCCGTGGAGTTTAGTCTTAAAAGAATACTTTCTCTCAAATTATTATCCATCAGATACCCTCCCAAAAAATTCAATACCATTATTTTATATTATTTTGACGATAAAATCAACAGTTATTTTTCTAAACAGACAGGCACATTGCAAAAACAAACGTCATATAATCTAAGTGTAAATTTTTTTGGGGGTGCATATATGTTCAGCCTGCTGTTTAACGCCTTGGTTACGGTTGTTGCCAATACGTTCTTTTTGATGTCGTATGTAACGAACATAAATTCGTTCCAGACACCTTTAAAACCAAGCGAGGAAAGAATGTATCTAGAGCAATGCAAAAACGGCGACAAAAGTGCCAAAAACATTTTGATAGAGCGAAATCTACGGTTAGTGGCGCATGTGGTTAAAAAGTATTCGCTGTCGCACGATGATACAGACGATTTGATATCCATAGGCACAATAGGTCTTATTAAAGCGATTACCACATTTAATCCAGACAAAGGCACAAGGTTGGCTACATATGCAGGTAAATGCATCGAAAACGAAATCCGTATGCATCTGCGCTCGGGCAAAAAACTACGGAGCGAAGTTCTGCTTCAGGACCCCATCGGAAAAGACAAAGACGGCAACGAAATAACACTCATTGACAAACTCAGCAATGACGATGAAAGTATATTTGACGAAGTAAATCTTAAAATACAGATAAAAAAACTGTATCAATGTATGAAGGATATTCTTCCTGAACGTGAACAGAAAGTCATAGAATTAAGATACGGCCTTGCAAATGGTTGCGAACTAACACAAAAAGAAATAGCAAAAATGCTCGGTATAAGCAGATCATATGTATCAAGAATCGAAAAGAAGGCAATTAAAAAACTGAAAAGCAGTCTTGATATATCGGAATAAGGTAAAAAGTGACGGTTATAAATAACCGTCACTTTAATTATTTCCAAGGCAGAAGTTTATCGCCTTTAACTATAAAACTTTCTACCTTTGCAAGTTCTGCCAAAGGTGTATCTGACAAAGAATCCGAATAAAAATAATCATACTCAATATCGCCTAATTCGGCACGCAGTCTTTTAACTTTTTCATCGCCCCAACAGTTAAGACCTGTATATTTACCGTCGTGCAGATTAACACGTGACGCTATAAGATTTTCAAGTTTTAATCGGCGTATCGCTGGGCGCAGTAAAAATTCTGGCGAAGCAGAAATAATCAAATCATCATCTTTGCTGTTTTCCAGATACCACCCTTTGATATTACAGATTTTTTTATCCCAAAATTCTTCAACTGTCTGTTCTATATTGTTTACACTTTTAAAAAACTTATAAAACCTCTCTTTAAACTGGGTTTTTGTATAAATGCCTAAAATGTACTTTAAAAAACTCCACCCCTGATACGGAAGCCATTTTAATATCCATGGCTGATGTTTTAAACAGTAAAAATAAAAATGTGCGGTACTGTCACCATTATATATGGTTTTATCAAAATCATATGCGTTCAATGCTGTTTCCTCCGATTTTTATTATTGCAAAAAGCGGCACACAAAGTATGCCGCTTTAATTATTATTTAATTGACCATCTGTCCATATATTCGTTCCACACATTTTCAAACCACAAATCAGGCTGAGGAATGGGTGTAACGTCTACCATAGATGTAGAAATACCATTTTTGTCTGCTACAGCAATAACACGTTTGTTATCAAAAGCAGATTTGTCGGCAATTTCAATAGAGAAAATGCTTTCTTCTGTTAAAGGCTTATCACTAACCAATGCACCACCACGTGTACCGATAGTTTCGGCTGCGGTAATCATAGCAGAAAGCACGCATGCCTGTGTTAAGAACATATCTTTAAGTCTGAAAAGTTGCATAATATTGCACACATCGCTGCCCTTGCCATCTGCAAGGATAGTTTTATATTTATTCCACACATCATCTTTTAAAGCCTTCATATCAGCAGGAATCCTGATATACGATGCTGCTGCACTCATTTTTTCACGGTATTCGTCACGCAAAGCGGTGAATTCATCGTTATACTTCTCACCTTTTCCGGCGGCAAATACAAAATCAAGTATATCTTCAGCACCTGAGATAACATCTGCAACTGTGCTGTGAATAGCACTATCTTTACGGTTGTTCAAAGCAATGCTTTCAGCAGCACGCATAGAGCCTACCTGAGTAGAGTTAAGTGCAGAGCCACCTGGTCTGTAAACACCGAATGTTCCTGCTGCTTCTCCTGCAACATACAGGCCTTTAACATTTGTTTCCCAGTTGAGGTCAACATTTATACCGCCGTTGTTATGCTGGGCACAAACAGCAACACGCAAAGGCTCGTTGTAGAGGTCGATGCCGTTGCTCATATAAAGATCAATTGCTTTTTTATTCATCTTCTCAAGACGCTTAATTGGCAAATCAATAAGAGCATCTGAATTTTTAAGGTATGAGTATGCTTCTTCAGAAAGACAATCAAATCCGTTTTTCAAAGCGGTTGGCTCACTGCGAAAATCCATATACACTTTATTACCTTTATTAACAGTTTCGTTAAAGATAATAAGGTCGATAAGCGATGAACCTGCAGCTTTAGCAGTATCAAAAGGCCACTGATAGCCCTTCATAAACACCAGATTAAGAGCATCTGCAGGGTTTTCAAAATAGTCGTTTAAAAATTCTTTTTCATTGCCATCAGCATCTACAGAAATATATTTGGGGATTACCTGCTGATAAGTACCTGATACATTCCATCTGAAATCAATAGACGCCAGACCGTACTGCCACTCCTGGAAGTTTGCAGTTGCAGCGCCTGCTTCAATAGCAAGACTACTCATACCATTATGGCATTTAGGAAATACGCTGTTCTGGTAAATTCCGGCAGGTCCGCCTGTAGCCATAATGATATTTTCGCAAACGAAAATAACAACACCGTTATTATCTTCATACAGAGTGTTCTTATCAATACCGACAGCACCGATAACCTTTTCGTCTTTGACAATCAGTTTAACGATTGTAGTATCATCAATAATATCAATACCTTTTGTATTAACGCTTCTTTCGAGCGCTTCTGTCATAAATTTAGAGGTTAAAGGACCTGCAGAACTTGCACGTTTGTGTATATCGTGGTCTGTCATATATCCAACATATTCGCCATACAAGTTTGTCGGAAACGGAACGCCAAGGTTTGCAAGTTTAATAAAACTTTTTGCAGAGCAAGCAGCCTCAATGAGTGCATGCTCACCATTAACTCCCTTACCAGCAAAAAGCGATTTTGCCATATCTGCAACGCTATCCTCCTCAGAAGAAGATAACGAAAGTTTGTAATATGTCTGTTTATCACTACCGGTATTTCTTGAGGTACCGAGGTTTACGCCTTCGGTAACAACAGCAATATCAGTAACACCTAATGTATGCAACCAGTCTGCAGCATTAAATCCAGCGCAACCCGAACCGATTACAATAGTATTTAGTGTATAGCAAGGCACTTTACGTCCTTTGATTTCAATAATCTCTTTGTTCATCACAGTCCTCCGAATTACAGTCTTTGAATATGGAAGCCGCCGTCAACATCTATTGACTGACCGGTAACATAAGGCAAAGCGCCTGAGCAGAGAACATATACGCCGTTAGCAATATCTTCGGGTTTACCCCATCTCTTAATCGGTAACAGACCGCCTTCAATCAATGCGTCGTATTTAGCCTGAACAGTAGAGGTCATACCGGTTGCAATAATACCTGGACGGATTTCGTTAACCATAATACCTTCTTCAGCCAAACGGTCAGCAAAAAGTTTTGTAATCATAGATGCGCCTGCTTTTGAAATGCAGTACTCTCCACGATTAACAGAACTTGTATATGCAGACATTGAAGAAATGTTTACAATATAGCCTTTAATGCCGTCTACTTTTTCATTTGCAATCATTTTATTTGCAACAAGTTGTGTAAGGAAAAGAGTACCTTTTGTATTGATTCCCATAACAAAATCATAACTCTCTTCGCTCATTTCCAAAAGGTCAGCACGTACTCTGGGAGCAACACCTGCAACGTTTACTAATACATTGATAGCACCATTAACACTGAGCGCTTCATTAACAAGATTTTCTCTGTCGGCAGCCTTAGAAAGGTCGCCTTTAACATATTTAAAATCAGCAGTAACAATTTTGCTTTCATCAGATACATCCATACCAACTACGAAGTATCCTTCATTCATAAGTTTTTCAGCAGTTGCAAAACCGATACCGCCATTGCAACCTGTTACAATAGCAACTTTTTTCATAACAATTTATCCTCTCTGTTAAATTATTTATTCATGCAATACTGTTTGTACAAAGGCATATAAACCTCTGAGTCTTTAATTACGCATCCCGCAACGCCACCGGCACGCATAAGTTCTGTACATTTACCGCAAGTGATGCAGCACATATTTTTTTCCATAGCGCCTTTATGGATAAGGTCGTTAGCAAACTGTGGATACGCAAAAGCCTCTCTGCCAAAGCCCTGCATGGTCATCATACTGGCATTGATAGCACCTGCCGCAAGATTACCTGAGAACTGACGCATATAAGATACGCCTGAACCCATAACAACCAGTTCGGGGAATGCTTTCTGTACTGCGCCAACGCAAGCATACATTCTGTCTACACCAATTAACGGATGCTCGCCAGAAAGTGCTGCAGTAGCGTCAGCAGGGCGATTTACAAACGAATTTACATACGGGTTACCAATAGTAACGTCAACCATTTTAACGCCAAGTTCGTTGTGGATGATGTCAATGAGTTTCAATGGTTCGGTAAGGTCTATATCTTTACCTGAACCCTCTCTTACACCCCAACCGTAAGGATACTCAAAACCGTCATACACATTCATGCGTGTGGTAACGATAAAGTCTTTGCTTGTAGCATCGGTAGCGTTTTTGATGCCGTTTCTTAAAAGTCTTGTTCTGTTTTCAAAACTTCCGCCAAATGCACCCTCTCTTGTATAAGCAGAGAGCAATTCAGAATTTAAGTATCTGTGGCAGCATTTAACGTCAATACCGTCAAAACCTGCTTCTTCAGCCATTTTTGCAGTTTTACCGAACTGTTCCTCCAAAGCAAAGAGTTTATCATCGGTAATAATTCTTGATTTGTCAATAGGGTTTTCGCCTTCAAACAATGGATTGTTATAAGCAATCAAAGGAGCAGGTGTGCCGGTAGGTTTAGAGTATCTGCCGGAGTGAGTTGCCTGCATAATGATGATCGGTGCAAAACCGTTTTTCTTTATAGAAAGTTCACGGATGCGGTCATTCATCTTTTTGAAAGCGTCAATATTCTTTTCTGTTATGTATAACTGTCTGGGGTTTGCTCTGCCCTCTTCTACAACAGCAACAGCCTCAGCCCACACAAGACCTGCACCGCTTTCTGCAAAACGGTCATAACGTCTTAAAGTAAGTTCATCAGGCTCTCCGGTAGCAGTACCGTCGCATCCTTCCATTGGCTGAATAGCAATTCTGTTAGGAACAACAGTTTCACCAATTTTAACAGTATCTGCAAGGCAGGAAACATCGTCTGCCATGGGCAGGTTTTTTAAACCCAGTTCGTCAATTTTACCCTTTAAATCTTCAATTGTTACATAATTAAATTTAGTATCTGCCATAATTACACCTCGTAAATTATAAAAAATTTCCTTTGTACATTATACTACCACAGGTTGATTATGTCAATATCATTTCTGGGCACAACGAATGTCAATTTCTAAAAAAAGGTGTCATTTTGTAAACTCACCAAACAAAACTATAAAATCCGCTACCGACCGTTTTAACACCATCGGGAATGTGGATATTAACTTTTGTATTAAAAGGAACGTTTACACAGAGGTTGGTTTTGCCATCCAGTTTTCTCCAACGCACCGTCAAATCTCCTCGTGCCGTATTCTGTGTCATCGAAGCAGTTAGCAAGCCATCAGGATAATATGGCTTTATATCAAATTCCGACGCCCCCTCACCCACAGGAACTATACCTGCAATATATTTATAGAAGCATTGCACCATTGTGCTTTGAATAGGATGAATATGTGCATTCATACTGTCACCGGTTAAATATTCATACTTTTCCCAACTTGTAGTAGCACCGCACTGAATCATATATCCTAGTGACGGGTATGTTTCTTTCGTCATCAACTCATAGAATTCGTTCACGTAACCATATTCAATTAGCATTTCAAGCATAAACTTTAAGCAGTATACACCCGTTGTAAATCTGTAACCACTGTTTATCAGATCATCACGCATAATTTCAGCGGCATTGGTTCTATCGCTTTCGGGAAGAATACCAAGCCATAACGCAAGTGCTTGACAACTTTGGGAGCCATTGTATACTTTGTAGGATGAAGAATCGTACCATTTATTTAAAAAAGCATCTTTTGCCTTATTAAATAAATCATCGTAATATTTCACATCATCTGCTTTACCAAGAATTTCAGCAAATCTTTTCAATGTTTTAGCATTGTTAATCAGCATACCTGTTCCAACCATAATAGCCGGAATAGTCGCCGAGCCTGCACCTCCCCCTTTTGTATTCGGGTCACGTGAATATTCAGGACCTGCCCAATCACCATAATAACTGTAATTCATTATATAATTATCACTATTATCAATCAGGCATTGTTCCCATGCACGGAAACTATCATAATATTCTGATACAATCTCGATATTGCCAGTACGCAGGTATGCTTCCTCAGCAAGCATAAGATAGGCTGAATTCAAAGGATCTGCAGGACGCTTTCCATAAACAAAGGGGGCAGTGCAGGTGGTAGAACCGTCCTCTGCCTGCGTATCACGTATAAGTGACATAACAAAAGGAAACATTTTACCAATTTCAAAATTATATGCAATTTCGCTATAACGTAGGTTTCCGTCACACACCCAGCACAAACGTTCACTTCTGCCACAAGTATCATTAAATGCCCCGTGAGTGGTGGAACGTTCTGTCTGAATAAGCATATCATTAATAGCATTCACAACGGAACTGCCACATTTAAAACTAGAGCAGGATTTTAAGTCGTTGCACAGCATAAATGCTGTAACATGTTTTTTGTCAAGCAAAGGTATTCCTGTTATCTCCGCATACCTGAATCCGTGGTAAGTAAAGGTTGGTCTCCACCAGCCGCAATCACGGTTATCACCTGATGCAATATAAGTATCTACACACTTAGCACCTCGCAGATTGTCCGTATTCAGCGTTCCGTCGTCGTGGAGAAGTTGTGCGTGGCGGACTGTTATCTTTTGCCCGCTTTTCATATTGGTCGGCAGGCGCAACCACACAACTCCCGACATATTTGTCCCGAAGTCGGCTATATACTTACCGTCACCTATATATTCAAGGTTTACGGGTTTAAAAGTTTTATACGGAACTACCGGTGGAATAGTTGACGGTTTCAGTTCTCCAAATGTTTCTTTATACAATTTAACAGAAAATTTTGTATCAACAGAAACACGTGCATCATATGTTTCACCATCAAAAAGATGCGAAAATGTAATCGGGCCTCTGCCCCACTTCCAACTTTCATCGGTATAAATCCATTTTTCGTCGCCGTTTTCATATGTTATGCGCATAGCGCCCCAAAGGGCAGGTGTTCCGAAAAACGATGGGGTATTATTGTATATTCTTAAATAATCTCCCCAGTTACGACGCCACCCGTCAGCAACCGTAACAGTGATTTCATTGCTTCCGTTATTAAGGAATTTTTCTATATCAGGAATAACATTGTAAAAGCATGTTTTGTTATAATCACTTCTTGAGGGTTCCAGAGAAAAAACACTTATCTTTTCGCCGTTTAAAGTAACTTCATTATAACCGATACCGCACACGAAGAGCGCCGCTTCCGAAACAGCACCGTTAATTAAAAAATCCTTTTTAAAATATGCAGGAACACTTTCAACATCTTCAGAAGCGCAAATCCATTTAGCGTCGGGAAGTTTACCGAATGTACCAAGATAAAAATAGTTGCTTACCCACTCACTCATAGTACCGTCATTACCGGCAATACTTACAGAAAAGTTTATACGTTTACCCACGGGCAATGGTAAACCATTATATTTAGCATATGGCTTATTTGTTTTAATAACATCGCTATCCCATAAAATGTTTTCGCCGCACGTGACTTTAACATGATATGCAGTCTGAAAATTATTTTCCTCGTCAGTATATCCTCCCCATGAAAGCACAGGAGAAGTTGAAGCAATAATTCTATTGTGATTTTCTCCTTTTAGTTCACCATAGTCAGCACGTAAATTTATAGGAATAAGCATAGTTGTTTACCTCCGAAATCAATTTTAAATACATAATATAAATTTTAGCATATTTGTAATATCTAGTCAAACATTTTACTTGAAAAAGTCCGACGGAAATATCCGTCGGACTTTAAATTATTCAGCAATCGGCACGTCAATAACGTCGATTATTTCGTAATTAGTACCAATAATCATAGCGCAAAGTTTGTAATTGTTGCCATCTGCAGGAACATCAATTGTAAAAGGATAATTAGCCGCTGCAGTTCCCGCTGGAATGCTTGCGCTGGAGATATCACGTAATTTGCCATCAACATAGAGTGCTAAAACAAGGTCAGACTCTACAGAAGATGCAGCACCCCTGATGTCAACAGTAACATTTGCAGTAGAGCCTGCGGTAAGTGTTACAGGAATACTTACCTCTGCACCATATTCGGGAACATCAGTTGTAATTTCAACAACAGTATTTTCGTCATATCCAATACCGTTTGTGGTAACAACACCACTTAAGCGTTTACCCTCATCGTCAATCACAACTGATTTTAAAGTAATTTCATATACGGAATTTGGTTTAAGTGCTTCTTCTGCAGTGATGTAAAGTGTGTTAGTTGAAGTATCATAATCTTCAGCCAGAATTTCTTTAATTTTAACTTTTTTCCCACCTTTAAGAGCAAGTTCAACATTGTCCTCCATAGCAGTAGTCATCATAGTTGTATCAAACTGAACTGCAATTTTAGATCCGTTTGCATACAAAGCCTTTTCCGTTAATGTGATGCCATCTGTCGCAACACCTTTAACGGCATTAACATTGTATTCCTGAGCGTATTTATACCCCACAAGATTATCGTAAATCACCGCAGCATCAGCGGCTGCTCTTACTGTGGTTTCTGAACGATTGATACCCTCGATATCATTATTTGCTGTAGCAATTTTCCAAGGCACACGAACTGCCTTGGGTACACCATCAATAAAAACGGTGAACATATTGCTGTCAAAGTCAATCATTATTGCAACATTGTGCCATTCGTTAGGTGAGATAGTGTATAACTCAATAAACTCGTCGTTGGCATTTTTTAATACGTATTTATATTGATCATCATATTTTTTAACAGAAAAATATGATAACTGACTGAAGCCGTTTGTTACACTTCCATATGTCCAAAAGTTATGATCGTTACCTTCTGTAACGCCACCAGTGTAACATATATCGTAAGCAAAAATAAGTGCTCCGCCTTTCATATCGCCACCGGTTGTAAGGTTAATGTTTTTATCAATCGTATCACCGTAATACACAAAAACATTTCCGTGACCGTCAGTATCATCCTTACCGGTGAGTGTAGCATAATCACCAATATCATGATGGATTTCAGCATTAAGTTTCATATAACTGTAGTCCAAACCATCGCCACTGTCAAAGCCACGCTTGTCAAAATACATACCCGTTTTGTTATAAGTGATACCACCGATAGTAATGGAATCAGCACCAACTTCAACAACCTCATCGGCAGCCGATGCAAATTGCATCGGTGCCGAGATAGCAAACACTAAAGTAAATAAGCATATTAAACTAATTAATCTTTTCAATTATGGTATCCTCCTTATTTCTTCAATGCGATTACTTCGTAGATGGAGTTGTAACCGGTAGCACTCTGCGAAGTACCGTGAACAACTATCTTCATATAACGACCTGAAGAACGTACTTTAAAGTACTGCAAGTCATCAGTTTTACCACTGGTTTCGCCGCCTTCAAATACTGTTGTCCAGTTTTCGTTGTCATCAGATACCAAAACATCGAAGTATTGTTTACGTTTTGTACCGCTGTAGCATGACATACCGATTCTTTCTATATCAACAACCTCACCAAAATCATAAACAAAGAAGTTGCCGTCGCCAATTGTACAGTAGTAAGAACTGAGGTCACGGTCACAAATCATATCGATAGAGTTAACACCGTCGTGCGGAGAGCCCCAAACATTTAAAGGTGTCAAGATTTTATTGTTGTCAACACCCTCAATAGCGCGTCTGCTCATAGCTGTAAACTGCAACATCATTGCATAGTCTGTGTATTTAATATCTTTGATACTCAAGAATGAAGTATAGTCATTAAGTGGTGCGTAGAGTTCGCCATAAATCATCTTAGGCATATAAGTAAGATCTAACGGCTTACCATCATACACAGCCTGCAAAGAATCAGCAGTAATGGTAAGTGTATGAGCATCGTTTGCCAAAGTGATTGATTTACCTTCGTTTGTAACTATAGAGCATCCGCCAAGTTGTGTAAAGATACCATCAACTGCTACATAAGGTACACCGTTTTCGAGTTTACCGGGTTTAGGCTGATACATAAGGTTTCTGTTCTTAACAATTCTGAAATCGCCGAAATCGTCACTCTTTTCAACAGCACCTGTATCAAAACTTGTAACCTCTGCGCTTGCTTCAGCCGGAAGCACCTGATAGAAACCGGGGACGACCTCAAACATAAGAACATTTTCGCCCTCTTTAGATTCTACATAGATAGGCTGTGCACCGCCGGTAATCTGCCATCTACCGGTAGCAATATCTGTAAGAAGAACTTTAACTGTTTCATAACCGTTCTGACGGACATTTAAATTAAATCTTTCAGTAATAAGGTCACGGTTTAATGAAAATGTAACCATTCTGTCCATAATGGTTGCACCTGTGTAAACAGTACCGAATTCTTTATAAATATCAAGTTCAGGGAGATTTTTATCGTAATCTGTTACATACATTACGTTTAAGAACTTATCATCTTTCACTTTAGATATAGGTGAAAGTTCTACACGCCATTTACCCCAGTCACCGTCTTCTTTAACCTTAACGGGGATCGGATAGTTAACGCCGTTAACCTCATACTCTCTTCCAGGGCCGCCAATAACCTCAAAGTTAGCATTGGTAATAGCAGGTGTAAGAGTTTTGTTGACGAGTTTACCATTATTTTCAAAGTCGTTACGGATCAAAGTGATTGTACCTGTGTTTTTATTAACGGCAGGCTCTAACTGAGAGTGCAAAAGCCAAGTCTTTTTATAAGATGGATCGGATGATGTTACGTTATCGTATACAATCATAGCAGCAGGATAGTCCTCATTGAACATATCCATAAATACAACGCTTCTCTCATAGCCGTCTTTCTCAATCTTGTAGTAATCTTCATCTTCATAGTTATATGCCCATGAGATATCAGCAGAAATGTATGAGAATGCGGGTGTCTGAGCATTAGGGCCTGCATATTTAGCCTTAGACTCAGCTGATTTCAACTCATTTTCTGTGTGAATTTGCCCAGGATCACGGAATGTATGGGTACGCTGTTCAGCAACCTGACCTCCATCGTTTACAAACATAATACCATTTGTTTTTGTAAGGAACATATTGGGGTCATAGTTATCTACCAGCAGCACGTTATGAGCGATAGAACGATCCTGATAGTTATGCATATGCTGTCCGCCGCCATCGTAGGTATAGTAACCCGAATCCTGCGCAAGGAAACCTCTGTAGTATAACTGGAAGCCGCCGACGTCGTTGTGTTGGTGGTCGCCGTATGAGATTTCACGCATATTTACGTGTGCAACAGCAGAAGGTGCACTTGCGCCCATCTGCCAGTTTGTGCGTGCAACCATTGAAGAAAGAGGCCATGTAGTAAACTGCGTTAAAGGCAAATCTGTCGGGTCTGCCTGAGCCGCACCGTAGTCAATCATAATAAGTTGTAAACAGTCATTATGGTAGTTAGCCATTACTGTTTCAATCATACCCTCACGCATAAGATACTCGTTGTTATATACAGAGCCATAATATGCATAAAGGTCATCATTTACAAGGTTTTTGTTATCATAAGTGTAACTTGACCAGTTATAGTCATCGTCTTCGCGGAACCACATACCATTAGGTAATCCACGATAAAGTTTACTTAGATAAACTCTGTCGGCATCATCTGTGATGATAGAACCACTATGACCTATTGCACGGAGCATTGCGTCTGCTTTGGTAACACCGCGCATACGTGCCTCAAGGTAAGAACCTACAGAGCCTTGATATCCGCTGGCAACAAAGTTTCTTAAGTTCTGGAGCAAAGGTCCAAAAATAAGCGGTGCAACAGTGTTATACCATACGGGGTCTTCGTCATAGATTGCGATAGCAACGGTTAAACAGTCGTTGTATACACCTTCCTCTGTACCGTGACCTGACATAAATCCACGTTTTGTGGGAGGCCAGCCTTGCTCTGTAGTAGCACAAAGTGTATAGCACATATCAATAAACTTCTGTCTTGCTTCGGGTGTCCACAAATCATATGCCCAGTCGTAAATATATGAACCTGCTTTCATAACGTTACCTGCATAACGTGAAAGATACGTGGAATCGTAATCGTCAAGATTAAGATTTTCCATCATAAACATGAAAGTGTCCATAGTTTCCTTCATAATAGCAGGCTCTATCTCGTCAAGAGCATATAAAAATGCACGATTCTGCATTATAGGCAGGTTTGCAGACATGTAGCCGTAAAATTCATCGCTGGTGTTATATTCCGGAAGTGGTTTTAAAGCGTTTGCTTTAATACGTTCGTAAATAATATTGTCAACCGGCTGATTTAAAAATCTCTCTTTAAGTTTCGGAATGGTTTTTTCCGTCATATAAAGTCTTGGGTGCTGACCAACCGTAGGATATACAGGTACAACAGATGCATCAACTGAAATTCCGCCGTCTTCGCTCTTTTGCGGGAACGGGTCAGCATCAATGCCTTCGGGAGTAAATTCAGCATTAGACGTAATAATAAACTTATCCATAACAAGGTCATTATGACGATGCTTCATAGGTAAAGTTTGATCACCTTTAGTTGTAAAATCCTGAGAAGCAAATCTGAACCATACATAATCTTTAGAACCATAAGGCCGAATAGTTGTTGTTTTGTAATTTCCGTCGTTTATATTATCAACATAAAAGTGTGAATACGACGAATTTGTTCTGAATCTTACCCAAAAATAAAGTTTACCGGTAACGTCATTTGTAAATTTCATTGTCCAATCGGGAATTTTTAATGCATCTGCATATTCTGCCCATGCAGCAGTAACTTTAAGTGCTTTACCGCCGGAAGCATTTGCATCGTCAATAACCGCTACGTTATCGGGGTTATACTCCAAATCCTCAGCTTCACGTACTAATGCACCGTCGTGCATAATGGTAGATTCGTCAATTGGAAAAGTAAGGTTCGGGTTTGTAATTTTTTTGCTATATGCAATTTGTCTGTCTGCATCTGCAGCAAATCCTGCAACGGGCTGTATGAGCATGCACACAATACAAAGAATTAAAATTAATCTTTTCATAAATTGTTTTGCACGATATATTTATATATCTGTGCTCTCCTTTCACGATTTTTATTAAGGTGTTTGTTTATCGGATTATTCGTTTGAAACAATCATAATTTGTGGTGTAGAAGATTTTACACAAATTAACACCTTAGAAGGTTGCCCGTTATTGAGATTGTCACGCATAGAAGAACTATTTGAATATTCAATCGTTTTCTTACCACGATTATCAACAGAATATTCGAAAATTTTAAAGTTGCCGTGAGCGTATGGCTCACGCAAAGGATTAGACGGATCGGCTGTAGGTATTTCAACAATCATTCCGTAACCGTCCATCCAATAAATTTCACCGGAAGCATATCTCCAACCAGCTGAATAACTTGTTTCCGAAGGGTTGGTCATGGTAGATGTAAGTTTCCAGTCAGATGCCCTGAATATAGGCTCTACCAAAACTACCACACCTTCATTATCACGGGCAACTTTAATAACATCGCCAATTTCAATCGCTGTGCCGCCCTCGCCCTGTTGGAAAGCCTCTTCTGTAATTTCATATGTATATAATGTAGTTCCGGAATAACCTGTTATTGTACATACAATCTCATCATCTATCAGTTGTCTGCTGGTATCTGTTACAACAAACGGTGTTGCACCTGGTTTGTAAACTGTTGTTTTCAGGTCATTAACCTTAAACACTGCCGCTTCTATAGTCGGGCTATATGCTTTTGTAGCATATCCGGTGAATTTTCCGGGAAAGAGGTCATCATTTTCATCTGTAAATATTGAACTGTCTGTTACCATATACAAATCGTTATTATCACGGTCTGCTTCGTTTTCAGGAACTGCAAAAACAAGTGTTGAACCGCTTACAAGCGCATAGCCTAAGCCATTACCGCTTAAAGAGTTACCGCGATAGAAGAAGCCGTCAATTGCTGGCATCTTGCGCAAACCATCTGCAGAGAGTACTGCATCGGCATTTGGATCAACGACCGATGCAGCGTTAACAGTTGTAATACTTATGATTTTATTACCATCGGCATTGAGTTTATACTGACACAACTGACGTGTTACAGGAACACCTAAATTAGCAAACACATAATCGTCTGTACGTTTAACATCATCGAGAATAACATTTTCTGCAAGTTCAATAAACTCAATTGTGTTTTTAGCGGTAAGCATTTTAATGCTTACGGTATCAAGCATAGGTGTTAACTTTGCAGCGTCTATGATATAACCAAAAACTGTTGTGTCATAATCGCTTACACCAATATCACTGATTTGTCCTAAATGGTTAAACATAATTTTAACCTTAGCACCAAGTTCAATATCAGCAAATTCTTTATTATTATAGAGGTTTGCAGCAATTTCAAATTCCTGACCATCTATTGTAATATGAGAAATTTGTGTACCTGTTTGTCTGTACTTTTCTATTTTACCTACATAACTGTCGAGAGAAATTATGATTTTGCTTGGTTTTACGTCATTTCCTCTTTCTGCAAATACGTTTAAAATATCATATTCGGTAATTGACGCAGGGTCAATTACCTCACCAAGTACGTTTTTAACAACAACTTCGCCACTTTGGATATCATCAATTTTAAATATTACATCAGGATGATATTTATTAATGATATCATTTCCCTGAACATTTTTAACAACGTAACTCTTGAACGCTTCAATAAATACATATTCAGCAGTATCAGCGTCTCTGTCGGTGCTTACTGTACGGATATAACCGTCTATAGCACCTGATGAGAACGGATTGATTACTGTTGCATCATATGACGTAGTAAGATTTCCGTTATAAAAAATGTACGCTTTTGAAATATCTATTTTTTTAGGTTTACCTTTTTCGTTGAAATATCCGATGCGCTCTGTGGTTGTTCTTGTGCCGTCAAGATTATTGCGGTCAAATTCCATAATCTCTGTATCTGCCACTTCATAATGAAGAACAACTTTATTGTTGTGTTCGTCAAGATTATAGAAATATGTTACTTTATAACCTAAAAGTTCATTCATAGAAAGAACTGCGTCTGAAAGTGTAACGGGGATATTGTTGATTCTAATATCAAAATACCCTGTATCGGAAAACTGGTATGTATCTTCTACGTATGTTGCAGTAATGATACCTTCACCAAAATAAACTTTAGTATAAAGCCCCAGATAGTTTGTATCGTTTAATTCATAGTGTCCGTCACCGTTTTCTTTTTCAAATATATATTGGTTAACGGGAATATCAAGAGCCTGACGGAAAAGCACGGCAGCCATATCAGTCGTACAAATCATATTCATATCGGACGGAGCATAATCGTCAAGTTCAAATTTTGACGCCATAACCACATAACCCGCAGGATATCCACCGTATGCTTCTGCATGCAATTTATAACCCAAAAAGTCAATTATAGACTTTACCACCTGAATGTATGTAACGTTATTATCAGGCATAAACTTATTATCACCCATACCGTTCATAATACCGGCTTCATGGATAACATTAATAGCAAAGTCTGACTCTAAAATGTCATCAAAATATACTTTGGTAGGAATATATTCGTCATCTGCCTGGTCTGGAAGTAAAATACTGAAAAACACATCTGCCAACTGACGGCGTGTCATAGCAGCACCACTTACCAGATTAGAATCAAATACGCCTATAGCCTGCATTGCTGCAAGGTCAGCGTTAACATTCGCTTCTGATTCTATTACATCAGCAGCCATTACAACGGAAAAAGAACTGAACATCATAATGGTGCATAGCAATATTGAAATAATTTTTTTCATGCTCTTTCTCCTCCTTATTTTGCAATATTTTCAATCATACCCATACTATTCATAATTCCGTATATGATTTTAGCAGCCTCTGCTCTGGTAAGATTATTTTTGGGATTTACCATATTATTACCGCTACCGGAAAGTATACCGGCTTTTTTAAGACTATTTACGGAAGTTTTTGCCCAATCGCTAACATAAGCATCATCAGCAAATGTATTTGAATCTGGCTCTAACGCAGCGCCTTTTTTGTTCATTGCACGTGCTGCAAATGTGGCAGCCTGCTCACGTGTTACTGCGCCTTCGGGTGCAAACTCTGTTGCAGAAACTCCCGAGGTAATACCACCATTTACTGCAGCTGCAATAAATTCACGCGCCCAGTGGTCAGCAGCAATATCTGTGAATGGTACATTTGTGCTGCCGTCAACAAGTTCAAGAGCCCCTAAAAGCATCTTTAAATATTCTGCTCTTGTTACATAATCGTTAGGTGCAAAGTTGTTATTCCCCCTGCCACTAACTATGCCTCTGTCAGCAAGTGCAATAATTGATTCTTCTGCCCACTCTACTGTTTCCAAATCAAGGAAGAAAGATGTAGGCGTAATATAATTTGTTTCTTCTTTATCTGTTACCGGAGGCGGTGTATATCCGCCGCCACCGCCGCCACCGCCATAAGACGGTGAAGAATTGTTGCTATCTTCTTCTACAACGGGAGCAACAAGCAAATTAAAAACAGATGCAAGTTCTGTAAGATTACCATATGTAGAATTGTAAATTCCGTAATATACAGATATTTCATTACTGTCTGTAAGTAAAGAAAGATTAAAATAATACTTGTTATATACATCGGTATAAGCATCAAAATAATGTGCCATATGTCCATAGCCGGCTTCTTTATGGTTTTTAATGCCGTAGAACGCAACTAATTCACGGAATTTTGACTTAACTTCTTCAACAGTATAGTAAGGAGCACTGCTTACAAGTTCTCTGTTGACATATGTACGTCCGTCTTCACTGAGTTTGTTAATATAATCATCAAGTTCTGTTGTGCCGTCAAGCAAAAGTTCTGCAGTATAATCTATACTGTTGTCTGTGAAAAGCAGTTCAGATTTACCAGTATTATATGCCCCAAGAATTGCACTTATTTTAAGATAGTCGGCAAATGTATTTACATTTTGTGGATCAAAATCACCAACAGTCTGAAGTCTTTTTTGAATTACTTCAGCAATTTTTGTTTTATCGCCGTTTACATAAAGTTTATCATCTGCCAATGAATTTAATGTAAACGCACCGTTATGATTAGTAGTATCTACCGTCCAGCCTTTTAAATATTTTTCTATCTCAGCAACATTCGTTTTAGATGCATTGATAAGAGGAATGATTGCTTTTTTCTCGCTGGAAAAATAATACTCTATAGTAACAGGTGTAGGATATTTCGTATTACCCGCTGTAACTATAACCTTATACACTCCACCACTGGAACCGTACATCGGCACATCAAAATTATACTCGCTACCCTCTGCCCAATAAGTGCTTATATACTGAACAGAATCGCCCAGCGTTGTCGGGTCGGCAAAATTAATATCGCTTTCTGTTTTTCCGGGATTTAAAATCATAAGTGTAACATACTCTGTAGCATCTGTAGTTCCCGACACATTAACTATATCATTCGCCGCATCTTTAACAGTAACTGCAGGTGCGCCTGCAGGAGCAGCAAAAGAGGTTAATGCAGTACAAATCAGAAAAATAATTGTAATTCCTAATGCAAGTGTCTTTTTCATTGTACCCTCCAAATTAAAAAAGTTAATTTATATCTCGCACATATTTTACATATGTGATTAAGAACGTTTTTACACAAAACGCCGTAAAAGGTTGTCCAAATTTTCCTTCATAATTTTTAATTAACAAACACTATATAACTATATAACCAGTAACCTACATTCTATATTATATCGCACGTTTTTGTCTATTGCTATTGTTTTGTTTTGATATTAATATCCCGATTTTGTGAAAATCGCTTTTTGGTTGTTATTTTATGGTTATCTCTCCAACTTTACGTATTGATATTATTATTTTTGTTTTTTTGAAATACAAAAAACAATACTGCCTATACCCAATAAGACAGTATTGTTTTCAATGTTTTTATTAACTTATACCGAACAATGTTTTATTTCATTATATACCCAAAAACCCAAAAACCAAAGATTAAGGACACTTTTTCCGGTGTACAGTCAAACACAATACACCGGAAAAGTGTAGATGATATGTTTTTTAATTAGCCATTATATCTGTCAAGTGCAGCCTGCTGAATTTCAAGAGCTCTGTCAAGGCCCATCTGTTTGAGTTTTGCAGGCATAGCGTCAACTTCAGAAATATCTTTCTGACCGCAGATAAATCCGGCAGTAACTTCGCCAACATATGTGTCAATTTCTGTCATTATGTTAGCATATTCTGTTCTTTCTTCACTTGTAAGAGTCATACCGGGAATCATATGACTGTCATCTGTACCCCACGCTTCAGTACATGCAATCTGCTGTGGCATAACAATCTGTTCAAGATATGTTTCGTTATGCATTAAGTAAGGACCGCCAGCAGTTGCATGAGTATAAATGTTAAGCGCATCTGTTATAGCAAGACCGTCGGGGTTTTTAAGAATAAGGTCTGTGTACTTGGGAGTACCGTCTACCATTTCGTAAGAAACGCCTTCGATACCGTAGTTATAGAACAGGTCACCCTCATCACTATAACCATAGTCTAAGAAACGCATAGCAAGTTCTTTATTATCACTTGTAGAAGCAATCGCCAGACCTGTATTGCCTATAGGTGATTTTGTACCACCGTAACGGCTTGGTGTATCACCTTTATTGATAACAGGATAAGGTGCGCCGATAAGGTCAAATGAATCATCTGGTTTAGCAGTCATCATAGCACCAATACCACTTGCAAGCCAACCGATAGCAGCGCCGGTTTCGCCGGTAAGAAGGTATGCGTTAAGAGCATCGTTTTCTGTAGTAACAACGTTTTTGTCGAGTAAGCCTTTATCAACCCACTCTTTCATTTTCAGCATATAATCTTTCCAGTTGCTTGTAGCAGGACCAAACGCAATCTTGCCGTTATCATCAACATAAATGCTGGAGGTTGTATCAAAAGCAGTTTCAAAAACGCCCATTGTGTAGAACTTAGACCAGCCAAACGCCAAAGGTGCATCTGCGCCTTTTTTATCTCTGAAAGCAGCCAGAACTGTTTCCCACTCTTCCAGAGTTTCGGGAACTTCCAAATTAAGTTCTTTGAGCCAGTCTGCTCTCAAATACGGACCGTAGCAAGGTACGTCGTGGCTGAAAGAATAGAATGAATAATATCTGCCTTTGGGAGATTTTGCACTACGTTCAGCAGCCTCGTCTGCATGAAGACGTTTCCAGAGGTTTGGAGCATAATCTTCCAGATAAGGTGTAAGGTCGGTAATGAAACCACTGTCAATTACGCCGTCTGCACCGCCGCCGGCATAATTGCGCCAGTCACCTTGTATGATGTCAGGCAAGTCGTTTGATGAGAACAACAGGTTAAACTGTTCATCCCACTGTGCACTTGAAGGTGTAATGTATTTAACTTTAACACCTGTGCGTTTTTCAAGTTCTTTGCGGAATTCTGTTTCATCAACAGTCATACCCAATTTAGCAACACCGGATGCGATTGGAGCAAAAAACTCAAGTTCTTCACCATTTGTCTGCAGAGGATATGTAATTTCGCCTTTACCGTATATACCGGTGATTTCTGAAGTTGTTACTTCATCACCGCAACCGGCAAACATCGAAAAACACATTGCAACTGCTACCAAAACTGTCAAAATTCTTCGAATCATTTTTAACACTCCTTTTCTTGATTGATTTGGTTTTGGGCATACTATTACGTTTGTAATAGTTATACAATTAAAGTATAGCATACACGATATTTTTGTGTCAATACGTTTTTGTTCGATATGTTTAACATATTGTGCAAAGTTTTGCCCAAAATTGTAGATTATCACAACAAATCATTAAAAATTTTCAGTTATGTAGTTTTAGTGTTTATTTATGTATTTTTTCACAATTTTGCCCATATTTCTCTTTACTTTTATATATTAATTATGGTAAAATATTTATATAATTATTGGCATGATTGATTTTTGTGATTTCTTTAAAATCAATCGGTAAATCTAAGGAGATGTTAACATGAAAGAAATCTATTTGGGTACTGTTTCTATGGAAAAAAATCGTTGGGAACCCGGACGTGTTCCTACATTTAATGTAAGCGATTTTGTTAACAAGGCAAAGGAGGACGGTTTCTACGGAATTGAGTTGTGGCAATACCACTACACTTTAGCAAGTGATGAAGAAAAGGCAAAACTAGCTGCAGCAGATATTCCATTCTTCTTTAATACATATATATCCTTAGAGAAGTATGACGAAAAAACTTACAAAGAAATTGCCGACGCTGTTAAAGCAGTAAAAGCAAAAGGTGTTAAATTCAACTTTGGACATTCTTACGATTGTATTCCTGATATTCCAAAGCAATTGGAAAACCTTAAAAAACTTACTGATATGATGCCAGATTATACAAAAATGCTTTGCGAGTGCCATGCAAATACCGTTATGGAAGTTCCCGAAACCGCAGGCGAGATTTTTGCTAAACTTGATAAAGAACGCTACGGGGCAATAATACATTTGTCAACCGATATAGAATTTGCGGACAGATGTTATGCTGCATACGGCGACCGGATTTGTCATATTCATTGTGCTTATAAAGGTGCAGAGACAAGCGGAACTGGTTTCAAAGCAATGAACGACGGCACAGGTTATGTTGAGAATATGATTAACTACTACGTTGGCAAAGGCTTTGATGGTTCTTTGGCGGTTGAGTTTGTTAAATTTGAAGATACCGCCGAGGCGCACTATGTGCACGCTGTAGAAGATATGAAATATCTTAAAACTCTGTACAAATAATTAGCATTACAATACAAGGAGGAATCCGCTGTGAAAATTTTAAAAACATATAAAAGCAAATACGATATGTATGATGCCCCCTATTATGGCACCAACAGTCCATTGCTTAAAGAAATAAGAAAATTATATGATATTGACGAAGTGATTCTTGAACCTGATTACAAAGAAGAAGATTATGCTGAACTCATACGTAAATATGATGTGCTTATGACAATGTGGGCATCCCCGCACGTTCCTAACGAACTGGCTGACAACCCCGGCAACCTTAAATACATTTGTAACATAACAGGTCACGTAAGCGGTTGGATTGATGCACCTATTATTGAAAGTCCTCACATAACCGTTACTAACTGGGGTGATGCACCTGCATTTGGCGTTGCAGAGGGGGCGTTTGCTTTATTGCACGCTGTGATGAAAGAAATTCCGTTAGCAATAGACCACGCCAAAAACAATGGCGTTGGCGCTCATCCCGACAGACAGATGTGTTCATTGCACTTTACGCGTATAGGTATTTATGGTATGGGTGCAATCGGCCGCAGATTTGTGGAATTTATCCGCCCGTATATGCCTGAAATGTATGCTTATGACCCATATGTAGAGAATATGCCTGAGGGTGTTACAAAAGTTGACTCCTTAGAAGAACTCTTTTCTAAATCACAAATTATGGTTATCCATGCTGCACTTTGTGACGAAACCGCAGGTTCTGTAACAAAAGAACTTCTTGCCATGCTTCCTGATGGCGGTATACTTATAAATACTGCACGTGGTAAAATTATTGACCAGAATGCACTTATGGCAGAACTTAAAGCAGGCAGACTCCGTGCAGGACTTGATGTAATGTACCCTACTGACTGGCCCGAAGCAGGCGATGAAATGCGCGAGTTGAGAAACCTTATAATGACTGGACATTTTATTGCTGATCCAATTTGGGGAGTTGATCCTGAAAAACTTAATTTTACTGCTTCAAACTGTCTTGAAAACCTTAAACTTTTCAGTGAAGGTAAACCATTAAAATTTGTTATGGACCCTATGCGTTACAATCATAGTTCCTGATAATTGTTTAGTAAATAAATTTATATTAAAGGAGACTATTACTGTGAAAATTTTAAAAGCATATAAAGATAAAAGCCATATTGAACAGTTGCCTTATTCCGGTGATTGCCCATTAATGAGAGAGTTAAAGCAACTCTATGATGTTACAGAACTTGTTCTTGAACCCGATTACAAAGAAGAGGATTATGCAAATATTATCCGTGAATATGATGTTTTGCTTACTATGTGGTCTTCTCCTCATGTTCCAAACGAACTTGCAGACAATCCAGGTAATCTTAAATATATTTGCAATATTACCGGTTCTATGGGTGGCTGGATTGACGCGCCAATTGTAGAAAGTCCTCATATCGTTCTTACCAACTGGGGGGATGCAGCAGGTTACGGAATTGCAGAAGGTGCTGTGTCGCTTCTTATGACTATGCTAAAGGATATTCCCCTCTTTATTGAACACGCAAGAGAAGATAAAGACCGCCCAGACAGAGAAACAAGACGTGTCGGCACTTTATATCAGACTCGTGTAGGTATTTATGGTATGGGATACATTGGCCGTAAGTTTGTTGAATATATTCGTCCGTTTATGCCGGAAATATATGCGTATGACCCATATGTTGAAAATATGCCCGAAGGCGTAATTAAAGTTGATTCATTAAAAGAACTTTTCTCCAAATCTCAAATTATGGCAATTCATGCCGGCGCATCTGCTGAAACCGAAAAAACAGTTACAAAAGAACTTCTTGCTATGCTTCCCGATGGTGCTGTTTTTATAAACACAGCACGTGGCAGAATTGTAGACGAGCCTGCTTTGCTTGAAGAAATTATATCCGGAAGAATACGTGCAGGTTTAGATGTTATGGATCAGAGTTTAAATCCTGAAAATGCTGATATGCCTGCAATTGATGATCCGGTTCGTCAGGTTAACAATGCTGTATTTACCGGCCACCATATTGGCGGTAACGAGTGGAGTCAATCTCCTGAAAAAATTGACTTTACTGCATTTAACTGCCTTAAAAATCTTGCTCATTTTGCAAAGGGCGAACCACTTGAATTCGTAATTGACATTACACGTTATAACAGAATGACCTGATACTGAAAGGATTTATGCTATGGATAAGTTGTGGATGTGGGGTTATACTTTAACTGAAATCCCCCAAAAATGCGATTATGTTTATGCTTCCGATGGTGCACACTGCAGTTTAGAAACGGCAGCACGTTATCTTAATGCTGATAATGCTATATTTTTAAATACTGCTGAAGATTTAGGAAATCTCACTGATGAACAGTTTTGTTATTTGAATGATTGCAAAGAGGTTATAGTTGCTCTTACCCATCATAAGTATGTAGAATCAGCAATTAAAATAGCCGAATTTTCAAAAACACACAAAAATATAACCGGTGTTATAATTGACGATTTTCTTATGCACGACAAACCGTCGAGTAATATGACGGTAGAGGAACTCAAAGAAGTATATGAATCAATGAAAGGTATTAATCCTGATTTAAAATTATGGGTAGTACGTTATTCACGCTATGACCTTGACGAGATTGACCCGTATCTTGATTACATTGACGGCATTAATTTCTGGATTTGGTGTTCTACAGAACATTACTGGAAATCAGTTTATAAAGATGACATTGTCAAACTGATGAAAAAAGGTAAACCCATTATTCAAGGTGTCTTCCTGCACGATTACGGCGAGGAATTTTTAAAGCCGATGGATGTAGAAATGTTAAAAATTCAAATGCCAAAAATTGCAGATTGTTACCGCTTAGGTCAACTTGACGGAATAGTGTTTCTGCAAAACGGTTGGCTTAACCGGGAGGACCACCGTGAGGCTGTACAATGGACTAAATCATATTGGGAATGGTTTTTCGGTACATTAACAGTAAGATAAATGTTAAAAGCCTGTTACTAAAAAGTAACAGGCTTTTTTATATGTAAATATATGTATTAGTAATTTTCTTTTCTCACTTCAAAGAAACTCTGCGGATGAGCACAAGTGGGGCAAATTTCAGGTGCTTTTTTACCAATTACAAGGTGACCGCAGTTGCGGCATTCCCACATAATCTCTTCGCTCTTTTCAAACACTTTGTTCATTTCTACATTGCTTAAAAGTGCACGGTAGCGTTCTTCGTGTGCTTTTTCAATTTTAGCAACAAGGCGGAACTGTGCAGCCAAAGAAGTAAAACCTTCCTCTTCGGCTTCCTTTGCGAAGGTAGCGTACATATCTGTCCATTCGTAGTTTTCGCCTGCGGCGGCAGATTTGAGGTTTGCGGCTGTATCGCCGAGACCGCCTAAAGCTTTGAACCATAATTTAGCGTGTTCCTTTTCGTTGTTTGCCGTTTCCTCAAAAATGGCGGCAATCTGCTGATAACCTTCCTTACGTGCTACAGAAGCGAAGTAGGTATACTTGTTTCTTGCCTCGGATTCACCTGAGAAAGCAGCCATTAAGTTTTTTTCGGTTTTTGAACCTTTGAGTTCCATAATATTTCCTCCTTAAACTGTGCTGTGTCTATTATTGACACGTTGACTTTTTCTTA
>JAFSCF010000015.1 GCA_017436905.1 Clostridia bacterium | reverse complement strand
CAAATGCGTCCATTGTACTTGAAAGGATAGTCGAATAGATATTACACATCTCTATAGCCTGGCTAACCTCTATGAGTACGTCTTCAAGCAGGTCTTCGTCTTCTTCATAAAGTTTGATTATTCTTCCGCGTGAAAGTTTTTTGATAGTAGCCTCGTTGGCCTTTAATGATGTGGAAAAGTAAACCAAACTTTTTTCCAGATCAAGAAGTTGGAAAAGTTTCTGGTTTTTCATTGATTTGTGAAGTTGCTTTTCCATATCTTTAGATATTTTATCAATCTGTTTAAGGTACTGCAGATATCTTACAGACACCTTATAGAGGATCTGGAAAATGAAACGTGCTTTCATATTGGTGTATACACCTTTCATTCTACCTTGGGCAAATTCTGCTAAAATGGAGTTTTCTTTAAGGCAAACAGTTATTATATTGTCTTTGGCATATATAATACCAAGCGGCATTGTGGAATATATAATAGCACCGTTATCTTCTGTAGCAAGCGGAATATCTATAATTGTAAGTATCTGTTCTTCTTCTATATCAATATGCGAACTTTCCTCATCATCCAGCGCCGCACGCAGAAAATCCATCTCTATACCCAATGTAGACGAAACAAATTTAAGTTCGTCCTCTTGTGGGTCTATCATATTAATCCAGCAGTCTTTTTCTATATTGTCAACGGCTTTTATAACACCATTAATCGTTTTGTATATGTTTATCATTTGTTACACCGACTTTCCTATAATATTATTTTGCATCAGGGAAAAAGCCGAGCAGAAAACTATTCTCGGCAACCATACTGACGACATAGGAAGTGTCCATAATCTCATGCAGGAACTCTGCAGAAGGGATAAGTGATACATATGTAAGGGCAAGCACTACAATGCACACCCAGAACATTCCGCTTACAGCACCAAACAATCCGCCGATTAATCGGTTACACTGTTTAAGCACGGGGAGTTTTGCAAAAACATTAAGTACTTTGAACAAAAATTTTATAAGCAGTTTTACAACTACAACAGTAATTATAACCGATATAACACCTATAATTACCGTTGCAAGATTATTCGCCATAGCGTCGGCGGCAGACTCTACTCCTGCCTCCAAAGGTTTTCTTAAAAATTCCGGCACAGACGAAAGGTCTACCGCAGATGAGCCCATTGAAGCAGATAATTTTTCAGATATAAACTTACCAATGGGCGAGTTTGTAATAAACTCGGTAATTTTACTGTACGACAAAAAAGCCACTATTATAGAAATCAAAAGAGAGCACATATTGCAAAGTGATCGGACAAAACCACGCTTAAATCCAAAATAAGCGCAAACGACCATCACTGCTAACAATACTATATCAAGTATCATTTATATCTCCTCCCTTTTAATGTATATTCAGAAAGTTACTGCAAATTAACTATTTCTGCACTATTTCCTGAAGCAATAAGAACATCGCCGTTATTCATAAGCACAGCGTTTTTAATATCTTTGTTAACATCAAGTTTTGCAAGTTCGTTTCCACGTTTGCTTACAAGCGCAAGTTTTCTGTCGGATACAACTAAAACTTTACCGTCTGAAGCATCCAGGCAACTAACGGCACCGCTTGCCATATATGTGCCTTTTTCTTTAAGATTGCTTCCCATAATCTTGATTTCGGTATCGTTTAAAACCGAGTCACTCTCATTAAGAGCAAGCACAAGGCTGTTATCATCACCTATATCATAATTTGTAAGGCTTTTACCTGAATATGAATACTCTGCCTTTTTCTCGCCAAGGCTATTAAATACAGCGGCACCAATATCCCCCACAACAAGCAGAGAATCTTTTCCGATAAATTTAATCTGCATTATAATGTTATTCTCTAAAACCTGACCTGCAAACGGTTTTTCCTGCGAAAAATTAAAAAGCATAAGTCCGCCCGATGCAGTGTTTTTAGAAAAATCTGCCGTAGCAACCGCTAAAGTACGGTTATCGTACGAGATAGCTGCGTCTATTATATAATTATCTGCACTGTGCCATTTATAAAGTATCTCACCCTCAGGCGAATATACCACAATCTGCGCTTTATAGCCTTTTTCGCGGGTGATAAGTGCACAGTATCCGTTTTTGTTAACGCTACCGCCGATGATGTTATTTTCGGTTGCAAACTCTACTGAATCGCCGCCTTTTGTAAGCATGGCACCGGGAACGTCAAAACTATATGTTAAAACATATTTTCCGCCGTTTTTAATAACGGGTGCAGCATTGTTTTGGTTGATTGTCCAGATGTTGTTCATATTGCTATCAACACACGAAACGGTGGTGTTGCGGGCAACAATGGCATTGCCGTTTAAACCTTGTAGTGCGTAATCTTCAGTCTTTTCAAATTCTATAACTGTTTCATTTGCAAGGTCTATACCAACACCCGAAAATGCATTGTGCAAAAGCGGATTGTCTATATTCATATAAAGAGTAAAAGCAGTAGATACAACTAAAAGAAGTATAACTATAATTAAAAATCTGTTCTTTTTCGCGTGGCGTTTTTTCTTTCGCTCTTCTATTTTAGATTTATCAATTGTTTTTTTATCACTCAAGGGTATCCCTCCCAAAGGTCACAATATACATAAGTATTATACCACACATTATTTGTGTTTGCAAGGGTTTAGGGAACAAAAAAAGCACTCTGTCGAGTGCTTTTTGAAAGCTGATGACCGGAATCGAACCGGTGACCTCTACACTACCAATGTAGTGCTCTACCTACTGAGCTACATCAGCATCAGCGCTCCTTTTTACCAAAAGAGCGACCAACGGAATACATTATATCACGTTTTTTTTAATATGTCTATAGTTTTTTTCAATTTTTTTGAAATTATTTAAGAACATTTATACTGTAGTTATCTTCTATACCTGTTATAGTACCACCCATATCAAGAGTATCTGTAATAAGTCTGATATGGTCTGTGCAGATTTCCTCACCGGGAACTAAAAGCGGTACTCCCGGTGGATATTTACACACTATTGTACGGGCAATCCTGCCGACGGCATCTGCCATATCAACAGTTTCACACGGCGACAAACATGCTTTGCGCGGATTGGTTACAATGCGTGGTGAACACAATTTAAAATCGTCTGTTTTATTCGTTTTGATGGGCATTTTTTTAGTTATTGCAAGAACTGCTTTAGCAAGTGCTTTAATATCAGATGTACTGTTATACGCAGTTGCAATGCACACAATATTGCGTTCGTCTGCCATTTCAACCTCAATTTTATATTTCTTTCGCAAAATGTCTGCAACAGCATAACCCGTTATGGGAAGTTTTGAAAAATTTATGACTATTCTGGTTTTATCCATACTATGTATTGCACAGCCGCCAAGGAGTTCTTCACCAACCCAGTATGCCTTTGCCTCAGCATTAACCAATGCACGGCATTTATCAATTTCACGCAATATAGGAATATACCTCTTTTTGAGTTCTGCAAAGTTTAAAACCGCCGCCTCTAAAACGCACAGAGCCGCATACGACGGGCTTGAAGTGTGATACATAGATAGCACTTCTTCTATCTGCCACGAAGCGAACTTATCCGTATTAATATGCAAAAGTGCACCTCCTGAGAAAGCGCCCATAGTTTTGTGTACGCTCTGCACGCACATATCCGCACCGCACTTAACAGCACTATCGGGAAAATCATCTGCAATATGAAAATGCGCACCATGAGCCTCGTCAACAAGCAGAAGCATACCTGCTTTATGCACAGTTTTGGCAATAGATACAATATCGCTTGCCGTACCGTAATATGTAGGCGATGTTATAATAACCGCCTTTGCATCAGGATTGGATTCTGCTGCGCTTTCAACCTCAGCGGACAAAATACCGCCCGTAAAGCCGAACTGATAGTTATATTCAGGCATTATATACACAGGTACTGCACCACGCAGTATTATTGCATTTATAACAGACTTATGGCAAAATCTATCCACAATAATTTTATCACCCTCGCAGGCAACAAGCGAAATCATGGAATATATACCGCTTGTAGAGCCGCCGAGCAGATAATGCGAACTTACAGTTCCGTAAACATTGCAAAGTTTATTCTGACTTTCTTTAATATAACTTTGGGGCGACAAAAGATTATCAGTATCGTCAAGTTCGGTAACGTCAAATTTAAAAAGGTTTTTGCCGTCTATAACACCGTTGCCTTTATGCCCCGGCATAGAAAACGAAATTCTGCCTTTTGATATATATTTTGATATACCTTCGTTAATCGGTAAAGACATAGCAATCACCTTTCAATTATTATTCGTAAACTCTTTGTACATCTTTGCTTACAAGTATTGGATTTGCATTTGTTTCAACAATATCCCCTACTTTAACATCAGCACCCGTAACATCAACAATTATATTGTACATACTTATCCTACCGATAAGCGGATAAGGTCTTCCGCAGATACTTACGGTGTTTTTCTTTCCAAGAGTACGGAAATCGTTATACATATAACGAAGAATATCCATAAACCTGAAAGTATCACGGCTTTTTTCCACGCCATAACCGTCTTTATAACCGATTGGCACAACGGCTATTTGCGTTTCTTTTTTAGTTGTATACGTATTGGCATAGCCCACGTGGTAGCCTGCCGGTAAGGTTTTAACCTCTATAACATTTGAGCGCATAGCACCAATACGTTTAAGTCCGTAACAGTTATTCAAAGGTAGTCTGCCTAAAAACGCAGAGCCTACACGAACAGCGTCTAAATGCATATCTTTATATTGTAAAAACGCACACGAATTACAAATGTGTTTTAAAAGGTTTGTTATGCCATCGTTTTCAAGTTTTTCTATGCAATTTAAAAATCTGTCGTACTGCAGTTGAACATCTGCTCTTTTGTCGGAGAATGAAAACGAAAAGTGCGAAAATACTCCCTCCACATTTATATTTTCATACTTTTTAACACACTCTGCAGCATTCTCTATATCATCGCACGAAAAACCAAATCTTCCAAAGCCGGTATCTATTTTAAGATGCACACGTGCGGAATTTTCACCTGCAAGGGCAGAGATTTTTTCAAATGCATCGGCAGAACCGGCAGAGAGAATAACGTCTAAGTCAAGGCAGGTTTTAATCTCTTCCTCCACAGCAGTTGCAGTTAAAAGCAGAATGTCATTATCAAAGCCTGCATCACGCAGGGTTTTTGCTTCTTCCACCTCGGACACTGCAAAAAAGTCTATACCGTTATCTTTTAAAACGCCTGCAAACTCTACTATGCCAAGGCCGTAGCCAGAGCCTTTTAAAACGGCTATAACCTTTGCTGAATCTGCCATATCTTTTATAATTCCGATATTGTGAGTTAAATCGGCTTTATTTATCACATACTGTTTCATTTTATTTTTGACCTTTCAAAAGGTAGATTTTCTTACGCAATTCACGGTAAATCTTTTCACCGTGTTCAACCATAAAGTACATAAGCGGAGAGAATACGAAGTCCATCTCGCCCACAAACTCTGTGAACTTGCCGTTAAAGCCTTTTTTAAATCTGTATAAACCATAAAGCGGATTGCTCTCGTCAATATCGCCGGAAATACCACGGAAGTCATATATATCGCAATTATTTTCAAGTGCCCATTTAATCATCTCAAGTTGCAAAAGGTAATTGGGCATCACATTTCTGTATTCGTTTGAACTTGCGCCGTAAAGATACCACACCTTATTGCCGTAAAGTATTGCAAGCGTGCCCGCAACCACTTTGCCGTCGTAATGAGCAAGGTACAAACGCAAATTTTCAGGTGCCATGCAGTCGTACATCTTTTCAAAATACTCCAATGTACGCACAACAAACTCGTCACGAGTTCCGGTAACAACCATTATTTCGTGGAATGTTTTAAGGTCTTCCCTTGTTCCGATTGTAACCTCTACCCCTTTGCGCATAGCAAGGCGGATATTATATCTTGTTTTTGTATGGAAGATATCCATAAGTTCTTCCTCAGTCTTATCTTTTACATCAAGACGGAATACAAACCTCGGCTGGATACCCTCAAAATTTTTAGATGCATTTTTAAACTTAAATCCCATCTTTTTAGCCATAGCAACAAACTTTTCGTTTTCAATCTCTACATCAGGGTCAATTTTAAGTACATAACTTTTATACTCTTTTGCTTTCTGCTTAGCACCCTCGATAAGTTCGCGTATGGTTTCCTCGTCGTCAATATCGCACACGGGGCCGCGCGGAGCATACATAAGCGTGCTTTTAAAGAACGGTACTTTACGGATTAAAATGCTGAGAGTTCCTTTGATGTTTCCGTTTTCGTCCTCACTTACGATAACTTCATTTTTCCAGTTATCTTTAACATTTGCCCACATGGGACTTTGCATAAAGTGTGACTTGTAATGTTTGGTGATAAATTCCTCGTACTTTTTCTGGTCTTTAACTGTAGTAATCAATTTTTTAATCCTCCTTGAGCAGCGGAATATAATTTATTTTCTATAAGTGATATCATTTTTTCAGACGGGGCAAATATAACTTTCACTTTACCGTCTGCTGCATTAAAAACAACAGCATATTTATTATCGGTATGTGTACACAAGGTCTGTGTACGAGCGTTGTACGATTTTATTTTTTCGTCATCAGCAGGAAGAAAGCACTCTACAGCGATATAAGGGATTTGGGCACGTGCTCTTTCTCTGCCGCCAAGTTGAGTTGTGATGACTAATTCATCTTCGGTAAGTTCATACTCGTATGTGCACATATAGCGTTTAATAAGTATAAACACAAAAGCCACCAGTACCGCCATATATGCTATATCCTTTAAAAGTTGAAACACCGGCAGAATACTAAGCACAATTCGCAAAGCCACCACAAGCAGAACAAAAACTATTATTATACTTATACCGCCCACACTTTTACTGTTAGTTTCTTTATACATATCATTCTCCTTTTATACATATCCGTATATACCACGTACAGATACTTCGCCTGCATTTACATTTATAATTCCGTTCTCTGTTTTTATATCAACAGAACCGTCTGTACGCACGTCAATACATTTGCCTTCAAATACTGTGCCGTCGGTATTATAATGCACCGCCACATGACTGCCCAGTGTAACGCACGCATTTTTATAAAGACGTATTATTTCTTCGTTGGATAGGTTTAAATATATTTTATTAAACTCTTCAAAAAACTCTTCTACAAGTTTATTGCGGTCAATCTCTTTACCGGCAAGAAGTTTAAGCGATGTGGCTCTATAGTCAAGTTCGCCGAAGTCAGTATTATTTGCATTAATACCAATGCCTGCCATAACATAAACAGAACTATCACCGTTAAATGCCGATTTTGTAAGTATGCCGCAAACCTTTTTGCCGTCAGAAACAATATCGTTTGGCCATTTAATGGCACAAGTTGTATAACGGCTGATTGTATTATACGCAGCCAGCGCACAGACAATCGCAAGAAAGGGTATATTTTCAGTTTTATCGTCGGGCAGAATATAAAAAGAAAAGTACGCTCCGCCCATATCCGATACCCACGCACGTCCTTTGCGTCCTATACCGCCCGTCTGTCTATCCGCCACAACAACAAGCCCGTTTTCGGGCGGATACTTTGTAAGTTCATCAAAAGTAGACGTAACACAATCAAAATATAAAATATTTTTGCCAAATTCAGCCATAATCATTCCTCAAAAGAGCACATACGGGCATCTGCTTTTCCGTTTGTTACTTCTATCCAACCGTATGTATTAACCGTACCGGGATTCATAATTATAATGTCACCCATATTATCGAGCATTGGGTTATGAGTATGCCCGAAAAGTGCCACATCTACGCCTTTTTCCCTTGCATAAGCAACATATACACTAATGCCGCTTTTAACATTATGCGTGTGTCCGTGGCACATAAGAATTTTGACGCCGCCGATATCAAGCATACGTTCTGTCGGTGCATTTGTAAACGAAGACCAGTCACAATTACCACAAACACCTATAACCTCTGTATTTGGAAATATATGTTTAATGTCATCGGCATCATCTGCCAAATCACCAAGATGGAGTACATAATCTGGTTTTTTAGCGGAGATAACATCAATGGCATTTGATATGTTTTTATGAGTGTCACTGATAACCAGCACATTGACAACAGATTTCATATGTCAGCACCCTATTTCTACAAAATTAACCATTATAATTATATCATTAAACTTTATTGATTGCAAGGAAAAGGTTGATTTTTGGCAACACATAATCTAAAATATGCTCCATTTTGAAATTCAACCAAAAGGTTATTGCCCTTTTTAACCGATTTTGATATAATTTAAACATAATTACATAATGCCATATTATTGTTTTCGGCATAGAAAGGAGCAGGAATGAATATTCTTGTTTGTGTTAAGCAGGTACCCGGTTCATCTAATGTTGAAGTTGACCCCGTTACCGGCGTTTTAAAAAGAGACGGTGTTCAAAGCAAAATGAATCCTTACGACCTGTACGGGATTGAAATGGCACTTGAACTTACTGAAAAATATGGCGGAAAAGTAGAAAGTATTACTATGGGACCGCCTCAGTCAAAAAGCGTTATTGTAGAAACTATATGTATGGGTGCGTCTGGCGGTACGGTACTTAGCGACAGAAGATTTGCCGGCGCAGACGTTTTGGCTACTGCATACACAATTTCGCAGGGAATACGCAAAGCAGGTGAATTTGACATTATTATATGCGGGAAACAAACAACAGACGGAGATACGGCTCAGGTTGGTGCTGAAGTTGCTGAATATCTTGGTATTCCAAATGTATCTAATGTTTTATCTATAGAGGAAATAGCCGACAACTCCGTTAAGTTGACGGCATCTTTAGACGATAAAATAGTTAATATGAAAGTTAATCTGCCTTGTCTTATATCGGTAGATGGTGATATAAACTCTCCAAGACTCCCCTCTTACAAAGTTAAGCAAACAGTTACCGATGATATGGTCAAATTTATCAGCCTTGATGATTTTGAAGACCAAAATCCGGACAACTACGGATTGTCAGGTTCAGCAACACAGGTAGAACGTATTTTTCCGCCTGATAAAAACACCCAAAAGCACTCTATCGAAGGTGATGCAAAAAATCAGGCAGATGAACTTTACAATCTTATCTGCGCGCAAAAACTGATATAGGAGGTCACCATGGGTAATTTAGTTATAAACAAAAATCTTTTAACAGAGCAAAACGCAAAAGAATTAATAGAAGTTTGCCCGTTCGGTGCTATCTCATACAATAATGGTGAACTCGATATCTCTTCTGCTTGCAAAATGTGCAAAATGTGCGTAAAAAAAAGTAACGGTGTTATTGAATATAAAGAAGACATAAAAGCATCCATAGACAAATCTGAATGGAAAGGCATATGCGTGTATGTTGACCATTGCAACGGCAAAATTCACCGTGTTACATACGAACTTTTAGGAAAGGCAAAAGAACTTGCAAATGTAACGGGACATCCCGTTTATGCTGTTGCCGTGGGAAGCGGTATGGGCAAGGAAATTGACAAACTTCTCCATTACGGTGTAGACAAAGTGTTTGTATACGATAATCCTGCTTTTAAAGATTTTCGTATTGAACCGTACGCCGCAGCTTTTTGCGATTTCATAAACGAAGTCAAACCTTCGTCTGTTCTCATAGGCGCTACCAATCTCGGCAGACAGTTAGCACCCAGAGTTGCCGCAAGATGCAAAGCAGGTCTTACTGCCGACTGCACCGTTCTGGAGATGAAAGAAAACACAGACCTTGTACAGATACGCCCCGCTTTCGGCGGAAATATTATGGCGCAGATTATATCGCCCGACACAAGACCGCAGTTCTGTACAGCACGCTATAAAGTTTTCAGCGAACCAAAGCCAACAGAAACAGCATCGGGCGAAATCGTAAATATGCAACTAAAAGACAGTATGCTGACATCCGCAATAGAGGTACTGTCGTCCGTTGACAAGCCGAAAGATATAGATATTTCGGAATCTGATGTTGTCGTAGCGGTAGGCAGAGGCGCTTCAAGCGAAACAATGCGAAAATACGCAGCAGAACTTGCAGACCTTTTAGGCGGAGTGGTTGCATGCACAAGACCTATGGTTGAAAGCAATGTATTTGACGCAAAAAGGCAGATTGGCCTTTCAGGCAGAACAGTAAAACCGAAATTTATTATATGCCTTGGAATTTCAGGCGCAGTACAGTTTGCCGCAGGTATGAAATCGTCTGATTGCATAGTAGCGGTAAATACTGATAAAAATGCACCCATATTCAATGTGGCACATTATGCCGTAGTAGGCGATGTAAACGAAATTCTTCCGCAACTTATATCCAAAATAAAGGAGGCAAAGTCAGATGTATAATAAAATCACTGCTGAAGATATATCCGTTTTAAAGCAAATCGCAGGTAACGACAATGTGCTCACCGGCGAAGAAATCAACCCTGACTACGCCCATGATGAACTCGGCGGAATTGAAAAAATGCCCGAAGTATTAGTGCGTGTACACTCTACAGAAGAGGTTTCTGCAATAATGAAGCACGCATGGGAAAGATGCATACCCATAACAGTGCGAGGCAGCGGAACAGGGCTTGTAGGTGCTGCTGTACCTATAGAGGGTGGCATACTGCTTGAAACTACGCAGATGAATAAAATTCTTGAACTTGATGCCGAAAATTTAACTGTTACCGTTCAACCTGGCGTACTGCTTATGGAACTGGCAGCATTTACAGAGGAAAATGATTTTCTCTATCCACCCGACCCCGGTGAAAAATCAGCCACAATCGGCGGAAATATTTCCACCAACGCAGGCGGTATGCGTGCAGTTAAATACGGTGTAACAAGAGATTACGTACGTGCTTTGACGGTTGTTATGCCAAACGGCGAAATACTTACTCTCGGCGGAAAAGTTGCGAAAAACAGTTCAGGATACAGCCTTAAAGACCTTGTTATCGGCTCTGAGGGAACGTTGTGCATCATATGCGAAGCCGTATTAAAACTTGTGCCGTTGCCCAAAATATCCACAAGTTTGCTTGTGCCGTTTGCCGATATGAAAAGCGCCATTGAGGCAGTACCTAAAATTATACGTTCAAAGGTAACACCTACTGCCATTGAATATATGTCACGCGACACCATACTCTTCTCCGAAGATTACCTCGGCAAAAAATTCCCTGATACTAAAAACGACGCATACATACTCCTTACATTTGACGGAAACACCAATGCACAGGTTGAAGCCGATATGAAAACCGTTGCTGATTTGTGCCTTGAAATCGGTGCAATTGATGCATACATTGTAGACACCGACGAACGCAAAAAATCCGTTTGGTCTGCAAGAGGCGCATTTTTAGAGGCAATTAAAGCCTCTACAACCGAAATGGACGAATGTGATGTGGTTGTTCCTGTAAACAAAGTTGACGAGTTTATAAAATTCACTCATAAACTGGCAGAAAAAATGAATGTGCGTATACCAAGTTTCGGTCATGCAGGTGACGGCAACCTGCATATATACATCTGCCGTGATAATCTTTCACAAAGCGATTGGGACAAAACTCTTGCAGATTGCTTTGATGAAATGTATGACAAAGCTGCCGAACTCGGCGGAATGGTATCAGGTGAGCACGGCATTGGATATGCTAAAAAAGGCTACCTTAAAAAGCAATACGGAGATACTCCTATTACACTAATGCAGGGAATTAAAAAAGTATTTGACGAAAGAAATATTTTAAATCCACACAAAATATGTTTCTAATTTTAAAAGCCACGATTCAAAATCGTGGCTTTTAATTTTACTCTGTATATTTATCAACTTCAGGAACAGGAATTTCTTCTGTTTCAAAGAATTCTTCCGTAATAACTGTTTCTTCTGCAGGTGCTTCTAAAAGGTCGTTTATTTTAATTTCCACATCACCGTCAGCAGATATTTTTTGCTGCTCACGGATATTTGCAAATTTAAGACCAAAAATGCAAATCAGAACCATTCCTCCAACAAATAAAACAGCACCCAACCCTATTCTTAAAACATCACAAACAACCTGAATATTATTGGCAGTCTGTGCCGCTGCATTTTGTATGCCCGTGTAAGCATCACCACCATACTGCAAAGAGTTTTCCCAACTACCGTTATCCATACAAAAAATTACAAACGAAAAAATTATTGACATAAATCCGGAAAGTAATCCTAAAAGCGAAAATGCCATCTCTTTATTTTTCATAATAAAGTCCTCCTATAGAAAAACACCATATCCAAAACAGATACGGTGTTTTTTTAACAATGAAAGGATGGGATAAGTATACTCCGTATCCTTCTTGCTTGACCACCCAAGCCTTTGGCTTCGGTACCGGTCTGCGCAACAATTTGCACAAAAAGCCTTCGCTTTTTTCTTTCGCAAATTGCCCTCTCAGGGTTCGAATCCCTACATATTTAAAAAACACCATATCCAAAACGGATACGGTGTTTTTTAACAAGGAAAGGATGGGATTCGAACCCACGGTGCGCTATTAACGCACACAGCATTTCCAATGCTGCGCCTTAAACCAACTCGACCACCTCTCCGTTTCGACTTTAATTATTATAGCAACATTTTCTTGTAAAGTCAAGAACTTTTTATTCAAAAGCGCAAGTATTTTTTGCTGTCAATTATTGCATTTTTGAGCGCCACGTGATATAATATGTTGATAAGTTATTTTGATATTTAAACTGGAGGCTTTATAAAATGATTGATATTAAAAAATCTTTGGCTGAAAGAGTTCGCCCGTTAGAGGCATCAGCCATAAGAGAGATGTTTAAACTTATGGGGCAGGCAGATGTTATATCATTTGCAGGCGGTATTCCCTCGCCTGAAGTATACCCTACCGATATACTTGCCGAAATTTCTGCAGATATATTAAAAAACAACGGCACGTTTGCCCTTAAATACGGCATTACCGAAGGTTATGCTCCTTTAATTGAGCAGGTTGCCGAAAAGAATAAATCTCAGGGCATAGGCTCTGGCTGTGATGTTACAATCATCACAACCGGCGCACAGCAAGGTATTGACCTTGCTGCAAAATCTTTGCTCAACCCCGGCGACGGCGTAATTGTGGAAAGCCCTACATTTGTAGGTACACTTAATTCTCTGCGTTCGTACGAAGCATCGCTTTATGGCGTACCTGTAGAAAATGACGGTATGGATTTAGCCGCTGCAGAAGAAATATTAAAAACCGGGAAAATCAAACTTATATATACTATTCCCACTTTCCAGAACCCCACCGGTATAACAATGTCGCTTGAAAAGCGCAAAGGTTTACTGGAACTGGCTAATAAATACGACTGTCTCATTTTAGAGGACAATCCATATGGTGAACTTCGTTTCTACGGCGAGGAACTCCCCACAATTAAATCTATGGACAAAGACGGCAGAGTTATATATGTGGGCTCATTTTCAAAGACCTTATCGCCCGGTATGCGTGTTGGCTTCCTTGTAGGGCACGAAGATTTGATGGACAGAATAATCGTTGTCAAACAGGCAAACGACGTACACACACCACTTATATCACAAATGATTATATCTGAATTTATGAAGCAGAACGATATGAACGCACATATTGCAAAAGGATGTGCATCGTGCAAAGAAAAATGCGACGCTATGCTTGCAGCAATGGACAAATACTTCCCCGAAAAGGCAGTATACACACGTCCTGAAGGCGGCATATTCTTATGGGTAACTCTCCCCGAAGGTACAGATACCGGCGCACTTCTACGCAAAGCAATAGAGCGCAAAGTAGCATTTGTTCCGGGTAACAGTTTTATGGTAGACGCAGCAAAACCATCTAACTGCTTCCGCTTGAACTTTACAACCGCCACAAACGAGCAGATTGACACCGGAATTAAAGTTTTAGGCGAGTTACTTGCGGACGAATTAAAATAATCAAGGAGTATTACCAAAATGGACGATAAAAAAATTATATTTTCAGGTATTCAGCCAACTGGCTGTGTAACACTTGGCAATTATCTTGGCGCACTTAAAAACTGGGTTGAACTTCAGCACGACTACAACTGCTGTTTTTCTGTAGTTGATATGCACTCAATTACTGTTCGTCAGGAGCCGGCGCAACTTAGAAAAAGATGTATGGAGTTTTTAGCGCAATATTTAGCGTGCGGCATTGACGGTGAGGAAAATTTAGTATTCTTCCAGTCTCACGTGCCTGCACATGCCGAACTTGCATGGGTACTCAACTGCAACACATACATGGGCGAACTCAGCCGTATGACACAGTTTAAGGATAAATCTGCAAAGCACGCAACCAACATAAATGCAGGCCTTTTTACATACCCGGTGCTTATGGCTGCGGACATTCTCCTTTACCAGACAGACCTCGTGCCTGTAGGTGTAGACCAGAAACAACATCTGGAACTTGCACGTGATATTGCAATACGCTTTAACAATGCATTCGGCGAAACATTTAAAGTGCCCGAGCCGTTTATACCAAAAGCAGGCGCTAAAATTATGAGTCTGCAGGAGCCCACTGCAAAAATGAGCAAGTCCGACCCCAACGTAAACGGATTTATTTCAATTTTAGACGACCACGACGCAATTATGCGCAAATTCAAACGTGCCGTTACAGACAGCGATAACGAAATTGCCTATAAAGACGGCAAAGACGGAATTAACAACCTGATAAACATATATACAAGCGTTACGGGCAAAACTATTGAAGAAACCGAAAAAGAATTCAGCGGTCTTGGATACGGAGCATTTAAAGAGGCTGTTGGTACTGCTGTTTCAGAACACTTAAAACCCGTAAGAGAAAAATACACCGATATTATAAATGATAAATCTTATCTGGAAACCATATACAAAAGCGGCGCAGAACGTGCGGCATATGTTGCCAGAAAAACTCTTTCAAAAACATACAGAAAAATCGGCTTTGTAAACAGATAAAAAGGAGCAGATATTATGAACGTACTTACATTAGTACTTTGCTTTTCAATCGCTTTTTTCGTGTCGTTGGCCTCTACACCGCTGGTTAAAGTGCTTGCTTGTAAAATAGGTGCTATCGACGTACCAGACGGTAAACGCAGAGTACACAAATCCCCTATTCCACGACTTGGCGGTCTGGCAATATTTTTGGGATTTATGGTTGCTGTACTTGCCTTCGCCGAGATTGATTCGCAAACACGTGGAATTCTTATAGGAGCGCTGCTTATCGTGGCAATCGGCATATTAGACGATGTAAAGCAACTTAAAGCATCTTTTAAACTGCTTATACAAATAATAGCCGCCGTAATTGTAGTGTGCCACGGAGTAAAGATAACCGCAATAAGCGTACCGTCTTTTATTGTAAGCGGCGGTATACTCCCTCTTAAATGGCTTAGTATTCCAATTACAATTTTATGGATTGCAGGCGTTACAAACGCAGTTAACCTTATCGATGGGCTCGACGGGTTAGCGGTAGGTATTTCGTCTATTGCAACTTTCTCACTGTTTTTCATAGCAATTTTAGCCGGTGAGCCTACGGTTGCAGTTATATCCGCTGCTCTTGCCGGCGGATGTTTAGGATTTTTACCTTACAACTTTAACCCTGCAAAAATATTTATGGGTGATACAGGCTCTACATTCTTAGGCTTTATACTTTCGGTAATATGCATACAGGGGTTGTTCAAAGGCTATGCAATTATCTCGTTTATTATCCCGTTCTTAATCTTAGGTTTGCCGATATTTGATACAAGCGTTGCAATTATAAGACGTATACACGACAAACGTCCTATTATGGGTGCAGACAGAGGTCATCTGCATCACAAACTTATGGATATGGGATTTTCGCAAAAACAAACTGTTGCAATACTTTATGTAATAGCGATGCTTTTAGGTTTAAGCGCAGTAGTATTAATTGAGCAGGGCGCACAAACAGCGTTTTTAATGATATCCGTAGTTCTTCTGCTACTTATATTCGGCAGCAAACTTATATCATGGCAGACAGAGCAGATAAAACACGATATTGAAGAACAAATTGAGCATGAAAACGGAGGAGATTCCAATGATTAAGGTAATGACAGTATTCGGCACACGTCCCGAAGCAATAAAAATGGCACCGCTTGTTAAAGAACTGGAAAAGCGCAAAGAGATACAGTCTATCGTTGCAGTAACTGCTCAGCACAGACAAATGCTTGACCAGGTACTTGAAATATTTGATATTAAGCCTGACTATGACTTAAATATTATGAAAGACCGCCAGACACTTTTGAGTATCACAACAAACGGATTAACCGGTATGGACGATGTAATCAAGCAGGCACAGCCCAATATCGTGCTGGTACACGGTGATACCTCTACCACATTTGTTGGTGCTTTGGCTGCGTTTTACAATCAGGTAAAAGTAGGTCACGTAGAAGCGGGACTTCGCACATACGACAAATACTCGCCGTTCCCCGAGGAAATGAACAGAAAACTCACCGGCGCTATAGCGGATTTTCATTTCTCCCCTACTATATCTAACAAAAACAATCTTTTAAAAGAAAATGTAAATGAGGACAGCATATACATAACGGGTAATACTGTTATTGACGCTCTGCAGACGACAGTTAAAGACGATTATATATTCAATGACGAAACATTAAAATCATTGGATTTTAAAAACAACCGAATTATCCTCGTTACTGCGCACAGAAGAGAAAATCTGGGTGAGCCTTTAAAAAACATCTGTACTGCAATTAAAGAGGTTGTAGACGAAAACCCTGATGTTCAGGTGGTATACCCTATGCACTTAAATCCTGCAGTGCGTGAGACCGCCACATCAATACTCGGGAACAACCCAAGAATACACCTTATAGAACCTCTTGATGTTGAAGAACTGCACAATGCCATGGCAAGATGCTATCTTGTTATGACAGACTCGGGCGGACTTCAGGAAGAAGCGCCGAGTCTTGGCAAACCGGTAATCGTTCTGCGTAACGAAACCGAGCGTCCCGAAGCAGTCGAAGCAGGTACTGTTGTAATGGGTGGTGTCCACAAAGAGAAAATCAAAGAACTTGCCAACTCTATATTAAACGATAAAGATATGTACGAAAAAATTGCCCGCACCGCAAATCCTTATGGTGACGGACACGCATCTGAGAGAATAGCAGATATTATAATAGAAAAATTAGGATAATATGTATCAATCAGCGGCTCTATACGCCGCTGATTTTTTTATCTGTAAAGTACAGGTTGTAGTTGCTTGCCTTCTGAAGCAAGTTCTAAAGTAGGTATTATAAGTTCCATTTTAGCCACTAATGAGTTATGCTTTTTTTCGGGGTCATCTTGTGTGAATGGCACAAAATAAACATTTTTAAAATTTAAAAGCAAACCTATATTTTTTGCACTTGCACCGAGCCCATCATTGGTAGAAACGGCTATAACAAGCGGATTTTCGTTACGCAGATTAGCCTTTGCCGCCATAGTAACAGCAGTATCAGTTATACCATTTGCAAGTTTAGATATGGTATTACCCGTACACGGAGCAATAATCATAATGTCAAGTATGTTTTTAGGGCCTATAGGCTCTGCGGCGAATATTGTTGATATAACTGCCTTCCCCGTAATTTTTTCTATACGATTTTTAAAATCTTCTGCCTTACCGAAGCGTGTATCAGTTTTCGATGCGTTTTCGCTCATTATGGGGTAAACAACGGCTCCTGCTTTAACAAGGTTTTCTATCTGCGGTATAACAGATGAAAAGGTACAATATGAGCCTGTCATGGCAAAGCCTACATTAATACCGTCAAGTTTCATATGCTACACCCCCATATCCGCCAAAATATTTAAAATTGTCTGTCCGATTATCTCACCCGATGTTTTAGGTGCGGCTTTTCCGGGGAGTGACAGTGCATGCACTACTTTAAGTCCGTACTGTGCCGCCTTTTCGTCATCAATTCCGCCGGGTAATGACGCAAGGTCTATTATAAGACAGTCTTTTCTGATATATTTCATCAAATCCTCGGTGAGCACCTGATGAGGAATGGTATTGTAAATTACGTCAAATGCAGGCAGTTGCTCTTTTAATTGAGGAAGATATATTCCGTGATATCCATACGCTTTTATCCACGACAAATCATCAAAGCGTCTTGCTTCAACATAAGTTTGTGCACCCAAGGCACTTAAATCTTTTGCAAGAATCTTGCCTATCCGCCCAAAGCCCAGAACAAGACTGCGGCTGCCGTGGATAGTTATAGGCAGCATCTTCATAGCGATTTCTATAGCACCTTCGGCAGTTGGAACTGCGTTTAAAACAGTTAGTTCTTCTCTGTCGAAATAGTCAATCGCCTCTATATTATAAATTTTGCAAAGATTTTTTATCTTGGGAGTAATTTTACCTCCGATTAACATCTGATTTTTTTTCATCGCTTTCAGTACATCATAAAAATAAATTTTTTCGTTATACAGCGGCGTGCGAACTGTAATATCATCATTCGTAACGGGCAATCCCATAACAACTATATCTCTGCCGGAAAGTGCTTCTGTAAGCGAAGATGCCCTGCCGACGCCTGCCTCAAACTCTATCTCTTCGCTAAATCCGTATGCCGTTACATCATACCCGTCAAGATAAAAACTATTTGCCAGCGTAACAATACGCATATCACCGCCAAGTACCAATATTTTTCTATTACACACACCCTTCCCTCCTTTTTATATTTTATATTATGAAAAAAAGTATTGGCAGGTGCGCATTTTCCTCATTGACGTAAGGCGATTTTTATGTTAAAATAAACATTATTGAAAAAAAGGAGTTTGTTATATGTCTAATATATGGCACGATATTTCACCAAAAAGAATTAATGCAGAAGATTTTGTGTGCGTTATAGAAATTTCAAAAGGCAGTAAAAAGAAATATGAACTTGACAAAGAAACCGGTTATCTTATACTGGACCGAATTTTGTATACCTCCACACACTACCCTGCAAACTACGGCTTTATTCCACGCACATATGGCGATGACAACGACCCGTTGGACGTTCTGCTTATATGTTCGGAAGATATTGAGCCTCTTACATTGGTGCGTTGCTATCCGGTAGGCGTTATATCAATGATTGACAACGGCAAAAAAGACGAAAAAATCATCGCCATTCCGTTTAATGACCCAAACTACAATATGTATACCGATATTGAGCAACTGCCCACTCACGTCTTTGATGAAATGCGCCACTTTTTTACGGTATACAAAAATTTAGAGAATAAAGACACCGCTGTAAACGAAGTTAGCGGAAGAGAAACTGCCATAAGCATTATAAATAATGCTATTGACAGTTATATAGAAAAATTCTGTAAATGACAAAAGGCTGAACATACGTTCAGCCTTTTAAATTTGCAATTACTTATTTGCCGCTATATACATAGCACATTCAACACGCTTTTTCTCAAGGTCACAGGCAATATCATAAGGTTTGTCAATATCGCCGTTAAAGTTGTGTGCGTTTGCAGAGCAACCGCCACTGCAGTAGAACTTAGCCCAGCAATCTGCACATTTTTCTTTGGTATACACATTAGAATTCATAAATCTGTCACGTATCTCGGTGTTCATATCGCCGTCGAACACATTGCCCATTTTAAAAGGCTCGTTACCCACAAACTGATGGCACGGGTATATGTCGCCTTCTGGAGTAATGGCAACATACTCATGACCAGCACCGCAACCGCTTAACCGCTTATATACGCACGGTCCCTGACTGAAATCTATCATAAAATGGAAGAAATTAAAGCCTTTACCGTCTTTTCTGCGTTTTATGTATTCCTCTGCAAGTTTATCGTACTGGTCGTAAATTGTGGGTATATGCTCTTTTTTAAGAGCAAATTCATGTTCATCAGGCAATACAACAGGTTCAACAGAAATCTGTTCAAATCCCTCATTTGCAAGATGGATAACATCTTCTGCAAAATCAAGGTTGTTTGATGTAAACGTACCTCGAACATAGTAATTATCCTGATTACGGCTATCAGCAATCTTTTTATATTTTGGCAAGATATCGTCGTATGTACCCTGCCCGCCAACTCTGGGGCGCATAAAGTCGTGCTTATCTTTTCTGCCGTCAATACTCAAAACCACATTGCCCATATTTTCGTTAATATATCCGGCAATCTCGTCATTTAAAAGCAACCCGTTTGTTGTAATGGTAAAACGGAATATTTTGCCGGTTTCTTCGGCTCTTGCTTTGGCGTATTCAACAATATCTTTTACAACGTCAAAATTCATAAGCGGCTCGCCGCCGAAAAAATCTATTTCAATGTTTTTTCTGTCCGCAGATTTGTCTATAACAAAATCTATAGCCTTTTTGCCGACTTCACTGCTCATAAAAGAACGCTTACCACCGTACTCGCCGGTATCGGCAAAGCAATATTTACAGCGCATATTACAGTCGTGAGTTATATGCAGGCAAAGTGCTTTTACAACAGATTGTTTTTTCCAGTTTTTAACCACTCCGGAGTAAAAATCTTTAGAGAAAAGAGCATCTTTCTCTGCAAGGAAAGATATTTCTTCATACGCTTCTCTGATATCTTCTTCGCTATGCTTTAAAGAGAGTGTTTTAACGATTTCATCGGTTAGTTCGCGGTTATCTTCTGTAATATAATCAAGCAAATCATACACCACATCGCTTACAACGTGAACAGCACCGCTATACACATCCGCAACGATATTTGTGCCGTTTTTGCTGAACTTATGTATCATAGTAAAAATCCCTTTCATTAAAACTAAATCAGGCGGTCAAAGACCGCCTGAAAATTAAGCAGATAAAATTATCTTTTTTCGTTTTCGCATTTCTGGTTTGCTACTGTGCAAGAAGTTTTGCAAGCAGACTGGCAAGATGTCTGGCACTCGCCGCAACCGCCTTTTGCTGCGCTTGTTTTTAATACTGTGTCGTTTAATGATTTAATGTGTTTCATTTTAGTTTCCTCCTAAAAATTATTTCTTCTTCATGTTTATTCCAACAATCCCGCCAAATGCACCGGATAAAAATCCTATTATAATAAGTGCTACAACGTGCTTGTCAAAAACTAATCCTGTTACGAACAGAACACCCAATATGTAAAGTATAAGCACATAAAGCATACCACCCACAGCGCCGTTAAGCCAACCTCGTGAGGTTGCCCTGCGTGCCACGGTAAATCCGGCGAGCATTATAGCAAAAACCATAGTAACAAAAACTACTGTACCGATAATGCTGTCGGGCATTGACGTGTAAGTGAGCAATAATGCAAATACAGCGAACACCGCAAATGTAAATACGTATGAAATCATCAGGCTTTTAAGCACTGACATAAAATTAAGCGGCGATGCATATCTGGTATCTGTCGCACTAAAAAAATCAAACTTCGGCATTTTAGTCCCCTCCGAATAAACAGTTTATACTATATGCATATTCGGACAAAGACGATTTATACCCTTAAATTTTACGCCTCGGCAGGTTTAACTACCTCACGTACTGCCCAACGGCTGATTTTGATAGCAGATTTTTCTGCGCCTGAGCCTGTTTCGATAACTAAAGTATCGTCTTTAATAGTAACGATTTTTCCGTGGATGCCGCCGATGGTAATAATTTTATCACCAACAAGCAGCCCTGCCAGCATTTCTTTAGTAAGTTTATCTCTCTTGCGCTGGGGACGAATCATCAAAAAGTAAAGTACCGCCAGCATAAGTACCGGTACCAGCAACGAAGAAAGCATAGCGCCTGTTCCTGCGGCAGCAGCATCTGCAGTTGCAACAGGTTCTGCCAAAGCCTTCATTATAAATAAATTCATAAATTTTCCTCCTAACAATATTTGTCTATATAATTATACCTTGTTTACCGATATTATGCAAGGTCTTTTATAAAATTTTTTAATTATTTACAAAAAAACTCATTTTATCCCACCTGGAGTTCGCTCATAATAAAATCTGCAACCTCACCGGGAGCAATATTTAAAGACAGTTAGCATAATCACATAAAAGGCATCGTTTTTTAACAACTCCTTAATTTTTATTGTAATGTAAACCTAAGCGGTTCAAAAGCAGGTTTTAAATTAGCAAAATCAAAAGCAAACACTTTATAGTTTCTCGCAGAAGATACAGAAAATGTTTCCTCATCAGTAATTGAAGTTTCGCCTGGTTGAACTGTCAATTCAGAAAGTGCAATAACATCATCAAGCGAAGTACCATTATATTTTGCCACTATAGGCGTAAGCGTTACAGCAGAAGTTGTATTATTGAAAAGCCTTACAGCAACCTTGCCATTATTTACATACAATGCTTTTTTAACATGGGTATCGCCAAATCGTACATACAATTCATCAGTAGGAACCGAAAGGAACTCTATCTCTACTCCGCTGTCGGAAGAATCTGTATAAGTATTTAAATCACTGTTAGGATAAGAAAGTTTACCAAAGAACGGCAAGCGGTTTATACCCGAACTCCACAGTGGTTTGCTACTGTTGTAAAATTCAGAACCAGCACCGCTACGCACGAGCGAAACACCGGGATTTGTGGTTGTATTTATGATATTTTTTTTAATGTTTTCTTCTGTTGCAATTTGTTCATCAACGTGCCAGATTGCAATACCAGATGAAGTAAGTGCGGGGTATCCTTCAAATCCCTGATATTTAAGTCCAACATCAAATCCGGCAAAAATGCGATTTTCTAAAATATAATATTCGCTATTATCGGTTGTAAATACTAAAAGGCATCTTAATCCTTCTTTACCAGACAAAGCAGGCAGAATTTTTGTTGTTGCAGTTTCACCATCAACAAGTCCACTTACATCAATACCTGCAACTTCGCCATCATTAAACCAGCCATTTCTGAATTTACACCAGGCATCGAGATGTGTAGGCATAGATGAGGGAACAGAGGAAGCATCTTTTCTTCCCCAACTACCTTTCGCCATAAGACTTAATGTGTAGATTGAATCGTAATTTTCAGTTCCTTTTGTATTATATAAATCAGGTAAATTCAAAACATGACCAAGTTCATGACACTGTGCGCCTATTCCCATAGGATGGGTATCATCAAACATTGCACCCGTCATAACATAATATGAATAAAAAGTATTTTCCTTACCATCAATTTCTGCCTTGGCGTAGTCAAGCAAAATAACACCATCGCATTCTACCCCACCCGGAACATAAAACTTATGCGCCCAAACACTGTTATCTGTCCACTTTGAACTTGCAGATGCCTCGTATCCGGCCACTACAAAAGAGAATACCAGTTCAGGCGTATAAATAAAAGGTTTTCCGTTAATATCCAATAATCTGTCATCATCAAATTTAGAAAAATCTATGTACTTATCTGCCTCAGCCAAAGCATCTTTTATAATGCTTACAATTGCGGCATCCTGTTCTTCACCGCTGTATTTTTGAGGATCAGGATGATTGCTATCGACCAAAACTTTAATAACGCCATCTGCCACTTTGCCATATCCGTCAGCATTAGCATCGGATTCAGTCATTTCAAACGCAGGTATAAACTGCATTTTTCCGTTAGACACTTCAGCATAATAGTTATTAACACTTATAGTTTCTTCTTCTGTAGAGAAGAACATATCGTAAATACTTTGTCCGTCAAATCCGCTTTCAGGAAATTTTACGTCTGCAAATTCCACAGCGATTGTTATAAGGTCAAGCGTCTGTGTCGTTGTGGTATCTGTGCTAAAAAGTGATACAGGCGAATATGTTGTATACGGATATCCCATAATTTCTGAAGTTTCAGGCATTTCATCACACAAGTCAAATCCTTTAACAGCATTTGCAGGACGTGAATTGCCATCTTTAAGTGCAGACATCAGCATAACAGAAGATTCCTGCGTAACATACTCGTATTTTCCGTCTTCTCTCTTTTCAAGCATATAGCCATCTGCATCGCCGACAAAATTATAGTGTTCATCACCGTAGGAGTAAAGTTCTATGGTACTTCCGTCAGGCTGAACATATTGTTCAGGCTCAGGATATGCCGGCATAGCAAACACGCCTTTTACGAAAAAAGGCATGGCAAATACCCCTATTAAAACCACCAGTTTCCAAAGAGAGTTTTTCATTACCACACCTCCGTATTATATATTTTCTATTTGCCAGTCTATGGGCGATTTACCTAATTTTTGAAGTATATCGTTAGTTTTAGAAAAATGGTTGCACCCAAAAAATCCTCTGTATGCAGAAAGCGGACTCGGGTGCGGAGCCTCTAAAACAAAATGCCTTGTTTTATCGATAAATTCTGTTTTTCGTCTGGCGTTTGCTCCCCACAAAATAAATATTATGGGGTCTTTACGTTCATTTAATTTTTTTATAACATTATCGGTAAAAATTTGCCAGCCCGCCTGACTGTGAGAGTTAGCCAATCCACTGCGCACTGTAAGGGTGGTATTGAGCAAAAGTACACCCTGCTGAGCCCATTTTACCAAATAGCCGTTATTGGGTATATAGCAACCTAAAGAATCCTGAAGTTCTTTATACATATTCTGCAATGACGGCGGTGTAGGAACACCGGGCTTTACCGAAAATGCCATACCATGTGCCTGATTAGGCTCGTGGTACGGGTCCTGACCTAAAATAACCGCCTTTACATCGTAGTAGTCAGTATACTTAAAAGCGTTGAAAATATCATACATAGACGGGTAAACTGTATGATGCGAATATTCACTTTTTAAAAACTCACGCAGTTTAAGATAATATTCCTGCTTAAATTCGTCTGCAAGAATACTGTCCCAGTTATTACCGAACTGTACCATATTAATCACCGCCAGTATTATTTATTGCTTTTTGCTTTTGCACGTAAAGACTTGTCCAAAATCTTTTTACGTATACGCAAACTCTCAGGCGTTACTTCCAAAAGTTCGTCATCGGCTAAGAATTCTATACAGTTTTCAAGTGACATCTGTATCGGCGGAACAAGTTTTAAAGCATCGTCAGAGCCGGCGGCACGTGTATTGGTAACGTGCTTTTTCTTGCATACGTTAACCTCTATATCGCCTGCTTTGGCATTTTCGCCGACAACCATACCTGCATAAACTTTTTCACCTGCGCCTAGGAAAAGGCTACCCCTCTCCTGCGCATTGAAAAGACCGTATACGATTGTTTCGCCGTCTTCAAAAGCGATAAGCGAGCCTCTCGAACGTGAAATAATCTCGCCTTTATATTCTTCGTAGCCCTCTAAAACGTGGTTCATAATTCCGTTTCCGCGGGTATCTGTCATAAGTTCTGAACGGTAGCCTATAAGGCTTCTTGACGGAATTGTAAACTCAACTCTTGTATAACCACCGGCAGGATCTGCAGCCATATTTATCATCTGCGCCTTGCGGTTGCTAAGTTTATCTATAACTGTACCTACGTATTCCTCAGGAACATCAACATACAAAAGTTCCATAGGTTCCATAACTTTTCCGTCAATAATTTTATTTATTACCTCAGGTTTTGATACTTGAAATTCATAGCCCTCACGACGCATAGTTTCTATAAGAATTGAAAGGTGGAGTTCGCCTCTGCCGGATACTTTAAAGCAATCTGCAGAGTCGGTTTCTTCAACTTTTAAACTTACGTTTGTACCCATTTCTTTAAAAAGGCGGTCACGCAGATGGCGTGATGTTACAAACTTGCCCTCACGGCCTGCAAAAGGTGAATTGTTTACAAGGAAGTTCATAGAAACTGTTGGCTCGTCAATATCAACAAACGGCAAAGGCTCGGGAGTATTTACATCGCACACTGTTTCGCCGATATTAATATCGGCAACACCTGCGAGTGTGATAATATCACCTACTGTAGATTCGTCAACCTCTATACGTTTAAGTCCGTCATACTGATACATCTTGGTAATTCTTATAGGCGAAGTCGTGCCGTCTTTACGGCATATAACAGCCTGCTGTCCTGTTTTAACAGTGCCTCGTTCAACTCTGCCTATCGCCATAGAACCAACGTATTCGTCGTAATCTATATTTGAAATGAGTATCTGCAACGGCTCCTCGCTATTACCTTCAGGCGCAGGAACATGCTCAATAATAGCATCAAATATAGGATTGATAGTGCCGTCGTGATTTTCAGGCGAAAGCGATGCAAATCCGTCACGGCCTGATGCATACACAACCGGTGCGTTAAACTGCTCGTCAGTTGCCTCAAGTTCCAAAAACAGTTCTAAAACTTCATCTACAACCTCATAAGGGCGGGCATTGGGGCGGTCAACTTTATTAACAACTATTATGGGCTTTAAGCCAAGTGCAAGTGCTTTTTTAAGAACAAATCTTGTCTGCGGCATACAGCCCTCAAATGCATCAACCAGTATTAAAACACCGTCTACCATTTTAAGAACACGCTCAACCTCACCGCCGAAATCTGCGTGACCGGGGGTGTCTACTATATTAATCCTGATGCCGTCGTGGATTAAAGAGGTGGTTTTAGATAAAATTGTAATACCTCTCTCACGCTCTAAGTCATTACTATCCATTACACGCTCGGCAACCTGTTGATTTTCTCTGAATATACTGCTCTGTTTGAGCAGTGCATCAACTAAAGTCGTTTTGCCGTGGTCAACGTGGGCAATAATTGCCACGTTTCTTAAATCGTCTCTTTTATTCATCTGTAATCTCTTTTCGTATATTTATTAAAAGGTAACTTTATATAAAAATTAAAAAGTCTCCATCTGGTCATAAATGGAGACTTTGACATAACAAAAATTATTTGTCCATGCCGAATTTCTTTCTGAATTTTTCTACTCTACCGCCGGTATCAACGAGTTTCTGTTTGCCAGTGTAGAAAGGATGGCATTTAGAACAAATTTCCACGTTGATGCTCTCTCTTGTAGATCTTGTCTCAAAAACTTCACCGCAAGCACATTTTACAGTAGCAGTTTTGTAATCGGGATGTATTCCTTCTCTCATGTATTGTTCACCTCTTTCATCAGAGTTAATTCACGTTATCATTTATAACCTTTGATATTATATCACACATTTTTTACAAATGCAAGCATAATTTACATGATTTTTAAAATTTTTTCGCTGAAAGTGTCCAAATCCGCATTTGCAGCGTCTAAACTGTTGCAGCAAACACCGAAATAGAACTTGATTTTAGGTTCTGTGCCCGAAGGACGCATAGCAAACCACGAATTATCCTCAAATATAAATTTAAGTACGTTTGAAGATGGCAAGCCGAGGTCTTTTTCAGTTCCGTCAGCAATAAGCGCAGTACCTTTTTGAACATCCCACATCTCGGTTACTTTAACACCGTTTATCTCTTTAACGGGGTTAGCGCGGCAATTTTCCATTATAGCCTTAATCTGCTCTGCACCGTCTATACCGGCAAATGTTTTGGTGGTAGTTCTTTCAAGATAAAAACCGTATTTCTCGTAAAGGTTTATAAGTCCCTCGTAAAGAGACATACCTCTTGCTTTATAATCCGCCGCCATCTGGCATGCAAGCATTGATGCCACAACAGCGTCTTTATCTCTGGCGTGAGTACCTGCAAGGTATCCGTAACTTTCTTCAAATCCAAACAGATACTGATTATAATAGTCGTTTTCTTCGAAATCTTTAATCATTTCGCCAATGAATTTAAACCCCGTAAGAACATCGTAAGTTTTAACGCCGTATTCTTCTGCTATCGGGTAAACCATTGATGTTGAAACAATTGTCTTAATCAATGCGCCGTTTGCAGGAAGCGTACCTTTTGCCTTTTTGTTTCTAAAAATAAATTCAGTAAGCAGTACACCCATCTGGTTACCATTTAATGTTACATAATCACCATTTGCAGTTTTAACAACAACGCCAATACGGTCACAATCAGGGTCAGTAGCAAAAATAAGGTCTGCATTTTCTTTTTTGGCAAGTTCTATAGCAAGAGCAAATCCCTCTTTTTCCTCAGGATTTGGTGATTTGACTGTGCTGAAATCAGGGTCTGGAAGTTCCTGTTCGGGAACAACTGTAACATTTTTAAGGCCTGTCATTTCAAGTATTTTTCTTACCGGTTTATTGCCGGAGCCGTGGAACGGCGAGTATACAACTTTGAAATTATCGCCAAGGGTTTTATAGTTTTCTTCGTTTATAGACTGCTCTTTAACTGCAGCAAGATATGCCGCATCAACATCTGCACCGATAATCTCGATAAGTCCTTTTGCTTTAGCATCAACCTCGTCCATAACTTTAACGCCATCAAATATATCTATGCTGTCTATAATAGATGTAACATAATCCGACGACTCGGGCGGCAACTGACTTCCGTCTGAACCGTATGCTTTATATCCGTTATATTCTTTTGGGTTATGGCTTGCGGTAATCATTATGCCCCTTGAAGTTTTTAAATGGCGCACCGCAAACGAAAGTTCAGGAACGGGACGAAGTTCATCAAAAACATATGCCTTAATGCCGTTAGCCGCTAAAACTTTGGCAGTTTCCATAGCAAATTCATATGATTTTAAACGGCTGTCATAAGATATAACAACACCGCCGTCAACCTCGCCGCAGTTTATAATATCTGCCGCTATACCCTGAGTTGCCTTGCGTACAGTGTATATATTCATCCTGTTGGTACCTGCGGCAATAATTCCACGAAGTCCTGCAGTACCAAATTCAAGATTTTTATAAAAACGCTCTTTAATTTCATTTTCATCATCTTTAATCTGCTCAAGTTCCGCCTTGATTTCAGCATCAACAGCAGGTGATGACAACCACTTCTTATACTCGTCCATCCAAATCATAGTATAACCTCCAAAATGTTAGTAATTAAGTTTATTATATACAATCTATGAAAAAAAATCAACATATATATCCATATTGCTGAATTTAATAAACTGTATTGCGAATTTTTGGAACTTATGGTATCATAAATATATAAAGAAACGTCGGGAGTTATTACCAATGAGAATAATATCTGCAAGCGAAATAACAAATACAGTTAAAAATATGTGCATAGAAGCAAACTACTATTTGCCGTGCGACATTTTAAACAGTCTTAAAAATGCGCACGAAAATGAGCAGTCTGAAACAGGCAAAGATGTGCTTGGCAAAATAATAGAAAACGCCAACATTGCCAAAAACAAAAAAATGGCTATATGTCAGGATACAGGTATGGCGGTTTTCTTTGTTGAAATCGGCTGCGACGTACATATTGACGGAAACTTAACCGACGCAATAAACGAGGGTGTACGGTGCGGATACGCAGAGGGTAACCTTAGAAAATCTATAGTGTCTGACCCTATCGAGCGTAAAAACACTGGCGACAATACCCCTGCTATTATTCATTACGATTTTGTAGATGGCGACAAAATTACAATAACAATAGCCCCAAAAGGATTCGGCAGCGAAAATATGAGCGCACTTAAAATGTTCTCTCCCTCCGAAGGCATTGAGGCAATAAAAGATTTTGTCGTGGACACTGTAAGCAAAGCGGGCAGTAACCCCTGTCCACCAATAGTTGTAGGAGTCGGCATAGGCGGCAATTTTGAGTCGTGCGCCACTTTGGCAAAACGTGCGCTTGCAGATGCCGAAGGCAATCCCGAACCTTTTTATGCAGAAATTGAAAAGGAACTGCTCACACGCATAAACAATTTAGGTATAGGGCCGCAAGGTTTTGGCGGAACTCAGACGGCACTCAATGTATTTATAAAAACAGCGCCAACCCATATAGCGGGCTTACCTGCAGCAGTAAACATAAGTTGCCACGTTACAAGGCATCTTAAAAAGATTGTTTAACACCCTTAAAATAAGGGTAAATATATTATAGGAGTTAAATCTCCATCTTAGGAAAAAGGAGTTGTTGGTATGAACATTAAATTCACAGGCAGAAAAATCGATGTTACACAGGGATTAAAAGATTATTCCGAAAAAAGATTGCAACGCATTGAAAAGTTTTTTCCCGAAAGTGCGTATGCCACAGTTACTTTCTCCGTACAGAAAGACAATCATATTGCTGAAATAACCATATATCATGAAAGTATGATATTCAGGGCAGAAATTTCAAATGACGATATGTATGCCGCTATCGACAAAGCAATAGACGTTCTGGAACGCCAGATCCGCAAACAGAAAACACGACTTGAGAAAAAACTCAAAACAGGTGCTTTCGTGGCAGATGCCGTTGAAATTGAAGAAGAAGCCGAGTTTAAAATAGTTAAATCCAAAAAATATGAAAATAAGCCTATGAGTGCCGAAGAGGCGATTTTGCAGATGAACCTGTTAGGTCATGCATTTTACATCTTCAACAATGCAGAAACTAACGACAAATGCGTTGTTTACAAACGCAAAGACGGCAACTATGGTTTGATTGAACTTGAATAAAACAACATTAAAACAGCCTGCTCATGCAGGCTGTTTTTTTATCTTTAAATATCTTTTTTCTTATCATATATCATACCGAATGCTCCGGGGCCGGCATGAGTGCCTATGCACGAGCCTGCCTCCGCCTCTAAAAACTCAGCATCAGGAATTTTTGTAAGTAATGATGCTTTCATTTTTTCAACTGCTTCGGAATAATCTGTATGCATCAAAGAAACAATATGGCAATCCCCTATTCTTTCAGCAACAATATCCGTCATTTTATCGATAAGTTTTTTGCTGCCACGTGCTTTTGCAAAACTCATTATCATACCGCCTTCGGTATAAAGAATGGGATGAATATCCAGCACATTTGCAACAACTTTAGCCGCACTGCTTATTCTGCCACCACGTTGTAGAAAATCAAGAGAACTTACAGTAAGCATAATTTCAGAATCGGCAAGTTTTTCATTAAGAAAATTCACTACCTCGTCATGTGTTGCACCGTCGGCAACCATTTTTGCCGCTAAAAGCACCCACATTCCATAGCCATAGGTGAAGTTGTTACTGTCGATAACTGTGATATCAACATCGGGGTTTTCCTCCTGAACCATACCTTTTGCGATAAACGAGTTCTGGTATGTTCCGCTTGCCCTTGCAGATAAACCAACATATATAATATCATAATCTGCATACTTGTTATACGCTTCCACAAAATCATTTATACTCACCTGAGCGGTTTTAGGAAGTTCATCGCAGTTTTTGAGTTTTTCGTAAAACTCTCTTGTAGTAATATCATACGCATCTTTAAAAACCTCTTCACCGAACGAAACATTTAAAGGAATAACATGTATGCCATTTTCCTCTGCAAGTTTTAAAGAAATATCAGATGCGCTGTCTGTTATAAGTTTAATTTTTTTCATAGTAATCTCCTTTACTACCAAGTAAATTTAGTAAGTTCTCCCTGCTTTTGCAAAGCGAGAAATTTATTCTGCCTGAGTGCCTCGTACACAACTACAGCAACAGAGTTTGAAAGATTTAAACTTCTTGCACCCTCTACCATAGGTATACGTATACAATTTTCGGGATTATTTTTTAAAAGCGCCTCATCAAGACCTTTTGTTTCTTTTCCGAACACAAGATAGTCTCCATCACGATATTCAACCTCATCATGGTTGTGAAGTGCTTTTGTGGTGCTGAAGAAAAATCTGCCGCCTTTGTTCTTTTCAAAGAAGTCGTTTATATCATCATAAAATGTAATGTCAAGCATATGCCAGTAGTCAAGTCCGGCACGTTTTAACTTAGTATCGTCTATCTCAAACCCAAGCGGACGAACAAGATGCAGCCTTGAACCCGTAGCAGCACAAGTACGTGCAATATTACCCGTATTCTGTGGGATTTCGGGCTCAACCAAAACTATATTGAACATTTATATTTACCTGCTTTCCAAAAACTTTTTGATGCGGTCCATTGCCTCGTTAATTCTGTCTATTCCGTATGCATATGAAACACGCACAAAGCCTTCGCCACATTCACCGAATGCTGTGCCGGGGACTAACGCAACTTTTTGCTCAATAAGCAGTTTTTCACAGAATTCGTCTGAGGTCATACCGGTAGATTTTATGGACGGGAATATATAAAACGCACCAAGCGGTGAAAAACACGTAAGTCCCATAGAATTAAACCCGTCTGTAATAACCTTACGGCGATAATCGTACTGCTCACGCATAGTTGCAATGGATTGCTCGCCATTTTTAAGTGCCTCTATTGCCGCATACTGTGATGTGGTTGGCGCACTCATTATAGCATATTGATGAATTTTTGTCATCGCTTTGGTGATATGTTTATTTGCAAGCGTAAATCCTAATCTCCAACCGGTCATAGCAAACGCTTTTGAAAACCCGTTAATAATTATAGTGCGGTCTTTCATATCAGGCAGCGACGCTATGGAGCAATGCTTTGTTCCAAAAGTAAGTTCAGCGTAAATCTCGTCTGATAAAACCAAAATATTATGCTCTTTCACAACAGAGGCAATCTCCTCCAAATCCTCACGAGTCATAATTGCGCCCGTAGGATTATTTGGATAAGAGAGCACAAGCATTTTTGTTTTGGAGGTAATTTTTTCCAAAATCTCTTCCTTTTTAAGTTTAAACGCATTCTCTGCTTTTGTCTGTATGGTAACGGGTGTGCCACCGGCTAAAGTTACACACGGTTTATAACACACGAAAGACGGCTCGGGAATAAGTACTTCATCGCCCTCGCCTATTATAGCACGGATTGCCGCATCTACGCCTTCACTGCCGCCAACTGTAAGCAGAACTTCGTCTGTTTCATATTCTAAATCAAACTTTTTTACATAATTACAGATTTCTCTCCTAAGTTCCATAAGACCTGAGTTAGAAGTGTAATATGTATGCCCTTTTTCTAAAGAATAAATACCTGCCTCTCTGATATGCCATGGTGTTACAAAGTCAGGCTCACCAACACCTAAAGATATTGCGTCTTTCATCTCGTTTACAATATCAAAAAACTTTCTTATGCCCGACGGCGGCATATCTGCTACTTTTCGGTTGATAAAACTTTCAGGATTGAACTGGCTCACAGGCTCATCACCTCCCTGAGGTCTTGCTGGGGCTCGCCAAATATAACATTGTCGGATTTATATTTTTTCAAAACAAAATGTGTTGCAGTTTCTGTTATACATTCCATTGTTGCAAGTTTGCGCGAAACGAACGAAGAAACCTCCTGCAGAGTTTTACCCTCTATAATAACCATAAGGTCATATCTGCCTGCCATAAGGTAAAGTGATTTCACCTCGGGATACTGATATATTCTCTCTGCAATTTTATCAAACCCGTCACCACGCTGTGGGATTGCTTTAAGTTCTATAAGAGCAGTCACAAACTCTTTATCAGTCTTTTCCCAGTCGATAACAGTTTTATTTGCAACAATAACATTATTCTTTTTGTATGTTTCTATCGCAGTTTCTATCTCCTTAGTGCTTTTGCCCATCATAACGGCAATCTGTTCGGCAGTTAATGTACTGTCGTTTTCTAAAAGTTCGAGTATTTTTTCCATATTTGTTCTCCTTATTGTTTTAATCCATATTTTTCTTTTATCGCTTCCTGACGTGCAATAAGCGTAGCCGCCGCCCATAAAACAGCGGTAATAATCATCAAATCAAAATAAATTCCAAATACAAACATATTTTTACTTATAAGTATTTTACCTGTCGTTATAACAGTTGCTATCATCTCGGAAAGTGAACCTACCGGCAGTAACGCAACAAACAAAGCGATACACGCCTTTGTATAATTTCCGTCTTTTTTATTTTTTATATATTCACGAACTGCCACCACTGCGTATATAACAACAAACGCAAGTATAACCCATATACCGTTTGGCAGTACTCGTCTTTTTAAGAAATTCCATAATTTTATGTTAGTTCCCTCACGCAGACCGTAATATGCACCTGCCTCACGGTACGATGCAAAATCCTGAATTAAAAAATATGCATTGTTTGCGGCAGATTTAATATTGGCGGCAAACTGTTTTGGGTATGCGGCATAATATTTTACAACATCACCATAAGTAACACCTTCAACAGCATCACTCATCTCATCTATAGTTGGATTTTCGGAAATTTTATTTTCTTCTAAATCAAAAAACTCAAGAGCAGTTTTACTATCAGCGGCAAAATCATTATAAATAAGATTATAAAGTTTTACATCACGTGCAGGAATGTGTGTGTTCACCATAGAAAAAACAGAAACAGCTGCTACAATCACAGCAAATACCACGGTAACAGTTTTTCCTTCGCTATTTAAAGTAAGTGCCATAGTGCAAAGCACCAACGCCGCAAAAGCAGCCACAACAGCCGCAGAAAATCGCATAGACGAAAGCAAACACGCACAAATCGCAAATAAAACAGTTTTAACATATGAAAATTTGCGTGCAACCGATACAGCCAATGCAGCCATAGCAATGATCAACACAAAAATCAGTGCATCATTATAAAACGAATTAAAATATGCAAGATACCCCAAATCAAGAAAAACAATTCCTAAAAGAGCCGAAAAAGCATAGTTTAAATAATCTTTTTCAAAACGCATATTCTTCTGCAAAAAATACATACCTGAAATAAATATTAAAGAATATACTATACTTATAAAATGTATGTTAAATACTGTTTTTGAAAACAAAAGTTTATTAATTGAAATGAGCACCATAAGAAAAAGTTGAAAAACAGATTTTTCATTTCCGTCAGGCTGTGATATTCCGTAATTTTGCGCAATGGCATAAGTATCCGCACCAGTATTATAAAGCCCTACGCCTTCAAATGTGGATGTGTATTCAGACAAATCGCCAAGACCGAATATAGGTGTGCACACAACAGTAATAAGTACCACCACTATAAAAATCAATGTAAATATATTATATGATTTTAAAATGTTTTTCATAAAAAAATATTACCTCTCAATTGTATAGTTACTATTGATTTTACAACATTTCAGTATTGTTTTCAAGTATTTATATATTTTTTATACATTAAATTATTGTTTTTGGTAACACTATAACCGATACAATAAGTATCATTTATTTTAAGGAGGATAATACAATGGATAAGAAAAATCTTAACAACGAAAAAAGAAACGACAACCAGAACAATAACAATCAGAATAAAAACAACAATAACAATCAGAATAACAACCAGAGATAATCAGCGTATTTTCCTAATTAAAAAAGTTGTCCCGTTATTTTACGGGACAACTTTTTTATATGTTATTTTGTTTTGCACTTTTCACAGTTACAAGAGCAACCGTCAGGACAACCAATGCATTTCTTTCCGCTTTTTTTTGATTTATAAACATAACTCGCAGAAAAAAATATAATTGCAACCAATATTAAAACAATAATTAAATTTCCCATAAGTGTATCACCTCGTTTAATTATGCCTTTACTCTTTTACCGAGGTTATATTCTGCTTTGAGTTTTTTGTCGGAGTTAATGCAAAGATATATAACTATCCCAACTATAACCGCAACTGCTATAAGACCGGGTAAGAAGCCTGTGCCGACAGCACCGGTTGTAATAATAGTACCAATCTGATATACGAGGTAGCCTACCGTATAGCCAACACCCAACTGGAGGGCGATTCCGCCCCAAAGCCATTTAGCACTCTTCATCTCAGCGTTCATAGCACCGATAGCAGCAAAGCAAGGCGGTGTGAAGAGGTTGAACATCATATATGCAAGTGCTGCAACCTTAGTGATAGCAAATACTGCAGCAACCTCAGCACCGGCACCTTCCATAAGAGCCAGTTCTTCTGTATCAATAAGATTTTCAAGACCTACAAAGCAAACTGCAAGAGTCCCCACAACGTTTTCTTTAGCAATAAATCCCGTAACGGCGGCCGCCGCAAGTTGCCATGAAAGAACGCCTGCGATAGGAATAAGTAAATATGCAAACGGCTTTGCAACTGATGCTAAAATTGAAGCATCTGCCGTTTCTGCAACCGCAAAATTCCAAGTAAATGTCTGCATAATCTGTACTACGGTATTGCACAAAAGTATAATTGTAGCCGCTTTTACTATGTAAGCCCAACCACGTGCACACATAGAACCGAACGCTCGTTTTAAACTCGGCAATTTATACTCGGGCATTTCAATTATAAAGTACGACTTTCTCACTTTATGACCGGCAATTTTATTAACAAGCAATGCGCCGAAGAATATAATAAGAATTCCAACGAAGTACATAAGAGGTCCTACCCATGCGGCATCAGCAAAGAACGCACCTGCAAAAAGCGAAATAACGGGCAATTTAGCACCGCACGGCATAAAGGGAGCGAGCATTGCCGTTGCTCTGCGTTCACGTTCATTACGTATTGTGCGACAAGCCATAACACCGGGGATTGCACAACCTGTACCGATTACAAAAGGAATAACTGATTTACCGCTTAAACCAACTTTTTTAAAGATTGGGTCAAGTACAACAGATACACGTGACATATATCCGCAGTCTTCGAGTAATGCAATAAGAAAGTACATTACCATTACAAGCGGTAAGAAACCGATAACTGCAATTACTCCACCTATAACGCCGTCAACCAGCAATGCTGAAAGCAAGGGATTGGCATTTTCAAAAAATCCGCCTACCCATCCCTGGAAAGTTTCAAGCCATGCAACTAAAGTATCCGCAACCCAAACTCCGAAAGATGCCTGAGAAATATAAAATACCAGATACATTACAACAGCAAAAATCGGAATACCGAGCCATTTATTGGTAAGTACAGCGTCAATTTTATCCTGAAAATTCTTATCTTTTGTTAAAACTTTTCGTGTTTCAACCTTTGATACAATTTTATTTACAAACTCAAAACGTTTTCTGTCTGCAACTTCAACCTCAGTTTTGTTTGTAAGGTCAATATCACTCTGAACATAAGGTGCTTTCTGCCCCATACCTTTTAAAGAAACTGCTGTTTCTACAACTTCATTCAAACCATTTGCAGATGTGGATATCGTTTCAATAACCGGACAACCAAGTTTTTCTGAAAGAGCATCAACATCAATATTTGTTTCTTTCTTTTTATTTACGTCCGTTTTATTAAGCGCAACAACAACAGGAATACCGAGTTCTAAAAGTTGCGTTGTAAAGAACAGACTGCGGCTTAAATTGGTAGCATCTGCAATATTGATTATAACATCGGGATTTTCGTTGTTAACATATGAACTTGTGATGCTTTCTTCCGATGTGAACGGCGACATAGAGTATGCGCCGGGCAGGTCAACTGCCACCAGTTCTTCACCACCCTTATAAAAATTCTTTTTAATGGGGTGTTCTTTCTTTTCAACGGTAACACCTGCCCAGTTACCAACTTTTTCATTTCTGCCGGTAAGAGCATTATACATAGTTGTTTTACCGCTGTTGGGATTGCCAGTTAATGCAATTCTCATTTTTAATCCTCCTTAGCATGTATATAATTTAATTCAAAACGTTTTTGGTTAGACACAACTAACTGTTCACCAAAAAATCAGCAGATTACCTGCTTGATTTTAAATCATTATGGCTTCTGCCAACTGATTGTCAATATTATATCTGCCGTCTTTGATGGAAACTACGCAACCACCTTTTAAATGTGATATTACAGTAATAGGCTCACCACTATAGCATCCTAAAGAAAACAGAAATGCATCTAATTCTTCATCATCTGTTTCGATGTTTTTTATTATGTATTCTTTTCCTTCTTCAGCAGCAGTTAAGTTCATATACTTTCCCTCAAATCCCAATTAGCCAATGCTAACATCAATTAGTCTTTTCTAACTCTGTAATATTCTACCACAACAAATCATTGTTTGTCAACAGATTTTAAAACTTTTTTTGAAAATTGACAAAAATATTTTTTTGTGATATTATTTTATTGTAGATATTTTGTATATGCGAGGTATATGAATGAAAATACAGGAATCAGCCGAAAACTATCTGGAGGCAATACTGGTTATTGGAAAGCGCAAAGGTTATGTGCGCAGTATTGATATTGCAAACGAACTGTCTGTAACAAAGCCCAGCGTTTCTGTTGCTATGAAATCTTTTAAAAACGAGGGGTATATCCTTGTAAATGATGCAGGCGATATAACCTTAACAGATAAAGGCAAAGAAATTGCCGAAAAAGTTTACGAAAGGCACAATGTTATTGCAAATGCTCTTCTGCTGCTTGGCGTAAGCGAAGAAAACGCTTATGCAGATAGTTGTAAAATTGAGCACGTGATCAGCGATGAAAGTTTTCAAAAATTAAAAAATTTTATATCTAAAAACAAATAATTAAAAGGTCCGAAATCAATTCGGACCTTTTTTCATATATTTAATTCACGCATTATTTTTTTCATAACACACTCTTCGCTATACTGATATGAACTTTCTAAACAATTCTTTTTCATCTTCATTGTATGTTCCACATTATCAATTGAATATATTATTTTATCAACCAACTTTTCGGGTTCATCAAAATTATACACATACCCCGTAACATTATCAGTTATCATTTCATCACAATATTGCCACCTGCGGGAAATAATCGGCACACCTGCAGATAACGAATCGATTATCGTTCCGGGGATACCTTCATGCCTCCAGTGTGTTGGGAACAGTAACATATAATAATCTTTCAGCGCTTCAACACTTTTTGATGGTTCCACCACCCCGCAATATTTACAACTCCCATCAGATTTATTTAAACAATCATTCAGTTGTTCATCATATCCGCTTTCAATCGGGCCGTAAATATCGAGTTGTGCTATCTCTTTGCCATAAGTTTTATTTACATCAGCAATAGCCTGTATAGCATCTTCTATACCTTTTTCTTTCATAACACGGCTAAAAATGCAAAAGCGAAATGGTTCTGCATATTCTGTAATCATTTCATCAGGTTTTATAATATTAAGTTTTTTGAAATTTGGCAAATAAATCGCATTTTTCACTCCCACCCCCTGCAATTTATCCGCAAGTTCTGTACTTTCAACCCAGTTTCCCTTAAAAGAATTTACATATTTTTTCCATCTTGGTTTTTGTTCTACTTCTCTCGCAAGTCTGCCGCCAATAGCATAATGATATATTTCTTTGCCAAATTTGCTAAGGATATAGAGAATAGGGAACAAAATTCTTCGTCCATTAATAGATAAAAGTACTATTATTTTCTTATGTTTCAAAATACAGTTTAATAAACTCAAGCCAAAAACAATTGGATTTTTTTTAGAATAATAAGTGTCAACTATAGCCATGTTATCTATGCCATATCTTTTCAAAGCATCATATGTAACAATAGTTTTTACGGTTTGACCGTCATTGAATTTTTTTTTGCCTCCAAAATGACCAATAATTCCAATTCCCATTTTTTTCTCCTTTAACTTTAAAAGTTAAACTCTTTCACTTTTTTAAATTTTGCTTAATTTTTGTTGTACTAATTTCAGGTGTTCTTGGGAGGTAAACAACATCTGCACCCTCTTCTTTAATAAAATCAAATTTCCCCTTCCAGTCGTCACCCATAACAAATGTATCTATATGATATTCATGTATATCAGTTCTTTTTTGTTCCCAACAAGTTTCAGGAATGACAAGGTCAACATATCTTATAGATTCAACAAGTGCTTTTCTTTGCTCATACGAAAAATAGCATTTTTTATGTTTCTCTGTCCAATTAAATTCATCTGTTGACAATACCACAATCAAATAATCGCCTAAGGCCTTCGCTCTTTTCAATAAGTTTATATGTCCATAGTGTAATAGATCAAATGTCCCATACGTAATTATCCTTTTCATTTAATTTATCCCTTCTTTATGTAAGGTGTTTTAAGATCACGTAAAATATAATCATGATGCGACACACGTTTTTCTGTTGGAGGTAATTGTTTCCAATCACCATAAAGCCCTTTTAAATATTCATCTGCCTTTTCTGCACCATACACCATAATACTTTCAAATTTATATAGTGTTGGCTCCCCCATAACACTACGATGAAAGATTTCCTTTATCCCCCATGCTCCAACAAGATTCCCACCAAACTCATAAGCGTCAAAATCTTTTTTTGCGCATTCACGACAAAGAATTTTCAAAAGTTTTTTTGAACTAATTGGAATAAGTCTAAATAAGGCAACACCTATATTTTTATATAACTTTCTGCCTTTTCTAAAGCCAGCTGTTTTTAGCATTAACATATTATCCAATTTTTTAATTTTAGAAAAATTATATTTTGCATTCTCGTAATTTTCTCCAATTCCATCCAAAGGAAAAATATCCAAATATATTCCTCGCCTAATTTTATACCTTGTGTTTTCAATCAGTGTAGTATCCGTATCATAGATTTTTGAAAAAGTATAATAATAATCCATGCTTTGAGTATCTGGTGTTTCAAGTAAATATTTACCATGAATTCGATCTCCCATAATTTGAGATAATCTTTCATAATCTTTTCTGGGCATACCTACATCAATATCATCATCCCATGGAATGAAACCTCCATGGCGAACAGCGCCTAACATAGTCCCCCCTAAAACATAATACTTTAAATCATTTTCTTTACAAAACTCGTGAAACCATGACATCATTTTTAGCAATTTTTCTTTTAATTCAGCAACTTCCTCCATAAAAAAAACTCCTTAATTTATATTATTGTACATATTAATTTTATGTAGAAAACAAGGTGTTTTCAACAATCCTACAAAAGTACCTATGCCATAACTAACATGCACAAGAAAAAATAGTATTGGCATCATAAATATCCATCTATTTGCTCTTTTATTAATAATCGCACATACCATCCCAGTAAAAACAAATGCTAAATATAATGTCCACAAAACCACTGCGAACTGCCAAAAAGAAAAGAAAGTGAGAATCGTAGTAAAAAAGATTCCCAAGAAAAATGCTAAAGGCACAAGATGAAACAACGAAATACAACCAGGACAAGCAAAAAGTGTCAATCCTATCCAATATCCATTACCATATTTTTGTCTTATCATTTTTTTTAAATCATTACGAGCATATTGGTAGGATACAATATCAGGATCACAATACAATTTGTATCCTGCTTTACGAATGCGATAGTGCATTTCGTTATCTTCTGTTCTAAGAAGATATGGGTTAAATATTCCCGCTTTTTCAAAAACCTCTCGCCGATAAGCGGCATGAAACATTGATTTTACATACCCTCTTTTTTTGCTCTTTCGTCCCTTACTAATACTGCTACCAAACATAGAATTTTCAATTTCAAGTAGAATTTCTTTCCATGGCGTTGGATTATCGATTAAGCAAGGCCTTACACCACCTGTTACATATTCACCTTGCTCTTGAAGCATCATATTCTTAAATGTAAAATCTGAAGGGATATGAGTATGCGCATCAATTCTAATAATTACATCGCTTTTAGCGTTAGTTATTGCCACATTCCATCCTATAGATTGAATTTTTTGAGGATTATCCAAAACTTGAATATTATAAAATGAACTTGCATTTTTTGCAAAATTCTCCATAATATATTTTGTTTTATCAGAGGAATTACTATCAACTAAAACGATTTCTATTAAATTATGTGGATAAGTCTGTTTTTCTAAATCTCCCAAAATATTTGGCAAAAATTTTTCTTCATTATATGCAACAACACATAGGGATACTGTCATCATTTTACTACAATCTCCTCTTCCTCCATTTTTTCAGTAATTATATCGATAGTATACTCCTTACCTAACACCGCAAAAACGGTCATAAACATAATCTTAATATCGTGCCAGAACGAGAAATTCTTGATTTCTCTTAAATTATAATACATTTTATCAGGAAGTATTTTTTCTATGTATATTTTGTCAACATCGTCCGCACTATCTAAAAGTTGCGCCTCATCTTTATAATATATACTTGCTTCGCTTGTAACGCCTGCAGGCAAAAGCAAAGTTGCCAGCATTTCATCGCTATAACACTCTACATACTTAGGAACTTCAGGACGAGTGCCGACAAATGTCATAGTACCACGTAAAATATCTATAAGTTGGCATATCTCATCAAGGCGGTACTTTCTTATTTTAGCGCCTATGCAAGTTATACGGCTATCGTTATTAACTGTAACTTTTGCATATTTATCAGCGTCGGTAACCATAGTACGGAATTTAAAAATTTTATATTTACGTCCGTACTGCGTAACTCGTTCCTGACGGTAAAAAACAGGTCCTTGGGAATCTGCTTTAATCAATATTGCAAGAATTATAAATACGGGTAAAAGTATAACCAGCATTATTGCAGATACAATAATATCAAATATACGTTTTAATACAAGACTGAACTGCTTATGTTTCAAAGCATTATAATACTGCCTAACAGCGTCTGTTTGCATTTCCTTTGGGAGTTGTTCCCATTTGCACAATATCATTTTATGTAATCACCTAAAATCTTAATATATTCATCTGCTATATAATCAATCTGCTCATCTGTTAAACCTGTATGTAGCGGAAGAGTAATTTCATTTACAAAGTGATTGTATGCATTAGGATAATTTTTAATGTCAAACCCCATATTCTTATAAGCAGTATGCATTGGCAATGGCTTGTAATGAACATTGCAGGCTATACCCTGCTCTGCCATTTTGATAATAATTTCATTACGTTGTTCCGGAGTAATGTCCGGAATATTTGTAATGTAAAGATGCCCTGATGAGGTGTATTTATCTGTATAGTGTTTAAGAGATTTCACCCCTACGGGATTCAATGCACTGTCATATTTTTCTATAATCTCACGGCGGCGTTTAAGCATATCGGGGTAACGCTCAAACTGCGCAAGCCCCACAGCAGCCAAAATATCTGTCATATTGCATTTATAGTATGGTGCGACTATATCATACTCCCATGCGCCAAGTTGTGTTTTTGCAAGAGCGTCTTTACTTTGCCCATGAAGGCTCAAAAGTTGAAGTTGACGATAAATATCATCATCGCTTATTCCGTCTATGGCACGCCATGTAAGTGCGCCCCCCTCTGCAGTAGTCATATTTTTAACTGCATGGAATGAGGTAGCAGAAAAATCCGCCATATCACCTGCCATCTTATCGTCACGTTTTGCACCGAAAGCATGAGCAGTATCTGCTATAACAGCAACTCTGCCGAGTGCTTTTTGAATATCCGACGAAGGCGAAAATACGTTTTTCTTTTTATCTGCAATTTCAAAAAGTCTGTCATAATCACAAGGGATTCCTGCAATATCAACAGCGATAATCGCCTTAGTTTTTTCATTTACAGCCGCCTCTACGGCATCATAATCCATTTCAAGGCAGTTTTCCTGACAATCAATCATAACGATTTTTGCACCAATATGTGCAACAACAGATGCCGTTGCTGTATATGTATATGCAGGAACTATGACCTCATCACCTTCGCTAATCCCCATAACACGCAACGCCATTTCAGCACACGCAGTTTGCGAGTTAAGGCATACTGATTTGTTGGTGCCCACATATTCTGCGATTAATCTTTCCAGTTCTTTTACTCGGGGACCTGTAGTAATCCAGCCTGAGCGAAGTGCTTCGCAAACTTGCTCAATCTCCAATTCCGATATATCTGGAGGAGAAAACGGGATATTCATTTTTGCCACGTTTTATCATCTCTTTCAACAATATATTTGGTATGTATGGATTTAAAACACCTATAAATAGGCACAATACAATATAATAATACCAAAAAACAAGGATTTTTTCAATAGAATTGTCAAAATATTTTTAGTAAATTATAAACAAACATAAACTCATCAATCTGCACTATCCTACAATATATATTGCTTTACACCATAATTTTACAAAAACTGTTGACCGAAAATTCTTTTTATGATAATATAAATTCAGATTTTTATTTTTAGGAGGTTTTTTTGTGAAGAAAAAAACTATCGGCAACATAATCGCATTTGTGGTTGCAGCGATTGTAGTTGCAGTATGCTCTGTGTTTATTAAAACAGCAGACGTTGAGGCAACCAGTATGTATTACTCCACCTTTGTTGCTCTGCTTCCTCCGTTAGTGGCTATTGCTCTAGCGCTTATCACTAAGGAAGTTTACTCATCACTGTTTATTGGTATCCTTTTAGGCGGCTTATTCGTTGCCAACTGGAATCCCGTAGGCGCTCTTGATGCTCTTTTAAATGATGGCATCATTGCTGCAATCTCGGGCACAGCGGGTATATTTATGTTCTTGGTTATACTCGGCGCAATGGTAGCACTCGTTAACAAAGCAGGCGGCTCTGCAGCGTTTGGGAGATGGGCTGAAACACACATTAAATCACGTGTTGGCGCTATGATTGCCACATTTGTATTAGGTGTTCTTATTTTTATTGACGACTACTTCAACTGCTTAACCGTTGGTAGCGTTATGCGTCCCGTTACTGATAGCCACAAAATCTCACGCGCAAAACTTTCATACATTATCGATGCTACTGCTGCTCCCATATGTATGATTGCTCCCATTTCTTCATGGGCTGCTGCTGTTTCTCAATTTGCTGAGGGCACAGGATATTCCGGTATAGAACTTTTTGTACGTGCTATTCCCTACAACTTCTACTCACTCCTTACACTTGTATTTGTTGTAGCGCTTGCAGTTATGAAGTTTGACTTCGGCTCAATGAAAAAGCACGAACTCAACGCAATCAACAACGGCGATTTATACACCTGCGGCGATAGAGTTGATGAAACTAACGATGCCGAGCCAAATCCAAAAGGCAAAGTTATGGACCTTATTCTCCCTGTAGTTGTATTGGTTATCGCAAGCATTATCGGTCTTTTATATGTAGGCGGTTTCTTCTCGGGTGCTGACTTTATCACAGCATTCGGTGATACAGACGCAACAGTTGGACTTCCCTGGGGTGCACTGATTGCTCTGGTAATTACCATTATCTACCTGATGGCAAGAAAAATCATCACTTTCAAAGAGGCTATGGATTGCATCCCCAAAGGTTTCATCTCTATGGTACCTGCAATTTTAATCCTCACATTTGCAACCTCGCTCAAAAACATGACAGGTCTTTTAGGTGCTGACGTATTCGTAGGCGGTTTAATGGATTCTGCTGCTGCAGGCCTTGCAAACTTCCTGCCCGCAATTATCTTTATAGTTGCTTGCGTACTGGCATTCTCAACTGGTACATCATGGGGTACATTTGGTATCTTAATCCCGATTGTTGCCGCTATTTTCCCTGCTGACAGCGAACTTATGATAATCGGTATGTCTGCTTGCCTTGCAGGTGCTGTTTGCGGTGACCACTGCTCACCAATTTCTGATACAACAATTATGTCTTCGGCAGGTGCTCAGTGCAACCACTTAAACCACGTTTCAACTCAGTTACCATACGCTATTACAGTAGCGGCTATCTCATTTGTAATGTATCTGCTTGCTGCGTTTATCCAGAGTGCATACATTCTGTTGCCTATCGGTATAGTACTGACAATCGCAGTGCTCTTTGCTATTAAAGCAATAACCAAAGATAAAGCGCAGGCGTAAACAAAACAACAAATTTAAAAGGACCGGAATATTCCGGTCCTTTTTATTGCGTTATCTGGTATATCCTGCGCTCTTATAATTTCTGTCTTTGAGCCACTTAACGGTCTTTTCATATTTGTCTGTAATATTTATATAAATTCCATTCCGATGAGTTCGCAACTCACCGTTTTCATCAATACCGCTGTCAAACAGATAATTTACAGATACATCATATAAAACATCTTCGCTTTTAAGTTCTTTTGGATATAATTCTTCATAACTCATATTTAATATGTCTTCTTTTAAAACTGCAAGGAGTTCTTTATAATCATCTATCTCATGTTCCTCACGGTATCCGCCATTATTATAACTTTGAATGTCTATTCCTATTACTTTAGACTCATCTACAAATATCTCCTCGCACATTTGCTTGTACTCGTCATACTCGTAAAAAGCGTTCATTAACTCTACCCTTTGTTCGTATGTCACAGGATAAACTCTGTAGACGGTCTTGCCGTTTTTAAGATTATACTTAATATGTATTCTTGTATTATACGGCGAATTATACAACCGTTCATAACTGGTTGACGGGATTACAGAAATAAAATCTTCGTGTGCATCTATAACCATTTTAACAAGTTCTTCGTTTGCCGTAAAAGGTTCTTCACGATGATAGTAATTATATAGTGACGCTTCTTCTATTTCAGCAATTTCGGGCACTTTAGTTTCGTAACCGAAGAAAGATGTCTGCGAAAACAAAACAACAAGTGCAACAAAGAACGCTGCAAATCCAACATATCCTTTCCACGCATACAGAATATTAACTGTTTTCTTTAAAACCATTTCTGATGCAACATATGCTATTATGCTTATTATAGCAATGATTATTGTGAAAACAACCGCATTTTCTTCAATGTAAGGTGCAAATATGGCAAAGCCAAACATTGTTGCTAAAAATGTTACAACGTATTTGAATATATGGTTTAAACATTTAAACCCTGCAACATCACTAGCAGTTTCGAGGCGTCTTTTTTTATAAAGAAAGTACGAACCGATATACAGAGCAATTGCTGCAATTACAAATTTAACAATTTGCAGAGCAGTTATATCTTCACGGAAATATTTATCCATAAAACCGAAAACCACTACTGCGAAATTACGTTGCATAATGTTTTCAAACAAAATATTGCTGTCAATATAACCGTATACGAACACGCCCGCCATAACGCTGAGTGTTGCTACTGTTATAAACAAAAAAGAGTGTATAAGAGCATTTATGGCTACCATTGCAAAACTGTTACCTGTAACAGATGCCGCAAACACCGCAACGGAAAACATTAAAAATACTCCAATCAGGTTATACCCTATCCACACAAAGCAATCTCTAACGGTAAAGTAATGACCGTAGCCAAACATTGAGATAAGTATAAGTATTATTCCGTTTAATATTATGGGCACAAGCATAAGCGTAAACGATGCAAGGATTGACGAAACGTAATTCGCTTTTCTTGAAACAGGAATACTGTGGATAAATACTGACTGCTTTTTAGAATGTATAAACCTGAACACCAAAAGCGCAACTACTGTAGGCACTACCAAAGCCAATAAAATCGGTACGGTTATATATGCGCCGTGTAATATAACGGGATAATTCTCAAAATAATCGTACGGCATATGGGAAAAATCTCTGTATATGTTTAAAAATATTGACAACCCCGTAGACACAAAAAGTATTATAAAATAAAGTAACGCTCCCCACGAATATCGTTTTACTGTTGATTTATATATACCTTTATTAAAAAATGATGTTTTTGAAATCATATCCCAAACCTCCTAACTCGTAGATAAATACTTCCTCTAAAGTGAGGCTCACACGCTCCAACAGTATCGGCGAAGCATCTTTTAAAATTTTATAGTTTGCATCGGCATCGCCTTTAATTATAAGGTTATAAACAGAGCCCGTATTTGTAATGCTTAAAAGACCGTCAATGGAATTTAAAAAGTCGGATTTATCCTCTTTGAACGACACCTGATATTTGCACACTCCGCCTTTGATATCGTCCAAAGGCTTTTCGGCAATCAGTTTGCCGTCATGAATAATGCCAACCCAGTCGCAGATATCTTCAAGTTCTCTTAAATTGTGCGAAGATACTAAAACAGTAAGTTCTCTGTCGGCAACGTCGGCAATAACAAGATTTAGAACCTGCTTGCGCATTACGGGATCAAGTCCGTCTAACGGCTCGTCCAGAATAAGCACCTCGGGCATTGCAGATAAGCACAGCCAAAACGCCACCTGCTTTTTCTGTCCTTTAGACATTTTTCGAATCTGCTTTTTCTCGTTCAGTTTAAATACTTCTTTTAATTTCTCGTAGCGGTCAGTATTGAACTGCGGGTAAATATCTTTATAAAATTCAGCCATCTGCTTAATTGTATATGTACTAAAATAAAACCAGTCGTCAGATATATTTAAAATCTTCTGCTTTACCTTTTCATTTTCATAAACCTGCACACCGTCTACGGTTATACTTCCGCTTTCGGGTTGCATAACCCCGTTTATATGATTTATAATAGTCGTCTTTCCTGCACCATTAGGACCGATAAGACCGTAAATTGTGCCTTTTCTTACGTGCAGGCTCATAGACTTTAAAACCTGAAAATCATCAAAATGCTTAACAACATCTGAAACTTTTATCATTTAAACTCCTCCTTTATTTTATCAATAATCTCGTCTATACTTTCCTTTGACTCACCAAGGTACATAAGCGCTTTAACCGACGTTTCAAGATTTTCATACAGTTCTTTTATCTTGGCGCTGTCTTTTGTATGTGAAACCGGAGCGACAAAATTGCCCCTGCCCTTTATACTGTATATAAATCCGTCAGATTCAAGTTGCTTATATGCTTTTTGAACAGTATTAGGATTGACCGTAAGAGATATGGAAAGTTCACGTACTGACGGAAGTTGTTCATCCTCTGCCAGTGCCTTATTTATTATAAGCGTCTTTATTCCGTCTTCTATCTGCTCGTGCAGACTTCGGCTGTCTTTGTAATCAATCTTTATCATATATTCACCCCTTTACAACTGTATTACGTGTACTAATACAGTTAGTATATACTACAAATCAGATATTGTCAATAGGTTTTTTAAATTTTTTTGACTTATATATAAAATGGTGTTAAAATTAATAAAGGTGATGAAAATTGAAAATATACGCTCCTGATTACTATAAAGATTTTAAATGTATT
>JAFSCF010000014.1 GCA_017436905.1 Clostridia bacterium | reverse complement strand
TTGGCGCAGAGGACGAAGACAGGCTAACGCCTTTCAAGGACGATAAGCCCAAAGATGCCGAAATTCCGCCGTTTTAGGCGGGTTCGGATTATATTGCTTCGGCTAAGATGCAATAACTATGCCTTTCTGAAGGAAAGGATATTGGTGCTTACATTCACAGTTCCAATTAATGTTCTGCCTGAAAAGCAATACGGAAGTGCCGGTGCCACAACTGCATTTAAGCGTTCGCCTACATATCGTGTTATCTGTACCGAATTATGTATATCTGTACTCGATGGTAAATGATATCCATGCTGTTCAACTACTCATATGGGAATAATTGCCGTACTTGTTTTTCCCATAGCGCGTTCCATATCACGAACGCTCATTTCTTCCATATAATATGCCATATATTAAAATCCCTCTTTCTTATATTAGTCTAAAATAATAAGTTCAATTCCTATATTTGTTTTGAATCTGGAATTTCTTTTTCAAAGATAATGCGAATTGTTGTGCCGATGTTTTCCTTTGATGTAACAGTAATACCGCAGCTTTTGTTATAGTATAGTTTGAGTCTTAAGTGGACATTTAAAAGTCCGATATGTTCTCCGTTTTGGACATTATCCAATCCGTCTTCATAAATCAGTTGATTTTGAATCATTTCGAGTTTTTCATCAGGGATGCCCCTGCCGTTATCACTGATTTCGATAATCGCTTTCGTTTTGTGAGGAACAGATGAGATGGTTACCGTACCCGAATTGTCTATACTGAATGCGTGTTTTAATGTGTTTTCCAAAATAGGCTGATACACCATTTTTAAACATTTGACACTGTACAATTCAGGGTCCACGTCGTTTATTAGTGTGATTTTGTTTACTCTTTGTGTGTTGATGATGTTGAAATATTCAATGGCACAATCTATATCCTGTTTAATATTTGAATGGGTTTGATTGTTTGAAAGGTAACGAAAGACGGTTGATAATGATGAAATCATCGTCAATATTTTCGGTGCATTTGCTTCTATGGCGAGACCTTGAATATGAGTCAGCGAATTGTAGAGGAAATGCGGAGAAACCTGATTGTAGAGATAAAAGATTCTTGTTTCTTTTTGCATGAGCTGTGCGTGGTATAGGTTATTCAGTGTATTTAGTTTATCTTCGTTAAAATCCTGAAGATGGCCCAGCACTTGATTTATTGTAGTTACAACATTTGAAAGTTCATCTACATAAGAATATTCCACTCTGTAATCAACTGCGTGCTCCGGTATCTGATTTACCTGCTCGTCTAAAAGTCGGATTCTCTTGATAATGACATTATCCAGAAGTTTTACGAGAAGAATCAGCATTGCCAGAGTATAAATAATCATAAAAAATGTAAACAAAACCGTCATATTGGAAAAAATGCTTCTGGTACTTGACGGCATATAGACATTGACATTCCACGCAGGCTTTTCCAGAGAAACCGTTTTTGCCATGAGTTTGTTTGCATGTTTGTCAAGAATAAATTCTTGGTTGTGCTGCAAAACATTGTCTGACAGCAAAATTTTGTTATTGCTGTCTGTGATAACCAACTGAATACGCTCGTTATCAATAATGCTGGAGGTTAGATAACTGATTGAACCAATTTCATAAATGCAGATAACAAAATTTTTGTTGCTTTCTTTGGAAAAATACTTTGTTTCAACAGGGAAAATAGGAGTAACACAACTGAAGTATGTTTGTTCGTTATAAATGAATGACGATAAAAAAATTGTTTGAATTTTTTTGTCGGATTGAACTTGTTGTGTGATTTCGCGGACATTGTTGTAAAGCGGAGCTTTTTCACAAGACCTAAATAGCTGCCCATTTTTAATAATTCCCAAAAAGGCGATATTTTTATTATTATTCATATAGTCAAACAGAAGATTGTCAATAGAAACGAAATTCTGTATGATTTCAGATGGTGTATACGCATATAAATTTTCTTGGACAATTTTATTTACAGAGAGCATCGTAGATAATTCCGCAATTTCATTGTTAAGACTACTGATTTGCTGGGCAGAATCTTGTGCAATGGAATCAAAAATAGAAGATATTGTCCTTTGGCTTTCTTTCTGCAAAATAGAATACAAGGATATCTGCAAGAAAATAATAGTGCCCAGAATTAATGCTACAGAAACAATAATCAGAGATTTAATCTTTAACTTCTTGCTCATAAGACAGGTAACCCTCCTCCATTTTAAACTTAACAGGGGTTATACCGGTGTGTTTTTTAAAGACTTTATTAAAATAATAATGGTCTTTAATACCGACTTTTTCAGCAACTTCGGGAATTGGCAGATTTGTTGTCAGTAAAAGAATTTTTGCCTTTTTAATTCGGAATTCAGTCAGGTATTCAACAAAGGTAACCTTGACATTTGATTTGAATAAGTAATAGAATGTGCGTTCACTAATAAAAAGATTTTTACAAATGTCTTGTACCTGCAATTTTTTACTATAATTTTTTTCAATAAAATGCAGAACTTTTTCCCATAGTTGATTGTTATTCTTTTCTGTGATCTGTTCGGTCTTTAATATTTCTAAAATAGAGTGATATAACGTACGGCATAATTCACCAAAATCCAGAAAATATGTTTGCAAATCTTCTTCATCCATCTGTGACAAAGGAAAAACATGATCGTGATTCAGAACGATGTTAATTCTTCCAATCAAAGCATTATAGAACCAAACAACATGTGCCATAGTGTATTTCTGCTGAAGAAATAACTGAGGAAGAACAGTTAGATTTCGGTTGATAACCTCTGTTTGCTTCGCATCAATTGCCTGAAACAGACTGTCCAGAATGTCTTTCAATACGGTTGTGTCTGAATTTACAGGGTCGATTAAAAGCTGACCGCTTGGGTTTACAAACTGATTATAAGATAAATGGTTTGCCTGTTGAAAAATATCATAAGGATTATCATCTTTTGTAAAAACATTGCTGACGGCACAGACGATTTTATTATTTTTACAGAAATCATCAAGATTTGCGCTTAAGGGAATAACAAAGTTATCAGAAGTAACAATTAAAAGGTGTTTGTTTTTACCAATTAAATGTGAAGAAAAGATACAGGAGGATAATAGTTTTTCCATTTTCTTATACAAAAGTTCTTCTAAAGTGGAGATAATAAATCTGTATTTTTTATCTTCCAAATGCTGTGTAAGATATCCGTTAAAATTTTTGGCAGAAGTGAGGTGTTCCGAAAAACTATCTTGTTTAGAATTCTTAAGCAGAAATTTAAGTTTTGTAACAACGGCATCAATATCTTTTCTGTCAATAGGCTTAAGAAGGTAGTAGATAGCCCCCAAATTAACCGCAGTATGAGCATAGTCAAAATTATCGTGTCCGCTGACAATGATGAAATAGGCATTGCTTCCGGCTTTTTTACATTCTTCCATGACCTGTAATCCGGACATATCCCCCATTTCAATATCAATAAACACAATATCGGGACTTTCGGAAAGTATTTTTTTTGCAAGGCCTGTCGGAGTATATATCTTTTCAATACGGGTTACATTTAGTTCAAGCCAAGGAAATAACATATACGTAACTTCAACAGACACCTTATCATCATCAACGATAAATGCACTAAACATAGATATCCCCCCTCTGTCGCAATGGTATTCATAATGTATTTATGATACCCACTGGCCACTCATTATATAAGCAGTATAACATAAAAAATAGCAAGATGCACGATAACAGGAAAGTGTTTGCAGTATTTTCAAGTAATATTGCACCATTTTGCATTTTTTTGAAAAATTCTTTGTGCTATCATAAGAAGTAAGAAAGTGAGCAAAGAAAGAGAGGTGCGTTTTATGGAACGCTGTAAAACATCAATAAAAGAGAGGGGAATCGTGAAAAAAAGGATTTCTGAAGAATATGGGTTTCGCAATTGTATCAGGATGTTAGTCAAAAACCGATATTTGTATTGCCTTTTACTTCCTGCAGTCATTTATTTGATTGCGCTTGATTACCGTTCCATGTATGGTATACAACTTGCGTTTAAGGATTTTAATGCACGTCTTGGCATCACCAGCAGTCCCTGGATAGGATTTACGCATTTTAAAAAGATGTTTTCGGATTCCTATTTTTTGTATGTATTATGGAATACAATAAAAATCAGTTTCGGAAGAATTATTTTTACTTTTCCGTTTGCCATTGTTATTGCCTTGGCTTTTAATGAATTAAGGCAGCGGCATTTGAAGAAAGTTTTACAAACGATTTACACTTTCCCACATTTTTTATCATGGGTTATTGTATCGGGTGTTATTGTTAATTTCCTGGGGTATATGGGTCCCGTAAATGCGGTTTTAGATTTTTTTGGCGTTGAGCGTCATGTGTTTTTGGGCGACAAAAAGATGATTGTTCCGATTTTGTACATAACTGATATATGGAAGGAGGCAGGTTGGAACAGTATTATTTATATGGCGGCTATTGCCGGCATTGATGACAGCCTTTATGAAGCAGCAGATTTAGATGGTGCTTCCCGATGGAAAAAAATATGGCACATTACGCTTCCTTCTATAAGAGGTACTATTTTGGTTATGCTTACCCTTAAAGTTGGTACTGTTTTAAATGGCGGATTTGACCAGATATTTAATATGTCCAATATGGTTGTGCAGAAAACAATCGAAATTTTGGATACTTATATTTACAGAATTACATTCCAGCAATCTCCGGACTTTGCCTATAGCACTGCGGTTGGTTTATTTAAATCCGGTGTAGGGTTCTTGATGGTTATGTGCGTTAACAAACTTTCTAAAAAACTTGAAGGTACAGGAATTCTGGAGTAAGTGAGGAGATAGATACAGTGAAAAAGAGAATTACTTTAGGCGATTATGTGAATGGCATATTACTGGTATTATGGGGGTTACTGATTCTGTACCCTTTCTATAACTCGGTATTGGTGTCCTTTATGACACAAGAAGAATTTATGCGGAAACCTTTTGCATTGTTTGTTGAGAATCCCACATTGATAGCATATAAAGAGATTTTCTCAGACAGCAAGTTTTTATATGGTTATAAAAACACACTTATAATTCTGCTGATTAAATTGCCAATTTCGGTTTTGATTACATCGGCAGCGGGATATGCTCTTTCAAGAAAAAAGTTTTTCCTGAGCAAAACAATTAATAATCTGGCTGTTGTCACTATGTATTTTAGCGGAGGTATCGTACCTTTATTTTTGACAATCAAATCTTACGGGCTTATGGATAACTTGTTCAGTGTTATTTTAATCGGTTTGTTCAGTGTGTATAATATGATTTTGGTTAAAAGCTTTTTTTATACAATACCGGATAGTCTGGAAGAATCGGCGAAAGTCGACGGTGCTAATGACATTCGAATATTTATTCAGATTTATCTGCCGTTGGCAAAGCCGATTATTGCTACAGTAGCATTGTTTGAAGCGGTTAATATATGGAATGAATGGTACAATGCAATGCTGTTTTTATCTAAGAGCAAAAATTGGCCTCTGCAGCTTGTTTTAAGAGAAATTATTTCTAACGCTACTGCTAAGGTGTCCGACACTGTTGAAATTGATGAAGAGATCAAGGAAACCTTTGCCTTAAACGTGCAGATGGCTTCGGTTGTAGTGACGATGCTTCCGATTATGCTGGTATATCCCTTTGTGCAGAAGTACTTTATGAAGGGGCTTACTATTGGAGCAGTTAAAGGGTAATTCATGCGGTAAAACGCTGTAATAAAAAATATATGAAAGAAAGAAGGAGACAAAAATGAAAAAATCTATTGTATGGATGTTGGTTGTAGTTTTGGTACTGGGCGTTGTTTTTTCCGGCTGCAGTAATCAGGCATCTACCGAAAGCGGCGAAAAGGTTACGATTACAGTTGCATTTCCCGGTGCTGATGACAGTTGGAAAGAGGATGATTACTACAAGTACATATGTGAAAAATTGAATATGGAAATTGAGTTTGAAACTCTATCTTCTGATTCGGCGGTAGAGAAAGCTCGTATCTGGATTTCATCCGGAAGTATGCCGGATGTGGTAACAACAAACGATTTTAAAATTGATGAATACTTAAAATATGCCGAACAGGGTATGATTAGAGAACTTCCTGAAAACTGGGAGAAAGATTATCCGAACGTAGGTTTTGCTATGGAAATGACAGGTATTTTGGATACGCTTGAAGCGAATGGTTCAGTTTCTGCTCTGGTTCGTCCTCAGGATCATTACCGCGATTATATTGACGAATTCCGTGTTGCTTATGCAAACGGTGAAAATCTAAGAGAAAAGATGAGTCAGAACGAGTTCTTATATATTGACTCTTACGGTTTTGCTTACAGAAAAGACTGGGCAGAACAGTTAGGAATTGAAACAGACTACATTATGGACTATGACTATTTTATGGATATGCTCCAAAAGTTTAAAGAAGCAGATTTAGGCGGTGTAGGTAAGCAGAATACTGTTGGTCTTGCTATTGACTATACTGAGGCTCCACAGGCATTTATTGTTCCATTTAACTCAAGTTATAAACATTTCAGCAAGAATGAAAATGGCGAATACGAATGCGGTTTGCTGGCAGATTCTACATTAGAAGGTATTAAAGCTTATGCTGAGGCATACAGGACCGGCATTTTAACACCTGACTTTTATACACAGAAGACCGGAGATTTAGATTCGTTGTTCTGTTCAGAACGCGCAGGAGCAATTTTTCCAAGAGCAAACCATTATTTCCTCAGAACATTGTGTTCTTCATTTGAAAAGGCAAATCCCGGAAAGAAAGCTGAGGATTGCATCGGTGTTTGTTGGTTGAGATCTCCCGATGGTGCAGTTCATGGTTGGGAGTCAGGTAACTCCTATGGCGCGTACTATTTTAGCCCCGAACTTTCTGATGAAAAAATGGCAAAGATTTTAGAACTTGCTGATTATATTTCCAGTGTAGAAGGCGGTCCTCAGATCAGATTGGGTGTTCCCGGTGTTGATTACGAAAAACAAGGCAATGAATATGTAGTTCTCCGTGAGGCAAATGCTGACGGCAATCTTGAAACCCTTGACAAAAAATATCCTTCATATGAGTTCTTCCGTCAATTCTTGAATCCTTTCTATGATAATAGTGTTGATACCGGTCACATGGCTATGAGAGAACAGGCGGCGCTGAGAAAAGCTAAACTGGAAGAGCCTCTTGCGCTGAGAACTTGGGATACTGCCCGTGATTTTTATACAGCTGATGATTATGTAACTTTCAATGCTACTAATGAAGTTAACGGTATGATGGCAGATGCTATTGTTACTGATGGCGATGTTGAAGCAATCTGGAAGAAGAAAGTAAGCGAAATTGAAAAAGACGCAAAGAGCGTAGCCGATAATATGAATAAAGCACTTTTAGGCAAGTGATTTTCGAGTTGGAGAAACTTATATGAAACAACGAATTATTTCATTATTTATAATTTTAGCAATGTCTGTCGTTCCTCTGCCAATACTGGCAGAGGAAGACTCCATTGATGTTCCGATTTCTTTTGATGATGTGTTGACAGAACATATTGCGTATGAAGCAATTATGAGTCTGGCTGAAAAGGGTGTTATCAATGGTAAAGGTGATGGTAAATTTTATCCTGAGGATACATTAAAGCGCGAGGAATTTGTAAAGATTCTGACAGAGGCACTGGCTCTGCAAAAAGGTGACAAGACATTGATTTTCTATGATGTGCCTGCAGGTACATGGTATTCTGACTATGTTATGATTGCTACGGCATCCGGTTTGATTAATGGTGTTTCTGAAAATATGTTTGGTGTTGGCGCTGAGATTACCCGTCAGGATTTGGCAGTTATCCTTATGCGCTATTTAAAGCAACAGGGTATTCAGGAAAATCAGAGTGCAACAACTGTTTATGCCGATGATTCAGACATCAGCGATTATGCTAAAGAGGCTGTTGCGTTTGTTTCATCTTTAAATGTTATGGATAGCCGCGAGGGAAATATGTGGTATCCCCAAAGCCCTGCAACCCGTGCAGAGACAGCAATGGCGGTGTATAACTTAGGTATGGCAGAACATAATTATGTTATGTCTTTGGGTAAGGATGCGGGTATTAAATTTATTGATCCCCCCTATGATGATGTAATCACCGATGACCGCATTGCCGAGATGACGCCGACTCCCTTTGATGCCAGCAATTATGATGTGACAGAGATTTATTATAACGACTTTGAAGATGATGATCACGGAATGTTCTCTCTTTTAAGCACTAGCGGTAATGCTACTTTGATGAAAGAGGAAGGTTATAACAGTAATGGTTGCATTAAAACTATAGACGGTGAGAGCGGTTACTGTATTACATGGAAAACGAAGCCCGGTGAATTTGTAGCCGGTGATTATCTCGTAGCATCAGCTATGTTTAAGTGCGAGGAGTATGCTAATACCGGTGAAGGCTATAAGGGCTACTTATCACCTATCATCCAGATTTATGACGATCAGAAAACATGGTTGACAGAGGACAGACTTTTTAAATGGACCGGAGACACAGACTGGACGCTGCTTCAGAACATCATTGAGATTCCTGAGGCGCTGAACCAGCTGAGAACGCCGGAATACTATGAAATCAGAATTAACATTCAGAACGGTATTGGTTCCACAGGAACAGTCTGGACAGACGATTTGCATCTTTACAAGGTTAAATTCCCTCCAATGGATACTGTTTTGATGGAACCTGTTTATAAAGGCATCGTTAAAGGAGAAGATGGCATTGGTGACATCAAAGTACGCGCTTATATAAATGATGCTAACGGTGCTTGGGATTTATCTAAAATCAATTTAACAACCCAGATCACCGATGAAGACAGAAAGGTTTACCTTTCTAATATGGTTGAGAATGTAACGTCTGTTGTAGACGTTTGCTTTTCATCCAAAACACTCCCAATGAATGGTGATTTCTGGCTTGAGAGCATTCTGATAGATAGTGAAACCGGCGAGGAGATTCAGCGGCAGGAGTGGGCTTTGCACAAACGTGAAGCAGACTTTGCTACGGTTATGGATATTGATGAATATGGCCGTATGACGAGAAATGGTGAGCCAGTGCTGATGACATCCATTTATGCCGCGAAAGATTTTGGAAATGCAATACAGGATATTTTTGAAAATCCTGCATGGGATAACTGGAATTACGTCGGTCAGGATTGGTTCTTGAATTATGGTAAAAGACAAGACTCTAAGGAACATTTGAAGGCTTTGGAGGATACGGGTACTACTTTCTCCTTATATCCCGGTGGTATGAGATGGGAAAAACTCAGCGGTGTATATCAAAGCCGTGTTAAAACACAGGCTGAACTGCGGGCTGTTCTGACTCGTATTGCAAATGCATGGAAAGACCATCCTTCTCTCAGTTCCTATAAGACAAGCGATGAGTTGCGCGCAACACAGTGGGGTCCTGAACTGGAATGGGTTCAGAAAATTCTGAGCGGCGTTGACCTTGACCATCCTACTTTTGGCGCAATTGATAATCCCATTGCCAACCGCCCTGGTATATATGCAAAGATGAATGATATCTTAGCATACGACCCTTATCCCGTTACGGGTAAAGAAGATCAAGCTATTAGTTTGGTTTATGACCGTCTAAGTTTGGCACATAAATTAAATCCGGGCAGACCCCTTGGCATGATTCTGCAGGGGTTCCACTTCGCATCAAGAGGAGACCTTCGCGGTCCTACGTTAGAAGAATATCGCAATATGACCTTCCAGGCAATTTGTGCGGGTGTTGTAATGATAGACACATATACAAATTTTGAAATCCTGGAAAATCCGTGGATGGGCAAAACCAGTGAACAGATATGGGACGAATTTTCCATGGTTATGAACGAAGTGAATTACTTGGAGCCTATCATTATTTCTGCTCAGCCTGCACCTTATTATGAAATAAACACAGGCGGTGCAGACTGGTTGAAGACAACAGCAAGACGTCTTGACGGCAAGTCTTATCTCTTCACCGTTAACACAGACCAGACTCAGCGTGATGCCAGAATCTATTTAGATGGCGCAAAAGAGATTAAGGGCATGTACTCTAAAAAAGTATATGAAGCAGATGATGACGGATGGTTTGAGATTGAGTTTGATGAATATGAAACCGAGGTTTTTGAATGGGAAAGCCCCGACTACTTATCATCTCATGCAGACCTGATTCATTTCGGGATTTCCGGTATTCATATGCTCGATGCTGAAAGTGAAGCCCCCGTTTTTTGCGTGCCTGAGGGTATGACAGAGGCAGAGTATAGCTTCAAAGTAAGCGATTATGCAAGTATTTACATTAATGATGAGAAAGTTGAAAAAACCGGCACATTGAAGTTCGATGGTGTAAACGAACTGAAGATTAAGATTGTATCTCAGGATGGACGTTTTACAACTGAAAAAACATACCAATTACAGCGTGATTAAGGAGGAGAGCGATAAATGAAAAAAAGAATATTAGTCCTTTTGCTTTTTGCATTGTTCATTGTAGGCGCATCCTCTGTGACCATGGCTGACGAATCCGAGTCCGTTACTGCCGTTAACGGCACCGTAACGATTGAAGCTACAACAACGGCGGAAGAAGGAACTCCGGTGCTTATCTTTGTTCTGCCGACAATTGATAATGATGAAGATGCGACAGCAGCTTGTGTTGCTGCTGTTACATCCAAATCGGATCTTGATGCTTTGAATGTTGAATACATCAAAGTAGTGTATGTTGATGATGACGGCAAAATTGAGCATACCTGTCAGATGAGCAGCGACCTTGCTACAGGGGTATACAGTGTGGTCATCAGTTACTTAGGTTCAGAAGTTTACAGTATTGGTACTTTTGAACACGTTAGCATAGGTGATATCGAAATTCTTATTGATAACTTAAATGGAAGCAATGCAGAAAACTGCGGAAGTATTATTGACGAAGACATCAACGGTACATTTGATACAGACGGAGTGACTCGTCTTACCCCGAAAGAAATTCTTCGTAAAAACTCAGCAGATATCAATTATTATAAAAATCTTACAGACAAGACAATATTCCATAAGATTTATTATCAGATAAAAGGAGAGGAAGACTTTACAACCTCCACAGTGTTTACTTATTTTAACGAGGCGGCAGTATGGACTCGCCTTAAAACAGAGGAAGACACTTTGACTGTTTTAAACACCTACAACGGTACTGGAGTAGGAAAATATTGGAATATTGCAATTGGCGAGGGTTCTGATTTTTCCAACCTTGGTGATGAACAGAGTACAGTTCTGGCATCTGTGAAAGCAGGAGAATATGTTGCGAATGCCGGAGAATATACAGCCAACGAACTGCTGGAGAAAGATTTTAAGGATTTTGTTTTAATGGGTATGTTTCGTAATCTTGAAACCCGTGAAGCACTTGCGGAACTAATTGCAGAAACAGATGCAGAAGGTAACCCAAATCCCTATGCTGGTGAATTTGCCAATGTCAGAGATATCCTTGATGATGCTTCTTTAGACTCTTATGAATTGATTAGTGTTCTCAATAGCGTTTTGACAGGTGCAGACGATTGTTACACTATGACAGATGTTGAAACTTTATTCGAAAAATCCCTTCCCGTCAGAGAGGAAGGCGCCAGTAATGGTGGTAACGGCGGCAGCAGACCAATGAGTTCCGGTAAAACATCTCCGGTATTGAATGTTGAACCACCCTCATCAAATTCAGGATATAACTCTGCATCTTTCCCCTTCCGGGATGTTGCAGAGGATTACTGGGCGAAGGAATATATTGAAAAACTTTACAAAAAAGGCGCAATTAATGGCACAGCAAAAGACACCTTTAACGCTTCAGGCAATATTTACAGACAGGATTTTATAAAAATTTTAGTCGGTGCTCTTGGTATGACCGTAACAGATAGCGAAAGCACATTCGGCGATGTGCCTGAGGATGCATACTACACAAAATTTGTTATGACAGCCTATGAAAACGGTTTAATTCAAGGTATGGGCGAAAGTTTTGGTGTAGGCACGAACATTATCCGTCAGGATGCTGCAGTAATCCTTTCGAGAGTTCTTGAAAAGTATGGTGCGGAGCAATCGGGCGAGGCGGCTGACTTTGCTGATGAGGCGATGATTTCCGATTATGCAAAAGAAGCAGTGAAAATTGTTCGTACAGCAGGAATCTTTGGAGGTGATGAGCAGGGTAACTTTAATCCCAAGGCTCATTTATCCCGTGCTGAGGCTTGTGCAATTCTTTGCCGTCTTGCAGAAAGGCTTGGGGAGGTATAAGTTATGTTAAAACGATTTTTTGCATTGTTTTTGATATTGACATTGGGCTTATCTATGCTTTTTGCTCTTCCCGTGTCAGCGGCAGATGCCTCCAAATGCCAACTTGTTTATGATTTAGGCATTGTAGAAGAGCCGGGTAATTTTGGATTGATTCCCAAATCTTTTAGCCGCGCAAGTTTTGCACATACGCTTACAGTTATGAGTAAAACAATGCACAACGAAGATGTGACAGACGAATCAGCGGCAAAGTATGCTTCTGATATTGCAGCTAATGAATATGCAAGTGACATTATAAATGTTCTTGCTATGGGTTATATGCAAACGGATGAAGAAGGAAAATTTAATCCCTCAAATCCTGTTACGAAAACTGAAGCCCTTGTTTCCTTTGTTAAAGCATTAGGTTATGAAGCAATTGTGAAAGAAGAAGGCGGCGACTTGGGGGATTACGTCAATCTGGCTTCTAAAATTGGTCTGTTTAAGGGTGTAACCATTGCTGATGAAGAGAAACTGACAACTGAAGAGGTTGCTGAAATAACAGCTAACGCTATGGGAGTTCCCTTTGTTACATATAAAAATATCAGCGGAGGTCCCGGCTGCTTATGGGAAGTATGGGAACTTTCGGACGGCACAGGAACCATTGAGGCTAACTCACGTATAGGTATTGGTGTGCCCAAGGTTGGTGCTAACCGTGTAAGAATTAACGGAATAACATTATATTCCCGTATTGAAATCCCCAATGAACTTGTTGGTGCCGAAGTGACTTATTATACAGTACCTGGCGTTCACGGTGATGAGGTTATCAGCATTTATGCTTATAATACGGAAGAAAACATAACCTTAGCTGCTGATGAAATTGGTACCGTTACAGACAAAGGCAAATATATTGAAATTACCGATGTGGATGAAGAAGAAATATTGGTAGATAAACAAGGCCTTCTGATAATAAACGGCAAAGCGTGGACACCGACCAAAGCACTGTTTGGATTGCTTGACAGCGGAAGCGCCACCTTTTTGGATACAGATGATGATGGTCGCTATGATGTTATTCACATGACGCTTTTGCATCAGGCTATTGTTGAGGGAGTGAACGGAAGCACCCTGACTTTGAGAACCGGCAAAGATAAGCAAATTGTTGATTTTTCAGATATAGATGTCATGGAAGTTTACATTGGTAAAAAAATAGCTAAAATTTCTGATATCAAAGCCGGAATGGTAGTTGGCATTGCTTGTGATTCTTTTACCATTTCTAATGGGGTAATTACATGGGGCTTTGCCGATGCAAAGTATGCCCAACTCTATGCTTCTGACCGTAGCGAAACCGGTATGATTGAAAAAATGGAAGGAACTGATTCCTTCACTATTAACGGAAGAAAGAGATATTACGGCAGCGGTTATAAGAGATTTACCCAAAGTAATGTACTGCCGGAATTGAAACTGGGTTTTTATATTGAGGCTTTTTATGACAATTATGGAAAACTGACTTACTACAAGGTTATTTCAGGTGCTGAGGGCTTGAATTACGGATACCTGATTGCAGGCGGTGTCGATGGCGGACCTTTGGATAAGGTTACTATGCTTAAGATTATGGATATAAACGGTAATTTTTTAACCCTTAAAACTTCTCCAAGATTTATTTTGGATGGTGTTATGGTTGATAGTGGAAGTACATCCTATAGTGTCAATGGTGTGGATGACGTTGACCTGAAGCAAAGACAACTCATCCGTTACCGAGTTTATGATGATGTAATCCGTGAGGTTGATACTGCTGTTGTCAGAACTGTAAAAGAGGACGCTGCAACCAGTTTGGATATGCAACTTGATGCCGGCTCAAAAAGTTACGTTCGTCTTGGAGTAGTTAACAACAGATATGGTTTTACTTCAGATGCGGTAGTGTTCGTTGACAGTGCACCTGCCATGTCGATGAATCCTGCAGAAAAATTATTTTCTGTTATAAAAGCGAGTCAGTTGAATAATTCACAGTTTTATCTGAAGGGGTATGATGCTGATGAGGATAATATGCTTTCCTGTCTGGTGCGTATTGACAGCAATGAGATTGTTGAAGTGGGCGAAACCACAACATCACTCCTCGACGTTTCCGAATATTGCTATGTAGTTGAAAAAGTTATCAAAAGCATGGATGAACAGGGCAATCACGGCTGGACATTAAGTTTGGCTGGCGATGGTAACAGAATGAACTATTTTATCCCCGAAGATACCCTGTTACTTTACAGAATTAATAGCGATAATATGACGACTGGTGAACGTCCGACTCTTATAAGAGAGGACGCGGCTGACTTTGACACCATTATCAATCGAGGCGATGTGATTCGTTTCAGAATGAATGATGCAGGGGAAATCACATATCTTGAAAAAATGTTCGATTTTGGAAGCCATCAAGACACCACGATACCCATGCCTGATAATAGTTATCATATTTCTGCATTTGTCAGAATTGATAAGATTATTGATAATAAATTTATCTTTGATTATGATGGCATATCTGATGGTACACGACTTATTTCAGGGAAAACTCAAAAGTATTCTAATACGGTTTTATACCACGTAAAAACCGACCGTGTCGAACTAATTCCTTTCTCAGAACTCCCTTCAGCAGCTACGGGCAATACTGTAAAGGCATATGTTCGCTATTATAATTATCGTATTTTTGATAACATCTTCTATATTTATGACTGATTATAAAAGAAAGGAGGAGGACCATGTTAAAGAAAATTCTGACAATTGTTTTGAGTATGGTTTTGGTTTTATCAGCATTTGGTGTATCGGCAGAGGTTATCCCCGAAGACAGCGGAAAAATCACCTACACAGATGATTTTGACTCTGCGACAGCAGGCACCTATAACACGAAATCAAATCGTACTGATGCTTATTACAGCGACGTGTTTTCAGTACCAGAGTACACACCAGACCTCTTTACTGACAAAGAGAATGATTGCTGTGGTTTTGGCGAGATTATCGAATATACAGAACCTGACAATACTACCAACAAAGTATTCAGGGCAGGATTAAATCCCAATCCATATACTGTTGCGAGAGCACTTAGAACGCGTGAACTAGATTTGGGTTCGGATGCCGATGGAAACTGGTATGAGTTTTCTTATGATTTTAAGTACAGCGACAGCACCAGAACATTTTGGCTTGCGGAAGGTCTTTTTTGGATACAGGCAGGCGACTTAAAAATACAACCTACAGACAGTATATGTGATTTTTCGGACGCTACAAATAGCTCCAATGGCTTTACCAGTACAGGTGTAACCTGTGCAGCAGACACATGGTATCATATTGAGGTGATTGCACATGATGATGTTATGTGGGGTAAATTCTATGATGCAAATGGAAATATCCTTGCCTCTTCGAATGTTGTACAATATGCATCAGCTGATAAGAAACTTGGTGCATACAGAGTGAGAAGCGGTCACTCCGGATTCACGATTTCTTTAGATAACGCAATGCTTGTTGAGTATAATCCTGCAACCGTTAATCCTTCTTGTGAGAGTTCAACAATCAGCAATAATGCTGAAGATGTGCAGAGAAATGTCACATTATGTTTTAATTTTGATCAGGATGTATTGATAGATGCTACGCAAACTGAGGTGATTGTTTTTGGTAAGATTAATGAAGAGGAAACAGTTACAGCGGTATCGGGTGCATCACTTTCATTGACTCCCGGCAGTCGCGCGATTACTGTGAATTATACCGGTCTTTTAGAAAGAAACACAAAGTATGTTGTTTCGTTTGCTAATGTAAAGAATACCGAAGGTCTTTACTGCACAGACACATATTATTTCACCACAGAGGATTTGCATCTCTGGAAGCCTGTAACGATTGAAGAAATCGGTTCTCCTGCTGAGAACTTAACACCCATTACCTTTACCATTGAAGATGAATATGATTATCCCACCTTTGACGGTGAGGTTTTGGTGATGGTGTATCAGGAGGGAAAAATGCTTGCCTATGATATGCAGACATTGACAAGTGCACCTGTGTTAAATGAGGGTGACGGCGAGGATACTTGCACCATAAACTTTAATTTAGGTACGGTGTCTGCAGATGCTGAGGTTTGTATTGCTTTGTTGGACTGCGTGTATGGGCCGATTCCCTTAGCCGTAGGAACTACTAATTAAATTATCCCTGTGAAATTTCCTCTTAAAAATTTTTTAAAGGAGAGAAAGTACAATGTTTAAAAAGACAACATCAATTCTTTTGAGCCTAATGATGCTGTTGGCAGCGACTGGTGTGTCGGCAACGCCTATCACAAAACCAAGCGGAATGATTGTCTGCGAAGATAATTTTGATGCAACCGCAGCAGGCGACTACAACCTGAATAATGGTGACTCTGCTCTGCCCGGTGATGTATTTTCAGCACCGAATACAACCATCGCATCCGGCTATGGTCAGATTATTGCTGACCCCAATAATATAAATAACCATATGTTCCAGGCGTACCCAACTTCAGATGCAGATTATGGCCAGACATATGCAAACCGTTCGCTTTATACAAAAGCGCTCGATTTAGGTTCCTCTGCCAACAGTGGCACTTGGTATGCGTTTTCTTATGACTTCAAGATGAGTCAGACTAACGCTAACTTCTACATTGCACACGACCTTTTTCAGCTTCGTAATGATGGATGGATATGCACAACCAACGACTCGTACGTAGCTACCCCTATCAGACAGTATGAAGCGGATAAATGTTATCATATTGATATGATTGCTCATGATGATACAATGTGGGGTTGGTTATGTGATGATGACGGAAATGTTCTTGCAACTTCAGCTACGAGAACTTACTCATCGGTGACATCCGGTACTGCATCAATAACAACATCATCTGAAAATAAGCTGTGTGCATATAGCATAAACGCTTCAAGTTCTAACAACCGCGGTGGACTTATCACATTAGATAACGCAAAGCTTTCGGAGTTTAACCCTGAAACTGCAGGTCCGATGTTTGTGACCACTCCATACCTTAGCGACAGTATGGCTGTTCCGACAGAAACAAGAACTGTTTCTGTGGTTTCGGACCAGATTATTGATCTGGATAACAGTGATAGTGTAAAGATAACCAAGGTGGACAGCGGTACACGTACTTGCAGTATTGAGAGTACGACTAACCCATACACCTACAAGGTGACGCTTCCTGATGCTCTTGAAGAGGGTTCAACGTATATCTTAAATCTTTCCGGTCTTAAAAACAGCAGTGGAACAGATGCGGGCGACAGCGCAAAATTTACTTTTGCCACTTCCGCACCGTCTGCCGCACCGGATGTAGTTTCTTCTATACCTGCAAGCGGTGCAGACAATGTTCCGGTTGAGACAAAGACCTTGACAGTTAACTTTAACAAAGCGATGAATGATGTACCTGAAACCGTGACTTTGGTGGCAGGCGGTACCGCATCAAACATTACGGCAACTGTTTCACCGAGAGAGAGTAGCACAACCTACACATTTACATGGACAGATACTCTGAAAGGTAATACCGTCTATACGGTTAGCCTGAGCGAATTTGCTGATGATGAGGGTGTTGCTCCGATAACAAGCAGTATTTCCTTTACAACAATTTATAATGGTATCGTTAAAATTGAAGACGGATTTGAAAGTGGTGCACAGGCAAGTGGTTATGGCTACAACACCGAAGCAGACAAATCTACTTATCCCTTAACTACCGGCGGCAACCATACAGAAGGAATGATTGCTAATGTTGATGGCGGTTATACAAATAAAGCGTTGGAGATGAAAACGGGTGGTTCCGGAACTGGAGCCTGTCTAGAAACATTGAAAACTGTCAACACATTTACACCGGAAACAAAGAACGTAAATGGCGAAACGGTTTATGAACAACTTGTATTGACTTATCGAATCAATTTGAAGGAAATTGCGGCTAGGAACGAAAACGAAATGATCGTAAATAATTTGGCTGCAGGTAAAGACAACGGTGAATATCCGAATGGCGGTGCAAATCTCCGCTTTGCTGCAGCAAAAGAGTTATCATACCACACAAATATTGCAAGAATTGTATCCGATGAAGAAGGTAATCCATATATCGGCATTCACGGTGCAGAACCTGCAGAGTTGGCGGCTTTAGAAACAGATCATTGGTACAATATCATTTGGTCTGTTGATGGTACTCAACAAACATTTGCTGTCGTTGACAGCACAACCGGCAAACTTGTTTGGAGTACAGAAAAAGACCTTTCAAACTATTACAACGCAGGTGATGCAATCACGGTTTATGCACTTAGTGCGGGCAGAACTCTGTTAAATGATGAACTATGCAATGATAGCCAGACTGTTTTATTGGACGACTTTACACTTTGGAAAATCAAGCCATGGGAAGAAGAACATACATTAAGTATAATTGGTGATGTGTCTCAGGCAAATAATACCTTTTCAATGAACTTTAATCAGCCGGTGATTGGTACAGCGGATATGCTCAGAGTTGATGTTAATGCAGGCGGTAACTATAAACCCGTTGCATTTGATGCAGACTTTATATATCCCGATTTCTGTAAGATGACAGTTACGCCGAAAGATCTTGCTGCAGATTCTTCTTATGTTCTGGATTATTCCGGTATCAGGGCTTTATCAGGTAGCACGATTTCTGAGGCTGCAGCTTGCACGGGCACATTTACAACCACATCCGATGCTGAATATAAGGTGAGTTTTGTAGATGCCGTGGATGACAGTGCCGGAAATGCTATTTCTTTTGAAATCTATAACAGCACAGCAGACATTACAAAGGTATATGTTGCATACTATGCTGAGAATGAATTGATTGGCTTTAATGTTCCGACTGATGAGGTTTTAATTGATGCCGGTACAATAGCATCAGTCAGCGTACCTACAGTTGAGGGTTATGATGCCTTTAAGGTTTTCGTATGGGATGATGGTCTTAAGCCTTTGATGAGAGTTTATAGCCATACTATGGATGTTGCTGAGTAATCAATTCAGATGTTTTTGTTTCTTATATTGATGCTCACATCATCAATGGCATACATTTTACTTTTTAACACAATCGGGGGGTGCCCCAATTTTCGGGGCACCCCCAATAACAGGAGACTTATTATGAGAAAAATTGTAGCATATTTTATGCTCATAATTATGGTTTTTAGTGGGACGTTTGCTTCAGCTAAAATTTATGATTACGGACCGCCTTATACTGATACTACGCCGGATGACAGTAATCGTTTGTGGGCGCAGATGCCCGAACCATTTTCTTTATATACTATGGAACGAATAGAAAAGGCCGACTGTGATTTTAATGACAGTATGACTTCTGCCACTTTAGCAGCAGTTGCCACTCCGTCCGCATATTGGAATCAAGCAGATGGCATACTTACTATCTCTAAAGAACAAACAACGAGTGCTGTAGAATTTGTGCTGAAATATGCTCCGGAAACAGGCTTCAAATCAGGTGAATTGTATGCCTTTAGCTGTCAGGTTAATGCAGACGATGCTCAGGGAGCAGTACCTAAAAACATTCTCGCCTGCCATGATGCAGCAGGCAAATGGATTCAGCAATCCGGCGATACAAAAGCTATACCGGAGGGTGGCGGTTGGTACAAGATTACACAGTATATTGCAGTAGATAATGCTACTTCGCAGTTGCGGCTTTCTGCCTATTTACCGGCATCACTGACCGGTACTGTTCATTTTGATGATTTCACATTATATAAATTGGCACGTGATCCTCAGGAAAGCATTTTGCGTAAGCCTGCCTATAAAGGTCTTATTTATGGCGATTGCAACGGGGACATTGTACTGGATATTATAATTTCAGAAAACGAGGGCTTACATGAACTTGATAATATGTCACTTTCAGTTAAGCTTTTAGGTATAGATAATCAGATAATTTCAGAATCTCAAGCAGATACTCTGCATAGCACAATGAATTTTGTGTTTTCCTCCCGAGGACTTAGTGCAGGAGATTATTATCTGCAAAGCACCCTTACCAATAAAACAACAGGGGAGGTTATCTCCGTCAAGGAGCATACTCTGCGTAAACGTGCGGAGGACTATCGCCCTGACAATTATGTAGATGAAAACGGACACTATGTAAGGGGAGGCAAAAAAACTTTTTTTACCAGAATCAACAATGGCAGCGACGATAAGGGGAGTGAGAACTACAGCGAAAACTATGTGGAATCTGCCGAATTTGCCGTAGAAACAGGCATTGATACAGTCAGCAACTATGCACTCTGGTGGCAAGACAGCAAGGGATATGCCGATGAACGTGAGGCGATAAAAAATCTCGGCATTACCTCACATATTTCGCTCAATAGTTTCTGGTACTCTAAGGAACAATCAACTGGCACCAATGCAAAGGAAATAATACCCAACCAGACCGACATTCCCGGTTTTCTTACTGCCGTTGCAAATGATTTTAAAGATGATGCTATTTTAGAGGGATATTATCTCTTTGATGAGATAGACGCTTATCGTTATGGAGAGGAAATTCGCTGGAACAATCAAATTCTTGCAGAGGTGGATATTGACCATCCTACTTTCGGCGTGACCGACGAAAAGCATGACTCTTACGGCAACTTTATGAAAATGGTGGATATTGTTGGTGTAGACCCATACCCTGTTACCGGTGTAACTGATGCAAATGATCAACCTGCGGATGATATTTCCAGAGTGGGAAAAGCAGTTCGTGAGATGAAAGAAAAATCTCAGCTCCAACCGGTATATTGTGTTTTGCAAGGATTTCATTATGAAGATAGAGGAGATTTAAGAAGCCCCGATTATATTGAACTTAAAAATATGGCTTGGCAGGCAATTTGTGAGGGTGTTGACGGACTGGATTGGTTTTCTTACCACAAGATGAAGAGCGACAGTACAAAAACACTGGAACAGTGGACAAACGATGTTAAGATGCTGATGGCTGATGTGGCGCAGTATGAAGATGCCATTTTGTCAGATGAGTCTGCACCGGATTTTACAGTTTCAGCTGATCGCGATTGGCTCAATATTACCCTTCGTTCCTATAACGGCAAGATTTATCTTTTTGCTGTCAACAATACATATAGTTCTCACAAGACCACAGTGACTGTCGAGGGGATGGAGCCGTTGCATCTCAGTTTTGAACCGTACGAAGTTAAGCAACTTGTTTTTGAACGTCCTAAATATTTATCACCTAAATCAGAGTTGAATTCTATGGGATTTTCTGTAGGAAACAGGGTGTTTGCTGTTTCTGAAGGCGAAGAAAATATCTTATATGTTCCTGCGGAATGCGGTGTAATTGATTACACTGCATGTATCGATAAGGGTGCCAAATTATATATTGGTGGCAGGGAAATGCCGTCTGTCGGTACAATTACGATTCGTAATTGCAATAGATTTTCTGTCACTGTTTTAGCCGCAGACGGCAAAACAAAAACAACAAAATATTATAACATTATTAAATAACACGAAATTAAGGAGTGTCGTATTGTGAAAATTAAAGACAAAAAAGCAGAAGATATCAGAATCGCATACGTCGGTGGCGGTTCAAGAGGCTGGGGTAGGGGACTTATGTCAGATTTGGCTTTGGCAGAGGACCTCTCCGGTACGGTATATTTATATGATATTGATGCAGAGACTGCTAAGCAGAACGAAATTATCGGCAACAATATTGAAGAGGCAGGCGGCAGATGGAACTATAAGGCTGTTGACAGCTTAAAGGAAGCAATGATTGGTGCTGATTTTGTAGTAATTTCTATTCTTCCCGGTACATTCGATGAGATGGAATCTGATGTACATGTTCCTGAGAAATACGGCATTTATCAGGCTGTTGGCGATACCACCGGTCCGGGTGGAATTGTCCGTGCTCTGCGTACACTTCCTATGTTTGAGGAAATCGCTCTTGCAATCAAGGAGTTTTGTCCAGATGCCTGGGTTATTAACTATACAAATCCCATGAGCCTGTGTACAGGTCTTTTGTATCAAATCTTCCCGGAAATCAAAGCTTTCGGATGTTGCCATGAGGTTTTCAGCACACAAAAGCTTTTGGTTTCTGCCTTGAAAGAATTCGAAGGCGTAGAAGATGCAAAACGTGAGGATATTAAGATCAATGTTGTCGGTATAAATCATTTCACATGGTTGACAAAAGCACAGTATCAGAATATTGATTTGTTTCCGGTTTACAAAAAATTTGTCGAAAAATATAAAGATACCGGTTTTTGCAGAGATGAAAAAGAAAATAATCTGAACGTATTTTTTAAAACCATGCAGAAGGTTAAATTTGACCTGTTTCAGCGCTATGGCTGGATTGCTGCAGCCGGAGACAGACATCTGGCTGAATTCTGCCCGGGTGACTGGTATCTGGAGAGTCCTCAACGGGTAGAGGAAATGCTCTTCGCTTTGACACCCGTAAGTTGGAGAAGAGGAAGACTCAGCGAATTGCTTGAAGAGACCGATAAACTGATAAGCGGCGAAGAGAAATTCAAAGTGAAACCCACCGGAGAGGACAGTGTTAAACAGATACGTGCCTTAATTGGTCTTGAAGATGCCTGCACCAATGTAAATCTGCCTAACATAGGTCAGATTCCAAACTTGCCGTTGGGCGCTGTAGTTGAGACCAACGCACAGTTTACCGCAAATTCTGTTACGCCTGTTATGGCAGGAAATGTGCCGGAAAATATTCTCCCATTAATTGGTCACGTTTGCGCGGAGCAGGAAATGGTTTTAACAGCGGTTCTTGAGCGAGATGTTTCCAAGGCATTTAATGCGTTTGCATCTGATCCCCTTGTACGCCTGCCTCTTGATAAAGCAAAAGAGTTATTTAAAGAGATGCTGGCGAATACAGCAGAATATCTGACTATGTACAATCTTGATTTTTAATTACTATTTGTTGGTAGAAAGGCAGGGAATTCTTTATGGCTTGTCAATATGCAACATATACGGATTATTATGTCAAACTCGATCTTGAAACATCCGAACTTTTGATCCGAAAAGGGGAAAGGCTTTTGGCAGAAAAACTTGTTTTTGTAAAAGACGGACAGAAACTGTACTTCTGCGATGCATTTACAGAACGGGCACAAAAAGCAAATGTATTAACAGCAAAATATCAGGCGGGGGCAGAACTTCGTGAACTTACAATCTCTGTAGGTAACCAAGGCGTTTCTATTAATCCACGGGAGAAACTCGGTTTAAAAGGCAAAACAACTTTTGGCGAGGGTGTTCGTGCAATGAGTACAAATCAGCACGATTTTTTCCGTTCCGGTTATGGAATTACTTGCACACCGCTTGACGATATGCTGTTTGACACACAAGCAGATTGTGGCCTTGTTATCAGTGGTGAAACCGGCAGATGTTATCGCTTCAATCATGAAACGAATTTGTTTGAAATTGATGTTCTGATTCAGAAAGAGGTTTTCATAAAATTTGAAGAAAATATATATGCTGACCGATATGACATTACATATTCTCCTGTTAACAAAAATACAACCTTTAAAAAGCCACCAGTTGGCTGGATGACATGGTATGCGCTACAGTTTGATGTCACAGAAGAACGGGTTTTGAACAATGCAAAATGGCTCAGCGAAAACCTGAATCGCTATGGTGTTGATACCATATGGATTGACTGGGAATGGTGCCACGATCAAGGTGTTGCAGATAACTTAAAGCCGGATCCGAATCGCTATCCGAATGGTATGAAGCATGTCGCTGATGAAATAAAGAAGTATGGTCTTGTTCCATCTCTTTGGATTGGTTTTTCAACCGAGAGAACGGAAACTGACTATATGAAAGAACATCCTGAGATTGTTTTGGCAATTGACCCTTATTGGTGTGGTGATTATTACTTCGATTTCTCTCATCCGACTTATATGAATGAATATCTGCCTATGGCACTCAAACAGATTGATGACTGGGGCTTTGTGGGCGTTAAGTTTGACACTCTCGGACCGGGAATCCGTGCTCATGAGAGACACCGTGAAAAAATGTATAACCCCGATCTGTCATCAAGAAGATTATTTAGAGATCTCATTAAGAAAACCCGTGAGATTTTGGGAAAGGACCGCTTTATGCTTTCCTGTTGTGCGGTAGGGGATGCAGAAGTTCTATGGACCTGTGACATGTTTGAAGCGGCAAGAATCGGAGCTGATGTATTTACATGGGAAGAGTTTGTAAATAACACAGTTGGCCGTGTTATGCGCTACTACCCTTTCCATAATGTTGTGTTTTATAACGATCCTGACTGCGTGATTGCCCGTGAAGAACACAGCACCATGGAGCAACTCAAATCCCGTGCGGCTTTTGTTTCTATGCTGGGTCTGCCGGTGACCTTAGGTGATGATATGCCGACATTACCGGAAGAAAGAGTTGAAATTATGCGTCGCTCTATTCCTGTGTTGGATATTCATACTATGGACTTTTGCCGCACCGGTAAAAAAGACGTGGTGATTACAAATCTGACGGTGGATACGGATATACATAAGTATAACTTAGTCAGCGTGTTTAATACGACCGATAAAGACATAACAGAGACGGTATATCTGGATTGTCTGGGTATTGATACAAAAGTGCCTATAGCTTATGAGTATTATTCCGGCGTGATGCAGGAGGTTGACAGCCGTATCATTACATCGGTTTTAAAACCATTTGAAACGAAGATTTACGCCATCAGAGAAAAGACCGCATGTCCGCAGATTGTCAGTACAAACCGTCATGTAACTCAGGGAATTATTGAACTGAAGAAAGATGAATGGAATGAATTAAAAAGAACACTTTCTCTGACAGCAGAATTGGTAGGGCAGGATTTATATACTGTTTCTGTCCGAATTGCCAAAGGTTATCAGTTTAAAGCACAAAAAGGCTTTGATAATGCAGAGATTGCAGATGGCATTTTGAAATTGTCTGTTACCTCTGACAAGAATGAAACCCGTGATTTTGAGATTGTTTTTGAGTAATTCTGTAACAGGCAAGAGATTTTTTGTTCTCCGGCGATGAGAATGATACGGTGCACTTTATTTATAGCAATAATAATTGAAAGAGGGGATTTTTATGAAAAAATCAAAGGTAACGTTTGCTTTGTTCTTTGCTAATCGTGGATTTTTCCCTGGCGAGGTCATTGCAGACGCAAGAAAAGAAATGATTCAGGCAGTGAAAGACGGCGGTTTTGACTATATTTGTATGGATGAAAACCTTACAAGATATGGTGCTGTTGAAACTCGCCAGGAGGGGCGCGAATATGCTTCGTTTTTAGAGGCGAACAAAGGCGAGTATGACGGTGTTATTTTATGTATGCCAAACTTTGGTGATGAAAACGGTGCTGCAGAGGCTCTCCGTGATATTGATGTTCCCGTTTTAGTACAGGCATATCCGGATGAACTGGGAAAAATGGATTTTGCACAGCGTCGTGATACGGTTTGCGGTAAGTTTGCTATGTGCCACGTGCTCCGCCAGTGCAAGATTGCATTTACCCTGACAGAAAAGATGGCAGTTTCGCCTTTGGATGAATCATTTGCCAAGGATTTAAATCGTTTTGCGGCAATCTGCAGAGTTGTTGGTGGTATGAAGCACTTTAATATTGGTGCTATCGGTGCCAGGACAACCGCATTTAAAACAGTAAGAACAGACGAAGTGGCATTACAGAGTAAAGGCATAACCGTTGAAACCATTGACCTTTCCTATGTATTTGACATGATGGAAAAGGTTGACGACAAGCTCCTCGCAGAGAAGAAAGCGCACTATCAGAATGTGGCTTGCTTCGGCAATTATCCTGAAGAAAAGCTGACTAACATTGCGAAGTTCGGCGTTGTAATGGATAAACTCGTGGAGGAATATAACTTGGATGCCGTCGCAATAAGATGCTGGGATGAGTTTGTTACTCAGTATCACATTGCCCCCTGTCTTGTTCTCAGCGATTTGAGTGAAAGAGGTATTTCAGCGGCTTGTGAACTTGATGTGAACAATGCCGTTATGATGCGTGCGCTTTGCCTTGCATCTGAAGGTCCGGTTATGCTCCTGGATGTTAACAATAACTATGCCACATCTTCAACCAAGAACATTATGTTCCATTGCTCTGCTGTTGCTCCCGCATTCTTTGAAGAAAAGCCCTCCATCGGCGAACATCTTATGTTTAAGAAAACTTATGGCGAAGGTACCGGAGTGGGTATTGTAAACGGTAAAGTGAAATCAGGTAAGGTTACTGTTGCAACTGCTAAAACCGAGGATGGCAAAATTTTTGGCTTTACCACCAATGGCAAACTGACAGATGATGAATTTGACAAAGAGTTCTTTGGTACAGGTGTTGTCTTTGAAAATGAGAACCTTGAAAATATATTCAGATATATGTGTGAAAACGGCTATAAGCACCATGTTGCCATTGCAAAGGGTGAATGGTCAGACGCTGTTGAAGAAGCACTTGTAAAATATTTAGGTTATAATATAGACGTATTATAAGGAGGAAAAACAATGAATAAGCTTGGTATCTTTATGAATTTCTGGGAAAAGAACTGGGATGCAGACCACAAAAAGTACATTAAGAAGGCGGCAGAAATCGGATTTGACGTTCTTGAATTTCAGGCACAGCCTTTGCTTGAAATGTCTGACGACCATATCCGTTCCTTGCGTGCATTGGCAGATGAAGTTGGCATTGAGCTTACATACAGCTTAGGTCTTGACCGTGCTTAAAATAAATTATTCTGCTAATATTACACAGATTATAGATTTTTATGGTATAACTAAAACACAGGCAGGAACTGTTCCTACATTTTTCTTTTTTGCATATGGAATCGGACAAGTTTTTAATGGTGTGTTCTGCAAAAAGTACAACATAAAATGGATGATATTCGTTAGTTTATTTGTATCTGCAAGCATAAACCTAATAATAGCGGTTGGCTCGAATTTTTACATAATAAAATGGTTGTGGCTGGCAAATGGATTTGTATTATCTATCCTTTGGCCCACCATAGTAAGACTGCTTTCGGAGGTGCTGCCAAAAAAAGTTTTGGGAACTTCCAGCGTTGTCATGGGGACAACTGTCGCAGTTGGAACATTGATTGTTTACGGATTGAGTTCAATATTTGCTGCATTTGATAAATTCAAACTTTCTTTTTATACTGCGGGAATTGCTGTCACTATTGTTGCTGTAATTTGGGCGGTGCTTTATAATAAGGCAGTAGAATGTGCAAAAAATGAAAAAGAACAGGAAGAAACTGTAGAAAAAACAAATCCTGATGCTCCTTTGCAGGAACATCAGAAAAAGGGAGAAAGGAAACTACTTTTCGCATCAATATATGTATTATGTTTTTTCGCAATTGGGGTTAATTTAATAAAAGATGGACTGACAACTTGGGTTCCGTCTATTCTTAAGGAAGAGTTTTCTATGAGTGATTCACTTTCTATTTTGTTAACTTTGTTTTTGCCCATTATAGCGGTGTTTGGTAATGCGGTTGCGTTAAAAATGCACGAAAAAATTCCTGATTATGTGAATCAATGCGCGATGGTTTTTGCTATTATTGCTGTTTTCATTGGTGTTATTATCGAAAGTTTAACACTTGAACTTATAATTATTATGCTTTTTGGATTAGTTATAGTAAACTTTTTGGCATCGAGTCTGAATAGCCTTATTACAAGCATCTTTCCAATGTTTATGAGGGGAAAGGTGAATTCAGGCTTATTTGCCGGAGTTTTAAACGGATTTTGTTATTTAGGAAGTACAATCAGTTCATATGGACTTGGCGCAATAGCGGACAATTTTGGATGGAACGCTGTATTTTGGACATTGATGGTTTTTTGCATAGTAACATTTATTGTGTGGTGCGGATATGCATGCATGAAGACCTTTTACACTACAAATTCTAATTAAATGGAGTGATACACCGTGAGTTCATTACCAAAAATAGGGCAAAAAGCATTAACACCTGACTATTTCCCCACTGTAATGCAAGCATTTATTTTCAGAAATTGGAGTATGATTCCAAAAGAAAGAATTGCTCTTGTGCTAAATACAAGTGTGGAAAATGTATTAAAAGAAGCTGATAGAATGGGACTATCAGAGCAAGGAGACACAAATATATGGCTTGAAAAGGGATATATAACCATTATCCGTTCAAACTGGCACCTACTCCCTTACAATCAACTTTTACAATTATTGGATTGGACAGAAAATAAACTTGCTTTGGTACTAAAAGAAGAGGACTTTTTAGATATTAAACTTGGTCGTATGAAACCTGATTGCGAGCCTATTGTGTATAAAGAATTAACATCGGAGCAAATCGAAAAAACAAAATATATTTATACTACTGTAAAAGAAATTACTTCTTGTGGAATCACAAGACAACCTTTTGATTTTTGGAATGATGAAGAAAAACATATTTCACACTTAGCACCTAAAGACGGACAAATAGTTTTAGATAGCACCTGGACTATCTGTGATAAGACTGGTGATTCCGCTGTCAAAAATATGATTGCAAGATTTGGAACGCATATGAAAGACAACTGGAATATAAATTTACTTTCATCAGGCGAACACAAAATTTTTCTATCATTTTTTCCCCATAAAGAAGAGGAATATCATAAAATTGATATTAAAGAAAACCAAATTACTATTGAGGGCGGAAGCAGTGCAGGTATATTGAGAGGACTTTACCGTTTGGAAGATTTGGCACAAATTGCAGGCGGACCTTATTTTAATTGTGAAACATTAGAAAGAATCCCTCGTTTTGGTTCACGCTTTATTTATCCATTCTGCGCTCTTTACGAGTCCGCTTTTGATGTAGACAGCAATACATACTGCCCTGATGAAGTTCTTGAGAAGTATGCAGAAGCCGGCATTAATGGTATATGGTTACAAGCAGTTTTATATAGATTAATTGAATTTCCATATGAACCTAAATATTCTGATGGTTGGAAAAATCGTCAAAAAAATTTGCGCGATTTTGTAGAAAGAGCAAAAAATTATGGGATCAAACTATATCTCTATCTTAACGAGCCTCGAACTATGCCATTAGAATTTTTTAAGAAATATCCTGAAATGAAAGGCGCTGTTTCCGGTGGGTATGCTTGTATGTGCCTGAGTAATAAAAAATGCCGAGAATATTTAAGCGATGCAGTTGAAAGACTTTGTCGCAATGTTCCGGGTTTAGGCGGTTTTTTCACAATTACAATGTCAGAAAACGTAACCCACTGCAAATCACGCATAGTAGATGAAAAATGCCCCAAATGTGAAAATATACCACCTTGGGAATTGGCAACCATGGCAAACAAATTAATTGCAGAAGGTGCACATAGAGTTGATCCTGATATCCGTATAATCGCGTGGGACTGGGGTTGGACAAGTGTAGGTGGATTCAAAGACGGAGATGCAGAAAGATGTATACATTCATTGCCGGAAGATGTTACGATTATGTGCAAAAGAGAAACCGGAATACCTTTTGTCAGAGGCGGTATTAAGGGAGAAGTAGAGGATTATGCAATTTCCGTTGAAGGTGTGAGCAAACAGGCTCTCAAAAATTGGAGTTATTCAAAGGCTCACGGACACCAAACCGCAATTAAATTGCAAATAAACGATTCCTGGGAATGTTCAACCGTACCTTATATTCCTGTTTATGGCTTACTTACAACCCAAATGAAAAGTGTTATTGATTTAGATATTAACCACTTAATGCTTAGTTGGACTTTAGGTGGATATCCGTCACCTACAATAAAGCTTATTTCCGAAGCCTTCTTTATTGAGAATGGTAATAAAACACCAAATTATGAAGAAAGACTGCGTGTGTTGTATGGTAACTATGCAGATAATGTTAAAAAGTCAACAGATATATTCTGTGATGCTTTTCGTGAATTCCCATTTGATTTGACGGTTTTATATAGAGGACCGCAAAATGGCGGTGTTTCCAATCCTTTGTATCCTCTCCCCACAGGATACAAAGCCACTATGACGTGCTACTGCTATGATGATATGGAAAATTGGAGTTCTATATATCCCGCAGACGTTTTAGAAAACCAATATAAAAAAGTCAGTGACAAGTGGCTTCAGGGATTATCAATATTAGATAAGAACTTAAACGAGTTATACGACATTTCATACATGAGTTATTCTCTGTTCCGTTCCTCTTATCACCAAGTTCGGTTTATCCGCTTGCGAGACAGTTATTTGCAATCCAATTCCAAAGAAACTTTGGATAAAATAATTGAACTTATACGCAATGAGAGAGAACTTTCGGCAAATGTATATGAGATTATGTGTCGTCGCCCTGAAATTGGTTTTGAAGCAGCAAATCATTATTATTACAACACAACATCAGTTTTAGAAAAAATTATAAATTGTGATGAATTACTCAAGTATTATGAATTAAAATGAATTTTTGAATATATTTTATTGCCGTGTTGGTGGCTTGCGCTATCCACTTTAGAACGATATATAGGTGTATTATGAAGAGTTTAAACATTATGCTAAAACCTGCATCATCGCTTTGCAATATGCGATGCAAGTACTGTTTTTATGCAGATGTATCAAGTAAAAGAGAAATAAAATCCTGTGGTATTATGTCGCCTGAAACAAGAGATGTAATACTAAATAGAGTTGAAACAAATTTAGACAATGGCGACCATATTCAATTTATATTTCAAGGGGGAGAGCCAACTCTTGCAGGATTGCCTTTTTTAAGAGATTTTACAATCAACGTGAAGAAATGGAAAAAAGATATAAGCGTTTCATATGCACTACAGACTAATGGGTTGTTGATTGACGATGATTGGTGTAAATTCCTAAAAGAAAACAATTTTTTGGTCGGGGTGTCGCTCGATATCCTACCCGATTGTCACGATGAAGCGCGAAGAGATGCAAAGGGAAATAGTACATATAAACGTATTTTAGATTCTATTCATCTGCTCGACAAGTACGAAGTGAAATATAATGTTTTGTGCACCCTGACAAATGCGGTTGCCAGATATCCGCAAAAGGTTTGGAACAGGCTTGTGCAATTGGGAATAAAATATGTGCAATTTACCCCCTGTCTTGGCGAATTGGATGAACGAGAGTCTTCACCTTATTCACTATCGCCTAAACGTTTTGCCTCTTTTTATATTCAAATGTTCAGATTCTGGTATGATGCATACATAAATGGCAAACTTATAAGCATAAAATTGTTTGATGACATACTAAACCTTATGGTGCTTGGCAGACCGAGTTCGTGCGGAATGAACGGGACGTGCCAACCGCAGTTGGTTGTTGAGGCGGATGGAAGCGTGTATCCGTGTGACTTTTATTGTCTTGATGAGTACAAACTTGGCAATTTAAAGGTAAGTAGTATTACAGAATTGTTGAATGATCAGTGTGTTCAAGAATTTGTAAATAGACCACATAACTCACCCACCCTCTGCGATGGTTGTCCGTACCTCGCTTTTTGCGGTGGAAACTGTAAAAGAATGCAAAAGGAAATATGCTGTGCGGGCACCGACAACTATTGTGGCTATCGCGATTTTCTTAATAATTGCGGGGCAGAATTTAATAAAATTGCAAAAGAAATAATTTATAATAAAACAAGGAGAAGATGAAAATGACAACCAACAATTCAAGACGTAATGTAGTTATGATACTGTGTGACCAGTTGCGCGCTGATTTTCTAAACGCATATGGTGCAGATTTTATACCTACGCCGAACATTGACGCACTTGCGGCAAATGGTGTGACATTCGACAATGCAATAACAGCTTCGACAGTATGTTCACCTGCACGTTCTTCTATTCTGACGGGCGAATTTGTATCTGGTCATGGTGGCTGGACAAATAACGTTCCTCTTAATCCGGGAGTTGAAACCTTGACAGAGAGATTGGTCGAGAATGGGTATATGACTGCGGCAGTAGGCGTATTTGAGCCTGAACCACCGGATGAAAAAAATTTTGGTTTTCATTACTTTAATCAGTTTACCAGCAAGCCGGATTCTAACTTCATGAAATTTTTAAAAAGCAAGCATCCCGAAGCAACGGGGCCATGGGCAGGAGTTGGAGAAGACGGCTTGGGATTGCAGTTTGAGTATCCCGAAGAGGATCATTATGACCGCTGGATTGCAGACAGAGCAACAGAATTTATAGATACCTACGTTTCAACAGGCAAAGCGCCAAACGGAGTTGCTCCGGAAAATGAAGATGCACCATTTTTCTTGTCCTGCGGATTTCTTTCACCACATTCACCACATCTTCCTCCAAAAGAAGTTGAAGGCACTGTTGATATTGAAAAAATACCATCAGTCGTAAATTCCACACGTGATGATGTGGCTGATGTTGAGAAAACTCGCAGAGCTTTCCTTAATTCTCACGAGGAAGTGGTTAATCCCGAGTCTGCTTTTGAATACAGAATGAAGCAACGTCGTGCATATTGTGAGATGATAGTTGAAATTGATAATCTTGTTGGAAGGATTGTAAAGTCACTTAAAGACAATGGTGTGTACGAGAATACAACAATTATTTTTTCCTCAGACCACGGAAGTGTAGAGAATGACTATAATGTTATGACGAAGGGACCATTCCCATATAAGGCACAGTTGTTTATTCCGTTGATTATTGCAAATGATCCCCAATTAAAGAAAGGAACGCATTGCGATGCACTTTGCGGTAATCTTGATATTGGTGCCACTGTTCTTGATATAGTGGGCGATGACAGAAGATTCGGCGTATCAAGGTCTATGATTGGACTCTCCAATGGCACAGTGCCTGAGAGAGAAGTGAATATGAGTGAATTCTGCGATACCTCCAAAACGGTAGTAGACAGGCGTTATACATATATGTATTATCTGTTTTCAGGGCAATCATATCTGTATGACAGGATAAATGACCCGAACGAAATGACCAACCTTTCAGGAAAACCGGAGTATGCAGAGATAGAGAATAAATTCCTGAAGCACATAATTGACTTTTCGACAATATCAAAAGGTATAAAGATAGAGGCGCATGATTTGGTTCATAGTGTACAGGACGGAATTGTAAAGAAAGATCCTAAATTCCTTGAAAACTTTGATATATGCTTTCCTATTGCAAGTATGAGAGAAATTGAAAGATTAAAAGAGGCAGGCTTGCCTTGGGATTATAATGAGTTCTGTAAGGAGAGGGAAATCAAGGCACATTATGGTGTATATTTCCTTTGACGTATATAGACGCAATTAGGGAAGAGAATAGTTTGTATTCAATACCAGAAAATTAGAATGACAGATGTCTTACGAGAGTTAAATTGCTCGATGGATATAAAATATCGTTTTCGTCGAAAATAGCGATTTGATAAACTATGAAATAATTATCGGTTGTGGAAAAATTTATAATCAATTGAAGCGTAGAGATAAGATTTTAACAGAATTAAAAAAGCATTTTCATTAAAAATTTTTTTCAGTCAGGCATCTACAACGAATTACCGGTATCTCAAGAGGGGTAATATCAAATGCATAACAACAATGTTGCCATAAAATGTACGTCCCCAAGTGGTTATCAACCAAACACCAAAGGAATACAGAAATGCCATAAAATAGATGTGGCACAAAAATACAAGTTTTGAGGAGTGATAATTCATATGAAATTAAGACTGCCAAACCACATTACCATCTACACAGAAAAAGAAAAATTTACATTCACAGACACACAGGTCTGCAAAGCGGAGGATATAACAGTGTCCGCTTCCGAAAATGCCGATTCCCTTGGTATCAGTCTTTGCGCCGATACGTCTGCCGTTACATATATACGCCTTCGATGGAACTTTACCTATGAAGAAAAACGCAAGGAGGCTGTAAGGATCCTCGGAGATGACTGGGAGCGTACATACGGCAATTCAGAATGGAGATGCATATCTGCCCAACGCTGTATGCCTTGGGTATGCGCTGTCTCAAACGGCTCTGATGCAAACCGCGACTATGCCGGCAGATATACAGAGTGCTTCGGGGTGAAGGTTCGCCCGGGCGCTCTGTGCTTCTGGCAATATGAGACCAGCGGTGTGATACTCTGGCTTGACGTAAGATGTGGCGGAATGGGTGTTATACTCGAAGGTCGCCGGCTTGCACTCTGCGATATAGTATTCGGCAACTACAGAGATATGTCAGCCTTTGATGCATTGAAGAAGCATTACTGTGAGCTGTGCAAAGACCCACTATTGGTTGACCACAAGGTATATGGCACAAACAACTGGTACTTCGCCTACGGCAAAAGCTCCCACGAGGATATTCTCAAGGATACTGCACTACTGGCACAGCGCTGTTCAGGTCTGGATAATCCGCCGTATATGGTAATAGATGATTGCTGGGAGAAAAATCGTATAGATGCTCCCTGGGACGAACTCAGCGAAGGTTTCTACGATATGAAGCTCCTTGCATCTCAGATAAAGGATATGGGTGTCAGACCCGGCATATGGATAAGACCCTTGGCAGATACAAAATTCTCTACCCCATTTACCGATGCTCAATATCGTAATATGCGTAACCATGAATATCTTGACCCATCACATCCTGCTATACTGGAATTTATAAAGTCTACAATCAACACTCTGGTAAACGACTGGGGATATACCTTTATAAAGCACGATTTCACCACCTGGGACATATTCGGCTACTGGGGTTTTGAAAAGCAAAACGTACTTGCAGACGACGGATGGCATTTCTACGACAGGAGTAAGACAAGCGCAGAGATAATAACAAACCTCTATCGCACCATATACGAATCTACCCGAGGCAATGCTCTCATCAACGGATGCAATGTTATGGGACATCTCTCCGCAGGTCTCCACCATATACAACGTGTGGGCGACGATACCAGCGGACTGAAATGGGAACGTACACGTAACTACGGCGTAAATGCCCTTGCATTCCGTCTGCCACAGCACGGCACTATGTTCATAGCAGATGCAGATTGTATAGGAATCACCGAGCACATCCGATGGAAGATGAACTATGAGTGGCTCAAGGCACTTGCCGCAAGTGGTACACCTATGTTCATATCCCCTGACCCCAAGGCACTCAATGATGAAATCGTAGAGCAGATGATACAAGCATATGCGCGTAGCTCTGTTCAGGAGGATGTTATGATACCCCTTGACTGGATGGAAAATGTCTGTCCGGAAAGATGGCTCCTCAACGGTGAGGAGGTAACCTTCAGCTGGTATCCTGATGAGGGTGTGGAAAGCTTCGAGCCGAAGCTGGAACCACTTGTATAATCAAATAAAAAAGGCCGGTAATTTGCCGTCTCTATCAACCCGGGACTGCTTTTTGCTTTTTATATGAATAAATTCTGCTTAAAAGTTGTCTTTTTATCTCAGATATGGTATAATATATAATAAGATATTATCAATATAATGATTGTTTACCAATAACAATATTCATAAAATCAATACAGAAAGGAGAATTGCGATGAATCGAGATCCGTTTAAGGAGTATATAAAACAATCTGAACCGGATAAAAGATATAAAGGATACGCCTGGAGTACAGCAATGGGATTGCAGGCAGTTGATGGACTGAAACCATCTGAATATCTGATACAGTCGGCTATTGATAATATAGAGGGCAACATTACTATAGATGACGTCGAAAAACGAATCGAAAGTTATTATGCTCAAAATCCAAAGTTTGACGATGAAGACAGAACTGAAGAAGCCGATAAAGTTTCCGTCCGCATAGCATCAATTCTTTCAGAAAAATCGTTTACATTTTCGCCAAGTGAATATATTGGAATTCATAAAAAGTTATTCTTTGGGATCTATAAACACGCAGGCAAAATCAGGGATTATAATATTACTAAAAAAGAGTGGGTGCTTGACGGAGAAACTGTTTTGTACGGTAATGCATCAGAACTTAGGGAAACTTTAGAATATGATTTTTCCGAAGAAAGAAAATTCAGTTATAAAGGACTATCAACGGATGAGATAATTACTCATTTGGCACACTTTGTTTCGAGATTATGGCAAATTCATATTTTCGGTGAGGGGAATACAAGAACGACAGCGGTTTTCTTTATAAAATATCTAAGGGCATTGGGATATGATGCGACAAATGATATTTTTGCAGAGAATGCGTGGTATTTTCGCAATGCTCTTGTTAGAGCAAATTACACAAATCTAAAAAAGAATATTCATGAAACAACAGTATTTTTGGAAGTGTTCATGCGAAACTTACTTTTGAACGAAAATAATGAGTTGAAAAATCGTTATTTGCACATAAATAATATATTTGAAAGCGAAAATGTGGCTATTGATGATAAAAACGTGGCTATTAAAGAAGAAAAAGTGGCTATTGAGCAGAAATCAAACGAAATTAAATTTAATATTCAAACAAGAACTAACATCAACAAATTATATGAACAGGCTGGAAGTGATACAATTTTTGGAAGAAATGATGTTTCTGAAATTTGTGAAATTTCATATTCTGCTGCTGGAAATTTAATTGCAAAAATGAAAGATCATCGACTGATTGAGGAAGTAAAAGGATACGGTAAAGGAAAATATCGCTTTGCGCGTTGAAAAATATATAATTAATAAAATCTGCATTTGGTTAATAAAAATATTTGCTTTATAAAAACAAAGTATAATATATTATATTACTTCATATTCGCATCTTTTAAAGCAACTAACTCCTTGTTTGCACCAACTCCTTTCACAAGGTATCATTTTTTTAATCTATCGGTTTCTTTTAATTATTGCAAACTTTTGTTCCTTCGTCCAAATTCTTTTTGTTTGTCCTTTTTTCAACATAAACCTTCCACAATTATTTTAACACAAAAAGAAAAAAGTAGATACATGGTGGTTTTCCATGTGTCTACTTTTATTTTACCATTGCAACTATGCGGGTGGATTTTTCTAACGGTATTATTTATTAAATGATGGTGGGGTAGTTTCATTATGCGCAAATGCATTAGGTCCGGGATCAGACATCGAAAAATACATCTTTGCTGCTTTTGTTGTACCAAAATCTTTGTTAGAACCGCTGTTTTGTACTTTGTTGAATGCGTCACGGAACATTTGATTATGCGCTTCTTCTCGATTAAGAAGAAAATCAATAGTTTCTTTTACTTTTTTATCATTTATTTGACGATATAAATATTCATAAACTACTTTTGCACGTTGTTCAGATGCAATATTGCTTAAGATATCAGCACACAAATCTCCGGTTACTGTAACATAATCCGCAGTCCAGGAATAGCCCGAGGCATTTATAAGACCGGGATTTAACCCCAAAATAACATGTGACTGAACTTCTCCTGCCTGAACTTTGGTTGCATCTACATCATGACCATTAAGCAAATTAATAGTTTGGGCAACCATTTCCATATGACCGAGTTCCTCTGCTGCTATATCCAAAAATAAGTCTTTGATTTCAGGGTCTTTAATTCGAAAACTCTGCGACATATATTGCATGGCTGCTTTAAGTTCTCCATTTCCACCGCCAAGTTGTTCTTGAAGTAATACGGCATATTGTGGATTTGGTCTTTCTACCTCTACGGGATGAAAAAGCATTTTTTCGTGTTTAAACATTTAATTTTACCTCCATTGCATTTTTTATTATTTTTGGCAATTTAAGGTATATTATTCATCCAATTGATATCTATTAGAAGTCAAATCATAAGCCTTGCTTTTATAGTTTTAATATATGTGGTGGGGGATTTCTTCTCATGCTGTTTAAAAGTTCTGCTAAAGTAGTGAACAGATGAAAAACCTACAATTGATGCGATTTCGGTAAGATTGTAACGTCCGCTTCTCATCAATTTTTTTGCTTCTTTGATTTTCAATTTATTTATGTAGGATATTACCGTTTCTCCGTAAGATGCACGGAACTTATTGCATAGTGTAGTGCTGTTTGTTCCAAATAAAAAGCAAAGTTCGGAAAGCCTGATTTTTTCTTTAAAATTCTCGTTCAGGTATCTGCATATTTCCTGAATTTTATCGTTGGAAATATCGTTTGTTTCTTCGCTTGAGATATTGTTTTTGCTGCGAATAAGTTCGATGAATAAATTTTCTAATTTTATTTTTATTAACTGGTCAGCGCCAAACGGGTATTCCTTTCTTTTTTTCATATCTTTTTGTCCCGGTATATCATAAGGCGGTTCAAAAACATTTCGTCCTTCTTTTATGATTTCCGTAAGCAACCTTTTTTGAACTTCATTTAATGTAACGGGTGATTCGCAAAAAACATCAAGTTCTTCGCTGTTGCATTCAAAGCCTATTATTATTACATTCGATGCTTCGTCTTCCGGACATGAAAGAGAATGCTCTTCGTTGCTTTTATGTATTATTAATTGATTTTCTTTTATAATTCCCGTATAATTATCAGCATCAACGGTAATAAATCCGCTGTCGACGTATAAAAGTTCACGAAAAGCGTGGTTTCCTTTAGTTGTATGGAACTGATTTGTAAATTCAAAATAATGAAGATTTGCAATTTTGCTTACGGTAATTGCGTAGGAAAACCGTTTTAACTTATGCTCCAAAATATTCACCTCTTATATACATTTTATCAATTTGTGTTCACTTGTCAATGGTTTATATTAAATTAAATAAATTTAATATAATGCAAAAACTATTGAAAATTTTCTAAATACAAATTTTTTGTGCTGATATATACTTTAATTAATAAACATTATTAATTAAAGGAGATGTTTTTATGGCAAGAATTTGTATACCTGATTATGAGTACAAAGAAAGAATCGCAAGAGCGGCAAAATTAGTTGCTGCAAAAGGTCTTGATGTAATGGTTGTTTCTTCAACCGAGTCAGACTATGCTAACGCAAGATATTTCAGCGGCTTCTGGCCACTTTTTGAACGTGCTGGTGTTGCGATTGCTGCAAACGGCGATGCGGCACTTATGGTAGGACCTGAGTGCATTATCTTTGCTCAGGACGTTGGTAAGATTGATAAGGTGTTCTGCCTGAGAGAGTTCAGAGAATCTGCAGACCCCTCATATCCCGAACTTAAAGCAAACACATTTGAAGATGTATTCAAAGCAATCGGCGTAACAGGAAAGAATATTAAAATCGGTCTTGGTAGTTATGTTGAGTGCACACTTCCTATTTACGAAGGTCTTAAAAACAGTTATCCTGATGTAGAAATCGTTAAGTGTAATGATATTATGGTTGAACTCCGTAAAATCAAGAGTGCTAACGAACTTGCTTGTATTCAGGAAGGCTTCAGAATTGTTGACCTTGCAACAGATGAGGTTATCCGCAACTTAAAGCCTGGTGTAACAGAACTTCAGATGGTAGGTATCGCTCAGCGTGTTATCTATGAAGAAGGCGCAGAATACGAAGGTCTTCCTATGTACGTATTCAGCGAAAAATCAACAAGCCACGCTATCAGCCGTTCAGGTTACAGAACAATTAACAAAGGTGATATTGTTCAGCTTAACCTTTCTGCAAAAATTGACGGTTATTCACCTGCAATCGGTCTGCCTGTTGTTATGGGTAAACTCGAAGGTGAAAGACGCAGAGTTGTTGAATTCTGTAAGCAGGCCCACGACTGGACAATTGACCAACTCAAAGCAGGTGTTATGGCATCTGATGTTGCTAAGGGCTTCTATAATATGTATGTTGATAATGGCTTTAAAGAGAGTTATGTATACGGACCTTGTCACGGAACAGGTATGATTGAGGTTGAGCCACCATGGATGGAAACAGACTCAAACTACAAACTTGAAGAAAATATGACATTCCAGGTTGATACATTTATCATGGGCAATGGATTTGGTTGCAGGTGGGAAATCGGTGCTGCTATCACTAAGGATGGCTGCCGCAAGATGACAGATTACCTTAAGAAAGGAATTATAGAACTCGATGTGTGATAAAATAGGAAAGAAAGTATGGATTATTCCTGATTGTGAACTCCCACCCGAGGGTGAGGGTGTTGCAAAAGGACACGAATCTGTTATAATAGTAAACGACAGCGACGTTGACGCTGAAATTTCCGTAAAACTTTTCTTTACGGATAAAGACGCATACGAAGACATCAAATGGACAGTTAAAGCCGGCAGAGTACGTTGCTTCCGTACAAACAATATTGATGATATGTGCGGATTTAAAGTTCCATTTGAAACGCAGTATGCTATGAAATTAACTTCTAACTGCGAAATAGTTGTGCAGTACGGCAGACTCGACAATACTCAGCCGAATCTTGCATTCTATACAACTCTCGCTTATACAGAATGAGGTGCAAAATAATGGAATATAACATGAGTTTTCCAAGAGAAGTTGAACGTGTTAAAAAAGACAGAATTCCCACAGTTATCTGTGGCGGAACTGTTGAATATCACGGTCCTCACTGCTCATATGGCTGCGATACTTTAATCGCAGAGGGCTTAATTAAAAAACTTGCTGAGAAAAAAGAGATTATGATTGCTCCGACAATTTACTACAGCCCATCAAGTTACGCCGTTGCCGATGAAACAAGCGGTACAGTGCATATTGAAGAAGATGTTTTTGAAGCATATCTTTTCCAGATTTTTATGAATATGTTAGATGCAGGTTTACGCAATATCTATGTAGTAATCCATCACCAGTTTGAGCAGGAAAGCCTTATGCCTATGACACTTTCATATATGAAAGCGGCAAAACGTGCTACAATGCGTTACTTAGAAAAAACTCAAGGCAGAGGTTGGTGGGGTAGTGAAAACTACGCATCATACTACGAAAACCTCGGCGGCGGTGACGATCCGTTCTCATGGATTAAGGTTATCCCCACAATGAGCACGGAAGTGCAGAATGCTACAGGCTATGATCATGCAGGTAAGTATGAGTGCTCTATACTTATGTCACTTTACCCTGATGCAGTTAAACTTGACAGACTTGGTGATATTAATCACTGGTTTACAAAGAGTGCTGCAGAAGCATCAACTGAAATCGGTGACGAAATGGTTAAAAAATCTCTTGAATACTTAGAGAAAAAGATTGTATAACCAATTGGGGCATACCTTTTTTAAGTATGCCCTTTTTGTTTTTATTGAGGTGAAAAAATGAAAATAGATTTGCAGAAAAATTTTTTTACAGAAAGTAAGAAAGATTTCATAACCTACGGTGGTTTTAAAATTAAAGCATTTAAGTACAGTTCAGGAGTGGAAGCATTAGAGATAGAAAATGAAAAATGCTCATTTATATTTACTCCCTTTAAGGGTCAGCAAATCTGGCATTTCAAAGTTGACGGTGAAGAAATCTCTATGCAGACAACAGTAAAAGAACCGCAAAACACTATGACATACCTTGAAAATTACGGCGGGTTTTTGTATCATTGCGGAGTAATTTCTTTTGGTGCTCCTGACGCAAACCATCCTCATCATGGCGAAATTCCAAATGCTTTATATGATAGTGCATATATTATTTGCGGTGAAGATGAAAAAGGCAAATATATTTGTCTTGGCGGTGAACTTAATCACGATACTGCATTTATAAGAAAATATAGATTTTCGCCAGAAATTAAACTGTATGAAAGCAGCAGTTTGTTCAGGATAAATGTGAAACTTGAAAATCTACGTGCGTATCCTATGGAGTATATGTATTTATGCCATATTAACTTCAGACCTTTTGATGGAGCGGAATTAATCTGTAGTGCAAAGTATGATACAGAACATATAAAAATTTACAGAACAGACGGCACAAAGGCATTAACAGATTATATGGATAATCTTGAAAAAGACCTTACAATTATGAATAAAGTAGGTGCCAAAGGTCAATGCTATGACCCCGAAATCTGCTTTGGTATTAAGTATGAATCCGACGAAAACGGCAGAGCGTACACAATGCAATACACAGATGATGGCGCATGCTATGTGTCACATCCTACGGATGTTCTCAGTAACGGGGTTCGCTGGATTTCAAGAACCAATAATGAGGATTCTATGGGAATGGTGCTTCCTGCTACTGCTGAACATATAGGATATGAAAATGCAAAAAATAACGGTCAGTTAAAAGTACTTGCACCGAACGAAACACTTGAATTTTATATGGAAGCAGGATATATAAACAAAACTGATGCTGATAAAGTAAAAGAAAAAATCAATTCAATAAATTGCTAACTCCCTGATAAGGCGATTATTATCTGCCAATAAATAATTGCCTTATCGTCACATTATTGCATGCCAAAAGAAATTCTATGTACCCGGAATTTCTTTTGGCTATTTATTTTGACTTTGAAGTATAGAAAATAGATATTATTTATGTTAAGGTTTAATATGACTACGCAAAAGATGAACTTGCAACTATACAAACCCGCTTTAAGCAAAGTTTTATAATAGAAAAATATTTTTGTTTGTAATATTGTAAATAATTGTTGATTGTGGTACTATGGTGTCATTACAGAAAATAATTGGAGGCAGACAATTATGAATACTTTAAAAGTAATTTTGATAGGGGCAGGCAACAGAGGTCGCATTTATACCAACCATATGAAAGATATGGGGTTTGAAGTTGTTGCAGTTGCTGATTTAATTGAGTCACGCAGGGATTATATCAAAAACACACATAACGTATCTGACGATATGTGCTTTGAAACATGGGAGGAATTACTCTCGTTGCCTAAATTTGCAGATATTGCAGTTATTGCAACATCAGACGGCCTGCATTATGCACCTGCGATGAAAGCGATAGAGCAAGGATACGACATTCTTTTAGAAAAACCGGTAGCACCCACTCCCGAAGAGTGTGCAGATATTGCGAATTTCGCAAAAGAAAAAGGCGTAAAGATGCTGGTTTGCCATGTTTTAAGGTATGCTCCGTTCTTTACTGCAATTAAAGAATATATTGATGCGGGTAAGTTGGGAAAGGTTATTTCTATACATCACAGTGAGTGTGTTGGCAATGTGCATCAAAGCCATAGTTATGTAAGGGGAAATTGGTGCAATACTGAAAGAAGTTCCAATATGCTTCTTGCAAAGGCTTGCCATGATATTGATATAATTCAATGGCTTATGGGTTGCAAATGTACTAAGGTTCATTCGTTTGGTTCGCTTTCATACTTTAAAGAAGAAAACGCTCCCGAAGGTGCACCGGATTATTGCATTGACGGTTGCCCATATGCTGATGAATGTTATTATAATGCGATAAAGATTTATCTTAATAACGAAAATGATATTGGCTGCAGAGACTATTGTACTGATAAGGTTAATCCAACAGACGAGGATATTATAGAAGTTTTAAAAACTACTCAATACGGAAAATGCGTTTTTAAATGTGATAATGACGTTGTAGACCATCAGGTTGTAAATCTTGAATTTGAAAACGGCGGAGTGGCATCGTTTAATATGTGTGCTTTCAACAAAGGCAGCAGATTTATCCGCGTTATGGGCACAGATGGCGAAATTTACGGTGATATGCGCGAAAATACGATAGAGTATTTTAACTTTAAAACAAGAACTTTTGAAACCACTATGCCTACCGGTAAAAAACTTGATGACACAATTGTTGGTGGTCACGGTGGCGGCGACAGAGGAATTGTGAGCGCTCTGTATGACTATATTGCTGAAGACCGTAAGGACGAATGGCTCAGCGAAATTCAGATATCAGTACAAAATCATCTTGCTACCTTTGCGGCTGAAAAATCACGTCTTGAAAACAAAGTTATTGATGTGCTTGAGTATGAAAAAGAATATTTGAAATAAAAAACGGGCATCTTTTAAAGATGCCCGTTTTTAACACAACCATAAATTAATTATATCATGTATAAAACTGCGTTGTAAATACCCTTTTTAAAAATTACTTCTAATTTCTGCTATTTATATAAAAAATGGTGAAATAGTTTTTGCATTTTATCAATTGAAAACGCCCTTGTGGTTTGATATACTATAGTTGAAGAAAGGAAGGTAGAGTCCAATGAGAATTTAAAAATTCACCTTTTGCTGAAAACACAACTAACAACATCAGGTTGTTCTCGCTAGAGGAAAATGAATTTTGTGTGTGAATGTAAAGATGTGATAACGAAGCAAAAGGCAGACAAGGAAAGAGAGGTAATACAGTGAAACTAGATTTCAAAAGTGAACAGAAGTGACCCTTGATTACATAAAAAAGTAATTAAGGGTCACTTCTTTTTTTGAAAAAATTTCTTTAATAAAAAACTGCTTGGCGCACAAAATATTTGCGGGGGTTGAAAAAAGTGAGCGAGGCAGGAAAATATAAATGGGGCGAGAATGACAAAACCTTTTTCAATAATGAAAATGTGACGGATTCTTACGACGATGAACTCGGCGACGGAAGACTTTTTCCTGATTTTTTGCCGGGTAGTACCGCTTCTGCAACAGAATGTACGGGATTGATACAAACAGCGCCTGTTACAAAAAACATTCAGGAAGTATATGATAGTGTATACAGTTACCGTAGAAAAGAGCCCTTGAAAAAGCACTAAAATAAAAAAGCAAACCGTTTCTGTTTGGAAACGGTTTGCTTTTGCTATTGACAATAAATTGTGAAGTTGTATAATTATAGTGTAAAACATTCTGTGTATCATCACTAAAATTTACTTGGCATATTTAGGTGAATTTTAGTACTGATATACTCAACTTTTAAAAGGAGAACACAATGATAAAAGCAGTTATATTTGATCTTGACGGAACACTTTTAAACACTATTGATACAATTGAATATTATTGCAATACTGCTCTTGAGGAATACGGGTTTAATCCCGTGCCCGTAGAGAAATATAAGCATTTTGTTGGCAATGGTGCCAAATTGCTTGTTGAACGTGCTATGAGTTATACTCGTGAGTGGACAGCGGAGGAGTTTGATAATGTTTTTAAAAAATATAACGAACTTTACGATGCCGACACACTTTATCTAACAGCCCCGTATGACGGGATTGTGGATATGCTTAAAAGCCTTAAAGACAACGGCTACAAAACGGCAGTACTTTCAAACAAACCTCACTTTGCAACTGTAGACGTTGTAAATAAAATATTTGGGAAAGATACATTTGATATTGTGCGTGGAGGAATGGACGGTGTGCCGCTTAAACCTGCCCCCGACGCTGTTTTTGAAATAATGAAAGAACTTGATGTCAACTGTGAAGAGGTAATATTTGTGGGCGATACAAAAGTTGACATTGCAACGGGCAAAAATGCAGGACTTTTCGCAGTGGGTGTTCTGTGGGGATTCCGTGATGAAGCGGAATTGACTGCTGCCGGTGCTGATGTTATAATAGGCGATGCAACAGAAATCTTGGATATTGTAAAAAAAGAACGGATTTAAATCCGTTCTTTTTTTACATTCTGTGTGTGTATTTTTCGATTTTTTCTTCTTTAAATTGTTTGTATCTGCCGTCTTCTATAGCGGTGCGTATATCTGCCATCATTTTGTTATAAAAATGCAGATTGTGCAGTACGCAAAGGCGCATTGCAAGCATTTCGCCTGCTTTAAACAGGTGTCGGATATATGCTCTTGAATAGTTACGGCAGGCGGGGCAGGTACATTCGGGGTCAATAGGCAGAGGATCACGCTCGTATTTTTTATTGAGCAAATTCATATAACCGTTTTCTGTAAACAAGTTTGCGTGACGTGCGTTTCGGCTTGCTATAACGCAGTCGAAGAAGTCAACACCACGGTCTACTGCTTCTAAAATATTTGCAGGTGTGCCAACCCCCATAAGGTAACGGGGTTTATCCTCGGGCGCGTGAGGAACAACTACATCTAAAACGTGGTACATTTCCTCGTGAGTTTCGCCTACGGCAAGACCGCCTATGGCATATCCGTCGAGGTCAAGTTTTGCGATTGCCTGCATATTTTCTATACGTAAATCGTCAAATGTGGCGCCTTGGTTTATGCCAAATAACATCTGATTTTTGTTTATGGTGGTGTCTAAAGAATTAAGTCGTGACATCTCTTCTTTACAGCGTTCCAACCAGCGAATGGTGCGTTCGTGTGATGCTTTGGCATATTCGTATTTTGCGGGCAGTGCCACGCACTCGTCAAATGCCATTGCGATAGTAGACGCAAGGTTTGACTGAATTTGCATACTCTCCTCAGGCCCCATAAAAATCTTTCTGCCGTCTATATGCGAAGAAAAGTATACTCCCTCTTCTTTAATCTTGCGTAGCCCTGCAAGTGAGAACACCTGAAATCCGCCGCTGTCGGTAAGTATAGGTCTGTCCCAGTTCATAAACTTGTGCAGACCGCCCATATCGTATACAACGTCGTTTCCGGGGCGCACGTGCAGATGGTATGTGTTTGAAAGTTGTACCTGACAACCTACTTCCTTTAAATCAACTGTAGACACTGCGCCTTTTATGGCGGCAAGTGTGCCTACATTCATAAAAACGGGTGTTTGCACCGTTCCGTGAACTGTTGTGAATTCGCCTCTGCGGGCATGCCCGTCTGTGGTTAATAGTTTAAACATAAATAATCTCCTGTTACTGTATAAACATAGCGTCGCCGAAACTGAAAAATCTGTAGCGCTCTTTAACGGCTTCTTCGTATGCCTTACGGATATTTTCGCTGCCTGCAAGCGAACTTACAAGCATCAGCAAGGTTGACTCTGGCAAGTGAAAGTTTGTTATAAGTGCATCGACTGTTTTGAATTTATACGGGGGATAAATAAAAATATCTGTCCAGCCTGTTTGTGCTTTTACAAATCCGTTTTCATCTGCAATGGTTTCGAGAACTCGTGACGAAGTTGTGCCGACTGATATAACTCTGCCGCCTGATTTTTTTGTTTCATTTATAATATTTGCAGTTTCTTCGGTCATAATGTAAAATTCCGAGTGCATTTTGTGGCTTTCTACGTCGTCTACCTTTACGGGGCGGAATGTGCCGAGCCCCACGTGAAGGGTTACGTATGCAATTTTTACACCTTTGTTTGCAATACGCTTTAAAAGTTCGTTTGTAAAATGCAGACCTGCAGTTGGTGCTGCTGCGCTTCCGTCATTTTTAGAATAGACGGTCTGGTAGCGTTCTTTGTCCTGCAGTTTTTCTGTTATATACGGTGGCAGTGGCATCTCGCCAAGTTGGTCGAGTATGTTTTCAAACACGCCATCGTAGGTAAATTCCACAATTCTGTTGCCGTCGTTTACAGTTTCTATAATCTTGGCTTTAAGCAAGCCGTCACCAAACACGAACTTTGCACCGGGTTTGGCTTTTTTGCCGGGTTTTAAAATTACTTCCCATCTGTCACGAGCGATGCGGTTCAAAAGCAGAAACTCGATCTTTCCGCCCGTGCCCTCTTTTGCACCGTACAGCCTTGCGGGAAGTACCCTTGTGTCGTTTAGCACAAGGCAGTCGCCTTTGCCAAGCATATTTTCAATATCATAAAAATGTTTATGCTCAATTTCGCCGGTTTCTTTACCAAGCACCAAAAGCCGTGACGAACTTCTGTCAGCAAGCGGTGTCTGGGCAATAAGTTCGGGTGGTAAGTCGTAATAAAAATCAGATGTTTTCAAAGTGTATCTCTCCTAATCAGTATGCGCTTTCAAGGTATGTGCCAGTATAGTAGAATGTGAGTATATCCTCGTATGTAAAGCCTTTATCAGCCATTGCTTTTGCGCCCCATTGGCTCATACCTACACCGTGTCCCCAGCCGTTGCCATTGAAGGTGTACTCACCTGCGGCAAATGTTTCGCCTGACTGCGGCGCAAATATTTTTGACAAAGTGGCAGAGAGTACGCTTAGCACACTCATCTTCCCTGCACCTTGCACGTATATTTCGTTTGACGGTTTTGTAAATATGCCGTTTGAAGATATTATGCTGATGCTTGGATATGTTTCTTCGCCACCTGCTATTGTGTATCGCTGGCTGTGGAGTTTACCGCCGAATATTGTGCGGCAACTGCTTTTCTTTGCTGTGTGAGTGCCTTCAGTACCCGTGAACAGTAGTTCTGTTACATACCCTGCATCGTCCTGACTTACAATCTCAACAGATGTAATATCGCCTACATTTATACCTGCATCGGAAAGACATTTTTTAATATCATCTGCAGACAAGGTTATGCTCCAACTGTATCTAGTTGCTTCGTCGGGATTTTCGTATGGGTCTGTAACGCTTACCAGATACGGATACGAACCACCCCACACATTTTCTGCGTTGGCAGTTGCACCTCCCATAGAAGCACAGTAGATTGACTGAATTATTTTTCCGTCGTGCTTTAAAACCTGACCTTTAGTTTCGTCAACTGCACGCCGTGTACTTTCTGTTTCTGTTGATATGCCTTTATAAACTTGACTTGTTGTTGTAGTGTCTAAGTTAAAGCCGTATTTTGAAAATTTGTTATAGTTGCTTATGGCAAAGCCCCTTGCGCATACCGCCTGAGCCTTGAGTGCTTCTATATTCCAACTGGGGCTCATCTCTTTGCCGATAACGCTGTAAAGGTACTGTTCTATATTTACCACATTTATAACCGTCAGCGCACCGCCGTCTATGCGCTTAAACTGCACGCTGCCTCTGTACTCTGTGCCGTCTACAGTTACATTGCCCTCTATGGGGTACAGAATGGGGAATTGGTCGGCATCGTATATGTACGAGCCTATTGCAATGGTTGTGCCTTCGCCTGCGGTTACAGTTACAGAGTTTTCCGCAAGTTCTGCTTCCTGAACAAACTCGCCGTCTGCTTCATATCCCATATAAAAGCCGCTTTCCGAACTTATGTTTACGCTTTCTTTTGCGGTAGAGCCGTAGAAAAGACCTATTTTAATAGTGTCAACAGCCGTCTCTTCGGCATATATTGTTGTATGGCAGCAAAGTAAAAGAGTACATACAAGAAAAAACGATATAATTTTACGCAAAATTATCCCTCATTTCATATTACACCTATAATATCACATTAAAGAAAACTATGCAAGTTGTCAATGAAAACGGTGTTTTTTTAACTTGATTTTAATATAACTGCTATTGACTTATAGGGGGCGTAGTGGTATGATATAGAATAGGAAAAGTATGAAAGGATTGATATTTTATGAAAAAATATAACATTGCTGTTGTTGGTGCAACAGGTATGGTTGGAAGAACCTTCCTTAAAGTTCTGGAAGAGGTAAACCTGCCCGTAGAAAATTATTATCTTATGGCGTCAGCACGCAGCGCAGGCTCAAAAGTTACATTTATGGGTAAGGAGTACGTTATTGAAGAACTTACCGAAAATTCATTTGATAAAGATATCGACATTGCTCTGTTCTCGGCAGGCGGCTCTACAAGTGAGAAGTTTGCACCTATCGCAGCATCAAAGGGCGTTGTTGTTATAGATAACTCAAGCGCATGGAGAATGGACCCCGAAGTTCCGCTTGTAGTTCCTGAGGTTAACCCCGAAGACATCGCATGGAACAAAGGCATCATCGCTAACCCCAACTGCTCTACAATTCAGGCTATGGTTCCGCTTAAAGCACTGCACGATAAATATAAAATCAAGAGAGTTGTATATTCTACATACCAGGCTGTTTCAGGCGCAGGTATGGGCGGATATATGGATTTGGAAAACGGCCTTAAAGGCGAAGCACCTAAAAAATTCAACCACCCGATTGCTAACAACTGCTTACCTCAGATAGATGTGTTCCTCGATAATGGTTACACTAAAGAGGAAATGAAGATGGTTAACGAAACACGCAAAATCTTGCACGATGACGATATGAAGATTACCGCTACAACAGTTCGTGTACCTGTTTTTGACTGCCACAGTGAATCTATCAACGTAGAGTTCTACAATGATTTTGATTTAGACGAACTTAAAAAAGTTCTTGCTGATATGGAAGGTTTAGTTGTGCAAGACGATATTGCCAACGCAGTATACCCCATGGCTGTAAACGCTAAAGGCAAAAACGAAGTATTCGTCGGCAGAATCAGACGTGACGAGAGCGTTGAAAGCGGTGTAAACCTCTGGGTAGTTGCAGATAATATCAGAAAAGGTGCTGCAACCAATGCGGTGCAGATTGCTCAGAAACTTATCGAAATGAACGAAAACAAATAAGTTGCCACAATAATTATGCTATTTTGAAAAGGTGGGTATTACAGTGAAAAAGACCGTATTCACAGGTTCAGGAGTAGCCTTGATAACTCCTTTTAAAAACGGACAGGTAGACTACGAGGCGCTTGGAAGCCTTCTTAAGTATCATATAGACAACTCTACCGATGCTATTATAATTTGCGGCACTACGGGCGAGTCTGCCACAATGCCGGATAAAGAGCATCTTGCTGTTGTTGAGTATGCTGTTAAAAAAGTAAACGGCGCTATACCTGTTATTGCAGGTACCGGCAGTAACGACACTGCACACGGCATTGAACTTACAAAAGAGGCTGCTCGTCTTGGCGCAGACGCAGTTCTGCTTGTTACTCCCTATTATAACAAAGCAACACAGAAGGGACTTATCAAACATTACTCTGCTATTGCAGACAGTATAGATATCCCTTGCATACTTTATAATGTTCCGAGCCGTACAGGTACAGACATTAAGCCCGAAACTGCAAAAGAACTTTCTAAAGTGGATAACATCGTAGCAATTAAAGAGGCTACCGGTGATATTGCCAGAGCACTCGAAATCAAAGCACTTTGCGGCGACGATATGGATATATATTCAGGTAATGACGATATTACTGTGCCTATGCTTGCGGCAGGCGGTAAGGGTGTTATATCTGTTATTGCAAACATTGCACCTAAAGACACTCACGATATGGTACATCTTTACCTTAATGGTGAGAGAGAAAAAGCACTTGATATCCAACTTAAGATGCTTCCTCTTATCAGCGCACTTTTCTGTGAGGTTAACCCCATCCCCGTTAAAACTGCTATGAACTTACTCGGTTTCCCTGCAGGTGATTTGCGTATGCCTCTGTGCGAAATGGAAGATAAAAACGTAGAGGTGCTTAAAAAAGCACTTATCGGATACGGATTACTTAAATAACACACGTTTTTGTAGGGGCAGATGAAAGTATCCGCCCCTACATTTTTAAATAAGGAAGTGATACACTTATGATAAATATTCTTTTAAGCGGTTGCAACGGAAAAATGGGCAAAGTCATCACCAAAATACTTGAAAATGACAGTGCTGCAGAAATCGTTTGCGGATACGATATCAATACCGATTCAGACGCATTTCCCGTTTATGACGACCTCAGCAATGTTAAAGAAAAGGTTGACGTGGTTATAGATTTTTCAAACCCCGCTTGCCTTGACTCGCTTATATCTTTCTGCGGTGATAGGCGCATACCGTTTGTGCTTGCTACAACGGGATTAAGCACGGTCCAAAGGGAAAAGGTTGCCGAACTTTCAAAACGTATTCCTGTTTTTTCTTCGGCGAATATGTCGGTGGGCGTAAATCTTTTGATAAGCCTTGTTAAAAGGGCTGCGTCTGTGCTGGAAGGCAATTTTGATATTGAAATTATAGAAAAGCATCATAATCAGAAGATAGACGCACCAAGCGGTACGGCGCTTATGATTGCAGACGAAATTTCGTCTTCACTCAAGGGCAATGTTGATTATGTTTACGACCGCCACTTTGTTCGCAAAAAAAGAGAACAGAGCGAGATTGGTATTCACAGTGTGCGAGGCGGCACAATCGTCGGCGAGCACAGCGTAATTTTTGCCGGTAATGACGAGGTTATAGAGGTTAAACACACTGCTATGGGCAAAGAAGTTTTTGCCGTAGGCGCTATTAAAGCGGCTAAATATTTAGTTGGCAAACAACCCGGAATGTACAATATGGAAGACCTTGTTAACGCATAATTAGCATAATATCCCCTTTTTGCATATAATAAAAGAGAGAATTTATTGCAAAAGGGGATTGTTTATATGATAAAAAGCGCTATAACCGATATAGATGTAACAGACAGCATAACTTTAATTACAGTTAACGACTTAAACTGCGACGGTGGGATACTCACATCTATTTTTAAAAAAATCGCCGACCGTGGTATAAATGTTGATACCATAACACTTACGCCACACAACAAGGGTAAAATGAATATGTCGTTTACTATACTTAGCGAGTATCTTGGAAGGGCAGTTGCTGCTATGGGTGAGATGCGAAGCGTAATTCCGCACTTTTTATGCCATATCAGCAGCAGTAATGCAAAACTTACCCTTTCAGGCAGTGCACTTTCTGATGATGCGGGCATTACGGCGGAGGTTTTGGGTGTTTTGGCGCAGGCGGACATAATGGTTAAACTTATAAGCGCATCTGTAAATGAGATTTCTTTGCTGGTAGACGAGTCTTGTGTTGATACGGCGCTTGCAGAACTTAATAAAAAGTATTTAATTAAGTAATAGTATATTGTTTATAAATGAAGTGATGCAGTTGATATAAAACTCACCTAAATATACTCAAGTGAGTTTTATATCAGCTGCACACAGTAAACTTTTAAAAGGAGAGACCTATGACGGGAGAGGGAACAGTTGTAAATATTAACGGAACTCGTGCCATCGTGCGTATTGAGAAAAAATCTGCATGTTCGGGCGAATGTTCTTCGTGTGGCTTGTGTGAAAATCCCGTTTATGATATAGAGGCTAAAAACTCTGCCAATGCAAATGTGGGCGACAAGGTAATTTTGTATATGCCTACGGGAAGAGTGTATATTGCCGCATTTCTTGTTTATATGCTGCCAATTATTGCGGTGTTTGCTGTTATGGGGATTTGCTACTTGCTGGGCGCTCCTGCGTATATTACTGCGCCTTTGTGCGGCCTGATTCTTATTTTGTGGATTTGCGTAATACGTGTATATAACAGAAAGGCAAACCTCAATAGCGAAATAAAAGAAATTGTTAAAGAAAATCCATAATTTTTAACAATTTCAAATTATTACATTTTTCTATTGTTGCATATGCACAAAAGAATTGCAGTTTTATTGTGGATATAGTCCGAAAAACCGGGCATTTGTTAATTAAATGTTAAAAAAGTTTGACATTTTTGTTCTTCTGAGGTATAATACAAATATAAGTTGCATATAATATTTGTTTATATACGGTCAGGAGATTTACTAATGATACATAGTTTAAAGCGCAGATCAGCAAAATTTGCTGCAGCGCTGATAGTGATGATAATGATAGTTTCTTCCTTTGCTTGCGTTACTTTTGCAGCAGGAAAATGCGGCGTGGTTCTGGCGGGCGTGCTCAACATCCGCACACAGCCAAATACAAACTGCGCAATTGCAGGCCAGTACACCTACGGTACTATAGTTGATATTATAGGTGTTGAAGGCCTTTGGTACAAAGTTAAGTATAACGGTGCTGACGCTTACCTTATCAGCGATTATGTAAAAGTTGTTGATGTGTCTGAGGCTTCACGTTATGCCGCAGAAAGAACTAAAGGTCAGCGAGTAGTTGATATCGCTAAGCAGTATATCGGCACACCTTACAGATACGGCGGTATGTCACCTGCAGGTTTTGACTGTTCAGGATTTACCAAGTACTGCTACTCACAGTTAGGGGTTAACCTTAACAGAACAGCCGCTTCACAAACATCAAATGGTGTTTATGTAAGTAAAGAAAATCTTATCCCCGGCGATTTGGTGTTCTTTGTAACAAACGGTTACAACATCAGCCACGCAGGTATTTATGTCGGCAATGGTATGATGATTCACTCACCCCAGCCCGGCAGAAGTGTTGAGATTATCACTATCAACAGCGGATACTACGCAAATACTTACTCAACTGCAAGAAGAATATTTCAGTAAAAATTAAAGGACTTGGAAAACCAAGTCCTTTTTTGTGCGTTGTTTTTAATGGTGCTGTTATTTTTATCCGCTTGGGATGTTTAGGCGGCTAAAAATAACAATACTACCAAATTAATAATTGGAATAAAAAATGTTGCCTGAAACCGCCTGAATATGCTAAGCGGTGGAAGGCAACATTTATTTATGGAAACATTTTACATATTTTTAAGCCATTCTTTTTCGATGTTGATTGTGTACAGTACGGCTTCTTTTGCAGGACCGCCGATAATCTTACGGTCGTTTACGCAGGTTTTAAGGTCAATTGCATGGTATATATCATCTTCTATAATATCGCTGCACGCTTTGAATTCGTCCATGGTAAACTCGTCAAGACTCTTTCCTTTATCAAGCGCATATGCAACCATTTTGCCTACAACTTCGTGCGCTTTGCGGAAAGGCATACCTTTTTTAACAAGATAGTCAGCCGCATCTGTTGCATTGGTAAAGCCGCCTTTTGCTCCTTGTTCCATAACGGGTTTGTTTATCTTCATAGTGCGTATCATTTTAGTAAATACCGGCAGGCACAGTTTTATGGTATCTACGGCATCAAATATACATTCTTTGTCTTCCTGCATATCTTTGTTATATGCAAGCGGCAGACCTTTCATAGTTGTAAGTATGCTCATCAGGTCGCCGAACACTCTGCCGGATTTACCGCGGATAAGTTCTGCTACATCGGGATTTTTCTTCTGTGGCATTATTGAACTTCCCGTAGAGCAGGCGTCGTCCATCTCAATAAATGAAAATTCATTTGAGTTCCAGAGAATCAGTTCTTCGCAGAAACGGCTTAAATGTACCATTATAATAGAAATGCAATTTGCAAGTTCTATAACGTAATCTCTGTCTGATACCCCGTCGAGTGAGTTTAAGGTGATGGAGTCAAAGCCCAACTGGTCAGCAACGAACTGTCTGTCAAACGGGTATGTAGTGCCCGCCAAAGCGCCCGAGCCAAGCGGCATTACGTTGGTGCGCACTCTCCAGTCGGCAAGACGTGTGCAGTCACGCTTGAACATTTCAAAATATGCCATAAGATGATGCGCCAGGGTGATTGGCTGTGCCTTTTGCAAATGCGTATAGCCCGGCATAATGGTATCTAAATGCTCCTCTGCCATATCCATAATGCAATTAAGAAGGTCTTTTAAAAGCGCATAAATATCTTTTTCTTCGTCCATAAGGTACATCTTGATATCAAGTGCTACCTGGTCGTTTCTGCTTCTGCCGGTATGCAGTCTTCTGCCGACATCGCCTATGCGTTCAATAAGCAGAGTTTCCACATTCATATGTATATCTTCTGCATCGGTCATAAACTCAACTTTTCCGTTTTCAATATCGGTAAGAAGTTCTTTTAATGTTTTAACAAGTGTTTCGCTGTCGCTTTCCGATATTACGCCGCATTTGCCGAGCATTTTTGCGTGTGCTATGCTGCCGCGGATATCCTGAGCATACATTCTTCCGTCAAAACGGATTGATGAGTTAAAATCGTTAACCTCAGAGTCGGTGTTTTTGCTGAATCTGCCGCCCCATAATTTCATAATAAGTCAAAGCCTTTCTGCCCGAAAAAATCGTTCGTATGTTCTTCGCTTCGGGCGTGCGAAAAACATTTATATATATTGTATACCAAATTAAAACAAATTGCAATGATAATTTAAAAACAGTTTCTGATACTGATAGTTGATATTGTGCACAAAATTCCAATGCTTTTATGTGTGCTTTGACTGAATTCATAAACTGTCAGTTGACAATCATATACTGTTGTGATAGAATGTTTCGAAAGGAGTGAATAGATAAAATGAGTTATCAGGATTATATTTTGATGCATTTTTTGGAGCACGGCGAGTATTTTTTGCGCATAATTATAGCAGGAATATGTGGCGCTGTAATTGGATATGAACGTAAAAACAGAATGAAAGAGGCAGGTATTCGCACGCACCTTATAGTGGCGCTCGGCTCGGCGCTTATGATGGTGGTTTCAAAATACGGATTTGCTGACTCGCTTGCAGAATTCGGAAAGGCAGACGCATCGCGTATAGCGTCGCAGATTGTAACGGGTGTCGGTTTCCTAGGTGCTGGTACCATATTTGTGCGCAAAAACGCAATAAGCGGTTTGACTACTGCCGCAGGCATATGGGCGACTGCCGGTATCGGTATGGCGATAGGTGCAGGAATGTACAGTGTTGGTATTGCAACGGCTGTTACTATCACGATTGTGCAGTTTGTGTTCCACGGGCACTTTAAGGCGTTGCGTACCCCGTCTGCAGAACTTATCTCAATCCGTATTACGGAAGCGGGCGACACATTGGACTATGTGCGCTCTCAACTTGTGGGGGACGGTATAGAAATTCTCAATATCAAAATGGATAAGAGTGCATCGGGAATTATTAATCTTGACATTCACGCAAAATTCCCCCTCGATTATAATAAAGGAAAACTTGTAGATATGTTTATAGATAACGAAAAAGTTAAAACGGTTGAATATTAATACCGAGAAAAATGTAAAAAGCAGAGGAAAGGAAAACTTTCCTCTGCTTTTTTCTATTAAATGTTGATTTTAAAAAGTATTTGTGATAAAATTATTATGTGATATTATGTGCATTTGGAAATAAATTGTTGTGAGGGAGAACTATGAAAATAATTCAGATTATACCCGATTTTGGATTTGGCGGAGCAGAGATTATGTGTGAAAATCTTGTTTATGAACTGCTTGCTTTAAATCACGAAGTTATAGTTCTGAGTATGTATGATAACCATTCTGAAATTGCACAGCGTATGGAGAAATCCGGTGTTGAAATCAGATACCTTGGTAAAAAAGGCGGATTTGATTTTTCAATGTTTTGGAAAATGTTAAAAATATTGAAAAATGAAAAGCCTGATGTTATACATACACATTTGTATACCGGTAAATATGCGTTTCCGGCGGCAGTGATTGCCGGAGTTAAACGAAAAGTACATACTATTCACAGTATTGCCACAAAGGAACTTGGTAAAAAAGACAGAACATTTAATAAATTCTTTTATAAACACTTTGGGGTCATTCCGGTGGCGTTAAGCAAAGAGGTGTGTTTAACAGTTGAAGAAGAGTACGGTTTGCCAAAAGAAAAAATACCTGTTGTTTTAAATGGAAGCAGTTTGTTAAAATGCATTGAAAAAACCGATTATTCAGTAAATGGTAATTTTAAAGTTTTACACGTTGGTTCCTTTAAAGAAGCAAAAAATCATTTTGGATTGATCAATGCTTTTGAAATTTTTAATAATAAGTATCCCGACACTGAATTGAATTTAATAGGATACGGGGAACTTCAGAGTGATATAGAAAAACTTGTTGAAAAAAAAGGACTTTCTCATAACGTAAACTTTTTAGGCAAACAGGAAAATGTATTTCCTTTTTTACATAAAGCCGATATATTTACTTTACCTTCTTTGTATGAAGGCATATCGTTGGCGCTGATAGAGGCAATGGGAACAGGATTACCGATTGTTACGACAGCGGTGGGAGGGGTTCCCGATATGTTAAATGATGAATGTGCAGTTTTTGTTTCTACAGAGCCACAAGACATCGCAGGCGGTTTTGAAAAATATTATAAGGATTTTGAATTACGACATAAACACGGAACAAAAGTAAAAGCAGAGGCTGAAAGGTTTTCAGCAAAAAAAATGGCTGAAAATTATTTGGAAATTTACAAATAGTTTTCGGTGATGGGAGCGGTTTTAATGCAACTTGAAGAAATAAGAGAAGAACGATTATCTAAAAGCACTATTGTTTTTGCACTATATTTATTTCTGTTGCCTTTGGACTTTATAAATATAGGGCTTGGATCGGTGTCTAAACTATTATCGTTTTTGGTTGTTGGTGTAACTCTTTTGGGTGATATTAAAAGAATGAACTTTTCATTTGGACTGATATCTATAATGGCGTTGTATATTTGCTGGAACTGTTTTTCGCTGTTTTATTCCGGTAATGTATCAAATACTCTTGAAAGAATTATATCGTTATCTTTAAATTATATGATGATAATAGTATGCGGTTCAATTTCAAGAAATGAACGGGAGTTAAAGTTTTTAGAAAAAGCAATAGTGTTAAGCGGTTGGTTTGTTTTAGTGTTAATGCTGTTTTTCAGTAGAGTTACAAGTGAGTTCAGGGTTATTATCGTGTCGGGCGGACAGGCGCAAGACCCGAACTACTTATGTGGTTTTTTAATGTACCCGATAGTATATTATTTTAAAAATATATTTAACCGTCAAAAAAGAGTTTCGTCTATAGTATCATTTGTTCTGATGATTATCTTTGTATTGCTGACAGGTTCAAGAGGCGGATTAATTGCAGTTATCGGAGCATGTATTTGCTGTTATTTGCTAAATAATTCAAATAAAAATAAGATACAAGGTTTTATTATATCGGCTTTGATACTTGTTTTTGTATATATGATTATAATGGCAATAATGCCTGAAGAACTTCTTGCCCGTTTTGATTTGAGTTATACCGAAGAAGACAGAGGAGCCGGCAGATTTGATATATGGCAATCTTTGCTTGAACAATATGCCGATTTTGGCTTTGTAAGACATTTTGCGGGTGTTGGGGCAGCGGCAATAAGGGTTTATTCAAGAAAAGTTGCGCATAATCTTTGGATTGAAACATTATTTGAACTTGGCATAATCGGATTAGTCTTGATAATCCTGATGTATATCGCCTTTGGAAAACGTGCATGGCGGAGTAAAGAAAAAATATGTTTTTCTGTTTTGATAGGATATATTATTATGTCGTTAAGTATGTCGTTAGGTGTATTTAAACCCATCTATGTTATTTTTACTATGATTAATTTGAATTTCAAATTTGAAACGGAACAAGAGATGGAATTATTGGAAGATGAAGAAAACGCATTGCAAGGTGATTGCTGTGAATAAATCAGAAAAAATATTTATTGATTTAATACGGAAAAGCGTGTTTAATGAGGACATCAAATTAACTTATTCTATAGAAGAAAGTAATATGGAAGAATTAATTTGTATAGCAAAACGTCATTTTTGTCAGGCGTTTATATGGAAAGCACTTAAAATGTGTGATGCTCAGATTCCTGATAATTTAGATAAATTGGTAAAACTTTTTATATTCAGAAATCTTAATAACCTGTCTGTTCAAAACAAAGTTGTTAAGGTTTTACGTGAGAACAATATAAAATGTGCCGTTTTAAAAGGAAGCAGCGTTGCTTCATTTTATAAAGAGCCGTTACTCAGACTTTTGGGTGATATTGATATTCTGGTGTCGGAAGAAGATTTTGACAAAACCGTCGATATTTTTCTTCAAGGGCAGGAAAAAAACGAGAAAAGTGCAAAGCATGAATTCCATTACGCTTTGCGTTTTGAAGGATTCAGCGTTGAAATACATAAACATATTATTGAAAGCGAAGATGAAAATGCTTTGTCGGCAGGAATTGTTGGCAACTGGATAAAAGATGCTCAAACCGGAAGGCTGGATGAGTTTGAATTCCCTGTATTGAAAACTGAGCATCAGGCGGTTTCATTGTTGTTGCATATGAAGCGCCATATGAAAGAGAATAATATTAATTTCAGACTATTGCTTGATTGGCTTGTGTTTTCTGACAGCATTTCAACTGATGTTTGGAATGGAAAAGTATACCCGCAACTTAAAGAATTAAAACTCCATAAACTGGCAGACGCATTGCTGTGCTTGTCGGATAAATATTTTAAAACTGACAATGCTGATAAAATACATAATAATTTTTCAGACGAAGTTGTTGATATGCTTATCAGTGACTTTTTGTTGTCGGGTGCGGGGAATTCAACGGATAAATCTTCCGGATTTGTTGCTGCGGTGTATGCCGAGTCGAATAAAAAAAGCAGTATTTTAAAGATGGTAGACGCATTAAACGCACGTTCGTATAAATGGTTTAAAATTTCCAGATATAAAATGTTACTGCCGGTTTGCTGGCTTATTCTTGCTGTAAGGTATGTTTTTGGAGTTGTAACGGGCAGGAGAGAAAAAATCACTTTAAGCGGTGTGAAACAAAGCGCAAAACGAAAAGAACGGCTGCATAAAGAATTAGACTTAAAAAACTGAGAATGGTTTAAAAACCATACTTACTCTTGACAATTTATATAATAAATTATATAATTATAATATTGGAATTTCATTACACTAAGGAGGATTATAAATGAAATCAAAAAGCATTGCAAAGTTTACGCTTGCGGTTTTGGTTATAGCCATTCTGGCATACATCGCTGCTTGCGGACTTACTATCGGAAACTATTCCATTCCGAAAGCGCTTGACCCAGAAAATGGAATTAAAAGAGGTTTAGACCTCGCAGGAGGTTCTGTTATAGTATTTGAGGCAGACACCGCCGAAGACGTGTCTGAGGACAATATGGCTGCAGTTAAAGCGGTACTTAGAAGCCGTCTTGATATGCAGGGTTACCATGAGGCAGTTGTTTCACAGCAGGGTGACAAACGTGTGCGTGTGGAAATCCCTTCAATCACAAATCCTGAAGAGGCAGTTGCACTTTTGGGTGCTACAGCAAAACTGACTTTCAGAGATTACGAGGGTAATGTTGTCTTAGTTGGCGGCGATGATGTTAAGAGCGCCAAGGCTGTTTACGAGCAGATTGATAATAGCGGTAACAAAGGCTACCTTGTACAACTTGAACTTACATCAGACGGACAGAAAAAGTTTGCTGAAGCAACAGAAAGAATTTCTACTCTTGCAGACGGCAACAATATAATCGCTATTTACTTAGACGAAGAGATGATTTCTGCACCAAGAGTATCTGAAAAAATCGACAGCGAAACCTGCGTAATCACAGGTGACTTCACACAGGAAATCGCAACAACTCTGGCAGGACAGATTCAGTCGGGTCAGTTGCCTTTCGCACTTAAAGATATAGAACTTCGAAGCGTTGGACCGCAGCTTGGTGAAAAAGCACTTGATAATAGCCTTTTGGCAGGTGCAATCGGCTTGTTGCTTGTAGCGATATTTATGATTGTTATGTATCGTATGTGCGGTCTTATTGCAGATATCGCACTGGTTGGTTATATTTCAATCGTAGCAATTATCCTTTCACTGTTCAGAGTAAACCTTACTCTGCCCGGTATAGCAGGTGTTATCTTAACAATAGGTACGGCAGTTGACGCAAACGTAATTATCTTTGAAAGAATTAAAGAAGAACTCGGCGTAGGCAAAACACTGCGTGCTTCTGTAGAGGCAGGTTTCAAACGTGCATTCTCTGCAATTGTTGACTCTAACATAACAACTTTGATTGCAGCAGCAGTTCTTTATTACTTTGGTACAGGTACAATCAAAGGTTTTGCAGTAACATTGTTTATCGGTACAATCGTAAGTATGTTTACAGCAATTTTTGTTACCAGATTCCTGCTTAAACAGATGATTGGTTTCAACCTTAAAAACCCCAAACTCTACAGTGCTGTGAAAGGAGGCAAACAGAATGTTTAATATCGTTAATAATAGAAAGATATTCTTTTCAATTTCAATTATTATTTTATTAATCGGTGCAGTTTGCTTTGCTATCAACGGCCTTAATACTGATATCGATTTCACCGGCGGTACTGCTATATATGTAGACCTCGGTACTGCATATGATGAAGCGGCTGTAAGGGATTGTGTAGACGCTGTTGAGGGTGTAACCGTTTCAAGCGTACAGAAAACTGACGATAACGGCGCACTTGTTAAAACAACTGCAATCGACACAGAACTCCGTACAAAGGTTACAGAGGCGCTTACAGCAAAATTCGAGAACTCAACAGTTATGTCAGTAGATAACGTAAGCGCAAGCGTTGGTCAGGAACTCTGGTCAAATGCGGCACTTTCAATCTGCATTGCGGCAATATTGATGCTTATCTACATCACATTCCGTTTTGAAGTTCTTTCGGGTATTTCAGCGGTGCTGGCACTTGTTCACGATATGCTTATGATGATTGCTATTTATGCAATCTTCCAGTTCCCCGTAAATACATCTTTCATTGCTGCTATTCTTACAATACTTGGTTATTCAATTAACGCAACAATCGTTATTTTCGACAGAATCAGAGAGAACACAAGATTCTTAAAGAAAGAAACTTTCGGCGATGTTGTTAATAAAAGCGTATGGCAGTCTATGGGACGTTCAATCAACACATCAATTACAACTTTGCTTACAATCGTAATGGTGTACATTTTGGGTGTTCCTTCAATTAAAGATTTTGCTCTGCCGCTTATTATCGGTATTGTAGCAGGTACCTATTCTTCAATCTTCATTTCAGGTCAGTTCTGGGTACTGTTTAAAGGAAATAAAACAGTTAAATAATTAAATGTTTTAATAACAAATGACCCTCGTACTTATGTACGGGGGTTATTTTTATTATTTTCAGTATATCTTATTGGTATGCGGTTTTAAAATGTCGACCTATGAAGGAATTGGTATACAAATTACAGCGAAAGCGTGACTGCTTAACCGTAAAACGGCGCGGTTATATTTCCTATTACAAATATAGCGCCGTTTTAGCACAACTAGGAATGAGTTTCCGTTTTGTGCGGCGGTGAGAGAGCAGGAACGCTGAGCGTTTAATTTGTCCAATTCTGTAATCAGTCGACAAGGGGGTTGCCAAGGGGGAAGCCCCCTTGGAGAATCTTTTATTTTAAAAATAAATTTTTAAATGTACTTTTATGACTAAAAGTACCAAAAGTCCCGGGGGTTCGGATTCCCCCGGACCCCTAAAACCGTTCAGGGGTTTCACCCCTAAAAACCCCTAAAACCAAAATGGCTTCGTAGCCAAAATTATTCTCTTGACCTTAATTTTATAATATGGTATAATTTACTTGCGACATAACTGAATAAGCAAGAATTCCAGTGGGAGAATACCTGTCAAAAGGTGTTCTCCTGTTACTCGTACCCACTGGAATGAGTTATGTCGCAAACAAACAGGAAGCACTTTTTGGGTGCGTTCCTTTGCGGACGCACCTTTTTTAATTTCAGGGGGTATTTATTATGGACATAAACAGAACAAGATTAAGACGAATACTTGCAAGCGTCGGAATGACATATTTAGAAGAAGATTTAAAAGATATACTTGAAAATGAACATTATGATTACGATTTATCTTTTAAAAACGCTTCAAGCGATACAAAACTTGCCAAGAAAGTTATACGCCAAATTGCAGAGTCCAAACTTAACGAAAACGAAACAGAACTACTTAATGAAATGATAGATTTGTATATAAAATGCGAAAGAGAATTGTTTTTTGAAATGGGCTTTATTTTAGGTTGGAAAAAAGAAAACTCCCCGTTATATTAAACGGGGAGTTTTAATGTATATATGTTGTTATACGTTTGTGCTGTAGTTTGGAGCCTCTTTGGTGATTGAAATATCGTGCGGGTGGCTCTCTCTTAAACCAGCAGCGGTAATGCGTACAAACTTACCTTTTTCTTTAAGTTCTGCAATAGTAGGTGTTCCGCAGTAACCCATACTTGAGCGCAATCCACCGATTAACTGGAACACTGTGTCTGCAAGCGGGCCTTTGAAAGGTACACGGCCTTCAACACCTTCGGGAACGAGTTTTTTACTGCCTGTCTGGAAGTATCTGTCTTTACTGCCTTTTTCCATAGCGGCAAGTGAGCCCATACCACGGTATACTTTAAAGCGTCTGCCCTGATAGATTTCCTCTTCGCCGGGGCTTTCTTCGCAGCCTGCAAGGAGCGAGCCTATCATAATAACGTCTGCGCCTGCTGCAACTGCCTTGGGCAGGTCGCCGCTGAACTTAACGCCACCGTCGCCAATAACGGGAATTCCGTATTCTTTAGCAACCTGAGCAGCCTCGTAAATAGCGCTTATCTGCGGTACGCCCACACCTGCAACAACACGTGTTGTACAGATAGAGCCTGGGCCTATACCTACTTTAATAGCGTCTGCACCTGCTTCTATAAGTTCTTTTGCCGCCTCGGCTGTTGCAATGTTACCTGCAATAACGTCAACCTCCGGGAATGCCTCTTTAACTTTCTTCAAGCAGTTAATGATATTCTGTGAATGTCCGTGAGCGCTGTCGAGCACCAAAACGTCTACTTTAGCGTCAACCAATGCTTTTGCACGGTCAAGAACATCTGCCGTAACACCTATAGCCGCACCGCAGAGAAGTCTTCCGTTAGAGTCTTTAGCGGCGTTGGGGTACTTAACGCTTTTTTCAATATCTTTAATGGTGATTAAACCTGTTAATTTAAAATCTTTATCTACGATGGGCAGTTTTTCAATCTTATGCTTACGCAGGATTTCCTGTGCCTCTTCCATAGTAGTACCTACGGGCGCTGTGATAAGGTTATCTTTAGTCATAACCTCGCCGATAGCCCTTGAGTAATCTGTTTCAAAACGCAGGTCGCGGTTTGTGATAATACCAACGAGTTTGTCGTTATCTACAATCGGCACACCTGAAATTTTGTATTTACCCATAAGCGCATCTGCATCACGCAGAGTATGCTCCGGCGACAGATGAAAGGGGTCTGCTATAACGCCGTGTTCAGAACGCTTAACTTTGTCTACCTCAATCGCCTGCTGCTCGATAGTCATATTCTTGTGAATGATGCCTATGCCGCCCTCTCTGGCAATGGCAATAGCCAACGCAGATTCTGTAACGGTATCCATAGCAGAACTCATAAGAGGAATGTTAAGTTTGATTTTCTTTGTAAGTTGTGTGCTGAGGTCAACCATATCGGGAGTGATGTCCGATTTCTGCGGTACGAGCAACACGTCATCAAAGGTAAGGCCTTCGTATGCAAATTTATCGTGAGTAATAATAAACACGCCCTTTCGTAAAAAGTTTGTTATCATATATTATATAAAAAAATCTGTTAATAGTCAATAGCGTAATTTGCAACAAACATTTTTGAAATTTTGTCGTTTAATAGTAGAAAACAACAATGCTCCGTGCCGGGGGACATACACGGAGCATTGTTGCTTATCAAAAAAATATTTTAAAGGTGCACCACAAGATGCCGATGCAAGCCACAGTTGATATGGAGAAAATTGCTATCATGGCTTTTTTCAGCCGTCTGTCACGGCGGCGTGTACGCAGAAGTGTTAAACCTGTGTAGTCGTCTATTATTTTATCTGCGTATTCAACTATATCTGTTGACCGCTTCGGTTTAAACACAAAAAGCAGTTTATTTATAAATGTATTTTTTTTGCGGTCGTCAACCGTCATTGATTTCTCTCCATTCTTTGTAGTATCTGTTATATTGCTATTATTAACAGTTTTTAAATATTTATACATTATTTTCCTCCCAAATACGAGTCGCTATAACAGTCATATCGTCTTTTGCCTTGCCGCCGCTTTGGTAAACTGCAAGTTCCAGCACTTTATCCGCTATTACGTGCGGATTTACGGTGTCCATCGTTTTAAGGCGTTTTTCAAGCCACTTGTCGTCTGTTGATGCACCCTCCACACCGTCGGACACCATAACTATAAGTGTGTCGTTTTCTAATTTTTTAGAAAAGTGTTTCGGTTTAATTTCTTCTATAATTCCTGCCGGCAGGGAAGATGCGGTCAGTTTTTCAACAGAGTTTCCCGTTTTTATATACGTTGACGCTCCGCCTATTTTTATAAAATCTGCAATTCCCGTATGCATATTTATACTGCAAAGGTCTATTGTAGAGAAAATCTCTTCCGTTCCCGTAAGCATAAGCGACGAGTTTATAAGCCGTATTGCGTGCATAACGTCAAAGCCGCAACGCAAAAAGTTTTTAAGCAAATCAATAGTGTTTTTACTTTCGCTTGCAGCCGCCTCGCCGCTGCCCATACCATCGCTTATGGCGGCAACGTACGTGCCGTTTGTAAGGTTAAGCGATGTAAAACTGTCGCCGCACACGTTTTCGCCATGTTTTTTAATGCTTGCCGCACCCGTTGCACGGCAGAATCTTTCGCACATACTGTAACTTAGCAGAATATGGTTTAAATCACGGTGTATTTCGTTAAATCTTATTTTAACGCCCAGTGCCGCTGTAAGGCACGGCGCAATGGCATATTTCATATCTTCACGATACTTTTCGGGGGCAAATTTAAGTTCTATTATCATATTGCCGTCACCTTTAAAATACGCCGTTATGCTCTGTGGCGTAAACCCTTGTCCGTCCAAAGCGGTGCGTATGCGGCTGCGTGTCATATTGTCTGCTATGCTTTGTTTTTCGTTTGCCATATCGTCGAGTATTTTCGCTATACTGCCCATTTGCACGCACGCCAGTGATTTGCTGTCGGCAAGCCGCTTCTGCCACAGCAGATTTGTTCTGTACATCTCAAACGAGTCGTTAAACGAACGCAGCAGGTTTTCTGTGCGTATGCATCTGTTTTTAAATTCGGGCAGAACATCGTTTATGTATGCCTTGCCGTGGTTTTGTGCGGCAGAGAGCAACTGCAGTATTGCTTTTTTTGTTTCTGTGCCTTTTTTCTGCCAGCAGCAATAGCGCAAACTGCAGTCTGCACAAGTACGCTCGCCCGTTCTGTTTACAAGTGCGCCGATTTCTTTTTTCATTATTTCGTCAGACGACTTGGCGGGGAAGTTTCTGGACAGAATATTTAAAGACTCCGCTATTTTTGTAAGGCGGTCGTTATATATGGTGCGCACCTTGTCGTTATCGCTGTAAGCAGAAGAAGTGCTTATGCCCGATATATGTGCAACTGTATCTATAAATTTTTTCGGTATGGCAAGCATAAGAACAGATGCAATAAGTATTTCATAAACATTTATAAGCACCTCGGTTGAACCGTTTAAAAACACTGTTATTACCGCATTGGCAAATATAAATCCTAAAGTTACACCCGTTTTACCGTACCTTTGAAAAAGCGCCGATATAAGCGACGAAAAAGCATACGCACCTATTACGCTGCCTGCGTTATATGTGCCTATGCAGTTTACTGCGCCTGCCACTATACCGACTACTGCGCCCGTGGGCACATTTGCGTGCATATTAAGCATAAGTATTACGGTTATGCCCATTATATTACCGATTTTTATGCCGAATATCGGCGGAATGTTGTTAAACGCCAGAAGCGCCGCCGCAAACACGCCAACTACGCCAACTGCCTCTTCTGCACTTAAAACTGTGCGCCGTCTTGCCGAAAATATAACGGGCATTGCTTTGTCTGCCGCAATAACGCCTATTGCACACAAAAATGCCTCTGCAAAGTTTAAGAGCATATCGTATACTAAAAGTCCGCCTTTAACCGATGCAACCGTTTTTGCGAAAAACAGCAGCGAGCCTGCCAAGGACGCTTTTAAAGATGTTTTTAAAGGCTTGTCCCACAGTATATTTACAAATGCAAGTGCCGCCGCTGTAATCACATAGCACATAGCAAGTGCAGACGGATGCGCAATCAAACTGCCTGCCGCCACGCCCGTAAGCGTAGGAATAAGATTTTTTGCCGTGCATACAGATGCAAAGAAAGCTGTGCCGAACGGCGTGAGGTTTCCCATAACCTGCGCACACGACATTGCAAGCGACATAGCACAGTATATGGCACTTTTTATATCAGGTTTTTTGTCTATATGTAATCTGTTTTTTATCCGCTTGAAATTTATTTTCGGTATTGGCACCAAAGCCGTTTTTTGCATATACAATCACTCCTCGATAAAATAGTAGCATATAGTATATGTAAAAATATGTAAATTAATGAGCAATTTCTCTAAAATGTTTTCGACAAATTGCTTCATTTGACTTTGGCGCAATAAAGATGTATAATGATTTTATGAATTTTCGTACTAAATGCGAGGCGTAATAATTATGAAAGTCAAAAGAAAAAATATTAATCTGCTGCGCAGGGTACTGCCGTATTTTATAAAGTACCGTGTTACGCTGTTTAAAGATTTATCGTGCGCTACACTTACCACTATATGCGAACTGGTGTTGCCGCTTATTGTGCGCTATATTACCTCTCAGGCAGAGGAAAATATTGCGGCACTTTCCGTTTCAACCATTCTGCTGCTTGGGGCGGCGTATCTTGTTCTGCGTGTTATAGACACCGCCGCAAGTTATTATATGCAGTCTGTAGGGCACATTATGGGCACGCAAATAGAAACCGATATGCGCAGAGATTTGTTTGCGCATCTGCAAAGGCTACCTTATTCGTATTACGATAACACCAAAATCGGTCAGATAATGTCACGCATTACGTCGGATTTATTTGACGTTACCGAGTTTGCACACCACGGCCCGGAAGAACTTTTTATAACTACTATTAAAATAGTCGTTTCTTTTGCTGTTTTATCGTCATTTAATATTTATTTAACTCTTATCATTTTTTCAATTCTTCCCGTAATGCTGTTTTTTTCGTACAAATTCAACAGACGTATGAAAAAAGCGTTCAAAGAATCACGTGTTCAGGTGGGCGAGATTAACTCTCAGGTTGAGGACAGCCTGCTCGGTGTGCGTGTTGTAAAATCTTTTGCCAACGAAGATGTTGAAAAGGGTAAGTTTGAAAAAGGCAACAACAAATTTTTAAAAATTAAACGCACTATGTATCATTGTATGGCAAGTTTCCATAGCACAACAAGGCTTTTTGACGGTATTATGTATATAGCCGTGGTTGTGGCGGGTGCGTTTTTTCTGCGTGGCGGAATGATTACCGCAGGCGACTTTATGGCATATTTGCTCTACGTTACTACCTTACTTACATCTATCCGCAGAATTGTTGAGTTTATGGAGCAGTTCCAAAGGGGTATGACGGGTATAGAGCGTTTTGCCGAGGTTATGGATACCCCCGTTGATATTGAAGATGCTCCCGATGCCGTGGAACTTACCGAGGTTAATGGCGATATCGAGTTTGCAGACGTTACGTTTGGTTACGAAACTGAAAAGGGCAACGTGCTAAATCACGTTAATTTAACTATTCCAAATGGTGCAAATGTGGCGCTTGTAGGTCCGTCGGGCGGCGGCAAAACCACCCTCTGCAGTCTGATACCCAGATTTTACGAGGTTACAAGCGGCTCTATTTTAATAGACGGCAAAGATATACGCACATATACGCAGAATTCTCTGCGCAGGCAGATAGGCGTTGTTCAACAGGACGTATATATGTTCTCGGGTACGGTTGCAGAAAATATTCTTTACGGCAGACCCGACGCCACACGTGAAGAAGTGGAAGAAGCCGCAGCACTTGCAGGTGCGCACGAGTTTATATCGTCACTCCCGAACGGCTACGACACCTACGTTGGCGAGAGGGGAGTAAAACTTTCGGGTGGACAGAAGCAGCGCTTGAGCATTGCAAGAGTGTTCCTTAAAAATCCCCCTATACTGATACTTGACGAGGCAACCAGCGCACTCGATAACGAGAGCGAGCGTCTTGTGCAGAAATCGCTTGAGGATTTAACCAAGGGCAGAACTACACTTACCATTGCGCATAGGTTATCTACTATACGTAAGGCAGACACTATTTTGGTGCTTACCGAGGATGGCATAGCCGAGCAGGGTAATCACGATGAACTTATGGCACAAAAAGGAATATATTACGATTTGCTTCGGCTGACAATGGAGGAATAAAATATGGAATGGATTCAGGTAAGCATTACAACTGCTACAGATGGTATTGACATTGTATGTGACAAACTTACCGATATCGGTATAAGCGGATTTGAGATAGAGGATGAAAAAGATTTTACCGAGTTTTTGGAAAACAACACAAAATACTGGGATTTTGTAGACGAAGAACTGGTAAAATCCAAGCAGGGCGCAACAAAGGTTAAGGTGTATGTAGAGGCAGAAAACGCTGCAGACACGCTTGCACAGATTAAAGCGGCTATGGCTGCACTTAAAGCAACCGATACCGACGGCACATTCGGAACTTTAGAGGTTGAAACTGCGTCTATGCTGGAAGAAGACTGGGCAAACAACTGGAAAAAGTATTTTAAACCTATTTGCGTTGGCGAAAAAATGCTAATCTGCCCCGAATGGGAAGATGCTAAAGATTTCGGCGACAGAAAAGTCTTTAAAGTAAACCCCGGTATGACCTTTGGCACAGGCACCCACCACAGCACACAGATGTGCATTGCGCACCTTGAAAATGCAATCCAAGGCGGCGAAAAGATGCTTGACCTCGGTTGCGGCAGCGGTATACTTTCTATAATCTCGCTTATACTTGGTGCAGAGCACGCAACGGCTGTGGATATAGACGAAAATTGCGTCCATGTGGCTTACGAAAATCTTGATATGAACGGAATTGAACGCAACAGATACACCGTTTACAGCGGCGATATTTTAAGCGACAGCACATTGTTTGACAAAATGAACGTATGCAAATATGACGTTGTGGCGGCAAACATTGTGGCAGATGTTATAATCGCGCTTTTGCCGACTGCCGAAAAACTTATACGTGACGGCGGCACGTTTATATGCTCGGGTATAATAGACGAGCGCCTTGATGACGTAACTGACGCTATAGAAAAAAGCAGGTTTGAAATATCAAAAATTGTACATAGTGGCGGTTGGGCATCTATATTGTGTAAATTTATCGAAAATTCTTGACTTATACCATAAATATTGTGTATAATGTAATGGTGATTTGAGGTGAAGTCAATGCACAGGTTTTTTGCCGATAAAAGTGCGTTTGGTGAAAGATGCGCAACCATTACCGGTGAAGATGTGGCGCATATCACAAAGGTATTGCGTTTAAAGGAAAATGATAGTATAATATTGTGTGACGGTGAGGGTACTGATTATCATTGTACAATAGCGCAGATGGATAAAAACTGCATCACGGCAGATATTGTAAACACGTATCCGAATGAGGCAGAAAGTAATGCAAGCATTACGCTCTATCAGGGGCTGCCGAAGTCGGATAAGATGGATTTAATTATCCAGAAATGCGTGGAACTCGGTGTTGATACCATAGTCCCTGTTGAAACGGCTCGTTGCGTTGCAAAGATTAAAGACGACGAAAAAAAGCGCATCCGCTGGCAAAGGATCGCCGAAGAAGCCGCCAAACAATGCGGCAGAGGTGTTATTCCAAAAGTTTTGGGTGCAATAAGTTTTGATAAGGCAATCACCGCAGAGCACGATTTAAAAATAATGCCGTACGAATGTGAACGGCAGAGTAATTTAAGCAATGCGTTGGCAGGTGCGCAAAATAACTGCACTATTGCCGTTTATATAGGGCCTGAGGGCGGTTTTGAGCAGGCGGAGGCGGATTCAGCATCTGATGCAGGCGTTAAAACAGTTACTTTGGGTAAAAGAATTCTTCGCTGTGAAACTGCAGGTATTGCCACAGTATCGGCAATAATGTATGCACTCGGCGAATGGGATATCTGATAAAAAGGAGATAGTTATAAATGAAAAATACAGAGATTAAAAAAATTACTGAAGCACATTCTAACAGATTACTGATTTCTACTGTGGTTTCGCTTTCGCTTTTGGTTATACTTCTGCTTATAAACAGAGGACAGAGTTATTCACAGACAATTCTGCAAACACAGAACGCAGTTATGGTGCTGTCGGTAATCAGCATAGTTGCAGCCGTAGTTATGGCTATTGTGGCTGTGACCGCTAAAAAGAAATTTTTAGTTGAATATATTGCACTTGCAGTTATTATGGCGTTTTGCTTTTTCTGTATTCATGGTGTAAGTTTTGTAACTATCAAACTTATGAAATACATTACAGCGGCAATACTGGTTGCTTACCTTGTGGCGAGTTTTGCATATCACACAATAGTTCCCAAAATGCTTAAAAAATAATTTTAATATAAATTAAAAATGCTGAATGGTTATCCATTCAGCATTTTTGTTTGTTTGAATTATTTATTTCGTATATCAATAAGTCTTGATACTATAGGGCTTAAAATTATATTTGTAACAAGTTCTGCTATAAAGTTTACGCCTACGAGAACGAAAATCATATAGTGCACTACATTGCCGCCAAGATCGGCTGCCGCTGCCCATTCTATCATGGTGTCCATAAAGAATACCGAGCAGCAGATAAGAAACACTCCCGTATTTACAATCGGGCATACTATAGCGGCTAAAATTACTGCCAGATACCTGCCGTTTTTTAATTTAGCAAAGGCTTTAAGTCCTGCTTTGTAGGTGAGTGCCGCAAAAAAACCGCACAGAACACCTTTTGAAAGTACGGTTACAAATGTTCCGGGGACGGTTACTGCTAAAAATGCAGCCGCATCACCGCTTATAAGTACCGCAAATCCGAATACCAGTCCGAGCCATGCCGCAATGCCCGTTCCGCAGGTTGCTGCACCGATAACTATCGGAATCAGCACCAATGAGATGGAAAACGGGCCGAGCCTTATGAAACTTCCCATATACTGCAGCAAAAATACCAATGCCGTCAGTATTGCGCCCAGCACAAGCGTGCGTGTAGACAATTTACTTGTCTGTGTCATAAAAAATTCCTCCTTGCTGTCGTTCTCAAAAGAGATACAACGCATTTAAAATTTATATAAAGGGATTATCCCATTATACATTTACGTTCTGTTTGCCTTTTCTGTCGTGGAAAAATGCACTGACTAAAGCGGTTACAAGTTGTGGAACGTGAGTAATCAACACACTGTATGAACCTGTAATGATGTCGTATGTGCACCACAGAATCATATTAATAATTGTCCAGAAACGGTACCCTGCGCCTGATTTTTGAATAATTGCCAGTATATACACGAGTGATGCTATGATTGCGATTCCGCTGAAAAGGGATAATCCGCCTGCAACCCAAAGGTTGAGTGCAACCATACATATTGCGTAGATAGAAATAAGCCATTTTGGAAGAGGTATGTCTTTTGATTCAAAGAAATAGTTTATAATCGTCATCACCGCACCGAGATAGCAAGCCGCTGCGCCGTTTATACCGCTGCCGCCGATGTGATAACTCGTTGCAACAAATAAGTTTCCGCAAAATGCCAGAAAAAGAATAAGTTTCATTCTTTTACCCTTTACGGCAGATGCGACAAGCATTGATATTAGACCTAAAGTGCTTAAAATGTAAGATAATACCTGCATAAGTTCCTCCTGAAATTATAAGTTCTTTTTATATATAGCATACAACCCTTTTAAAATAAGGTTATCGTCTATAATCATTTTTTCTTTGCAGTAAGGGGTTATAAAACCTGCCAGACCGCCTGTTGCAATAATATCTATATCACCAAATTCTGCTTTGATTTTTTCTATCATACCATCTATAAGGCTGGCATTTCCGTATACAACGCCTGACTGCATTGCATCAATTGTATTTTTGCCTATAACAGATTTTGGTGCTTCAAGGCTTATCTGCGGCAACTGTGCAGTTCCGCCGGCTAATGCCGCTATGCCGATTTCCACACCGGGAATAATTGATACACCTGCAAATGCACCGTTTTTATCTACAACTGAAAGTTTTGTGGCTGTGCCCATATCTAAAACTATGGCAGGTACTTTGTAGTAATTATAAACTGCCGCTGTGGAGCATACAAGGTCAGCACCCACTTGAGATGGGTTGTCCACAAGCAGGTTTACGCCAGTTTTAACACCGGGGCCTACAACAATTGCAGATACACCATAGATTTTGTTAAGTGCTTTTTGCATTGTTTTGTTAAGCGGAGGTACAACTGATGATATTATAGCACCGCTTACTTCTGTGCGTTTAACATCGTTTAAAGAAACTATGCTTTTAATAAGCGCAGCATATTCGTCTTCGGTCTTTTTGATGTTTGTCGATATTCGTGAAACGAACTTCAGTTCGTCGCCTAAAAATCCGCCCAAAACTATATTTGTATTTCCAATATCGATTGTTAAAATCACGTATATGCCCTCCCTGCTTATTTTGTCAAGGTAATTATACTACTAATCTTTCTAGATTTCAAGTAAAAAATAAAGCCCTTTACAGGACTTTAAATTTTTTAAGTAGTTTCTTTATTAAATTATGTTGTTTTTTATCTTCAACAGGCTTTTCTTTTACTTCAAAAGGCACATAATAGGGGCAACCGTCTTCGCTGTGGCATGGAAGATAAGGACATTCCGGTGAACGGCTGTCTAATAAATACATTTTTGCTCCTGTTTCACAAGTGGGGCATAATTGTGTGCTCGTTTTCATTCGTGTGCTACTCCTTTGATGTATGATTCACAAAAAACAGACGCAGGGATAAACTCCTCTGCGTCCGCTTAATGTGAATAATGGAAATCACTCGGTTTTTGTGATAATTACCTGTGATGTTTCGCCAATCCACTCAACAGTTGCGCCAAGTTTTTCAGAGAGGAATCTGGTTGGAATATATGTTCTGTCGTTTTCAATGAAAGCGGGGCTGTCGAGTTTGATTTCTTCGTCGTTTACTGTTGCTATGTCAGAACCTATGGTGATTATAATAACTGTTTCGCCTTTTTCTATTAATACCTTATTTGGCTCTGCTGCAGTCCATGTAACGGTTGCGCCAAGGCTTTCAGCAATAATTCTTGCAGGGAGCATAGTTCTGTCGTTTACAAGTTTTGGTGCTACGTCGTTTTTGATGGTGTTGCCAAATAAATTAATGTTTGTATCACCTATGGTAAGAACTATGTTGTTTGTAGTTTTTTCTGTGTTTGGTGTGGTGCTGTTTTCTTTGTTTTCATCATTATTCTTAGTTTCTTCATCTGTTTTATCCTGAGAAGGAGTTGATGGTTTAGATACAGATGAACCGCCGCCACCTACTACCCCAACAGGAGATGCAACGGAAACTTTTTTCAAACTGTATGTATATACGGAATCTGCTACAACTGTTCTGTTTAATTTGTAATTTTTGGGGATACTGATAAGGTCGCTGTAATCTGCTGCAGAATTAATTGTAAGTTCTTTTCCGTTTAAGTCAATAGTTACAGATTTTCCTGCAAGTATTGCTGCATCAGCATCTTCTAAAACGATTCCGTCGGTAAGAAGTACAATTATGTCGTTGTTTGCTGCGGAAGCAGTTGCTTCAGCAATGGTATTATAGTAAACACCATCTAAGAATACTGCTTTTTCTGAATTTCCAGAGATTTCGGTGTATATAATACCATCAGCAGTTTTCTTTGCTTTTGTCTGCGTGTTTCTTCCATAGTTAAAGTAGAATTCATCGCCTGTTTCAGCACAAGCAAGAGCAATATCTTTAGATGCGTAATTATATACAACATTAGTGTTATTGTTTAAATCTGTTGAATACTCACCATCTTTGTAGTTGTGGACAATAACGTTTGCGTCATTATTGTTTACATTAAGAATATCATACGCTTTTGTAGTAGTATTATTTACTTTTGCGTAATCATCTACAGAAAGTTTTGTTACAGACTCATCAAGAGATTTGTTGTTTGTAACCGTCAATGTTGATGTTCCTGTTGCAGCACCACCATAATATACACTTACGAGAATGTCTACATTTGAATAATTGTTGTTGTTTATATAAACATTTTCAACTACGCTATTGTCCATATAAGAATGAACACCCGTTAAGAAATTTGTAAATGTACAATTTTCAACAGTATATGTAGAAAGGTTAGCAGCAATTGCTGACATTTCAATATCGCTGTTATTTATAAATTCGCAGCCTTTAACGGTAAGACCTTCTCTGCTAATGCCAACATTCTCATAGTAATATCCAAGAACAGAAACATTCCATGTTGTTGCCGCGGCACAATCTTCTGTTACTACAAATTTGAGATTTTCAAAAGTAATGTTGGAACCCTGGTACTCAATACCGCCATCGTTTACTTCAGAAACATTAATAACCGGTTTGTTTGCAGGGTCAGCTGCTTTGATTGTAATGTTATTTAAAGGAGATGCATACACACCTGCATTAAATGCATTGTATGTGCCTGGAGCAACCGTGATAATGTCACCGTCTGTTGCCACGGCGAGAGCATCAGCAATTGAGAAACCTGTAAATTCACCATTTATTACAGGTGCATCAATAACTGTTTCCATATCAGCAGTTTCATAACACGATGGAATAGAAACCAAATAACTGTCTTCATCGTCTATAAAAGCATTTTCTGCTCCTTCAGCATAGTAATTAGTGCCAATTGTAACACCCGCTGCTGCTTCCTCAGTTCTTACATAAATTTTTGTATTTTCGCCAAAAGCATTATTTTCTACAGTTGTGTTGGGTGAAAACGTATTAACAATTGGTGCGCCGTAGTCAGGATAATAGGGGGATGTAGATTCAAATACATTATTCTTAATATTAATTGTTGGGTGTCCACAATTATAATTAGAAAGTGAATTTGCCCAAGAAATATCCATATAGCAGTTTTGAATATTCCATGTGATGTTGTCTTGGTATGCAATCAAATGGAACCCATATGTCGCGCCCGTAACACAGACATTATCAAATGTAATGTTTCCTGCAGGCTCGCCATATGCTGCTCTAAACGAATCTGTTATTTTGAGATTTTTGATTGTGCCGTTAAAGTTGTGTAAGGTTAAACCGATGTTTCCACCTTTTATTTCGCTAAGAAGTTCACCATTCTCACCTACAGTACCTTCAAGTGTAATGCTTTTGCCTGATAGATTAATCGGGGCATATGTGCCGCTGGCAAGTTTGATTGTGTCTCCGTCCTGAGCGGCAGTAAGTGCAGTTTCAAGGGTAGCGTATGGAAAACCGTTTATTGTGGCTACAGCAGAAGTTATTCCTTCGCCATCGCCTACATTTGATTTACTGTCGGCTACAACAGATGATCCTTCGTTAGAAAAATCTGTCATTGTTGTTCCATCAGGAACGAGTACATCGGAGTTGATAAATGTGATAACACCGGAATTCTGACCTGAAACGTCTGCAATAACGGCTCTGCCGTTTTCGATGGAGTTAACTGTAATTGTAGAATTTTCCACCTCGCCATTTGCCTGTCTGAATACGGGTCTTTTAACGTCTGTGCAAACGATGGTGGAGTCTGCGATATCCACTTCTGCAGCGAAGAATATTGCATTTGTTCTATTTGTTGTAAGAGTTGTTCCGTTTGTCAAAACAACAGAACCTCTGTCAAAAGAACTGGGTGAATAGAACACACCGGAGCCGGGGTCGTCATTAGCACCGGACACAGTAATATCAACATTATCGAGAATTAATGTGTCATCGGCGGTATGGAGATAGAATACACCCGTTGCATAGTTGGCATTGAGTGCGCTTACGGTAACATTATTTAACTCAAGTTCAACTGATGAGCCGTGATGATAATCTGCACGGATAATTCCATCAGCAGAAGTCTGGTTATCAGCATTGATTGTGCCGTTTGAAATAGTAGTGTCTGCATTAAAGGTAACACAATTTGTTATGTACAAAGTGTTTCCATTAAGGTTGATTGTCATGGCATCATTAAAACGTGTGTCCTGAGGCAATCTTACGTCTTCGGTTAATGTTATAATACCGTCTTGTGCCGCAGGAAGCGACGTTGCTTCTGCCGAAACAGTAAAGTTAACTGTTCCCAGCAGCATTACTGCTACCAGTAAAATTGATAGTACTTTTTTCATAAATAAAACGTCCTTTCATAGATGTAATAAAACTTCCGTGTGTCGGTAGTTTTATTTAAGAATACAACATTTATACTTATTTGTCAATAGTATATAATTATAGATAATTAACAATATATAAGTGGTGATGATTATGACTTATGACGAAAAAGAGTATCAGATGTTTATAATCAAAGTTGGTTTAAAGGTCGGGTACTACAGGAGGTTAGCCGGTATGACGCAGGAGCAACTGAGCGAATATAGCGGTATGTCATTAAATTTTATCTCACAACTTGAAGGACCCAGTGCGGCATATGCACCTTCACTCAAATCCTTGTATAAGATTAGTAAGGCTTTAGGTGTTTCGGTAAACAAACTTACCGATGTTGACAACGATTAATTTATTTGTTTAAGGATTTATTAAAAAAAGAAAAACAATATATTTTCGCTTGAGTATATTTATGCGAAAATATATTGTTTTTTCTTTTGGTAGTTATTTTGATTATTTGTTTTCTTCTATAATTTCTTCTTTTGCGTGTATCTCGGCAGCAGGGATTTCCTCAACCGGTTTTTCTGCATTGAGATTAAGCGGGTCCATAGCGGGAAGTTCGCCTCCTGCAAAGAGGATTTCAAATTCCTCTCCTGAGAGTTTTTCTCTTTCCATAAGCGCCGCTGCTACACATTCTAATTTATCTTTATTTTCAGAGATAAGTTTAATGCACTCTTCGTACTTGGTTTCTATAATGTGCATAATCTCGTCATCAATCTCTGATGCTACTCGTTCACTTACAGAACGTGACTGTACAAAATCTTTGCCGAGGAACACTTCGCTGTTTTCGTTGCCGAAAGATATAGGACCGATTTTATCGCTCATACCAAATTTGGTAACCATCTGGCGTGCAATTTTTGACGCACGTTCAATGTCGTTTGATGCACCTGTGCTGATGTCGTCCAATATAATCTTCTCTGCGGCTCTTCCGCCGAGGAGCACTATAATCTCATCAAGCATTGTCTGCTTTGTCATATAGTATCTGTCTTCTTCGGGCAGGCTCATTGTATATCCACCGGCTCTGCCTCTTGGAATAATGGAAATCTGGTGAACGGGGTCCTGAGAGGGCAGAAGTTTTGTTACAACTGCGTGGCCTGCCTCGTGGTAAGCCGTAATGCGTTTTTCTTTTTCGCTCATATTACGGGTTTTCTTTTCAGTACCAACCATAACTTTAATCATGGCATCTTCAATCTCGGGCATATTGATTTCGGTTTTATGCTTGCGTGCTGCTAAAAGTGCCGCCTCATTCAAAAGGTTAGCAAGGTCAGCGCCCGTAAAGCCAGCAGTTGTTTTTGCAATAACTGAAAGATTAACATCTGCACCAAGCGGTTTTTTGCGTGAGTGAACTCTTAAAATTGCCTCACGTCCTAAAATATCGGGAGTGTCTACAACTACCTGTCTGTCAAAACGTCCGGGACGCAGCAGTGCACCGTCTAAGATGTCGGGGCGGTTTGTAGCGGCAATTACTATAACACCCTGATTTGCTGCAAAGCCGTCCATTTCAACGAGCAACTGGTTGAGTGTTTGCTCTCTTTCGTCGTGACCGCCGCCAAGACCTGCGCCTCTCTGTCGGCCTACGGCGTCAATTTCGTCTATAAACACGATGCTGGGTGCGGCTTTTTTAGCCTGCTCAAACAAATCACGCACACGTGATGCGCCAACACCGACAAACATCTCTACAAAGTCGGAACCCGATATTGAAAAAAACGGAACGCCCGCCTCACCGGCAACGGCTTTGGCAAGCAGTGTTTTACCTGTTCCCGGAGGGCCTACTAAAAGCACACCTCTTGGGATTTTAGCGCCGAGTTTTTCAAACTCTGCAGGGTTTTTAAGGAATTCAACAACCTCTGCAAGTTCGGCTTTTTCAATATCTGCACCCGCAACATCTTTAAATGTAATGGGATCTTTTTGGTTTATGGTAACTCTTGCTTTGCTTTTACCAAAACTCATAGCACCCTTGCCGCCACCCTGGGATTGTTTAAAGAAAATTACCCAGAACACAATTATGATTATCATTAATATAAGCGAGGGTAACATCGACAGCCACCATGGCGGTGATGCCGGAGTGGGGGTTGAGTAGGTGAGTGTTTCGTCTGCAACCTGCTTTTTAATCTGGTCACCTGCGTGCTCGTACAGTGCACCGAGCGACGGGATTTCAGACGTAACCTTTGTGTTATCTTTAAGTGTTACCGTGGCGGTGTTTTCCACAACCACCAGTTCTTTTACATTGCCGTTATTTATCAGCGTAACGAGGTCGGAAAAATCTTTCATAACCGGACCTGTCTGATAATTCAGCAGAAAGTATATTAAAAATATGACAGCCAGAAGCAATATATAAAAGCTTGCGCCTTTTATGTATTTCTTCAAATCTATCGCCTCCTTTAACGCAATATTAAACCAATATTATCATAAACAAATTTTAAATTCAAGACAAAACCATATTTATATTATGAACAATTTGTAAATATTAATGCAATTTTTTTTATAAAATTACGCATAAACTTCTGGTTTTAAAACTGCCACGTAAGGCAGATTTCTGTATTTTTGAGCATAGTCAAGTCCGTAGCCTACAAGGAAAAGGTCTTCTTCAAACTTAAATCCGTAGTAGTCTGCATGAACATCTTCCGTGCGGCGTGCCGGTTTATCTATAAATGTGCAGATTTTAAGGCTTGCGGGTTTCTTGCTGTTTAAATAGTTTGTAAGGTTGTGCAGTGTGTAACCGGTATCTAAAATATCTTCAAGAATTATTACGTGTTTTCCTGTAATGTCGCCAGAAATGTCACGTTTAATTTTAAGTGTTCCAGAAGATGATGTGCTGTCGCCGTAAGTTGATACCTGCATAAAATCAATAGTGCAGTCAACGTCAACTTTACGCATAACGTCAGCAGTAAAAGGATATGCACCGTTTAATATTGATATAAATGCAATTTCTTTGCCTTCGTAATCTTTTGTAATTTGTTTGCCAATTCTTTCAGCCGCTTCTGCAATCTGTTCTTCAGAAATTACAATACGTTCGCAATCTTTGTTTAGCATGTGGGTCCCTCGCTTATCTTAAGTATTTTTGTTGTTTTTGTTGTTACTTTATATGCATCGTCTGCCCTTTGGCAGAGTATAGCCGCTGTTTTGCCGTCTGTTTCAAGTATCGGTAGTGTTGCACGCAGGTGACGTGGGATTTTAAGGTCTATTAAAAAGTCTTTGACTTTTTTTCTGCCACCAAGCCCGATTGGCGAGAATATGTCGCCGTTTTTTCTGCTGCGTACTGTTAAAGTGCCGAGTTTATCGGCATCTAAGTATATAACGCCGTTTTCGTAGGCGGATAGGTCGGTCATTTGTATTATTTCAAATAAGTATGTTTTATTCGTTTCAGGTATTGATAATGTGCATGGCGATGTAATATTATATGAAAATTCTATCGCATTTTTAACCGATTGAGAAAAAATAAATCTGTCATAACTGCGCTCGGTATATATGCCGTGGAAAAAAGTTTTTCCGCCCGTCGGTAGTGACAGCACGCTTTCTATATTATCAGACGATATCCCTTGCCTGCTGCCTGATAAAATCTCGCACGAGCGCATTACGAGTCGTCTTTTAAGCGATATGTGCATATTGTTTTCTAAATTCAGTACTATGCAGTTGTCGTTAGTGCTTATGCACTTATTTTCGTACTCTGCACATACAGACGATATAAAATCCTCGTCGTCTGCTAAGATACGTGAATTTTCGTAAATGGTGGATATCAGATTGGGGTTTATCTTCTCCATTGCAGGGATTATCACATTGCGCACGATATTGCGAGTATAAATATTTTCTGCGTTTGTGCTGTCTGTTACGAATGATATATTTTTTTCAAGCAGATATTTTTCAATCTGGCAACGGTCACACTCTATAAGTGGGCGGACAATATTGCCGTTTACGGGGGATATGCCTTTAAGCCCGTTAAGTGATGAGCCGCGCATCATATTTATAAGTGTAGTTTCAGCGCTGTCGCCTTTGTGGTGTGCTACTGCTATCTTTGCATTTGTAGATATGGAGTTAAAAAAATCATACCTTGCTTTTCTGCCTGCCATCTCCTCGGATATGCCAAGTTCTTCAGCCATTGCGGGAACATTGCATTTTAGCAGATGAAATTCAACACCGTTTGCCTCTGCTATAGACTTTGCATACTTGGCATCACGCTCTGCCTCGTTGCCACGTATCATATGGTTTATGTGGGCGGCGTGCAGGGTAATATTATACCTTTGTTTAAGTGCACACAAAACTGTTAAAAGCGCAACGGAATCCGCCCCTCCCGACAAGCCGATTACTATCGTATCACCGGGGGAGAGCATATTGTATTTATCAACCGTTTTCAGTACAATCTTTTCCAAATCCAATTTACTGCCTACTTTTCTCTAAATTCATAAAACGTGTAAACTCACCGCGCCAACCAAGTTCAACTGTGCCTGTTGAGCCGTTACGGAATTTTGATATAATACATTCCGCTACATTCTTTTTTTCGGTTTCTTCGTTGTATACTTCATCTCTGTAGAGGAACATTACAATATCTGCATCCTGCTCTATAGAACCTGACTCTCTTAAATCGCTCAGCATCGGGCGGTGGTCTGTTCTCTGCTCAGGCGCACGGCTTAACTGCGAAAGCGTTATAACGGGAACATTAAGTTCTTTTGCAAGGATTTTAAGCATACGACTGTTGTCTGCAACATCTTGCTGACGGCTTTCTCTGCCGCTGCCGAGCATCAACTGCAGGTAGTCCACAATAACAAGCCCAAGTTGACCTTTAAGTTTTAATCGTCTGCATTTTGAACGGATTTCGCTCATTGTTATACCTGGGGTGTCGTCTATGTAGATAGGCGCTTTTGAAAGCATCTCAACTGTCTGTGCAAGTTTCGGCAATTCTTCGGGACCGAGGTCGCCTACACGCATCTTTTCGCTTGAAATATAACTTTCAGAGCAGAGGATTCTTGTTGCCAACTGCTCTTTACTCATCTCAAGGCTGAATATTGCAACGGGCACATTGTGGCGGATTGCAGCATTGGCGGCAATGTTAAGCACAAAACTGGTTTTACCCATAGCAGGACGTGCTGCTATAAGTATAAGGTCCGAAGACTGCAAACCAGACATACGTTTGTCAAGTTCAGAAAAGCCCGTGGGCACACCCGTAATGCTGTTTTTGTTTTTCATAAGTTCTTCTAAACGCTCAAGGTTTGATTTAAGAATTTCCTTGATAGGTGACATATCGCCCGTGGTGCGTGTTTGCAAAACGTCGAACATCTTTGCTTCGGCGCTGTTTAAAACCATAGCCACTTCCTGCTCACCGGCGTATGCGATGTTGTTGATGTCGGATGCGGCTTTTATAAGTCTGCGAAGAACTGCTTTGTCTTTGATTATTTTTATATGATGTTTTAAATTGGCGGTGGTAGATACCATCAGGCTGATTTGAGTTAAATACTCAATTCCGCCGACGCTGTCGAAAACACTTTCAAGTTCTGCTTTTAGTGTGATAAGGTCAACGGGTTTGCCTGAGTTTGATAAGTTTATAACCGCCTCGTAAATCTTTTTGTGCGGTTCTAAGTAGAAATCTTCTATTTTAAGCGATTCGAGTAAGTCCGATATACACTCGTTATCAAATATAACCGAGCCAAGAACGTACTGCTCCGCCTCTACATTGCACGGCATACTGCGTGCAAGATTTTCTGCCATAGTTACACTTCCTTATTCTAATTTTACTGTGCAGTTATACTTACTTTAATCTTGCCTATAATCTGTGGGTAAAGTTTGGCATCTACTGTAAGGTCGCCTGTTGTTTTGATGTCGCTGCCAAGTACGATTTTGCGTTTATCAACATCTATATTGTGCTGTTTTTTAAGAGCCTCTGCAATGTCTTTAGCAGTTATTGAACCAAACAGTTTTCCGTTTTCGCCTGCTTTGGCAGAGAGTTTAACGGTAACGCCTTCGAGTTTGCTTTTAATTTCCTCTGCGGCTTTTATTTCCTGCTCTTTTTTGTATGCCTGCGACTCTTTCTGTCCTTTTAAGTTGTTGATGTTGGCAGCAGTTGCTTCAACTGCTAATCCTCTGGGCAGCAAAAAGTTGCGTGCGTATCCGTCTGCGATGTTTTTTTCTTCGCCCTTTTTGCCCTGACCTTTAACGTCCTGCATAAAAATAACTTTCATTATATATCAATCCTTTCTGCATTATAAACTTGCTTTGTATTCGGCAATTGCCGCTAAAAGGTCGTCGTAGACTTCCTCTTTTGTTTTACCGCTTATCTGTGCGCCGGCAATGGATATGTGACCGCCGCCGCCGAGTTTTTCAAGTATCACCTGAACGTTGACATCGCCGAAAGAACGACCGCTTATATTTACCTGACCGCCCATATCGCATATAACGAAAGCGGCTTTTACATTGGTTATATTTAAAAGTTCGTCTGCCGCCTGCGCAACTATTGTAGGCATATCGTCATCGGTTTTTTCGCACATTGAAACCATATACGATTTTTCTGCCATATGAGCATTTTCTATGATTGCCATTTTTTTGATAACTTTGTCGTAATTCATACGGAACAACTTTTTGATTTCGGCTGTATCAACACCCGCACGACGCAGATACGAAACTGCCTCAAATGTTCGCACACCGGTTTTGAACGAGAAGTTTTTGGTGTCCATATAAATACCTGCATACAACGCTTGCGCTTCAAGTTCGGTGAGGTTGGGGTTTAAGTCCATATACTGTATAACCTCTGTAACCAGTTCGCACGTTGAAGACGCATACGGCTCGTGGTAGGTGATAACGGAGTTGTCGATAAAGTCTGTGCTTCGTCTGTGGTGGTCTATAAGAACAATTTTTTCTGACGTTTTAAGAAGATTTTCTTCTTCAACAAGAGAAAATTTATGAGTATCCACAACAAACACCAGCGTGTTTTTATCTGCAATTTCATTAGCGGCGCCACGTTTTATAAATACGCCGTCGTAGTCACTGCCGAGTTTTGAAAGCATACGCTGTACGGTTTCGTTGTAAGTGTCTAAAAGTATCTTTGCGTCTTTGCCGCAGTTTACTATTGCTCGTCGCAGACCCATTGCCGCACCTAAAACGTCAATATCTGCGTTTTTGTGTCCCATAATGATGATGTCTTCAGAATTTGATATAAGTTCGCGTATAGCGAGAGCGATAACCCTTGATTTAACACGTGTACGCTTTTCAATCTCCTGACTTTTACCGCCGTAGAAGAAATACTGGTCATCGTCTTTTATAATCGCCTGGTCGCCGCCTCTGCCCAGTGCCATATCAAGCGCAGAAAAACTGTATGATTCGTTTTTTGCAAGTGTATCGCCACCCATACCTATACCGATACTTAATGTAGGAGCCATTTTGTTGCCGACGTTGATTTCTCGGATAGTGTCTAAGATGTCGAAATTCTTTTCTATCATTTTATCAACGTACTGCTTTTGCACGCACATAATGTATCTGTCTTTTTCGTATTTGCGCACAATAGCATTGTTGTCACTTGCAAATGCTTCAATTTTTTCTTCAATCGCAGCGGCAAGTTGAGGTTTGTCTGCATTTGGGGTATCCTGCATAACATCTTCGTAGTTATCAATAATAATTGCGGCACAGACCGACTTTTCCTGATAATATTTCTTTTTAATCATTTCATAACCTGTGCGGTCGTCCCAGTAAAGAACTATCAGGTGGTCGTCGGGCATATGGCGTGCACGGGTGATATTACCAAAAACATGGTAGTATCTGCCGTTATGCTCTAAATCGTACGATACTTTTGTATCTTCCTTACGGAACAGGTCAATATCAAAATCGGGTACAAAGTCTGTTATGGGCGTGTCTGCAAGGTGCTGTTCGCCAATCATATTGTTAAAAAGTTCATTGCACCAAACTATCATTCCGTCGAGTTGAAGCATAACAACCGGCAGAGGAAATTTTGCCAGAGTATCTGCTCTGTCGCTTTCAGGTGAGCGAGAGAGAGACTTTACATAATCGCTTATAGTATTTTTGCGCACAATACGCATTTTAAGAAAGAACACAAGCAATGCAACAGCGAGTGCCAGTTCAACAATCGCCACTTTGTAATCGTACATAAAAGTAACTGCTGCAAAGGTGAATATTATCCAGATATAATAGCCAACATTAAGCGCAAGAGTTTTAAATATACGTTTATGCTTCATATTTTTCTCCTCCTGAACGCAATCGTCTGAAATCAAACAAACCATCTATAACCCCTGTAAAAAGGAGAAGTGAGGGTGCGTTTGCCACGGGTATAAGCACACCGATTACACTTAAAACTGTAAATGCAATAACGTATATTACAATACGTATTGCCCAGTGGAATCGTTTTTTTCTTAAAAAGAAATCAACAACCGAAAGTCCGCACAGCATATAAAGTGCGCATAGTATTATTATAATGTTTGTTATTGCTCCTGCTACGGGAGATGAATTCATAAAAAATGTAACTATAAAAAGCACTGCCAGCGCCATTGATGCTGACCTTGGCAGTTGCAACTGCCAGAAGTGCGGGTAATTTTCCATTACAACGCCATGCTTTTTAAAAATAAATTTTCTGCCGATAACAAATGTTACATACGCAAAAAATGCGCATAATATTATCAGCACAGATGGCACTACGGTGGCGAGCATCTGTTGCATATACCATTGCAGATCGCCCATTACCTCAATGATGTTTTCTGCACCGCTTATGTTTGCAGAAGAAAGAATTTGACTGTATACTTCGAAAAAGTCTGCAACAGGCTTGTTGATAAGTTCTTCGCCAAGGTCTAAATTATGACGGAATTTCAAAACTGCAAAATCAATCAGAAACGACGCAAGATTTGCAAATGTTCCTCCCGCAATTACCATACGGAAACTACTTTTGAACTTGGTTAATAAACCGATAACCGCACCGCTTAAAGATGTAAGGCAGAAAAGCGATGTCGATGTAAACAGATTATCTGCGTTTACTGACAAAGAGCACTTTGCCGCAATTATCGCCAAAAGTGACGCTATAAGTAAAATAAGTGTTTCGCTTATTTTGTGTGTATATGCGCAAACCATAAAAAATATTGTGCTTACAGCCATTATCAGCACAGACGCATACGGAAAAAAGGCAGCTCCGGCTGACAGTACTGCTGCGATGATAATATTTATTATAAAGCCAAAAATATGCTTTTTCATATGTCTACCTCGTTTGCAATAATAGAGTAAATTATATTATAACACGGATTTTAAATATTTACAACAATAAATTTCAACATTAATATATATATTAAATGATAACACAAAAATCAGCATATTAAAAGTCAAAATCAATATTTTGGGAAAACTTCACAGAATAAATTGCATCTGCTTGCAAAAATTATAACTAAAAAAGTATGGAGAGATGCATATGACCGCTACTGTTTTAATGGGTGTACAGTTGATATTCACTGTAATAACGGGTATATATTTTTTGTCGCTTCTGCGCTCACAAAGAGAGAGCAAAAGCGCTATCAGTACAGATTCCAAAAAGGAAATGGACAAACTTAAACGTATGGAACTGGTGCGCCTTTCTGTTCCGCTGTGCGAAAAAACCAGACCTGCCACAATGGACGATATAATAGGGCAGGAGCAGGGGATACGTGCGCTTAAAGCCGCACTTTGCGGACCTAATCCTCAGCACGTCATTATATACGGTCCTCCGGGGGTAGGCAAAACTGCCGCCGCCAGAATAATACTTCAATGTGCCAAGGAAAGCCCGCTTTCGCCGTTTACACGTGATGCCAAGTTTATAGAAACTGATGCAACCACAATGCGGTTTGACGAGAGAAGCATTGCAGACCCGCTTATAGGCTCTGTACACGACCCTATCTATCAAGGCGCAGGTGCTTATGGTAATGCAGGTGTGCCACAGCCAAAACCGGGTGCGGTAACAAAAGCGCACGGCGGTATTTTATTTATAGATGAAATTGGCGAACTTCATCCTATACAGATGAATAGACTTTTAAAAGTTTTGGAAGACAGACGTGTTTTTTTTGAAAGTGCGTATTACACAAGCGGTGACAGAAACATTCCGCAACACATACACGAAATTTTTAAAAACGGACTCCCTGCGGATTTTCGATTGGTCGGCGCAACCACCAGAACACCCGAAGAAATCCCCGAGGCAATACGTTCCAGATGTGTAGAGGTGTTTTTTGAGCCGCTTTCGGCTTCTGAAGTTGAAAGCATTTCTCAAGGCGCTGCCGCAAAGGGTGGGTTTGACTTATCTGACGAATGTGCCGGACTTATAGCGAGATATGCGTGTAACGGCAGAGATGCAGTAAACATTGTGCAGATAGCCGGAAGTTCTGTACTTGTGGACGGCAGACGTAAAATAGAAGTTAAAGATATTGAATGGGTTATAGAGTTTGGCAGATACAGCCCGATTATAGAAAAAACTGCAACTAAAGAAAGTGAGATAGGTGTTATAAACGGTCTTGCAGTAGCGAACAGGGATCATGGCACAGTTATGGAGGTAGAGGCGTCTGCTACCAGATGCACATCAGGGGGCGGAAAACTCATTACTACCGGCATAGTGGACGAAGAAGAGTTTGAGGGCAGGGGACAAAAACTTAAAAAAATAAGTTCGGCCAAAGCGGCAGCCACCAATGTTATGACTGTGCTTAAAAATATTTTTGGCATAGACCATACAGACTATAACATACACTTAAACTTCCCCGGCGGAGTGCCTGTTGACGGACCGTCTGCAGGTATAGCGATGTTTTGTGCAGTGTACTCGTCTGTGCTTTCAATTCCCGTTCCTGCAGAAATTGCCATGACAGGCGAACTTTCAATTATGGGTAAGGTGAAACCCGTAGGAGGAGTGTCGGCAAAACTTGATGCCGCACGCAGGGCAGGGGTTAAAAAGGTAATAATCCCTTATGAAAACTATCAGGAGATGTTTGAAGATTTCGGAATGGAGATAGTATGTGCAAAAACAATCCAAGATGTAGTAGATGCGTGTTTTGGTCAAATACTCAAAAAAGCGGTTAGTTAAACTAATCGCTTTTACTTTTTACAGATACATACAAAATGTGTAAAAAAGATTTAAAAAATTTTCAAAATTTATGCTTGACACATTGACCGTTATGTGTTATTATTGTAAATTGCAATCATATCCCGTTTTGGTGCATGGAGTTTGTTTATTACTACAAAATATCCATGTATCTTTCGTGTTGTTTTTGGTTAAAATTCCTTGTGCTTTTAACTAAAAATCGGGTATGTTGCACCGCACGTTTTATACTTAAAAAAAATATGAGGTGATTAGTTTTATGGTACATCCTATCAAGCTTGGCAAAAATGAGAGAATGAGTTATGCAAAATCAACCGAAGTTCTTGAAATGCCAAACTTAATCGAAATACAGAAAAATTCTTATCAGTGGTTTATTGATAAGGGTTTAAAAGAAGTATTGGAAGATGTCTCCCCGATATGCGATTACTCGGGTAATCTTGTGCTGGAATTCAGCGATTATTATCTGGAGGACGACCCAAAATATTCTATTGAAGAATGTAAGGCACGTGATGCCACGTATTCTAAACCTCTTAAAATCAAAGTGCGGCTTATTAATAAAGAAACCGGCGAGGTAAAAGAACAGGAAATCTTCATGGGCGAACTTCCGCTTATGACAGATCAGGGTACTTTTATCATCAATGGTGCTGAGCGTGTTATTGTCAGCCAGGTTGTAAGAAGCCCCGGCATTTACTACGCTATGGATCATGATAAAACAGGTAAAGAACTGTTTACATCTCAGGTTATCCCAAACCGTGGTGCTTGGCTTGAGTATGAAAACGATTCAAACGATATTTTATCGGTACGTATCGACAGAACACGTAAAATTCCGATTACCGTTCTTATCCGTGCATTGGGACTTTCTTCAAATGCGCAGATTTTAGAACTGTTCGGCGAAGAGGAAAAACTTCTCGTTACTTTGGAGAAAGACTCTACTCAGGATACTGAAGAGGCGTTGCTTGAAATTTACAAAAAACTGCGTCCCGGCGAGCCGCCAACGGTAGACAGTTCAACATCTTTAATCAATTCACTGTTCTTCGACGCTAAAAGATACGACCTTTCAAAAGTAGGCCGCTTTAAGTTCAATCAGAAACTTGCAATGGCTGCACGTATCAGAAACGGTATGGCAGCACGTGATGTTATAGACGAAGAAACAGGCGAAATTTTAGTTAAATCAGGTGACCTTATCAGCCGTGAACAGGCTGAGGCTATAGAAAATGCCGGCATCAATGTTGTTTACTTAAATGTGGACGGCAGAGAAGTAAAAGTATTTTCTAACGATATGGTACGCATAGAAAATCACGTTCCTTTCGATATTTCCGATATGGAAATTGCCGAGAAGGTTAAATTCAGCGTGCTTAAAGAAATCTTAGAGCAGTTTACCGCTGAAGACGAAATTAAAGCAGAAATCCGCAGAAGAATGGACGAACTTGTGCCCAAGCACATCATTATTGCAGATATCTTTGCTTCTATTAACTATCAGTTAAATCTTCAGTATGGCATAGGCACTACAGACGATATTGACCACTTGGGTAACCGTCGTTTAAGAGCAGTAGGCGAACTTTTGCAGAACCAGTTCAGAATCGGTCTTGCACGTCTTGAAAGAATTGTACGTGAAAGAATGACCATTCAGGATATCGACGCGCTTACTCCGCAGAGCCTTATCAACTCACGTCCCGTAGTATCTGCTATTAAAGAGTTCTTCGGTTCATCACAACTTTCACAGTTTATGGACCAGACAAACCCTCTGGCAGAACTTACTCATAAAAGACGTCTTTCTGCCCTCGGTCCCGGCGGTTTGAGCCGTGAGAGAGCAGGCTTCGAAGTTCGTGACGTTCACCACTCACACTACGGCCGTATGTGTCCTATCGAAACTCCTGAAGGTCCTAACATCGGTCTTATCAACTCATTGGCATCTTATGCAAGAATCAATGAGTTTGGCTTTATCGAAGCGCCTTATCGCAAATTTGATAAGAAAACTCTTAAAGTTACAGACGAAGTAGTTTATATGACTGCTGATATAGAAGATAACTACACAGTTGCACCTGCCAGTGAAAAGATTAACGAAGACGGCAGTTTTGCAAACAGCAAGGTTATTGTAAGATACAGAGATGAGTTTATAGAGGTTGAGCCTGAAAAGGTTGACTTTGTGGACGTATCTCCCAGACAGATTGTATCGGTTGCTACCGCTATGATTCCCTTCCTTGAAAACGACGACGCTGTTCGTGCGCTGATGGGTTCTAACATGCAGCGTCAGGCTGTTCCGCTGCTCACTACCGAGTCGCCAATTGTAGGTACCGGTATGGAGTACAAGGCTGCTAAAGACTCAGGCACTGTAGTACTCGCAAAAGAGGCAGGTACTGTATCTTATGTTGACGCCAACAAGGTTATTATCAAAGAAAAAGGCAACAAATCAACCGAATACAGATTTACCAAGTTTATGCGCTCTAACCAGAGCACATGTATCAACCAGAAGCCAATCGTAGAAGTAGGCGAAAAAGTTGAAAAAGGCGACGTTATCGCAGACGGTCCTTCAACCGCAAACGGCGAAATTGCTCTTGGTAAGAATATCCTTATCGGTTTTATGACATGGGAAGGTTACAACTATGAGGACGCTATCTTAATTAACGAAAAACTGGTTAAAGACGACGTGTTCACATCAATTCATATTGAAGAGTACGAGTCAGAATACAGAGATACAAAACTCGGTCCGGAGGAAATCACACGTGATATTCCAAATGTGGGCGAGGACGCATTAAAAGACCTCGACGAGCGTGGTATCGTAAGAATCGGTGCTGAAGTTCGCACAGGCGATATCTTAGTGGGTAAAGTTACTCCCAAGGGCGAAACTGAACTCTCTGCTGAGGAAAGACTGCTCCGTGCTATCTTTGGTGAAAAAGCAAGAGATGTACGTGACACCTCTTTAAGAGTTCCACACGGCGAATCCGGTATTGTTGTAGACGTTAAAGTGTTTACCCGTGAAAACGGCGACGAACTGCCACCCGGAGTAAACCAGATTGTAAGATGTTACATTGCACAGAAACGTAAGATTTCTGTCGGCGATAAAATGGCTGGTCGTCACGGTAATAAAGGTGTTATTTCAAGAATTCTTCCTGAAGAGGATATGCCCTTCCTGCCCGACGGCACACCGTTGCAGATTGTTTTGAACCCCTTGGGCGTACCTTCACGTATGAATATCGGTCAGGTGCTTGAGGTACACTTGGGTTATGCTGCAAAAGCACTTGGCTGGAAGATTGCCACACCGGTATTTGACGGTGCTACAGAAAGCGAAATCAGAGAAACACTCAAAATGGCAGGGTTCTCTGAGGATGGTAAAACAGTTCTTTACGACGGCAGAACGGGTGAGCCTTTTGATAACCCCGTAACCGTTGGATATATGCACTACCTCAAACTTGCTCACTTGGTTGACGATAAGATTCACGCACGTTCAACCGGTCCATACTCACTCGTTACTCAGCAGCCTCTGGGCGGTAAAGCACAGTTCGGTGGACAGAGATTCGGTGAGATGGAGGTTTGGGCACTGGAGGCTTACGGTGCTGCATACACACTTCAGGAAATCCTTACCGTTAAGTCGGACGATGTTGTGGGACGTGTTAAAACGTACGAGAGTATCGTAAAAGGCGATAACGTACCAAAACCGGGAGTTCCTGAATCGTTCAAGGTGCTCATCAAAGAGTTGCAGAGCCTTGCACTTGATGTTACTGTTCTTGATGAAGAGGGCATTGAAATCCCGATTAAAGAGGACGATGAAGATGACGGCGTAGGATCACTCCGCTTGAATCTTGAGGGCGATGAACTTGACTTCGGCGGCGAATCTGCCGACGACGATGATGACATCATCGAAGACGAGGACTACATCGAAGACGATTTTGAAGATGTAGATGCAGAGCCTGATATGGATATGGAAGAAATGAATGACGAGCCTTTTATCAAAGAGGCTGACGAAGGTGAATACATCGACCTGCTCGACTTTGAAGATCTTGACGATGTAACAGATTTGGAAAACGTAGAGGATTTAGATTCCTTTGAAGATGACGAGTTTTAAGAGAGGAGATATGCCATGTTAGAATATAATAATTTTGATGCAATAAAAATCGCTCTGGCTTCTCCTGAAAAAATCAGAGAATGGTCAAGAGGCGAGGTTAAAAAGCCCGAAACCATAAACTACCGCACACTCAAACCCGAACGTGACGGCTTGTTCTGTGAGCGCATTTTCGGTCCCACAAAAGACTGGGAGTGCTACTGTGGTAAGTATAAAAGAATAAGATACAAGGGTATCGTCTGCGACCGATGCGGCGTAGAGGTTACACGTTCTAAAGTACGCCGTGAGCGTATGGGCCATATTGAACTTGCAGCCCCTGTATCTCACATCTGGTATTTTAAAGGTATCCCCAGCCGTATGGGACTTATGCTTGACGTATCTCCCAGAGCGCTGGAAAAAGTGCTGTACTTTGCAGCATATATAGTTATCGACCCTGGCAAGACCGACCTTACAAAGAAACAAATTCTTGCAGAAAAAGAATACCGCGATAACTTGGAAAAATACGGCGAAGGCAAATTCCGTGTAGGAATGGGTGCCGAGGCTATTAAAGAACTGCTTGCTGAAATCGACCTTGAAAAGACTTCCGAAGAACTCAAAAAAGAACTTGAAGAAGCGCAGGGCCAGAAAAAAGTAAGAATAGTTAAACGCCTTGAAGTTGTAGAGGCATTCAGACTTTCAGGCAATAAGCCCGAGTGGATGGTTATGGACGTTGTGCCCGTAATTCCGCCCGAAATCCGTCCTATGGTACAACTTGACGGCGGCAGATTTGCAACATCTGACCTTAACGACCTTTACAGACGTGTTATTAACAGAAATAACCGCTTAAGAAGACTGTTAGAACTTGAAGCACCTGATATCATCGTTAGAAACGAAAAGAGAATGCTTCAGGAAGCAGTTGACGCACTTATCGATAACGGCAGACGCGGCAGACCTGTTACAGGTTCTTCAAACCGTCCTTTGAAATCGCTTTCCGATATGCTTAAAGGTAAGCAGGGACGATTCAGACAGAACCTGCTCGGTAAACGTGTTGACTATTCAGGCCGTTCGGTTATCGTTGTAGGCCCTGAACTTAAGATTTATCAGTGCGGTCTGCCTAAAGAAATGGCACTCGAACTTTTTAAACCTTTTGTAATGAAACGCCTTGTAAGCGATGGCTTCTGCCATAATATCAAGAGCGCTAAACGTATGGTTGAGCGTGTTCGTCCCGAAGTTTGGGATATGCTTGAAGACGTTATCAAAGAGCACCCCGTTCTTTTGAACCGTGCTCCTACACTTCACAGACTTGGTATTCAGGCGTTTGAGCCTATCTTGGTTGAAGGCAGAGCACTCAAACTGCACCCGTTGGTATGTACAGCGTACAACGCCGACTTCGACGGTGACCAGATGGCTGTTCACGTACCGCTTTCACCCGAGGCTCAGGCAGAGGCAAGATTCTTAATGCTTTCTGCAAACAACGTGCTTAAACCCCAGGACGGTAAAGCCGTAACAGTACCTACTCAGGACATGGTTCTTGGTAGTTACTACCTTACTATACAGAAACCCGGCGAGCCCGGCGAAGGCAAATATTTCTCATCTTATGACGAGGCAATCTTTGCATATAATATGGGCGCAGTTGGTCTGCACGCACCTATTAAAGTGCTCAGAGAGAAAATCGGCTTAAACGGCGAGCGCAGATCAAAGATTATCGACGCAACCGTTGGTCGTCTTATATTCAATGCCAATATCCCTCAGGATTTAGGTTTTGTTGATAGAACTAACCCCGATAACGAATTTGAACTTGAAGTAAACTTCGTTGTTGATAAAAAAGTTCTCGGTAAAATTGTTGATAACTGCATACGTGTTCATAACACAACCGAAACTGCAGAAGTTCTTGATAAAATTAAAGCACTTGGCTTTAAATTCTCTACAAGAGGCGCTATCACCATCAGCGTATCTGATATGGAAATTCCTGAGTCTAAGAACGAAATCCTTGTTGAGGCAGAAAAAGCAGTTGACAAGATTACAATGCAGTACAAACGTGGACGTATTTCTGATGAAGAGCGTTATAACAGCGTTATCAAAACATGGAACGAAACAGTTGACAGCATTTCTAATGCGCTTATGGATAACCTTGACGAATTCAACCCCATCTATATGATGGCAACTTCCGGTGCGCGTGGTAGTAAAGACCAGATTAAACAGCTTGCCGGTATGCGTGGTCTGATGGCAGATACATCAGGTCGAGCAATCGAAATTCCTATCAAGGCTAACTTCCGTGAAGGTCTTAACGTACTTGAATACTTTATTTCAACTCACGGTGCACGTAAAGGTCTTGCCGATACTGCTCTGCGTACAGCGGACTCTGGTTACCTTACAAGACGTTTGGTAGACGTATCTCAGGACGTTATTATCCGCGAGCACGACTGCGGAACTCACGATGGTATCATTGCGGTGGATATTAAAGACGGCAATGAACTTATCGAGTCACTGCATGACAGACTCGTTGGCAGAGTTTCTATGGAAGATATTTTCCATCCCGAAACAGGCGAACTTATCGTTGCTGCTGAACAACTTATGACAGAAACAGATGCTTCTAAAGTTGTGGCTGCAGGTATTAAGGCTGTTAAAATAAGAAGTATTCTTACCTGTCACTCACGTGTGGGCGTTTGTGCTAAGTGCTACGGTTCTAACCTTTCAAACGGCAAACTTGTTAATGCCGGTGAAGCAGTTGGTATCATCGCTGCTCAGTCTATCGGTGAGCCCGGTACACAGCTTACAATGAGAACATTCCATACCGGTGGTGTTGCGGGTGAAGATATCACTCAGGGTCTGCCCCGTGTTGAGGAATTGTTTGAAGCACGTAAACCTAAGGGTCTGGCTGTTGTAACAGATACCGACGGTGTGGCAGAACTTGTTGAAACCAATAAGAAACGTGAAATCGTTGTTACCAATCAGGAAACAGGCGAGAAAAACACTTACCTTATCCCATACGGCTCAAGAATTAAAGTTGAGAACGGTCAGGCGCTTAAAGCAGGTGACGAACTTACAGAAGGTTCTGTATACCCGCATGACCTGCTCCGTATTAAAGGCGTTACCGCTGTTCAGGATTACCTTATTCAGGAAGTACAGCGTGTATACCGTCTGCAGGGTATCGATATTAACGATAAACATATCGAGGTTATCGTTCGCCAGATGCTCAGAAAGGTGCGTGTAGAAGAACAGGGCGATACAAACCTGCTTATCGGCTCAATGGTTGATAAGGCTGAGTTTGACGCAGTATATGAAGAGGCGGTTGCAGAGGGTAAAACACCTCCTGTTTGCAAGCCCGTATTGCTTGGTATTACCAAAACTGCTCTTGCTACAGACTCGTTCCTGTCGGCAGCGTCGTTCCAGGAAACTACAAGAGTTCTTACAGACGCCGCTACCAAGGGTAAAATTGATCCGCTTATCGGTCTTAAGGAAAATGTTATCATCGGTAAACTCATTCCTGCAGGTACAGGTATGCAGATTTACTCTGATGTTGACGTTGTTACTCCTATCGTTCATACAGACGATAAGATTGATATATCTGAACTGTAATAAAAAATTAAACCTCTCAAATTGGCATATTAAAGCCTTTTTGAGAGGTTTTGTCTTATAAAACAACAACAGCACATTTTTGCATATGCAAAAATGTGCTGTTGTTATTCGAGTTCTTTCATCTTTTCTTTAAGAGTGTAACCAAGTTTTGCGCCCAATAGCATACCAGCCTCAAAATACACATCTTCGTAAACCTCGGTCATACTGAAAATAAGTTCCAGCATTTCGTCAAGTTGTTCCTGATTTTTAAAACTGTTTTGTAGGTAATCGCTTATTTTTAGTTGTGCTTCCTTTATGCGCTCGGCATAATTTTTTTCTGATAAATCTTTAAAGCCCTCTGCACCGTATGTAATAAACGAATGTATATTTGCAATATCTGCTCTGTCAGCCATTTCTCTAAAATTCATAGACATTCCCCTTACCCAAATTTTAATTCCGTAAAAGAATTATTTTAATTATAATTCTTTTACGGAATTATGTCAATACTTTTTATAGATATACTTTCTCTATAGGAGGGCAGGAGGGTACGGATAATGAAACTGAGGAAAAACGGTTACGGAAACATCAATATGGTTGGCAGAAATATTGAACGGCTTCGTAAGGAAAAGGGTATAAAACAAAAAGACTTTATTTCTAAAATGCAAACGATGGGGTGTGACATTAACCCTACCAGTTATTCTAAACTGGAGGGGCAGCATCGCATAGCGACTGATATAGAATTATTTGTAATTTCAAAAATACTAAATGTAAGTATGGAAAAACTTTTTGAAGAAAAGTAAAAATGAGGAAGGGCACGGAGTTATCCGTGCCCTTTTTCAGTTATGTCGCAAAGCAGGAAAATATTTTTTCTGTTACTTGTTCCATATGATATGTTCTTTAAATGCCCAAAGGTATCACCCTCTTAAAATAAAAAATGCGTGGCACAAAGCCACGCAAAAAAACGCAGCCTTGTTCCTATTGCGACATAGTTTATACCTACAAGTATAACAAACAAAGCATACGTTTTTAACAAACGTAAACTTGCAGGTATATAATATTAAACTATGTCGCAAATTTATTATATCATTAAGTGTGTGATTTTGCAATATGTTTTTGTACAAAGATCGTTATCCGAATAAAAATTTAAAAAATATGTTGACAAAATATATTAGATTTAATATAATAAACATAGAAAAAGGCAAGACTTCAAACGGTTATGCCAAAACGGTATTATTTTAAAATAACACGGCTTTGACGGGGCGTGTTATTTTTTTATGGTTAATGCTAACGAAAGCAATAAAATTATCATAAAAGTAATTATGTAATTCTCGTCCATAAGCGATCACCTCCTTTTATAGAGATGATGGCATAACCGCCCAGTTTTTACACTGTTTTCAGTCTTACCTTTATGCCAGATTTCTCTGACGCCAATTATTATACAATATATTTTGCCATATTTCAATATATTTTGTGTTTTAATGTTAATTAAACTTACATTATCTTGACTATAAGCGCAATTCAGTATATAATCATTGTATATAAATATTAACAAAACGGAGCGTGTTCACATGGAAATTAAAGAAATGAAATCTATGTTTTTAGAATATTTCGGTGGCGAAGATAAAGATATACGTGCCTTTGCATCACCTGGCAGAGTGAACCTTATTGGAGAGCATACCGACTATAATGGTGGTTATGTATTTCCCGGTGCTCTTAAAATGAAAACAACCATTCTCTGCAGAGTAAGAGGTGACAGAAAAATCCGCCTTATGGCATCAGACCTTAAAATTATGGTTGAGGCAGATATTGACAACCTCGAAAATTACAAAGACATCAAATGGGGCGACTATCAACTTGGTGTTGCATATGAGATGCTTAAAAACGGCTATGACGTTATGGGTATGGATATGCTCTACGACGACACCACACCCCACGGCAGCGGTCTTTCATCTTCTGCCGCTATAGAGGTTTCAACGGCACTTTGCATTGCAACATTGTCTAATGAGAAAAACGGTATCACTACCCCCGTAGATATGATTGAAATGGCTAAAATCAGCCAGATGGCAGAACACAATTACATAGGCGTTAAATGCGGAATTATGGACCAGTTTTCCTCTGCTATGGGTAAAGAAGGACATGCTATTTTCTTAGACTGCAAAGATTTATCTTATAAATATGTAGAACTTGATTTAAAAGGTAAGAAGATTGTTATTGCCAACACAAACAAAAAACACTCACTCGGTTCTTCTGCGTATAACCAGAGAAGACTCGAATGTGAAACAGGACTTGAAATTTTAAAAACGGCTATGCCCGCTAAAACCTGCTTAGGCGAAATCAGCAGAGAAGAATTTGAAGCACACAAGCATCTTATTGACGACGAAATTGTTCTTAAAAGGGTAGAGCACGTTATCTGCGAGGACGACAGAGTTCTGCGTTCTGTTGATGCACTTGGCAAAGGCGATATTGCTGAGTTTGGCAGACTTATGAACGCATCGCATGATTCTTTGCGTGACCTTTACGAAGTTACCTGCTTAGAACTTGATACACTCGTTGACGAAGCACGCAAAATAAGCGGTACTGTAGGCTCACGTATGACAGGTGCGGGCTTTGGCGGCTCAACCGTAAGCATTGTTGAACAGGACTGCGTTGATGAATTTATAGAAAAAGTGGGAAAAGCATATACTGAGATCACAGGCTTAACTGCAGATTTTTATGTAACGGAATTAGGCGATGGCGGAAAAGAACTCAAATAAGGTGAAAATAAATGGATATAATAGTAGCAACAAAAAACAAAGGTAAAATTAAAGAAATCAAAAAAATACTCGGCGACCACAATGTTATGAGCCAGGCGGAAATCGGCGTTAATATCGACGTTGACGAAAACGGCACTACTTTTGCCGAAAATGCTATGCTCAAAGCCGCTGCCGTGGCAGAGCATACCTCGTGCGCAGTTATTGCAGACGATTCAGGCATTGAGGTAGACATATTAAACGGTGCCCCGGGCATATACAGCGCGAGATACTGTGGCGAAGATGCAACCGACGAGGACAGAGTGGTAAAACTTTTGGAAGAGGTTGAAAATGCCGAAAACCGTGGTGCACAGTTTGCTTGCGCCATGGCACTTATTCTGCCTGATGGCGAAAAACATATATTTGAGGGCATTGTGCGTGGCACGCTTGATTTTGAGTCCAAGGGCGCAAACGGTTTTGGCTACGACCCGATATTTATTCCCGACGGCTACGACAAAACATTTGGTCAACTTAGCAGCAGCATAAAAGACGAAATCAGCCACAGAGCAAAAGCACTTAAAGCATTGGCGGAATTTTTGAATAAATAATGATACGCAAGGCGTGGCAATGCTACGCCTTTTTTACCATTTTGAAAGGAATGATAAAGTGAACGAAAAAGTATATACAACTTTGGAATTTGATAAAATACGTTCTATGCTAAGCGAATTTGCCGTAATTGAACTTTCACGTATGCGTGCATTCTCGCTTGAGCCGTCTTCCGACATAAAAGAAATTAATATGATGCAGGAGCAGACTGCCTGCGCTATGAACCTTATTGTCAAAAAGGGAAATCCGCCCGTTTACTGTAAATCGGACATACGCAGCAGTTTAAAACGTGCCGATATGGGCGGTGTGCTTTCTCCTGCTGATATACTTGATATTGGAAAGGTTTTAAAAACATCACGCAAGTTAAAATCTTATCCTGATGATATTGAATGTGAAGCAATAGAGGAATACATCGAGGCACTTTTTGAAGATAAAAAACTCGAAAGCAAAATTTTCGATTGTATAGAAGACGAAGAAACCATTTCTGATACCGCCAGCAGCGAACTTTCTGCAATACGCAGAAAAATCCGTTCTACCGAGGGTAAAGTTAAAGAAATTCTGCATAATATTATTGCAAAGAATTCAAAGTATCTGCAAGAGCCGATTATAACTATGCGTTCTGATAGATACGTTGTGCCTGTAAAAGCAGAGCACAAGGGAAGTATACGTGGTATTGTGCACGATACATCGTCAAGCGGAATTACCCTTTTTATAGAGCCTGATGCAGTTGTTGAGGCAGACAATGAAATCCGCATGCTCAAAAACAAAGAGAAAGAAGAAATTGAGCGCATTTTAAGGGAACTTTCGGGCGAAATTGCAGGCTATTGCCAACTGTTAGAGATGACATACAACTGCATTGCAGACCTTGACCTTATATTTGCAAAGGCAAAATTTGCGCTTAAATATGATGCATTCAGACCTATATTAAATGATGACGGATATATAAATCTTATTCAGGCACGACACCCTTTACTCGACCGCAAAAAGGTTGTGCCAACAGACATCTACCTCGGTAAAGATTTTGACACACTCGTTATTACCGGTCCTAATACCGGCGGTAAAACTGTTGTGCTAAAAACAATCGGCATTATGACATTGATGGCGCAGTCCGGTATGCACATAACTGCTAAAGAGGGCTCTGTGGTATCAGTATTTGACGATGTTTTTGCAGATATCGGTGACGAGCAGAGCATAGAGCAAAGCCTTAGCACGTTTTCATCGCATATGGTGAATATCGTTAAGATTTTAGAGCAGGCAACATATCGTTCGCTTTGTCTGTTTGACGAACTTGGCGCAGGTACTGACCCCGTAGAGGGTGCGGCACTTGCCGTAAGCATACTCGAAAATATCCGCCTGCGAGGTGCAAAGTCTGCCGCTACCACCCACTACAGCGAACTTAAATCGTATGCACTTTCAAACCCAAGAGTAGAAAATGCGTCGTGCGAGTTTGATGTGGAAACTCTTGCGCCTACTTATAAACTGCTAATCGGTATACCGGGTAAGAGTAATGCTTTTGCAATATCACAGAAACTTGGTATCAGCAGCGATATTATAGAAGATGCCAAATCACGCATCGCCGGTGAAAATCTGCATTTTGAAGATGTTCTTTCAAGTTTGGAGAACGCACGCCGTGATACCGAGCGTGAGCGTGATAATGCCCTGGCATACAAGCAGGAGATTGAACTTTTAAAAGACAGAATTGCCAATAAAAATAAATCGTTAGAGAGCAGAACGGATAAAATAATAGAAGCAGCACACAAAGAGGCGCAGAAGATTATTGAAGATGCTCGTGCTGAGAGTGAACTTGCACTTGCCGACATCCGTGCCGCTATGAAAAAGAAAGATTTAAAAGAGGCTAACCGTGCCGTTGAACAGGTGCGTCAGCAGGTAATAGCCGGCGGCAAAAAGCATAACGTAAAATCTGCTCCTAAACCTCAGGCGGGTACTCCGCCAAAGACCGTTAAACTCGGTCAGGAGGTTGACGTTCCGCACCTTAACCAACGTGGTACGGTTGTTACTTTGCCCGACACCAAAGGCAGCCTTATGGTGAATGTGGGTATTATGAAAATGAAACTTAATTTAAACGACCTACGTATTGTTGAAGAAAAATCCGATAAACCAAAAGGCGGCGCAAAGTCGTCTGTGGGAATTAAATCAATGACGGTTGGCACAGAACTCGATATCCGTGGCGAAGACGTTGAAAGCGCAATCCTGCTGGTTGAAAAGTTTATAGACGATGCAGTTTTGTCATCACTTCACGAAGTGCGCATTATCCATGGCAAAGGCACTGGTGCATTAAGAGCCGGCATACACTCGTTTTTAAAGCGCCAGAAGAGAGTTAAAAGTTTCCGCTTGGGCGGTTTTGGCGAGGGCGACGCAGGTGTAACAATAGCCGAACTTAAATAGTTAAAATGCTTTATTTTATACAAACTGACAAATTTTTAACAAAAAATAAAAATGTACTTGCAAAATGATCATAATTGGGTTAAAATAATTATGTATGTTTAAACTGTTTTATAATTTTACGCATAGATTTTATGCGGGAATGGAGATAATGTCATGAACAAAAAAACTATCGAAGATATTGCCGTAGCCGGCAAAAAAGTTCTGGTTCGTTGCGACTTTAACGTTCCGCTCAACGACGAGAAAAAAATCACTGATGAAAACAGACTCATCGGTGCTCTGCCCACAATCAAATATCTGGTTGCTCAGGGTGCTAAGGTTATCCTTTGCTCACACCTCGGCAGACCAAAGGGCGAATTCAACGAAAAATACAGCCTTAAACCCGTTGCTGCAAGACTCTCTGAACTTTTAGGTCAGGAAGTTAAAATGGCAGAAGACGTTATCGGCGAAAGCGCTGCTAAATGCGTAGCAGAATTAAAAGACGGCGAAATCGTTCTTTTGGAAAATGTTCGTTATCATAAAGAGGAAGAGAAAAACGACCCCGAATTCTCTAAAAAACTTGCTGACTTTGCAGACGTTTATGTAAACGATGCATTCGGTACTGCTCACCGTGCACACGCTTCAACTGCAGTCGTTGCTGCATATATTCCTGCAGTATGCGGTTACCTTATCCAGAAAGAAATTGAAATTATGGGTAAAGCACTTTCTAACCCCGAGCGTCCCTTTGTTGCAATCTTGGGTGGTGCTAAGGTTTCTGACAAAATCGGCGTAATCGAAAACTTACTCGAAAAAGTTGACTACCTCATTATCGGCGGTGGTATGGCTTATACTTTCCTCGCTGCTAAAGGTTACAGCGTAGGTACTTCTATCTGCGAAGTTGAAAAACTCGACCTCGCACGCAGCCTTATGGAAAAAGCACAGCAGAAAGGCGTTGAACTTCTCCTGCCTATCGAAAACGTAGTTGCGGCTGAGTTCAAGGCTGACGCTGAAAGCAAAGTTGTTGCTTCTGAACAGATTCCTGATGACTTTATGGGTATGGATATCGGTCCTAAAACAATCGAACTGTTCTCTGAGGTTATCAAAAAGGCTAAAACAGTTATCTGGAACGGTCCTATGGGCGTATTCGAGATGCCTGCATTTGCTAATGGTACTAAAGAAATCGCTAAAGCAGTTGCTGAGGCTGATGCTATCACAATCATTGGCGGCGGCGACAGTGCAGCAGCAGTAGAGCAGTTAGGCTACGCTGATAAGATGACTCACATCTCAACCGGCGGCGGTGCTTCACTGGAATTCTTAGAGGGTATTGAACTCCCCGGTATCGCAGCACTTAACGACAAATAATAAACTATAGCCCTTTCAGACGGAAGGGCTATACTTGAAAATAACTTTTGAGAGGACGATAAAAATGAGAAAAATCACAGTAGCAGGTAACTGGAAAATGAACAAAACTCCTGCTGAAACAGTTAAACTTATAGAAGAACTTAAACCATTGGTTGCAAACGCTAAAAACGATTGCGTTATCTGCGTGCCTTTTACTTCTTTAAGCGAAGCAGTTAAGGCTTGCGAAGGCTCTAACATCAAAGTTGGCGCACAGAATATGTATTTTGAAGAAAGCGGCGCTTTCACAGGCGAGATTGCTCCTTCAATGCTTTGCGAACTCGGTGTTAAATATGTTATCATCGGTCACAGCGAGCGCAGACAGTACTTTGCTGAAACAGACGAAACTGTAAACTTAAAAGTTAAAAAGGCTTTTGAACACGACCTTATCCCAATCGTTTGCGTTGGCGAAAGTTTAGAGCAGAGAGAACAGGGTATCACAAACGACCTCGTTTCTATGCAGACAAAAATTGCACTTTTAGGCTTGACTGCTGAGCAGGTTAAGAAAACTATTATCGCATACGAGCCTATCTGGGCAATCGGTACTGGCAAAACTGCTACAAGCGAGCAGGCTCAGGAAGTTTGTGCTAAAATCCGTGCAACCGTTGCAGAAGTATTCGGCGCAGACGCAGCAGACGCAGTTACAGTTCAGTACGGCGGCAGCGTAAACGCTAAAAACTCTGCAGAACTCTTTGCTAAAGAGGATATCGACGGCGGTCTTGTTGGCGGTGCAAGCCTTAAAGCAGAAGACTTCAGCATTATCGTAAACAGTTGATTGAACTTTAATTAAATTATGCGTTCCTCTTTGCTTACAAAGGGGAACGTTACTTTGTATAAGAAAGGCAGATTACTATGAGCAAAAAACCTATCGTGCTGGCAATCTTAGACGGTTACGGCAAAAGCGATTTAGTTGAGGGTAATGCGGTGCTTGCTGCTAAAACCCCTAATCTTGATAAACTGACAGCACAAAACCCCACAACAGTTATACACGCAAGCGGCTTGGACGTTGGTCTGCCCGACGGTCAGATGGGTAACTCCGAGGTTGGTCACACCAATATCGGTGCGGGCAGAATTGTTTATCAGGAACTCACCAGAATTACCAAATCAATATCCGACGGTGATTTCTTTGAAAATGCGGCATTCAATGCGGCTTGCGACAACTGCAAAGCAAAAGGAAGCGCACTTCACATTATGGGCTTGCTTTCAGACGGCGGTGTTCACAGCCACAACGAGCATATGTACGCACTTATTAAACTTGCAAAGGACAAAGGACTGGATAAAATCTATATCCATTGCTTCTTGGATGGTCGTGACGTATCACCTACAAGCGGTGTTGATTTTGCAAAAGCACTTGTAAACAAAATTCGTGATATCGGCGCAGGCGAAATTGCAACCGTTATGGGCAGATACTACGCTATGGACCGTGACAACCGTTGGGAGAGGGTTGTTAAAGCATATGATGCTATGGTAAAAGGCGAGGGCGAAATGTGCGACTCTGCCGTTACCGCTATAGAAACATCTTATAACAACGACATTACAGACGAGTTTGTAGTTCCTACAGTTATCACCAAAGACGGCGCACCTACAGGCAAAATTACATCAGGCGATTCTGTTATTTTCTATAACTTCCGTCCTGACCGTGCACGTGAGATTACAAGAACTTTGGTTGACCCTGAATTTAACGGCTTTGAAAGAGAACTGCTTGACCTTTACTATGTATGTATGACTCAGTACGACGCGTCTATGCCCAATGTTGAGGTTGCGTTCAAGCCTGAATCTTTGGAAAATACTTTTGGTGAATATATCAGCAATCTCGGTATGAAACAGTTGCGCATTGCCGAAACAGAAAAATATGCACACGTAACATTCTTCTTTAACGGCGGTGTTGAAAAAACATACGAGGGCGAAGACAGAATTCTTGTTGCATCACCTAAAGTTGCAACTTACGATATGAAACCCGAAATGAGTGCATACGAAGTTACAGAAAAACTTTTAGAAGCGCTTGATACCAATAAATACGACGTAGTTATCTTAAACTATGCTAACTGCGATATGGTAGGCCATACAGGCGTTATGGAGGCTGCCGTTGCCGCAGTTGAGGCAGTTGATACCTGCGTTGGTAAAGTTGCAGACAAAGTTGCCGAAATGGGCGGTGTAATGCTTATAACAGCCGACCACGGCAATGCAGAGCAGATGATTGACCCCGTAACCGGCGATGTGTTTACTGCACATAGCACAAACGTTGTGCCGTTAATCGTAACAGGTATGGGAGATGTGAAACTTAAAAAAGGCAGACTTGCAGACCTTGCCCCCACAATGCTCGATATTATGGGCGTGGAAAAACCTGCACAGATGTCAGGCGAGAGCATTATCGAAAAATAATTATTGTAAGTAAAAGGCGAAAAGCGTTCAACAAAAAAAGTTGAACGCTTTTCTTGGTTTTGTGTGGTAACGCCATGTATTTTCCGCGCAAATAAAAAGTGCGTAGCACAAGGCCACGCACGAAAAATACATGACCTTGAATACAACCACGTAATTCAAGTGTATTTTCATACCATTATAATAGCAATGTGAAAAAAGCCATGTATTTTTACCAAAAAAGTAAAAAAATACACTGCCATTATAATTATAATGAAAATACTTGCTTATTACGTGGTTAGGAATATTATAACACAACAATTAATATTTGGCAAGAGGTGATTTAAAAGGGGTTTTCTTAGGGGCGATGAAAAAATGAATAGTGAATAATGAATAATTATGGTTAGAAAATCACAAAGTGATTTTCTTTTTATTTTTAAATGCGTAAGTATTTATTCCGAAATTATTAATTTTTCATTATTCATCATTCATTATTCATTAAAACTAAAAATGCTCACATCTGTTGATAATATCGTCCCCTACAAGGTCACAAAAAATATATTTGTGTCTGTCACCACTTACACCGCATAATCATAAAATAATATGATTATATAAGGAGGGTGGTACTTATGGCATTTAAAGGCAGAGAAAAGCACTTTTTCCTCGGCGGAAACACACCGAAAGGGTTTTATTCGTATTACGACTATCTGCTTCCGCAGGAAAGTGCACGTAAAATTTATTGCATAAAAGGCGGTCCCGGTACGGGCAAATCCACTCTTATGAAAAAGATTTCCGCTGTGGCGGTTAAAAAAGGTGCAGATGTTGAATTTGCGCATTGCTCGTCCGACCCTGACTCTTTGGACGGAGTAATTATAAAACCTGCAAACATTGCATTTGTAGACGGCACATCTCCCCACATAGTAGACCCTAAAACCCCCGGAGCAGTAGACCAGATACTTTATATGGGCGATTGTTGGGACGCAGATGCACTTAATCGCCACAAAGAGGGGATTATTAAAACAAATCAAAGGATTGGTGAGCAATTTAAACGTGCATATGTGTACCTTGCATCGGCAAAACTTTTGCAGAACGATTTAGACACCATCTATGCTAAAAGTATGAAAGGAAACGTTCATGCTACGTTTGAGGAAAACATAATTTTTCAGGAATTTGCAGAAATCCCCGTTTCAGAGGTGAGGGGCAATGTACGAAAACTTTTTGCAAGTGGAATAACTCCAAAAGGACTTGTAAACTTTACAGACACCATTCTTGACGGCTACAAAACATACATTATTAAAGGGTACGGCTCAAACTGCATTAAACGCATTTGCGACATTGCAGTAAACCGTGGATTTGATGTTGAGGCATACTATTGCCCGTTTGCGCCTGATGAGCGAATAGACCATCTTATCGTACCGAAACTCAATCTTGCATTTACCGTTTCTAACGCATATCACACCTACGATAAGGGCGAAGTAGTTGATTTTGACGAGTTTGCAAGCAAATATATTCTTGAAAAATACAAAGACGAGCGTGAGTTTGCCTTGTATGAGATAGAACGCCTTATAAATCGTGCTGTTTCAACCATTGCTGTTGCAAAGCAATATCACGATGAACTTGAAAAATACTATATTCCCGCTATGGATTTTTCAAAACTCGACGAAGTGATTGAAAAAACTATGAAAGAAGTACTTGAATTTATTTGATTTTACTGGTACAATTAAAATGTATATAATTGTACTTGTACGGGAGGACACAAACATATGAGAAATGTTTACGATGTGTTGAGCGAAAGAGGTTTAATCGCTCAGGTAACACACGAAGAAGAAATAAGAGAGTTACTCGGTAAGGAAAAGGTTACCTTTTATATAGGCTTTGACCCTACTGCAGACAGCCTGCACGTAGGTCACTTTTTGCAGATGGTAGTTATGCGCCATATGCAGATGCACGGTCACAGACCGATTGCGCTTGTAGGCGGCGGAACAGGTCACATTGGCGACCCATCGGGCAGAACCGATATGCGCCAGATGATGACTAAAGAAATCATCGACTACAACTGCGAAAGATTTAAAGAGCAACTTTCAAGGGTTATAGATTTTACTGACGACAAAGCAGTTATGGTAAACAATGCCGACTGGCTTTTAGATCTTAATTATGTAGAGTTTTTAAGAGATATAGGCTCGTGCTTCTCGGTTAATAAAATGCTTTCTGCCGAGTGCTTTAAACAGAGATTGGAAAAAGGTTTGTCCTTCCTTGAATTTAACTATATGCTTATGCAGAGTTACGACTTTTTGATGCTCAACCGTAAGTACGACTGTAAAATCGAGTTGGGCGGCGACGACCAGTGGAGCAATATCCTTGGCGGTATAGACCTTTGCCGCAGAAAAGACCAGAAACAGGTTTACGGAATGACATTTACCCTGCTTACAAACAGCGAGGGTAAAAAGATGGGGAAAACACAAAGCGGTGCTCTGTGGCTTGACCCTGCAAAAACTACTCCTTACGAATTTTATCAGTACTGGCGCAATGTTGACGATGCCGATGTTATCAAGTGTTTAAAACTTCTTACATTCCTGCCTATGGAGGAAATTCACGAACTTGAAAAACTTGAAGGTGCCGATCTCAACACCGCCAAAAAGATACTGGCGTTTGAGGTTACAAAACTTGTACACGGCGAGCAAGAGGCAGCCAAAGCAAAAGATGCTGCAGAGGCGGCGTTCGGCGGTGCAAGTTCTGCCAATATGCCAAGCACAGATATATCAGCAGACGAGTTGGGCGAGGGCATTAACATTCTCGACCTTCTGATGACTTGCGGTCTTATCCCGTCGAAAGGTGAGGGCAGACGTCTTATTCAGCAGGGCGGCGTAAGCATTGGCAACGAAAAAGTTGCTGCTATCGATCGTATGGTTACTGCGGCAGATTTTACAGACGGCGAAGTTATCATTAAAAAAGGTAAAAAAGTATTCCACAGAGTAGTACTTAAATAATTTGCGCAAACAGCACTTTGCCATAGGCCATATCAGCCTATGGTGGGGTGCTTTTGAGGTTTTTTAAAGGAGAAGAGAATAAATGAAACTAAAAGATATTATAAATGTTATTGATGCAAAAGTTCTTTGCGGAGAGCATTTGCTTGAAACTGAAGTTTTGTCTGCATATGCCTGCGATCTTATGAGTGATGTGCTGGCGTTTGTTGAAAACCAGTGTATGTTGCTTACGGGGCTTGTAAATCCGCAGGTGGTGCGTACTGCTGAAATGATGGATATGAAAGCTATTGTTTTTGTGCGTGGCAAAGAGCCTGATGACGAAGTTCTGCAACTTGCCAAAGATGCAGGTATTGCCGTTATGGCAACTGACCTGCCCATGTATATTTCTTGCGGCAAACTTTATGGTGAAGGATTAAAATGGTGACGGAGGTGTAACCTATGGCGGATAATTCATATAAATTACATTTTGATATTGACGGTGAGGATTTTTCCGTAGCGGGCGAGGCGTCCAGCAATATTAAAAAAGTGCTCAGTAAATTGGGCGTTGCACCTGATGTTGTGCGCAAGGTTGCCGTTGCCACGTACGAGGGCGAGATTAATATGGTAATCCACGCAGATGGTGGCACTATAGATGTAGAGGTTACTCCTGAATGCATCAAAATCCTTTTAAAAGACCGAGGCCCCGGTATTGCCAGCGTTGACCAGGCTATGCAGGAGGGGTACTCCACCGCATCTGACGAGGTGCGCAATCTTGGTTTCGGCGCAGGTATGGGATTGCCTAATATGCGCAAGTACACTGATTATATGAATGTGGATTCTGTTGTTGGTGTGGGTACTACTATTGAAATGCACGTCAATATAAATAAATAAAACAAGGGGGAAGAATATATGAGTGAGATATTCCATTCAGTTACCCTTGATAAGGATAAATGTCACGGTTGCACCAACTGTATAAAACTTTGCCCAACGCAGGCTATCCGTGTGCGTGACGGAAAGGCAAAGATTATTAAAGAACGCTGTATAGATTGCGGTGAGTGCATACGTGTGTGTCCGTATCATGCGAAAAAAGCCATAACGGATTCTTTGGAAATACTTAATGACTTTAAATATAATATTGCTTTGCCAGCGCCCACATTTTACGGGCAGTTTGCTAAAGTTAAAGATATAAATGTATTGCTCAATGCACTTAAAAAAGTTGGATTCGACGATATATTCGAGGTGGCGTATGCAGCGCAGATTATAACAAACGAAACACGCAAACTGATGGAAATGGGTGAACTTGAAAAACCCGTTATAAGTTCTGCGTGCCCTACGGTTGTAAAACTTATATGCTCGCGTTTTCCGAGTCTTATTAACCATATCCTGCCGGTTATATCGCCTATGAATCTGGCGGCAAGGCTGGCAAGAGAGGTGGCAAAAGAACACACCGGTTTAAGCGATGCCCAAATAGGTGTGTTTTTCATCACCCCGTGTGCTGCCAAGGCAACTTGCGCTCACATTCCGATTGGTGCTGCAAAAACATATATTAACGGAACATTTTCTATTAAAGATATGTACCTTAAAGTGCTGCCTCACCTGAGTAGTAAAGAAAGTCTTGACGAACTTTCAAAGGCAGACTTTAACGGCGTATGCTGGGCGGTCAGCGGCGGCGAGGCTTCAGGACTTGCTACTGAGAATTATATTGCGGTTGACGGCATACATAATGTAATAGAGGTTATGGAGGCTATCGAAGACGGCAAGATGAACGATATTGATTTTGTTGAGGGGGTTGCCTGTGTTGGCGGTTGCGTTGGCGGTCCGCTTAACGTGGAAAACAATTTCGTTGCCAAAAGCCGCATTAAAAAACTGCGTGCATCAATAGATAAAAAAGCCGTTATCCCCGAAAGCGTGGACGTTATGTGGGATATACCCGTTGTGCAAAATACCGCTATGAATTTAGACGATGATATAATTGTTGCTATGCAGAAGATGGAGCAGATGTATAAGATTTACGACGAACTTCCAAAACTCGACTGCGGCTCGTGCGGCTCACCGTCGTGCAAAACTCTTTCTGAAGATATTGTACGAGGTTTTGCTAAAGAAACTGACTGCATATTCAAGTTAAGGGAAAAAATAGCCGAACTTGCACAAGAGATGATGAACATAGATAAACATTGATAGCATTAGGAGAGATACATATGACATTGAATGATATTATAAAAGCCACTTCGGCAGAGGTTTTAACAAATGCCGACATCAGTACAAAAGATGCAACCGGTTGTTATGTTTGTGACCTTTTAAGCCTTGCAATGTCTAAAGTGTGCGCAGGTGATGTGTGGATTACCGTTCAGGCTAATGTAAACATTGCCGCTGTTGCCGTGCTTACCGAGGCTGCGTGCGTACTGGTTGCAGAGGGTATGCATATTGAAGACAGCGTTATTGCAAAAGCAAACAACGAAGGCGTTGTGATACTCCGTACACAAATGAGTGCATTTGCCGCTGCCGTTGCGATAGGAAAACTATTATGAAAATAGCGTATGATTTACATATTCATACTGCGCTTTCTCCGTGTGGTGATGACGATATGACACCCAATAATATTGTCAATATGGCGGTGTTAAAGGGACTTGATGTTATAGCAATTACTGACCATAACACTTGCCGTAATGCTGCTGCGTGCATCAAATGCGCAGAGAGCACAGACCTGCTTGTTCTGCCCGGTATGGAGGTTGAAAGTGCAGAGGAGTGCCATATAGTGTGCATATTTCCAAATCTTGATGCGGCGCTTAAAATGGAGGAGCAGGTTAAAGCACATCTGCCTAAAATAAAAAACCGTCCTGATATATTCGGCCATCAGGCGGTTATGGATGAGGACGACAACATTGTAGAGTACGAAGAAAATCTGCTTGTTACTGCTACGACTCTTTCTGTGGACAAAGTGGCGGAACTTGCTTTGGCGTTCGGCGGTGTTGCAATCCCTGCGCACATAGACAAATCTGCATACAGCGTTATATCCAACCTCGGATTTATAGACGACAGTTGGGGATTTAAAACTGTAGAGGTGAAAGACCTTTCCAAAGCAGATGCTATGTATGATGATAAAGGGCTTGATAGATTTGCCATAATTCACTCGTCTGATGCACATTATCTTTGGGATATATCGGAAAAAGAGCACTTTTTAGAGGCAGAAAAATTAAATGCTGAGGTAATAATTAACATTCTTGGACAGTAATTTTGTATATAATGTATAATAATTAATTTAAGCAATGAAAAATTAAAAATTTAGTGGAAATACCACGAAAATTGTGTTATAATTAATATGTTTGTAATATTGTTAAAAAAGTAACAATCAAAATAAATTAGGAGGATGACAAATGAGCGAAAAAGCAACTCCTGCTTTCGTTATGACAAAAGAGCAGGAAGAAAAGGTACAGCAGGTCATTGCAAAGTACAAAGATACTGACGGCGCATTGATACCTGTTCTCCACGAGGTTCAGGAAATTATAGGTTATCTGCCTCTGGAGGTTCAGAAGGTTATTTCAGAGGGAATTGGGGTTCCCGTTTCAGAGATTTACGGTGTTGTAACATTCTACACACAGTTCTCTATCAATCCCAAGGGTAAGTATAAAATCGGTGTGTGCCTTGGTACTGCATGCTATGTTAAAGGCTCCGGCGATATCCTTGAAAAAATTAAGCAGATTATCGGCATTGACGTTGGTGAGTGCACTGCAGACGGCAAGTTCTCTTTAGAGGCTACACGTTGCATCGGTGCGTGCGGTCTTGCACCTGTATTTACCGTTAACGACGATGTTTACGGCCGTCTGGTAGTAGACGACGTTGAGGGTATTCTGGCTAAATATATGGACTAATATGACAGAGTTATCCTTACACATTTTAGATATTGTTAAAAATTCTACTAAAGCGGGCGCTGCCTTAGTTGAGGTGGATATAACCGAAAGCACCGCGCGTAATGTGATTGAGATAACCATTACCGACAACGGCTGCGGCATGGACGAGGAATTTTTAAAAGGCGTTACAGACCCTTTTAAAACTACACGTACCACACGTAAGGTCGGTATGGGATTATCGCTTTTTAAAACTGCTGCCGAACTTACCGGAGGAACGTTTGATATAACCTCTAAAGTGGGCGAGGGCACGGTTGTAAAGGCTGTGTTTGTGCGTGACAGCATTGACCGCCAGCCTTTGGGTGATATGGCGTCTACTATGGTTACATTAGTAAGCGGAAGCGAAAGTACGGATTTTGTGTACAGGCATGATTTTAACGGCAATGTGTTTGAGTTTTCCACCGTGCAGGTTAAGGAAATCTTGGGCGACGTTGCTATAAACACCCCTGAGGTGCTGGCATGGATTAACGGCTACATCGAAGAGGGACTGCAAGAGATTGTTGCAGAGAATATATGAATAACCTAACAGGAGGATATTGATATGAAAAGTTTGGCTGAACTTGAACAGATAAGAAACAGAATGGCTAATAAAATAAACGTAAGAAACGAAGCCGGCGAAGAAGGCAACACAAGAATTGTTGTAGGTATGGCTACCTGCGGTATTGCAGCAGGCGCACGTCCCGTTCTTACCGCTATGATGGAAGAAATCGAAAAGAGAAACATCACAAATGCATACGTTACACAGACAGGTTGCGTAGGTATGTGCAAATACGAGCCCATCGTTGAGGTTTATGGCGCTGACGGCACCAAAACCACATATATCAAGATGGACGCTGCAAAAGCAGTTCGTGTAATTAACGAGCATATTGTAAACGGTAATGTTGTTGCTGAGTTTACAATCGGCTCAGATAAATAATAGAAGGAGGATTACGTTAAAATGGAATTAGCAAGAGCACATGTGCTTGTCTGCGGTGGTACCGGATGTACTTCCTCCGGAAGTGAAAAAATTATCAACGCACTTGAAGCAAGCCTTAAAGAAAAAAATCTTGAAAATGAAATTAAAGTAGTAAGAACCGGTTGCTTCGGTCTTTGCGCTTTAGGACCTATTATGATTGTATATCCCGAGGGCGTATTCTATAGTATGGTTACTCCCGAGGATATTCCTGAAATTGTTGAAGAGCACTTCTTAAAGGGTAGAGTTGTAAAACGTCTTGTTTACAAAGAAACTCTTACAGAAGATGAGGGTGTTAAATCACTTAACGAAGTTGACTTCTACAAAAACCAGATGAGAATCGCACTGCGTAACTGCGGTGTTATCAACCCCGAAGATATCGAAGAGTATATCGCATACGACGGTTACAAAGCATTGGGTAAAGTTTTAACAGAAATGAAACCTCAGGAAGTAATCGACGAGATTAAAAAATCCGGTCTTCGTGGCCGTGGTGGTGCAGGTTTCTCAACAGGTATGAAATGGCAGTTTACTGCTGATGCTCCGGGCGAGCAGAAATTCGTTGCTTGTAACGCAGACGAGGGTGACCCCGGTGCGTTCATGGACAGATCTGTTCTTGAAGGTGACCCGCACTCACTTATCGAGGCTATGGCTATCGCTGCTTATGCAGTAGGTGCTGACAGAGGTTTCGTATATATCCGTGCAGAGTACCCCATCGCTGTTAAACGTCTTAACATTGCTATTGAGCAGGCAAGAGAATACGGACTTCTCGGTAAAAACATCTTCGGCACAGACTTTAGTTTTGATATGGAACTCCGTCTTGGTGCTGGTGCGTTCGTTTGCGGTGAGGAAACTGCGCTTATGACCAGTATCGAAGGTCACCGTGGTGAGCCACGTCCCCGTCCTCCGTTCCCGGCTGTTAAAGGTCTGTGGCAGAAACCAACACTTTTAAATAACGTTGAAACTTACGCAAATATTACTGCTATTATTAATAACGGCGCTGATTGGTTCAACACAATCGGTACTGAAAAGAGCAAAGGTACAAAGGTATTCGCTGTAGGTGGTAAAATTAACAACACAGGTCTGGTTGAAGTTCCTATGGGTACAACACTGCGCGAAGTTGTTTATGACATCGGCGGCGGTATCCCCAATGGCAAACAGTTTAAAGCAGCACAGACAGGTGGTCCTTCAGGCGGATGTATCCCTGCTCACCTTATCGACACTCCCATTGATTACGATAACTTAACTGCTATCGGCTCAATGATGGGTTCTGGCGGTCTTATAGTTATGGACGAGGATACCTGTATGGTTGACATCGCTAAATTCTTCCTTGAATTTACAGTTGATGAGTCCTGCGGTAAATGTACTCCCTGCCGTGTAGGTACAAAGAGATTGCTTGAAATTCTTAACAAAATCACAGAGGGTAAGGGCACACTCGAAGATATCGACAAACTTGAAGAGTTGTGCTACGCTATCAAAGACTCTGCGTTCTGCGGTCTCGGTCAGACAGCGCCTAACCCGATTTTAAGTACACTTAAATATTTCAGAGATGAGTATATTGCTCACGTTGTAGATAAAAAATGTCCTGCAGGCGTATGTAAAGCACTTGTTTCTTACAAGATTGACCCCGAAAAATGTAAAGGCTGCAGCCTCTGTGCAAGAAACTGCCCTGTTGGTGCAATTTCAGGTAAGATTAAAGAACCTTACGTAATCGATACTGATAAATGTATTAAGTGCGGCGTCTGCGAGAGCGCTTGTAAGTTCAAAGCAATTTCTAAATAAGTAGGAGGAGAATAAACCAATGAACATGGTAAATATAAAAATCAACGGCGGCGAATATAGCGTACCGTCAACATATACAGTTCTTGACGCAGCAAGAGATGCGAATATTCATATCCCTACTCTTTGCTACCTTAAGAATGTAAACGAAATCGGTGCCTGCAGAATGTGCCTCGTTGAAATCAAAGGCGCAAGAGCGCTTCAGGCAGCGTGTGTATACCCCGTATCTGAGGGTATGGAAGTTTTCACAAACTCTCCTAAAGTACGTGCTGCAAGAAAGGCTAACCTTGAACTTATCCTTTCAAACCACGATCGCAAATGTCTTACTTGCGTAAGAAACAGAAACTGCGAACTTCAGACAATGTGCGAAGAATTGGGCGTTGACGATATCCGTTACGACGGCGAAAACAAAGTTTACGCTATCGACGATTTCTCACCATCAATTGTTCGTGATAACAATAAATGTATACTTTGCAGACGTTGTACCGCAGTATGTTCAAAAGTACAGACAGTTAACGCTATCGGTGCTATCGACAGAGGTATCAACACTCACATCGGCAGCATCTTTGAGAAATCTCTCAATGATGTATCCTGTGTAATGTGTGGTCAGTGTATTGCTGCCTGCCCCGTTGGTGCACTCAGCGAAAAAGACTCTACAAAAGACGTTTGGAATGCTATCCACGACGAAACCAAACACGTTGTTGTTCAGGTTGCTCCTGCTGTTCGTGCTGCTATCGGCGAAGAGTTCGGCATGGAAATCGGCACACGTGCTACCGGCAAAATGGTTGCCGCTATTAAGAGAATCGGCGTAGACAAAGTGTTCGATACGGATACCGGTGCTGACCTTACCATTATGGAAGAGGGCACAGAGTTCATTAACAGAATTAAAAACGGCGGCAAACTGCCTATGATTACTTCATGCAGCCCCGGTTGGATTAAGTTCTGCGAACACAACTATCCTGATTTCTTAGACAATCTGTCATCATGCAAATCTCCTCACGAGATGTTTGGTGCCATTATTAAATCTTACTACGCAGAAAAGATGGGTATTAACCCTGCTGATATCTACGTTGTATCTGTAATGCCATGTACTGCTAAAAAGTACGAAGCACAGAGAGAAGAGATGAAAGGTACTGGTTACCGTGACGTTGACGCAGTTATCACTACAAGAGAACTTGCTAAAATGATTAAAGAGTGCGGTATCGATTTCGTTAAACTCGCTGATGAAGAGTTTGACAATCCTTTCGGTCCTGCTACAGGTGCCGGCGTTATCTTCGGTGCAACCGGCGGTGTTATGGAAGCGGCTATCAGAACAGTATACGAAATCCTCGAAGGCAAAGCAATGGATAACATTGAATTTGCTGCTGTACGTGGTACAGAAGGTATCAAAGAGGCTGAAGTTGAAGTTGCAGGCAAAAAAGTTCGTGTTGCTGTTGCTCACGGTCTTGGAAATGCACGCAAACTTCTCGATAGCATCAAATCAGGCGAGAAGAACTACGAGTTCATCGAAATTATGGGCTGCCCCGGTGGCTGTGTAACAGGTGGCGGTCAGCCTATCGTATCTGCAAAAGTTCAGGCTCAGGTAGATGTTAAAGCGCTCCGTGCAAAAGCACTTTATGATGAAGACAGAGCGTCAACTTTACGTAAATCTCACGAGAACCCTGCAATAAAAGAACTTTATTCTGAGTTCCTCGGCGAGCCTTGCGGACACAAATCTCACGAATTGCTGCATACTCACTATACAGACAGATCTGACGTATAATTAAATTTTAAAAACCCGTCGCTTGTGCGGCGGGTTTTTGTATAATATTCCACATATTTTGTATTAAAATCTATGTTTTTTGCAGTAATGTTACTGTGAGATTACAAATTGCCCAAAAAACGTACTCAAGAAATTATTTCTATTGACTAATATTTTGTTAAATGATAAAATTATAATAAGCAGTTGTGCCACCATCTGCTTACATAAGTATACTATTTTAGGAGGATACATATTATGAAAACATTCAAAAGAATATCCGCTATCGTGATTTCTTTGGCTATGATTATGTCATGTGCGTTTTCATCAGTAGTTTTCGCTGCTGAAATGAATGACGTTACAACAGATAATCCATATTACAAAGCAATCATGGATTTAGTGGGAAAAGGCATTATCAATGGTTATCAGAATGAAGACGGTACATACAGTTTTAAATCTGACGGTAACATTACAAGGGCAGAGTTCTGCGCGATTATCTCAAGAGCAGATGCTCCCACAGGTTACAATTTTGTAAGCACAAAATCAAGTTTTACTGATGTTGCTGCAGATAACTGGGCATCTCCGTATGTTGAGTATGCAGTAAGTCGCAAAATCGTAAATGGTATGGGTGATGGCATTTTCGCTCCAAATGACCCTGTTACATATGCTCAGGCAATTAAAATGATTGTTTGCGCACTTAACTACGGTTATGCCGCCGAGGCAACAACTCCTTGGTATAATACATACCTTGAAATTGCAAACGCTTTAAAACTTACCAAAAATGCGTTTGGCAGTGCTGAACTCCCCGCTATCCGCGGTCTGGTAGCACAACTTGTATATAATATGAACAATACTGCTCCCGCGGTACAGACAGGTGTTGACGAAAACGGCAACCCCAAATACTCTGCAGGTAGCGGCACTTATGAAGAACAGACCAAAGGTACTCAGGAACTTGAAGGTCAACTTATTGCAGTGTTCAGAAAAGCACTTAATGGCAACAGCGATGGCGTTGCTAACAATCAGGTTAAATTGAACTACAACGGTACAGAAGTTTTATTTAATATCGGTGCATATTCTATGGATGATCTTGCTGAGTTTTTGGGCTATGAAGTAAACATTGCTTACTCTGAAGACGACTCCGGCAGATACGTAATAGAAAGAATCAGCAAAACATCTTCTAACGAAGTTTATTTTGTTGAAGATATCGATATCAACAAAGCAAGCGTTACAACTTCATCTATGGAATATTATGATGAAAACTCAAGAAACGGTATTGCAGAACTTGACTTTGCCGATGATATGAAAGTTTTAGTAAATGGCGGTGCAAAAGCATCAGGCTGGGTTAGTGACCTTCAACTGAATTGCGGAAACATTACATTTATAGACTATAACGACGATGGCAATATGGATGTGGCTTTTGTTAAGAGTTATACAAATATGTATGTAAAAAGCGTTACAAAGAATAAGAACGCTTATACTGTATATGACAAATTTGCAGGTACAAACGTAACATTCAACGAAGATACCCAGAATATCACAGTTAAAGTTGCAAACAACAATTCTGACACACTCGCAGACGGAACACTTGCAAGTATTGCTACAAACAATATCATTTCTTATGCAATCAATGATGATGATGTTGAAATTATCGTTTCTAAGAAAACTGCATCAGGAAGTTCTTCAACAAGCGAAGTAAAAGGCTTGAACGATACAGCGCAGACTGTAACATTCGGCAATAAAGAATTTGTTATGAGCGATTTCTATCTTAACAACATAGATAACGCTACATATCCGCAAGTATTAAGTGTTGGCGATGTATGCTCAGTCTACCTTGATTTTACAGGTAAAATTGCTGCAGTTGATAAGAAAGAAGTTGCTGTGAACTATGGTTATATAATCAATGTTGCGGCTGCTTCAAATGATATGGATTCTGATACTTATGAAGTTTTACTCTATAACAATGGCATCAAGAAATTAATTGTATCAAAAACAGGTTTCAAGATTAACGGTTCACCTGCAGAACCTGCTGATTTAGTTACTGCAGTAACTAATTCTGCTACAACAGTAAACGCACAACTTGCATCTGATAAAAAAGTTAATGCTGAAAAAGCAGTTCTTGTTAAATACGAACTTGCAAACAATGGCCAGTTAAAAGCAGTTACTACTTTAGATTCTGCTAATACAGTAATGATTGCTGATGCATTTTCATATTCTTCAAACGTATTTACAAAGAGTCCTGATAAAATAACAATTAACGATACTACAAAAGTATTCCTGGTACCTAAAGACAGAACTGTACAGTCAAGTTACAAAATGGGTAAAGGAAATCTTACAAATGGCGAAACATACTATGCTCACGCTTTTGATATAGAAAACAATATCGCAAAAGCCGTTGTTGTTTATGGTCAGGATGTTAAGATTAAACCTACTGCAGAAACAATTCTTGTTAAGAAGATTCTTAGCAAAAATAATTCTGCAAATGAGCCGGTTCAAGAACTTACATATGATACATTCAGTACAGTTGGCGGAGAGTCTAAGACAGTTCTTACCAAAGAATCAACTACACTTGACGGCGTAGAGCCCGGTGATATTATCAAAGTTCTTCTTGATGGTGGCGTAGTAGAAAAGGTACTTCCTATTTTTGATTCAAGTGAACTTACTATTTACTCAGGTGCTGAAATGACCAACAACTATGGTGCTGTAATAGGCGATGGAAGAGTTAAGTATGCAATTAACGGCGATAATACATATTATGTGACATTTGGTACAGTTGCTTTGAGTCCTGCTGAGTCTAAAGGTAACGGAATTATGGAAGTTAAATACATAGGTGCTGAAGATGCTGAAGTAACTCAGACATATGTAAATGTTACAGACGCTGTTGTATACAGTTATGATGGAGATGCTACAGATAATGAGTTCTTCTTAAAGGCATCACGTGATGCTATTTATGACGAGGTTGGTTCTGAATCCAAAGTACTTGTAATTAGCAAAGACGGCGATGGTACATACAAAGGTATCATTATCTACGAATAATACGTAAATTTAAGACGAGGTCCTTATGGACCTCGTTTTTTATGGTATTTTTGCAAATTAAAAAGCCGGGCAACCGCCCGGCTTTGATTTTTGATATTAAACTAACAATGCTAATACAAAAGATGTAACTACGAACAGTATAGCCACAACTGTGGTTGCTCTTGAAAGCATACCGTCTAAAGTTCTTGCTTTATTCTTACCAAAGAATGTTTCAGCGCCACCGCCGATACTTCCTGAAAGACCTGCGTTTTTACTTGACTGAAGCAGAACTACTGCAATCAAAATCAGCGCAAGAATTACATGAACAACAGTCAATGCGATAACCATATTTTAAGCACCTCCAATACTAATTTATATAATATCACATAAATCTTTGTTTTGCAATATAAAATTGTAATTATTTTTCAACTTTTGGATTTTCTTCCCTCGTTTTCTTCGACAGATGAATAAAAAGTACGTCAATATCCGCAGGCGAGACGCCCGAAATTCTCGATGCCTGACCGAGAGTAAGCGGTTTAATCTGGTCAAGTTTCTGCCTTGCTTCAAGCCTTAATCCGTCAATGTCTAAAAAGTTCGTTCCCTCAGGTATGCGCACTTTTTCGGTTTTGGCAGATTTCTTCGCTTGCGCCTCCTGCTTCTGGATATATCCCTCGTACTTAATCTGGATATTAACCTGCTCGGCAACATCAAGAGGGAGAGGCTCTCTTTCAGCATCTATTTCTTCAACCAAGAAATAGTCAAGTTCAGGTCGGCGGATAAGTTCGGCAAGTTTTACACCCGTTGTAATGGGGGATGTGCCGTGGCTTTTTAAAAGTTTGTTAACTTTGTCCGATGGACCGATGTTAATAGCATTAATACGCTCAATTTCATTTTCAATTTGCGATTTTTTTGTTAAGAACTTCTCATATCGTTCATCGCTTATAAGACCGATTTCGTGACCGATTTCGGTTAAGCGTAAATCAGCGTTGTCCTGCCTTAAAAGAAGTCTGTATTCGCTTCGTGAGGTCATCATTCTGTACGGCTCGTTTGTGCCTTTAGATGTAAGGTCGTCAATAAGTGTGCCGATATACCCCTGCGAACGCTCAAGCACTACGGGCTCTAAGCCTTTAATTTTGCGTGCGGCGTTTATACCTGCCATAAGCCCCTGTGCGGCGGCTTCTTCATAGCCGGAACTGCCGTTGAACTGACCTGCTCCGTAAAGACCTGAGTGGTCTTTGAATTCCAATGTGGGGTAGAGCATAGTGCTGTCTATGCAATCGTATTCTATAGCGTATGCAGTGCGGGTAATTATTGCATTTTCCAAACCTGCTATAGAGTGTATAACCTCAACCTGAACATCTTCGGGCAATGATGACGATAACCCCTGAATGTACATCTCGTCAGTATTGAGCCCCAGCGGTTCAATAAAGAGTTGGTGTCTTTCTTTATCGGGAAAGCGTCTTATTTTATCTTCTATAGACGGGCAGTACCTTGGACCGATGCCTTCGATAAGTCCGTTAAAAAGTGGAGAACGGTGCATATTGTCGAGTATTATTTTGTGTGTACGTTCGTTTGTGTATGTCATATGGCAGCAAACGGCATTTGGATTGGGATTAGTTGTTTCAAACGAAAATGGTGTGATAACCTCGTCACCATTTTGTATTTCCATTTTAGAAAAATCTATACTGCTTTTTGCAACCCTTGCAGGTGTACCTGTTTTAAAACGCATAAGTTTGATGCCGTTTTCTGCAAGGCATGAAGAGAGTTCGTTTGCAGGGAACACCCCGTCAGGACCGCCGGAGTATGCAACATCACCTACAATGATTTTTCCTTTTAAAAATGTGCCCGTGGCGATTATTACCGCTTTAACATCAAAACGTGCACCAAGGTGTGTAGTTACTGAACATACGGCACCATTGTCGTCAAAACCTATATTTACAATTTCTGCCTGTTTGAATTCCAGATTTTCCTGATGTTCAATGCGTTTTTTCATTTCGTCTGAGTAGGCGCGTCTGTCTGCCTGAGCACGAGGAGAGTATACAGCAGGTCCTTTGCCCCTGTTTAATATTCTGGACTGTATTGCGGCAAAGTCTGCCACTTTACCCATCTCGCCGCCGAGGGCGTCAATCTCACGCACAAGTTGGCCCTTTGCAGTTCCGCCAATACACGGATTGCACGCCATATTGGCTATAAAGTCTAAATTTGTGGCAAACATTATTGTCTTGCAACCAAGACGTGCAGCGGCAAAGGCTGCCTCGCATCCTGCGTGACCGCCACCCACTACTGCAACATCGTATGTTCCCATATGAAAATTATTGCCCATTTATATAACAAATCCTTCCTGTCATTTTCCAACGCAGTATGTTTCAAAAATTGTATTTATAATATCGTCAGAAATTTCTGTACCGTCAATTAAGTTAAGAGCGTTAGCCGCTGAATGTATGTCGTCTATCGCCATATCTGACGATAAAACTTTTATAGTGGTAAGTGCGCTGTTTGTAAAAGCACGTGCTTTTTTAACTGCGTCTTTTTCCCTCTCGCCAGAAAGAAGCGTATCAGACTCGGTACATTCTTCTATGCCGCTTATATAAATCTGCTCAATTTTATCTGTAAGTGCTTTAAGTCCATCGCCGCTTTTTGCGCAGAATTTTATTGCATCAATTTCAAACGGCAACTCAAAGTTATCTGCAAGGTCGCACTTGTTTGCAATTATAACTGTGTTTTTATCCTTGACCATATCATATATCTGCATATCAGCATCATCTAAAGGCTTTGAGCAATCCACTACAAAGAGCACCAGTTCTGCAATCTCTGCTAAGTTTTTTGCCCTTTCAACGCCTATGCTTTCAACGGTATCGCCTGTTTCACGTATGCCGGCAGTATCGGTAAGTTTTAACATAAGGTTGCCTACTGTTACCACTTCTTCAATAGTATCACGTGTAGTGCCGGGGATATCGGTTACTATTGCTCTGTCGCATTGAGCAAGCAGATTCATAAGCGAAGATTTGCCTACGTTTGGCTTGCCGACTATTACAGTTGGTATGCCCTCTTTTGCAACTATGCCTTTGTCGGCATTTTCCAAAAGGTTGTCCATCATAGACAAGGCTTTTTCAAGCGAATGTTCAATTCTGTCGTCTTCTGCCTCGTCGAGTTCTTCAGGAAAGTCAAACGAAGCCTGAATATAAGCAGCAGTTTCCATTAAACTCTCACGTATATTGCGGATGCGCTCTGCCAGTTTACCGTTTAAGTGGTTGAGCGCCATTTTATGCTGAAGTTTGGTTTTTGCGTTTATCATATCCATAACAGAACTTGCATAGGTTAAGTCTACTCTGCCGTTTAAAAAGGCACGCTTGGTAAACTCGCCTGCTTCGGCAGGACGTGCGCCCGCATCGTAAACTGCGCCCAACACGGCTTTTGTAACATAAAGACCGCCGTGGCAGTTAATTTCCACCACGTCCTCTGCTGTAAATGTGTGCGGTGCACGCATAACACTTACAAGAACTTCGTCTATTACCTCGCCGTTTGATATTATATGACCGTAGTTAATACTGCGGTTTGGTGCATCAGTAAGCGTTTTTCCGCTTTTGGCACGAAAAACTTTATCCGCCGTTTGAACGGCTTCGCTGCCGCTGATGCGTATTACTGATATGCCGCCTCTGCCATAAGGGGTGGAAACGGCTGCTATTGTATCGTAGTCCATGATAAACCTCACCAAAAATTATATACATTATATTATAACATTTATCTCGTGATAAAGCAACATTTTTAAAATGTATTTTTTATGAAAACACGGTAAAAATATACGTAAATGGAGTGAAGTGCATGATAAGAAATCTGTTTTTATACAAAGAGCCTGCCGATAAGTACCAGTTTGAAATAACGGCAGACAATACAGCAAGTCCATCGCCCCAACCAATGGAGAATGTCAGCAACGATATAAACGTTAATTTAAAATATACAAAGGAACTTTTTTCGTTCCCGAAAAACAGCGACATTGTTATCCGTGAGTTTGACATAAGCGTTGAGGGTGAACTTTTGCGTGGGTTTGTAATATGTGCTGACGGGCTTGCCGGGAGTGCGCTTATTAACGAAAGCGTGCTTTTGCCGCTGATGTGCCTTTCAGACTTAGAGCGTCGTCACGGTGAGAGCACGCACGATTATATATACCGCCGCTTAATACCGCACGTGCGCCTTACACGTGAGCGTGATATAAACAAACTTTTAAAACCCGTCAACTACGGCAACTGTGCTGTGTTTGTGGACACTCTGGACGTAGGGTTCAGCATAGACGTAAAAGCGTGGGCGCACAGAGGTATTGGAGAGCCTGCCAACGAAACTGTTATACAAGGTCCGCATGAGGGCTTTAACGAGATGCTCCGTGCAAATACTGCACTTATACGAAAAACGCTAAACACGCCCAATCTTGTTATGGAAACGGCGACTCTCGGTAAAACCAGCCAGACATATGCATCAATATGCTATCTTAAAAATGTGGCAAATTCATCACTTGTAGACGAGGTGCGGTACAGACTTAACAATATTGATGTTGAGTATATTTTGTCATCGCTCAATCTTGCGCAGTATATAGAGGAGTCTACCTACCTTTCCATACCTCAGGTGGTTGCAACAGAACGGCCCGACCGTGTGTGCAATGCACTTGTTGAGGGCAGAGTGGCAATAGTTGTAAGCGGAAGTCCGCAGGTGCTTATAGTGCCGACAACTATTTTTGATATGGCAACCTCGCCCGAGGATACGTATCTGCGCCTGCCGTATTCGTTTTTAATACGCATAGTGCGTATGGCGGCAATAGTGTTGTCGCTTTTGGCACCGGCTGTATTTTTGGCGGTTATGAACTTTCATCAGGAACTTATACTCACAGACATTTTATTTGCACTTTCAAAAGCACGTTCGGCGGTGCCGTTTTCATCACTTATAGAACTGCTTTTAATGGAACTTTCGTTTGAACTTATTAAAGAGGCTGGCATACGCGTTCCGGGGCCGGTAGGCTCTACACTAGGAATTGTCGGCGGACTTATTTTAGGGCAGGCGGCGGTTTCGGCAAATATTGTAAGCCCTATTATGATAATAGTGGTAGCGGTTACGGGTATAGCATCTTTTGCAATACCGAGTTACCAACTTTCGTTTTCGTTCAGATTTATGCGTTTTATTTATACTTTTGCTGCGGCAGTTGCGGGATTTTTCGGTATATTTACAGTTATGTTTATAGACACATTGCTTATTGTAAATACCAAATCTTTCGGTGCAGCATATGCAGCCCCTCTTGCACCGAGAACAAAAGCAAAAATTACAAATTTATTCTTTACTGAGCCTATATGGAAAGGCGGAAGACGTCCTGATTATTTAGAACCTAAAGACAAACACGATAGTGCAAAAATAAGCCGCACGTGGAAATACAAAAAGAGGTGATAATATTTGTCCGACAGCAATGTTCGAAAAATCGGCAGCAGAGAGGCGACGTGGTTTTTAGTTATACTTTTTGTTTCAAAGATACTGTTTGCCGATATAAATGAATATATAAATTTTTCGGGAACAGCCGCATATATACAAACTGCCTGGTGCGCATTTGCAACTTTGGTGCTTTTTGTTGTAACATCTTACCTTTCTGGGGGGGATGATATATTTTCTGCATCATATGCAGCACTTGGTAATGTTGGTATGAAAAGTGTAGGAATATTGATATCTGCTTTGCTGCTGCTTGATGCCGGTGTTATGTTCAGGGTATATGCCGATATTATAGCGTCAATTGCTTTGCCTGATTCATCGGATTTTTTTATAATACTTTTGCTTATACTTGCTGCAGGAGTTGCTGCGTTCGCCGGAGTCGGCACGCTGGCATCGTATGCTTATATTGCGGGCATTGTACTGGTATCATCTCTTGCGCTGATACTGGTTTTAAATATACCCAACTACACTTTATCCAATATCTACCCACTGCTTGGTAACGGGGGAGATAAAATTTTATCCGGCATAGGCGGTATAAACGTATATGCAGATATTTTTCTTGTGTTTTTAATGTCTGTTTATTTTAAAAAAGGCGAGTCTGTAAAAAAGAGCGGTGTTAAAGCGATAATTATATCAGGTATTGTTATTACCGTTACTACGTTTCTTTATATACTAACGGTGCCGTATCCGGCTTCGTCGGGATTTGCATTGCCGATTTTGGAAATTGCGTTTGATGTTAATTTAGATGTAATATTCCAAAGGGCAGAGGGTCTGTTTTTGTTTTTATGGATATTTTCAGGCTTTATATTAATTGGTGCGTATTTGAGTTTTTCTGTTTTGTCTTTTGAAAGAACATTCAATCTTTCGGACAGACGTGCTGTAATAGGTGTGTTTTTACTGATTGCCGTATGTATTGCTCTATGCGCTGACACATCGTCTTTGAAAAGCGAAGTTTATACTGCGTTTTATAAGGTGTTTACTGCTGTTGCGTTTATACTGCCACCTATAGTGTTTGGCATAAAACGGTTAAGGAGATAGTATGAAAAAACTGATTTTTGTTATATGTATATGTGTCGTTATGCTTAGTGGATGCGGCGGTAAAGAGATTGACGATATGGCATACGTTGTGGCTATAGGCATAGATGCCACAGAGGGCGGTGCTTATGATTTTACATTTGCTATAGGCAATCCAAACAGCATAAACGGAGGCGGAGGAGAAGATGCCGGCGGTGGCGACAGCAATGTGCTTATATTTGAAACGGAAACCGGCGAAAGTATATTTTCTGCAGGTGATGCCGTGAGTGCAAGAGTGGGACAAGAGATAAATTTTTCTCACGCAGAACTTTTAGTGTTTTCGGAAGAAGTGGCAGCAGGCGGAGTAGATAATTTTATAGATGCACTTACAAGGAACTTGAATCAGCGCCCTAAACTTATTCCTGCCGTGGCGGTGACCACGGCGAAAGACACGCTTGAGAGCATCAATTCAAAATTTGAGGGCAATCCTGAAAAGTATCTTAAAAAACTTTTTGAAAGTAAAGATGCGCTCACACTCGCTGCAATTGACAGCAGAGATTTTTTATGTAGGACAAAAAATCCCGACTCCGGACTTGCGGTTCCGCGGATGTCTGTGGGTGACAGTATAACTGTAGGCGCAATGTCTGTTTTTGACGGAGATACACTTGCCGGCGCATTTGATGATGTACTGTCTTATAAACTGCTCTGCGGTATGGGCGAAGATATTACCTACGATATAGAAAACAGCGGTTCGCTTATTCTTAATCAACGTGTAAAACCAACTGTTTCCGTAAGTTGCTATGATGTGCCGAAAATCAGCATAACAGTAAATTTAGACGCTTCTGTTGCTTCGGCAAAGCCTGATGTAGCAAAAGAGGATTTATACTCTGCGGCAGAACTTTCTTTAAAGGGGAGGATATTCGATTTACTTATGTTTTCTTCTGCAGATATGGGGGTAGATGTATTCGGATTTGACAAATACGCCAGAGCAAACTTTCTTACGTGGGGTAAATGGCAGGAATATAACTGGAGGGAAAAATATAAAACAGCGCAGTTTTCATTAAGCGTAAAAATCAAGCCTGAAAAGACGGGACTTATTACAGGAGGAGCATAATGTGGTATCTTATTCTTGCGGCATCGCTGTATGCGTGTATCTACACCGTTTCATACGGGGTATGGGAATGGAAGAATTCCAATAAATCTGCTGCAGTTGCAGTATGTGTATTGTCGGTTGCGGCGGTTGTTATACCGCTTATAAAAATATTTATGGTATAAAAAAAGAGGGACAATCCCTCTTTTTTTTATATGCTATTTAAGATAATTGTATATCATTGTAAGACATTCTGCTCTTGACAAAAGAGAATATGTTCTTAAAGTATCTGTTTGCGTATTTACTATGCCAAGTCCTCCTGCAAGTGCGGCATAGCCTTGTAAATTCAAATCAACATCTGCAAACGGGCAATTGTATATGCCTTTAATCTCTGCTGCCGATTTAAAACCAAGTGCATTTATAAAATATTTAACTGCATTAATTCTTGTGAGCGATGCGCCGATTTCATCATTTGTTATTATGCCGTCTTGTACGGCGTATCTTAATAAGTCTTCTTTGTTGGTATAATTTATACCTTTTGTTGCTTTGAGCATAAGTTTTAAAAACTCTTCCTGAGAAACTGCATTGTCGGGATTTAAATTGCTGCCCTCAAAGTAAATGCCTATTTTTGCAAGTTCTTCTGCGGCGGTTTTGCAGTAGTGATTTTCAATATCGTTATAGCCTTTGAATTTTTCTACTACGGGCTCACCCGCATTGTTAATCTCTGTACCGGTTTCGGCATTGAATATAGGGTACTCACAAAGTGCATATGCAAGTGCAACTTTAGTGGATTTTGTTTCCTTGTCAGTTTCTTCGTCGTATATATATTCGGTGGCGGTTATATATTGCAGCCTGAAGTTATCATCTGTAAGTACGTTTTTGTATATCATATTCGGTGAAATTACATTTTCTGCAGACGGGAACTGTGTGTCGGTCCAAGTGCAGTTAAAGCGGCTGATTTCACCTGTGTACGAATTTACCGAAACGCTTAGTTTGTCGTTATTTACACGCACGCCGTTTACATATCTGTCGTATGTGTATAAATATTTATCACCATCACCGATTGCAAACTTTGGTTTTGTTTGTGCAAGTTTTTCGGCATAGTATTTATTTAAAAATGCGTCTGCGTTTGCCTTTGCTTTTTCGACGTCGTATTCAGTAAGTTCCTGATGGTTTTGCGATGTGTTAAAACTTATTATCTCACGTGTTTTTGCGTTTATTGATGTATTTGCATAGTAGTAATCGTTTTTTGAGTTTTTAGAAAAACTGATTGACGCTATAAATTCGCCGTAGCGGTTTTGTGATACGCTGTAACCTGTAACCTCGGCATCTTTGCGTATTTTAAATTCGTCAATGCCACGTGCGATTTTTTCGGCATCTTCTTTGGAAATCATTTTGTTTATCTCGTCCACGAGTTTTTGCTCTTCTGGGGAAAGTGCCGCTTCTTCTTTTACAAGCATATCGTTCATGGCAGCGCCCGAGCCGGAAGTGTATACCACATATAAATATTTTTTAGCTTCACCGCTGAATGCGTCTATGTAGGCAGAAGTATCTTTTGCTCTGTATGAAAGGTAGATTTCTTTAACCTGCTTGTCCTCTGCAACTATATTATAGAGAAGTTCATAGCCTATATTTTGTGTGTAGGCGTCTTTTGCCTGTTGTATGGTTAATATATTTTGTGGTGCAGGAAACTCTGCTTCTGTCCAGTTTGCGTTATAATTGATAATTTCTAAAGTCTGTGAATCTAAATTGATTGAAATATAATCGCCTGCAACGGGAATACCGTTTTCTATTCTTTCAAACCTTACTGTATACAAAGTATTTTCGTCAACTTTTCCTGCTGATACGTTTGCCGCACGGTCAGGTGCTATAACTGAAAGTAATTCTGTGGCTTTTTTAACAGCCTCTTCCTGGGAGAATTTAGGCAGTAAATTCTCTGTAGAATAACTCCTGCCAAGACGATAGTGCTGCACATCGCCGTCTTCTTCAATGCGTACACTTATATAAGATTGATAAGAATATTCGTCTTCGCTCTTGCTTTTCCAGGTAAGGGAATATGTGACATCACCTGCGTAGTCATCTTTGTTATAATTTTCAAAAACGAACTCATCGTCGCTTATAGAAAACTTTTCTTTAACAGACAGTATCAGTTTTGCAACTGTATCGCCATCGTCGGCACCTGCAGGAGTGCACACTGATATGCACATAAGTACACAAAGCATTACGGATAAAAACTTTTTCATATTCATCATCCTTTCTTTGAATATTAGACTGTAAAAACTTATAAAATGTTCCATAAATTCTCAAAAAAACGTAGATTTTTTTTGAATTTGTGATATAATTATACATATATTATAAGTTGTTTTTCGGGTGTTGTCAAAATAAACCTTTAAAAACCTTGAAAAAACAACCATTTTGTGGTACAATTATTTAATAATTAAAAAATTGAGGACGTGAATATTTTGAGCGAAAAATTTTACATTACAACGGCTATTGCTTATACCTCTCGCAAGCCGCATATCGGTAACACATACGAAGTTATCTTAACTGACGCTATTGCAAGATTTAAACGTCAGATGGGTTATGATGTGTTTTTCTTAACCGGTACTGATGAGCACGGTCAAAAGATTGAAGATATTGCAAAGGAACAAGGCGTAACTCCAAAGCAGTATGTAGACGGCGTTGCGGGCGAGATTAAAAATATATGGGATATGATGAATTCCAGTTACGATAAATTTATCCGCACAACCGATAAAGAGCACGTTGAAACGGTGCAGAAGATTTTCAAAAAACTCTACGATCAGGGCGATATTTATAAAGGTGAGTACGAAGGCTGGTACTGTGTGCCTTGTGAATCGTTCTTTACAGATACACAGATTGAGGGGGGTGTATGCCCCGATTGCGGTCGTCCTGTTAAAAAGACTAATGAAGAAGCATACTTTTTCAAAATGAGCAAATATCAGGATGCGCTTATGAAACATATTGAAGATAATCCTGACTTTATTCAGCCTGAGTCACGCAAAAAAGAAATGGTTAATAACTTCTTAAAACCGGGACTTCAGGATTTGTGCGTATCACGTTCGTCTTTTAAATGGGGTATTCCAGTTACATTTGACGATAAGCACGTTATTTATGTGTGGATTGACGCACTTTCAAACTACATCACAGCACTTGGCTATTCTCCCGACGGCTCTGACGATAAATACAATAAATACTGGCCTGCAGATGTGCATATCATAGGTAAAGATATTTTGAGATTCCACACTATCTACTGGCCTATTATGCTTATGGCATTGGGTGAGCCGTTGCCTAAGAAGGTATTTGGCCATCCTTGGCTGCTTTTCGGTGCTGACAAAATGAGCAAGTCAAAAGGCAATGTTATCTATGCAGACGACCTCGTTCGTCATTTTGGTGTAGATGCTGTGCGTTATTACGTTCTGCGTGAGATGCCTTTCGCTCAGGACGGCACTATCACATACGAAACAATTATTGCGAGATTTAATGCTGACCTTGCAAATACACTCGGTAACCTTGTAAACCGTACAGTTGCCATGGCAGATAAGTATTTCGGCGGAACAGTTGCACACAAAGGCGCAACCGATGCCGTTGATGCAGAACTTAAAAATGCCGCAATCAAAGCACGTGATGCAGTTGCTGCTAAAATGGAAGAGTATCGTGTGGCAGATGCTTTGGAAGAGATTATATCACTTGCACGCCGCAGCAATAAATATATCGACGAAACCGAGCCATGGGCACTTGCCAAAGACGAGTCAAAAGCAGACAGACTGCAGACAGTACTTTTCAACCTTTTAGAAGCAATCCGCTTCATTGGCGTGCTTATTGCGCCTTTCCTGCCCGATACTGCAGATAAAATTATTTCTCAGTGCGGTGCAAAGGAATCAAGTGTAGATTCGCTCAATGCTTTTGCGCAAAGCGGTGCTATAACCGTTGGTAAGGCTGAGATGCTTTTTGCAAGAATTGACGAAAAGAAAAAACTTGCAGAACTTGAGTCTGAAATGCAGGCTGCTATGGACGCTGCAAAAAAGGCTGAGGCAGAAGTAAAAGAACCCGAAAATAAAGAGATTTCTATTGACGACTTTGCAAAAGTAGAACTTAAAGTGGGAAAGGTTTTAGAGTGTGCACACGTTGAGGGTGCAGACAAACTGCTCGTTTCCAAAATTAAAATTGGCGACGAGGTGCGTCAGATAGTTTCGGGTATTGCAAAATATTACACCCCCGAAGAATTTGTAGGCAAAAAAGTTGCTGTTGTAACCAACCTTAAACCCGTTAAACTGCGTGGAGTATTATCCGAGGGTATGATTCTTGCCGCATCTGAGGGCGGAAAACTTGCCGCACTCACTGTTGATGACGAAATCCCCGACGGCGCAGTAATTAAATAATTGGTAATTACAGTATGGAAATATATTTTGATAACAGTGCCACCACCGCACCATATAAAGAGGTATGCGAAACTGTGGCAGATACTATGAGCCGCTTTTACGGAAATCCGTCGTCTTTGCACCGAATTGGCAAGGCGGCAGAGGATTTACTTAACGATTGCCGAGAGAGCGTTGCACGCAGCATCGGTGCATCTGCTGATGAAATTATCTTTATATCAGGCGGAACAGAGAGCGACAATACTGCTATAATCGGTTATTGTATGGCTAACAAGCGTCGTGGCAATAAAATTATCACATCTAAAATTGAACACCCCGCTGTTTTAGAGGCGGTAAAACACCTTGAACAATCAGGCTTTGAGGCTGTGTATTTAGACGTTGACGAAACTGGCAAAGTAGATATTGAACAGTTGAAATCCGAACTTGATGAAAACACTCTTTTAGTAAGCGTTATGCACGTAAATAACGAAACTGGCACAATCCAACCCGTAGAAGAGATTGCCGCCATGGTACATTCCGTGGGGGCGGTTTTCCACGTAGATGCGGTGCAGTCATACGGCAAAATTAAGATTGATGTTAAAAAACTCGGTGCAGATTTGCTTACAGTATCTGCACACAAGGTTCACGGACCAAAAGGAGTCGGTGCACTGTATATAAAAAAGGCTGTTCGTATATCACCCGTTATCTACGGCGGAGGGCAGGAGAGAGGTCTGCGTTCGTCTACAGAAAATCTGCCTGCTATTGCAGGCTTTGCCAAAGCGGTAGATATTATGACAGATAACTTTGACATCGCAGTTTCTGCTATGGGCAAGATTAAAGCATACTTTGCGAATAAGTTAAAAGAAAGTATAGAAAATATAGTTGTTAACACCCCCGAGGACAGCGTTTGCAGTGTGCTTAATATTTCGTTTGTGGGTGTTAAATCAGAGGTGCTTTTGCACGTGCTTGAGGATAAGGGCATATATGTATCGTCAGGCTCTGCTTGTTCGTCGCACAAAAAAGGGCGTAGTCATGTGCTTACCGCTATGGGTAAGAAAGATAATGTAACGGACAGTTCGCTGCGTTTTAGTTTTTGTGGCTCAAACACGATAGAAGAAGCAGATGCGGCAATAGCCGTTTTAACCGAGCAAGTTCCGGTATTGAGTAGAATTATGAGGTAGGAGTTTTTATAAAATGGAAAGAGTTTTACTTGTGCGCTACGGCGAAATAATTTTAAAAGGACTTAACCGCCCTATATTTGAAGATGCATTGGTGCGCAATATCCGCCACCGTTTGCGTAATGAGGGCGAATATAAAATATATAAATCTCAGGCAACGATATACATCGAGCCTAAAGAGGGCGACGAGCAGACAGACCGTATACACGAAAAACTTAAAAAGATTTTCGGTATAGTGTCAATCGTTGTTGCGTATAAAACAGATAAAAGTATGGAGGGAATATACAATATTATTCCCGAGTCAATAGGTGATATTTTAAAAAATGCTAAAACTTTTAAAGTGGAAGCAAAGCGCTCAGACAAAAAATTTTCGCTTAAATCACCGCAGATTTGCGAAGAAGTCGGCGGATTTATCTTAGATAACTATCCGCATCTCACGGTTGACGTTCACAATCCTGAGGTTGTTGTACACGCAGAAATCCGTGACGACAATGCGTTTGTCCATACCGGCAGAGAAAAAGGCATCGGCGGTATGCCCGTCGGTACGGGCGGCAAGGCGGCGCTTTTGCTCTCCGGCGGCATAGACAGCCCCGTTGCAGGTTATATGATAGGAAAACGTGGTGTGGCGCTTGAGGCAATACACTTTTTTAGTTATCCATACACAAGCGACCGTGCTAAAGATAAAGTAATTAAACTTGCGGGAATTGTTTCCGAATATGTGGGCAAAATTAAAGTACACGTAGTACCGTTTACAGAAATTCAGGTGCAGATACGTGACAAGTGCCCCGAAGAATATTTAACACTTATCATGCGCAGATTTATGATGGAAATATCAGAGCGCATTGCCCGTGAAAACGGATGTGACGCTCTTATTACAGGTGAGAATTTAGGTCAGGTTGCCAGCCAGACCATGCTTGCACTCGGCGTTACAAACGACGCAGTTGATATGCCCGTTTTCCGTCCGCTTATCGGTCTTGATAAAAACGATATTGTGGAAATGGCACGTGAAATCGGCACGTTTGATACATCTATTCTGCCGTATGAGGATTGCTGTACAGTGTTTACACCAAAACGCCCTGCTACAAAACCTCGTCTTGAAAAAGTTGTAAAATATCAGCAGTTGCTCGATTGTGAAAAACTGATAGAAGATGCGGTTGCAGGTGTTGAAACAATTATAGTTTAAGGAGCAATTTCTTTATGAATGCAGAACTTATATCTGTCGGCACAGAACTGTTGCTCGGCGAGATTTTAAATACAAATGCACAGTTTCTTGCAACAGAACTTGCAAAACTTGGCATAAGTGTATACTACCAGACTACTGTGGGAGATAATCCTGCTCGTTTAACCGATGCAGTTAAAATTGCTTTAAATCGCAGTGATATGGTTATTTTAACGGGTGGTTTAGGCCCAACTGCAGACGACCTTACCAAAGAAACCGTGGCAGAGTATTTCGGTTTAAAACTTATACGTGATAAGCGTAGTGAACAGCGTATAAAAGATTACTTTTCAAGAATTAATGCAAACACTGTTCCATCTAATTTCAAGCAGGCAGATATGCCTGAAGGATGTATTATACTTGATAACAACAATGGCACCGCACCCGGAGGCATTATAGAAAAAGACGGCAAAATAGCAGTATTTCTGCCAGGTCCTCCTTTTGAAATGGTTGCTATGTATAAAGAGGGTGTGTATCCTTATTTAAGTGAAAAATGCACCGAACAACTGTATTCAAGAGAAATCCAGACCTTCGGCATAGGCGAATCAAGGCTTGAGGATATGCTAAAGCCTATAATGGAAAATCAAACAGACCCCACAATCGCACCGTATGCAAAGGAATCGGGCGTTATGCTTCGCCTTACCACAAAAGCGCACACACAGCAGGAGGCGGACGATAGATTTAATCCCGTAGAGGAAGAAATCAAACGTATAGCAGGCGATATTATCTTTGGCTATGGCGAAGAGCAACTTCAGGACGCTGTGTATAAACTTTTAAAAGAAAAAAACATAAAAATTGCTACTGCAGAATCGTGCACAGGCGGTATGATGGGAGAGTTCCTTACATCTGTTTCGGGAATATCTTCTTATTACGAGATGGGCGTTGTTACCTATAGCAATGATATGAAAGAAAAACTTTTAGGTGTATCACACGATACTCTTGAAAAATACGGCGCAGTAAGTGAGCAGACAGCAAAAGAAATGGCAGTTGGCGTGCTTAGAGCATCAGAAGCAGATATCGGCATAGGAATTACCGGTATTGCAGGGCCTACGGGCGGAACTGACGAAAAGCCTGTTGGATTGGTATATGTTGGTCTTGCAGACAGCAAAGGTACGGTTACATTCCGTGAACTCCGTTTAAACGGAAGCCGCGAGCGTATACGCAGAATTACCGTAAAAAATGCACTTAATATGGTGCGTATGCACATAAAGGAAACATTTTAAAGCGGTAATTTGTAAAAATAACTCTTTTCAAATGCACAAAAGTGTGATATAATGTTTTACTAGGTGTGCTTGTGCACACATGACTATAATTTTCACAGAATGTACACGGGGGTGTAATTTTGGAAAAATTAATAATCAAAGGCGGTCAGCCTCTTCATGGTGAAGTGTGCATAAGCGGTGCAAAAAATGCTGTAGTGGCTATACTTTGCGCTGTTTTACTGGTAGACGGCGAAGTTACTATTGAAAATATTCCCGATATCAGCGATGTCCGCGTACTTATTGATATGATAGAAACTCTGGGTGCCAAGGTTACCCGTTTGGATATAAGCACGTATAAAATTGATTGCTCTAATCTGTCTACATATGTAGCCGACGTGGAAAAGAGCAAAAAAATGCGTGCGTCTTATTACCTTATAGGTGCTCTTCTGGGCAGAATGGGCAGGGCACACGTACCGCCACCGGGTGGCTGCAATTTTGGTACACGCCCTATAGACCAACATATAAAAGGTTTCGAGTCTTTAGGGTGCAAAGTTGATATCAGAAACGGTATCATAGAGGCAGACGGAGCCGAACTTCGTGGCGGTCAGGTATATCTTGACGTTGTAAGCGTCGGCGCAACCATTAATATTATGCTGGCGGCTGCACTTGCTCCCGGTAATACAGTTATGGAAAATGCCGCTAAAGAGCCGCACGTAGTTGATGTTGCCAACTTTTTAAACTCTATGGGTGCCAATATTCGTGGTGCCGGTACAGATGTTATTAAAATAAAAGGTGTTGAGAAACTCCACGGCGGAACTTATGCAGTTATTCCCGACCAGATTGAAGCCGGCACATATATGTTTGCAACCGCCGCAACACGTGGCGATGTGCTTATCAAAAACGTTATACCAAAGCATATGGAAGCCGTTTCTGCAAAATTTGTGGAAATGGGCATAGAAGTATGGGAGGGTGACGATGAGATAAGAGTCGTTGCAAACAAGCCTTTAAATAAAGTTAATGTAAAAACATTGCCTTACCCCGGTTTCCCTACAGATTTGCAGCCGCCCATGGTTGCACTTTTGGCAACTGTTGACGGGACAAGCATTGTTACCGAGGGCGTGTGGGATAACCGATATCAATATACTGCTGAACTTGACAAAATGGGTTGCCGTATAACGGTTGATGGCAGAGTTGCCGTTATAGAGGGCGGCAGACAACTTCAGGGTGCACAGGTTAAAGCAACAGATTTGCGTGCAGGTGCGTGTATGGTTATAGCGGCACTTGCTGCAACGGGTGTTACGGAGATTACTGAACTCCGTCATATAGACAGAGGTTACGAAAGAATTGTAGAAAAGTTATCTGCTTTAGGTGCAGATATTAAGAGGATAGACGAATAAATGTCAAAGTTTTGCACGTTGTTCAGCGGCAGCAGCGGTAACTGCACTTTTATTTCTGACGGAAAAACAAATCTTTTGATAGATGCAGGTGTGAGTGCGGCAAGGATTTGCGCTGCTTTGGCTGAGATTGGGTATTCACCTTTTGATATACACGGAATACTGCTTACTCATGAACACCGCGACCACATATCTGGCGTAGGGGTGCTTAGCAGAAATTATTCCATACCCGTATATGCAAATGTAGGTACTATTGAAAAAACCATGGCTATAACGGGCTGGATTTTTGACGATTATATCCATACATTCAAATCAAACGAAAAGTTTGATGTTGGCGATATAGAGATTTTTCCGTTTTCTATATCTCACGATACTGTTGATCCTGTGGGGTATACATTCCGTTTTGACGGGGCATACTACTCAGTAGCAACAGATATAGGTTACGTTACAGAAACTGTTTTAAAACATCTTTGCAAAAGCGAATCTGTTTTAATAGAGTCAAATCACGATGTACAAATGCTAAATAGCGGTCCGTATCCCTATTATCTTAAAAAACGCATACTGGGCAACAAAGGACATCTTTCAAACGAATGTGCCGCACACCTTGCAGCGCAGTTGGTTAAATGGGGAACAAAACGTATAACGCTTGGACATTTAAGCGAAAAAAACAATACACCCGAAACGGCTTATAATGCCGCTGCGGAATGTTTTGCTCAAAACGATATAAAAATCGGCGAAGATGTGATGCTTCAGGTGGCACCAAAAGATGGTATTTGTCATATGTAGTGTTTTGCCGTATATTTACATAAACAGAAAAAAGTTGAAAAAACTTTGAAAAAAGTATTGACAATCTCAAAATTCTGTATTATAATGTCTATTGTTTGTGTATGGCGGCATAGCTCAGTTGGCTAGAGCATACGGTTCATACCCGTAGTGTCGATGGTTCAAATCCGTCTGCCGCTACTTTAGTAAAACAACCGGTGAGAGCCAACTAACGCTCAAGCCGGATAATATATATGGCCCGTTGGTCAAGTGGTTAAGACACCGCCCTTTCACGGCGATAACAGGGGTTCGACTCCCCTACGGGTCACTTTGGGAGCATAGCTCAGCTGGGAGAGCATCTGCCTTACAAGCAGAGGGTCACAGGTTCGAGCCCTGTTGCTCCCATTAGAAAATCCTTGGTCATCAGGCCAAGGATTTTTTAATATAACAGAATGTCCAGGGATCGAACCTGCGAAGGCACGAGCGTGAAAAAAATCAATCCGATGGATTGATTTTTAGCGAGTGAGCGCAGGCGGGTACTGTGCGTAAGCACGGTCGCCAAGCGGCAAGTATGCGAAGCAGACGGCGAGCCCTGTTGCTCCCATCAAACCAAAAACCCTGTCGGAAGATAGGGTTTTTGGTTTGTATTATTCATTTTTCATTGTTCAATATTCATTATTCATTAAACTCGACAGGATTTTTAATGAATAATGAATGATGAAGACGCCTTCGGCTGATGAATAATTGATAATTATGGTAGTTTTGCTTACGCAAAACAATTATTATAAAATTTGGAAATTTATAATTTGCATCTAAACCATTTGGCTCTTACAAAATATCCTTGGTTATTCGGCCAAGGATTTTTTAATATTTTGTTAAAAAATTCGCTCAATATTGTATTTATTTATCAATCTAACTATGATAAAATAAATGTAATTATCAAATACAGAAACCAAAAGCAGAGGAGAAATCCGTATGAGATACAGACATTTGCAATTAGAATTTCAAATGGATGAAAAATATCTTGATTTAGCAAGTAAGTTCAGCAAAGAACAGTTTAAGCAGGCACTTATTACAAGTCATGCAGATTCTATAAATCTTATGGCAAAGTGCCATCATGGATGGGCTTATTATCCCACTAAAGTCGGAGGAATGCATCCTACGCTTAAATTTGACCTTCTTAAAGAAGAACTTGAAGTTGCACACGAACTGGGTTTAAAAGCACCTGTTTATGTATCGTGCGGTCTTGACGAAAGGATTTCTCAGTTACACCACGATTGGCACGCAAGAACAAAAGACGGCGAAGTTCAGGGGGGTACACTCTCAAAAAGATATTCACATGTGTTGTGTGTAAATTCGGACTATTTTGATTTTTATATCTCACAGATTGAAGAAATATGTGAGAATTACGATATTGACGGTTTGTTTGCAGATATTATCAGCGTGCGCCCGTGTTATTGCGATAATTGCCGTCGCGGTATGGCTGAGCAAGGATTGGACGTTGAAAATGAGGCTGACGTAGTAGCCTATGCAGAAAGCGTTTACGTTAAGTGTGCAAAAAGACTTCGTGAAACATTAGATAAATACAATCCCGAACTGTCGCTGTTTTTAAACGGCGGTCATGTAAGACGTGGCCGCAGCGACTTGGCGCATCTTAATACACATCTCGAACTTGAAAGTCTGCCTACCGGTAAATGGGGGTACGACCATTTTCCGCTTTCAGCATCTTATGCACGTACATTGGGTATGGATTTTGTGGGTATGACGGCAATGTACCATCTTTCGTGGTCAGACGTCGGCGGGTTTAAGCATCCTGATGCTATGCGTTATGAGGTCTTTTTATCTGCTGCGTGTGGTGCCGGCAGCAGTGTAGGTTGTGGAATGTCGCCTACGGGCATTATGGACAATGCCACTTTTTCGCTTATAGGTAAAGCGTATGCTGAACTTGAAAAAGCCGAACCTTGGCTCAAAGGCGAAAAAAATGCTGCTGATATAGGTGTGTTCGGTGCAGAGATTTCGCAGAATTATTATGGCACTTCAAGAGCATTTTCTATTTCGCAGGGCGGCGAAAATAAAGGCGATTGCGATGCCGGCTGTGTGCGAATGCTTCTTGAGGGGAATTATCTGTTTGATACTGTAGGAGCAGATACCGACCTTTCCAAATATAAAGTTATAATTTTACCTGATGAAGTACGTTTAGATAAAACTCTTGAAGAAAAGTTTAAAGCATACATAACCGGCGGCGGTAAAATTCTTGCTACGGGTAAATCAGGACTTAAATATGATGAGGATACATTTGCACTCGACTTTGGTGTTAAGTACGCAGGCGAGCAGAAATATCCGGAAGATTACATTTATCCCGAATTTGAAATTGCCGATTTTGAAAAATCTGCATTTGTTATGTACGCCGGCGGTATACGTATAAAAGAAAACGGCGGTAAAGTTATGGCAAAGCGATTAAATCCGTATTTTAAAAACGAGTGGATACATTTTGGCTCTCAGGGGCATGCCTGTGCAAATTATGATGATGCAGAGGCAGGTATGGTATCGGGTGACGACGGTATTTATATTAGCTGGAATATTTTTGAAGAATATGCCGCATCAGGTACAACTATTGCAAAACGCATTGTATGCTATGCCCTTGATATGCTTTTGAACGATGAGAAGACCATTTCTACAAATCTACCTGCGCAGGGCGTTGTGGCGGTTGCAGACCAAGTCGAAAGACGCATAGTGCATCTTTTGTATGCTGCACCGGTTAAACGAGGCAACGGTGTTCAGGTTATAGAAGACGTTCTGCCTGTATACAATACAACCGTAAAACTTAAAGTTAATAAAAAAATAAAAAGGGTGGCGCTTGTTCCCGATGGAGCAGAACTGCCGTTTGAACAGAATGGTGATTATATTACATTTACTGTTCCCGAGTTTACCTGCCATCAGTTAGTTTCAGTAGAATAATTAAAAAAGCCAAGATTTAAAATCTTGGCTTTTAAATTTATATTTCTGTTCTGCCCTCTAACGCTTTGGCAAGTGTTACCTGGTCGGCATATTCCAAATCTCCACCAACCGGCAATCCGTATGCAATACGTGTTACTTTTACGTTATAGGGTTTTAGCATGCGAGATATATACATTGCAGTTGCCTCGCCGTCTATACTGGGATTGTTTGCCATAATAACCTCGCTTACGCCACCTTGTTTTACACGGTCGAGAAGTTCTTCTATGGTTAAATCGTCGGGGCTTATTCCGTCAACGGGCGATATAGCGCCGTGAAGTACGTGGTATGTTCCGCCAAACTCGCCCGTTTTTTCCATTGATATAACGTCCCTTGGACGTTCCACAACGCATATGATAGATTTATCTCTGTTTACGTTTGCACATATTTCACAAACGTCTTCTTCTGTGATGTTTTTACATATGGGGCAGTAATGAGTTTTAGCCTTAACCGATATAATAGTATCAGCAATATATTTCACCTGTTCGTCTGAAAGAGAGAGGATATGATACGCCATTCTTACAGCTGATTTTTGACCTACCCCCGGCAGAGCACGGAATATATCTATTAATTTTGCAAATGCGGTAGAGTAAACCATAATGATAATCCTTTCTTGTTTATATAAATAAAGTACACCTTTACTCAGATGTACTTTTAAATACTACTATTTCAACTGTTCTGGTAAGAACATCTGCATAACTGAAAGAAACCCTGCGTTCATTTTCCTCGTCGCCTTTTGCATCAAGCAGAACAACAAATATGTTGGGGTACACGTGTTCCAGCACGCCTCTGCGTGCAAAACGCATTTTTCTGCCTTTTTTAACAGTTACATGCACACGTCTGCCTATATATGATGCCAAAGACTCTTTAATCTCTTCTATTTTATTTATGGTGTCCATACACCCACACTCCGTTTTAATTAATATAAAACCAAGATGTGTCACTTATGTAGATTACATCTCAGTATAGCATGCATATTTTAAATTGTCAAGAGTGGGGGAACGGCACGAATTTGAGGTGAAAATAAAATTATTTATATTGTCTATTGATAAAATTTGAAGATTGTGATAGAATAATAAAGTCACATAAACTTAATTTAATAAAAAATGAGGGGTTTTTCTATTTTATAGGGATAACTGCGCCTTTTTGTACTTTAACTTTGAATTTACATAAAAATGCAAATTCCATTAGTTAGAGTACGAAATTATACCCCGTTCTAATTAAGTTTGTGTGACAGCAACCGGAGTTTGCGTTTTTTTGTGCACCGACTTCGGTTGGTGCACTTTTTTAATTTTAGGGGGTAAAAAAATGAAGAGGTTTTTAAGTGTATTGATTGTATTGACAATTCTGTTATCAATGTTTTGTGTTAGTTCAGTTAGCGCATATAACACAGGCGATGATTATCCAGAAAAATATAAAAAATTACCGTTAGATGACGTTGTCGATGAGTGGAATTTTTATAACAGAGAATGTACGTCATTTGTTGCATGGTGTTTAAATAGTCGGAATGGAGTGAGTTTTACAAATCAATATGGCGGTGTTGCAAGATGGGGTAATGCAAATGAATGGGGGGCAGTTGCTAAAAAACTTGGTATTGCAGTTGATAATGTACCTGCTATTGGTTCTGTTGCCTGGTGGTCATCTTGTCATGTGGCATGGGTGAAGGCAATAGAAGGAAATTATGTTATAATAGACGAGTATAATCAAAAATTAACGGGGGAATATAGTGAAAGAAGAGTATTAGCATCAAGTATTACAGGATTTATACATATAAAAGATTTGGTTACCAATTCTTATTTAAATATCGGTGATGATTTTGATGCCTATATTATGTCGCCTCATTATGATGATTTGTATGTTACGAACATAAGTTCTAATGTTCTAATGAAAAATTATTCTGGTGGAAAAAATCAGATTTGGCATTTTTCAAGAGATACGGATGGTAATTACAAGATTACAAATAGAAGTGATAAACAATGTTTAGATACTTCGGGAACAACAAAAGGCGCAAATATTTGTACACAAGTAGAAGACAATTCTGATAGCCAAAGATGGAATTTGAGTAAGCAAAACGGAGCATATATAATTACATCGAAAGAAAGCGAAAATGTACTTGATATAAGCGGATATGGAAATAACGGAGATAATGTTCAACTATGGGTTAAAAATTCAACTGTAAACCAGCAATTTGAAATCAAAAAAATAGATGAAATTTCAGGAGTTGACATAGGAACAAATTTTTATGCTACAATGATATCGCCATATTATGAAAATCTTTGTGTAACAAATAATAATGAAAATGCTGTTTTGAATGTTTTTTTAGATTCTCAAAATCAAAAATATTTATTTGAGAAAAATAAAGATGATAGTTACAAAATAAAATCATTAAGTACTTCTACATATTTACACGCAGATGGAACAGGAAATGGAGCAAATGTCGAATTCCGTAAAAAAGAAAGTTCTGAAAATCAGGATTGGTGGTTAAATGGTCCTGTAGACGGAATGGTTTTGACTTCCAAAGTATGTGATTATGCTTTAGATATAAGCGGCTCAGGAAATGATGGAGATAATTTGCAGTTGTGGAAACTTAATTCCGGAGCAAATCAAGTTTTTTCGGTTAATAAACTTGATTTACCATCTTTGCTGTCTGTAAATTTGAATCTAATGGTAAAACAATAAATGCAGTTTCTAAAACAAGTTATTCCGTTAATAGCATAAACGGAATTAGAGGGGTAGACCAATTAGTAATATTTAATCAGGGTGGAAGCAGTACGGGAACAAATATTTATGGTACAGAAGCGCTTGTTGATTCAAACAACCAAGTACAAGAAGTTATAGTACGTGTTGGGAATGCTACTGTTCCTTCGGGTGGATTTATTCTTTCAGGAAATCGAAATGCTCAATATTGGATTGAAGAAAATGTTTCTGTAGGAGACTATGTTTTGTATGACGAAAGCAGTAATACTGTTTCTATATATAATGAAAACGAGTATTTGTTTGTAAATAAAAAGGTGCAGTTCAGCAATCCTTACGGAACATTGCCGATTCCAACAAGAAGCGGATATGTTTTTGACGGATGGTATACCTCTGCTACCGATGGAACTAAAATAGAAAGTGATACAATTGTTACCGCAACTGAAGATATTACACTATACGCACATTGGAGGAAAAGAAATTCATCCACCTCGTCAATTGTTACTAAAAGCGGAAATACATATACAGTAAAAACAAATATGTATGATATGGATGAAAGTTGTAAAATATTTATTTGCGGTTACAAAGGCGGAAAGATGGCAGATTTTAAAAAATGTCAATATAATTCTGCAGGACAAACAACCACCCTTAGCGGAGATATTGACGAAATAAGAGTAATTTCATTTGAAAGTTTAACATCTTTAAATCCGTTATGTAAGGAAGAAAACATTTCAAGCAGTGAATGGATAATACAATAATTATATTTTTATAAACTTCATACGCAGTCAATTATGGCTGCGTATGAAGTTTTTTATACACAAAAATATACGCAAAGCCTTGAGAATGTTAAATAATTAACTTTTGGAAAACGTATTGTATTCGACAAAAAAATAGTATATAATAAAGTGATAATGTGTAATATAGTGCAACTGTGGGTTGTTTTTGGGAGGATATTTTAAATGACTGAAATTTTACACATATTGCATCATGCGTTTGAAGACAGCATAAAAATGGTGCCGTTTCTGTTTGTGGCATATTTTGTAATTGAATACATAGAGCAATATTCATCGGAAAAAATGCAGAGATTAATGACGGGTTTCGGCAAATTCGGTCCGTTTGGCGGTGCGGTTTTAGGTTGCATTCCGCAATGCGGGTTTTCTGCTGCGGCTGCAAATTTTTACTCTAACAAGGTTATAACGGTCGGTACGCTTGTGGCGGTGTTTATTGCTACGTCTGACGAGGCTGTTCCGCTTCTTCTTTCAAATCCTGAGCACAGCGGAGTTATTTTAAAACTGCTCGGAATTAAAATTGCCATAGCCGCTATAGTCGGATTTGTACTTGATTTTGTTTTTAAATCTGCACCTGATTTATCTAAAACACAAATCCATGCCAAACACGCTGATTGCTGCCATGGCGAAAAAAACGGCGGAAGTATGATTTTTGCTGCGGTAAAGCATACGCTCGGTACTTATATATTTATATTTATAATATCGGTTGCATTGGGGGCTGCTATGGAGTGGCTTGGCGAAGAAAGATTTTCTTCCATTTTTATGGCGAATAATCTGTTCCAACCGTTTGTTGCGGCACTTATAGGATTTATTCCAAATTGTGCGGCTTCGGTGCTTTTAACGCAACTATACATTGAGGGAACACTCAGTTTCGGCTCTGTTGTGGCAGGGCTTTGCACCGGTGCAGGCGTAGGTTTAGCGGTGCTTTTTAAAGAGAACAGACCGATGAAATCAAACTTTTCTATTATGGGGATTATATACGTTGTGGCAGTCATAGCGGGACTTATATTTTAATAGAATAGTATGAAGACAAATTCTAAGGAAGTGAGAAATTGAGCGAAAATAAAAATCAGGCATTTATGAAAGGCGCACTTATACTTATTATTGCAAATGCACTTGTTAAGGTTATCGGTGCTGTATTTAAAATACCGCTGACATATGTTCTCGGCGAAGAGGGGATGGGACTTTTTTCGTCATCATACAATATGTATGCGTGGATGTTTGTAGTTGCAACGGCGGGATTTCCCGTGGCTATATCGAGAATGGTTTCGGAAAGCCGTGCCAAAGGTAACCATACCGAGGTTAAAAGAATACTGCGGGGCAGTTTAATTCTTATGACGGTAATCGGCATAGTGGGTACGGCAGTACTGTATTTCGGTGCAGGTCCGTTTTCGGATATTATGAAAAACCCCGATGCTAAATTCGGTATTGCGTCTGTTGCGCCTGCGCTTTTCTTTGTTTCTATAATGAGTGTTTTCCGTGGATATTTCCAGGGCAAGCAGGATATGATGCCTACTGCACTCAGCGAGGTTATAGAGGCACTCGGTAAACTGGTTGCAGGCTTTGCACTTGCATGGATGCTTCTTCCGCAAGGTTTGCCATATGCTTCAGCCGGTGCGGTTTCAGGCGTTACGGTTGGTGCGTTTTTAGGTGCATTGCTGCTTGTTATAGTGTATCTGTTTAAACGCAATAAAGATAATAACCTAAACACAATCGCAGACTTTGGCCCTCAACGAAGCACTGGCAGAATAGTTTTTGACCTTGCTAAAATTGCTATACCGATTACTATCGGTGCATCTGTTTTCAGTTTAACGAGCGTAATTGATATGATAATGATAATGCGCAGATTACAGATGAGCGCAGGTTTTTCTTATGACCAGGCTCAGGCACTTTGGGGAAGTTATTCAGGCTATGCCACACCGCTTTTCAATATGCCGCCGACGCTTATAACGGCTATCAGCATAAGCATAGTGCCTGCAATCACAGCGGCGGTTGCAAAAGGCGATATGCCATTTGCAAGAAAAACTGCTTCTACCGCTGTTAGAATAACAACTTTGTTTGCTTTGCCGTGTGCTATAGGTATGTCGACTCTTGCAGGACCGATACTTATGCTTGTGTATCATACTAAATTTGCAGAGCGTTCGCTGATGCTTTTAGCAATTGCCATAGTTTTTGTTTCATTGGTAATGGTAACAAACGCTATGCTGCAGGCGGTAGGCAAAGAAAATATTCCCGTGCGCAATATGATAATCGGCGGAATTATAAAAATAGTTGTAAACTATACACTTGTAGGTATGCCCGAGATTAATATAAACGGTGCGCCTATAGGTTCTAACCTTTGCTATATTGTAATTTTAACACTTAATATATTCTCTATCAAAAAGGTTATCGGCGTAAAATTCGGCATTGTACAGTCTGTAGTAAAGCCCGTTCTTTCAGTAGCGGTTATGGCGGTTACTGCGTTGGCTGTATATAATTACACTGCATTTTTGGGTAACACCTTTGCTACGGTTATATCTATCGGTGTTGCGGCGGTTATGTATCTTACAATGCTGTTTATACTTGGCGCTATCACTCGTGACGATGTCGAGATGCTGCCAAAATCAGAAAAATTTATTCCCGTTATGGAAAAATTAAAATTAATCAGGAGATAAAAATATGCGACTCGATAAATATTTAAAAGTATCACGTCTTATAAAACGGCGTACAGTTGCCAATGAGGCTTGCGAAAATGGAAAAATCGTTCTTAACGGCAGAGTTGCCAAACCTGCCGCCGATGTTAAAGAGGGCGATATAATAGAACTTACTTTGGGCGATAAAGTTATAAAAGTAAGAGTGCTTAAAATAAGCGAACATGTAATGAAAAGCGATGCAGTTGATATGTATGAGGTAATATAAGGAGGACAAATAGGTGAAGTATACATTTAAAGGCGGTATTCACCCGAACGACGGTAAAGCCGCTACGGAGAACAAGCCAATAGTTCAACTTGCTGCGCCAGAGGAACTGGTATTTCCTATGGTACAGCATATAGGAGCACCATGTTCGCCGTGTGTGGCAGTTGGTGATGCCGTAAAGGTTGGACAGAAGATAGGCGATAGCGATGCTTTTGTATCGGTGCCTGTTCATTCCAGCGTTTCGGGTACAGTTAAAGCGATAGAAAAAAGACGTCACCCGAACGGCTCTGTGGTTGAGTGCGTTATCATAGAAAATGACGGCTTGAATACTATGCACGAAGATATCCACGCATATGACGATATTGACGCACTAACTAAAGATGAGATGATTGCGCTTGTCCGTAAGGCAGGTATATCTGGTATGGGTGGTGCGGGATTTCCGACTCACGTAAAGTTAAATCCGCCTGCAGACAAAAATATTGACATTTGCATAGTAAACGGTGCCGAGTGTGAGCCTTACCTTACCTCTGACCACCGTGTTATGATAGAAACACCGAAAGTAGTTTTAGACGGTACTAAACTTATTATGAAAATCCTCGGTGTGGATAAAGCGTACATAGGTATTGAAGAAAACAAGCCTGAGGCAATTTCATCAATGACGGAATGTGCAAAAGGCTATGATGGAATAGAGGTTAAGGTTTTAAAAACCAAATACCCTCAGGGCAGTGAAAAACACCTTATAAAAGCGCTTACCGGCAGAGAGGTGCCGTCCGGCAAACTGCCCGCAGACGTTGGTGTGGTTGTTAATAATATAGACACCTGTACAGCGGTTTATAATGCCATTGCATACCGCAGACCGCTTATTTCACGTGTTGTAACTGTTTCAGGTGCAGGTATTAAAGAACCTGCAAACTATCGTGTGCTTATCGGTACTCCGTTTGAATATGTTATAGATTCTGCTGGCGGCTTGAAAGAGGACGTTGCAAAGGTCGTTATGGGCGGACCTATGATGGGTATTGCACAGTTTGATTTGTCTGTTCCCGTAGTTAAAGGTACGTCGGGCATACTGGCATTTACCGAGGACGAGGTTAAACCGAAAAATTATTCGCCGTGCATACGTTGCGGTAAGTGCGTGCGTAACTGCCCTATGGGGCTTATGCCGCTTTATATAAACGCTTATGCTCAGGCACGTGATGTTGAAAAATGCCTTGAATACAACATTATGGATTGCATCAGTTGCGGAGTTTGCTCATACACTTGCCAGTGTGAGCAACTGCCCAGCCAGAATATCAAACTCATAAAAGACGAAATTATCCGTCGCAGAAAGCAGGTGAAATAAGCAGATGGAAAAGAAACTTACAGTATCATACTCACCGCATGTACGAGGTTACGAAAGTGTAGCGTCTACTATGCTTGAGGTTATAATCGCACTTGTGCCTGCACTTGCAGGCGGTGTGTATTACTTTGGATTCCGAGCACTTGCAGTTTGTGCTGTTACGGTAATGGCGTGCGTACTTTCAGAGTATGTATGGGACAAGTTGACCGGTAAAGAAAACACCACGGGCGATTTAAGCGCCGTTGTTACCGGTATGCTGCTTTCGTTCACTCTGCCGGTTACCATTCCTTATTATATGGCGGCGGTGGGAGGCATATTTGCCATTATTGTTGTTAAGATGTTCTTCGGCGGTATAGGTCAGAACTTTGTAAACCCTGCGCTTGCGGCACGCGGATTTTTGCTTGCCAGTTGGCCGGTTGCAATGACCTCGTTCGTTGCACCTATGACAAAACTTAAAATATTTTCGTCCAATGCAGATGCCGTAACGAGCGCAACTCCGCTTGCTTACATTAAAGACATAGAAGGTGCAGAAGCGGCAAGTTATACAGATTTGTTCTTTGGCAATATTCCTGGCTGCATAGGCGAGGTTTCTGCATTGCTTATTTTAATCGGCGGTATGTATCTTATATTTAAAAAAGTTATCCGACCGATAATACCTTTTACATACATAATCACAGTAGGACTTTTCGGGTATTTGTTTGACGGTGGATTTTTAGCAGGCGATTTTCTGTATCATACTTTAACCGGCGGAGTAATGCTTGCGGGATTCTTTATGGCTACAGACTATGTAACAAGTCCCACTACTGCAAAAGGCGAATTCATATATGCACTTGGTGCAGGTGTTATAACGGGCGTTATCAGGCTTTTCGGCGGATACCCCGAGGGTGTTACATACGCAATACTCATTATGAATATAGTTACACCCATTATCGATAAATATGTCCGTCCCAGAGTGTTCGGCACAGGAAGGGGTGTGGCATAATGAAAGAGAATATACGTTCAATCATCAAAACAGGTGCTATACTTTTAGTAATAGGATTTGTATGTACGTTGCTTCTGGCATTGTGCAACAGTATGACTAAAGACAGAATTGCTTCCCTTGCAGCGAGTGCAGAGCAGGAGGCTATGTCATCTACATTGCCGATAGCAGATAAGTTTGTAAAACTTAAATATGATGGTGGCGGAATTGTTACTGCTGTTTACGAGGGCAAGAACGAAGATAAAACTGTTGTCGGTCATTGTGTTAAGGTAGAGCCTATAGGATACGGCGGTGCTATATCTATGATTGTTGGCATTGATACAGACGGCAAAGTAACCGGAGTTGACATTGTAAGTATGAGCGAAACTCCCGGACTTGGTGCTAAAGCAAACGAGCCAGAGTTTACAAACGGATTTATTGGCAAAGGTGCAGGCATTAAGGTAAGAAAATCAGGTGCACCTAACGACGATGAAATATCTGCGATTTCAGGTGCTACCGTTACATCAAAAGCAGTAACTTCAGGTGTAAATGCCGCCATTGCTGCTACTGAAAGTTTGCGATAAGGAGGGGTTGAATTGAGATACAGAGATATTTTTAAAAATGGTGTTATAGAAGAAAACCCCACATTCGTGCAACTTTTAGGTATGTGCCCGACTTTGGCGGTAACCACATCTGTAAGTAATTCAATAGGTATGGGGCTTTCTGCTACGTTTGTTCTGATGTGTTCAAACTTTGTTATTTCGCTGGTGCGTAAAGTTATTCCGAATAAAATAAGAATTGCGGCATACATAGTAATTATTGCAACATTCGTTTCTATAATTGAAATGCTTTTAAAGGCATACCTGCCTGCACTATCAGAGTCGCTTGGTATGTTTGTGCCGCTTATAGTTGTAAACTGCATTATCCTTGCCCGAGCAGAAAGTTTTGCTGCAAAAAATGCGCCCCTGCCAAGTGCACTCGACGGTATCAGTATGGGATTAGGCTTTACCGGTGCGCTTACCATTATCGGCGCTGTTCGTGAACTTTTAGGCAACGGCACAATACTTGGATTTTCCATTTTCGGAGCATCGTATAATCCGGCGCTTATATTCATACTCCCTCCCGGAGCGTTTTTGGTGCTAGGTATGATTATTGCAGTTATCAATATGATAACCGATAAGAAAAATACAAAGGAGGCAGGCAAATAATGGGATTGATTAAAGACTTTTTAGTGCTTGCCATCACAGCGATGCTTGTTGAAAACTTTGTGTTGGTTAAGTTTATGGGGATATGCCCGTTCCTTGGCGTATCGAAAAAAATTGAAACTGCTGCCGGTATGGGTATAGCGGTTACGTTTGTAATGGTTGCCGCATCGGCGCTTACTTGGGTTGTAAATAAATATGTTATTGCAGGTGCAGAGTATCTGCAGACAATATCGTTTATTTTGGTTATTGCCGCACTTGTGCAGTTTGCAGAGATGTTTGTTAAAAAGGCTGTTCCGGCGCTTTATGCGGCGCTTGGTATATATCTGCCGCTTATAACAACAAACTGTGCGGTGCTTGGTGTTACTATGATTAACGTTCAGCGTGACTATTCGTTTGGCACATCGCTTTGGTATTCATTTGCGGCAGCACTTGGTTTTATGTTGGCAATTGTACTGTTTGCCGGTGTTCGTGAAAGACTGGAAACTGCCAAAATTCCCAAGTATTTAAAAGGATTTCCTATTGCACTTATTTCAGCAGGACTGCTTTCAATTGCGTTTTTGGGATTCCAGGGATTGTCATTTTAAAAAGGGGGTAGAGGTTAATGTTTGATATTTTATATCCTGCGCTTGCCATAGGTGCTATATCGCTTCTGCTTGGCGGCTTGCTTGCCTTTGCTTCAATAGTTTTTAAAGTGGAAGTCGACGAGCGTGAAGAAAAGATTGCCCAAATTCTGCCCGGTGCAAACTGTGGCGGATGCGGGTATGCAGGTTGTTCAGCTTTTGCAAAGGCGATAGTTTCAGAGGGAGCCGAGATTACTAAATGTAATCTGATGACCGATGAAAAACTTGCAGAGATTTCAGCAATTATGGGTGTAAAGGCAGGTAAAAAGATTAAAAAAGTGGCTCACATTGCGTGCAGAGGTACTTGCGATGTTGCCAAAAATAAATATGAATATTACGGACTTGCAGATTGCGTTACCGCATCTCAACTCGGCGGCGGTGCAAAGGCTTGTGTGTATGGTTGTTTAGGACTCGGCTCTTGTGCTGAAAAATGTCCGTTCGGTGCTATCAGCATAGTAGACGGCATTGCCGTAGTAGATAAAGAAAAATGCGTTGGCTGCGGTGCGTGTGCAAATATCTGCCCGAAAGGTCTTATAGCCATTGTGGAGGATAAGCCACAAGCATTTGTAAACTGCAAATCGCATGACAAAGGCGCAGTTGTAAAAAATGTTTGCGAAGCCGGCTGTATCGGTTGTAAAATATGCGAGAAAAAGTGTGAGTTTGACGCTATACGCGTAGAGGATAACCTCGCAAAAGTTGATGCAGATAAATGTACTGGCTGCGGAGTATGTGTAGAAGCGTGTCCTAAAAAGATAATTGAAATAATGTAATTAAAAATAAAAGATAGCCGATTTTATTTGGCTATCTTTTATTTTTGTTTGGCGACGTTTGAGCACAACATATGTTGTGTTAAAAACATTATAACAAAAATCAGTGCTTAAAATAGGGCGAAACTGACCTTATTCTTACACAAAACACGCCTTCAAAAACTATCCATATTTATAAAATTTCGACAAATATCAAAAAAGTGAAAATAGTATTTGAAAAACTGAAAATATTGTGATATAATTAACACGTATGTTTATGTCTTATTATTTTAATATATAGAAAGTGACAGGAGGCAAAAAAATCATGGCAAAAACATTTAAAACCATGGACGGTAACTGTGCTGCCGCACATTGCGCGTATGCGTTTACTGAAGTTGCAGCCATTTACCCCATCACACCTTCATCAACTATGGCTGAATATGTTGATGAATGGAGCGCAAAAGGCCTGAAAAACATTTACGGCGAAACTGTAGAAGTTGTAGAGATGCAGTCTGAGGCCGGTGCAGCAGGTGCTGTACACGGATCATTGCAGGCTGGTGCTATGACAACCACATTCACCGCATCACAGGGCTTGCTCCTTATGATTCCTAATATGTACAAAATTGCAGGCGAACTTCTGCCTACAGTTTTCCACGTTAGTGCACGTGCACTTGCTGCTCATGCGCTCAACATCTTCGGTGACCATCAGGACGTTATGGCTTGCCGTCAGACAGGCTTTGCTATGCTGGCATCAGGCAGCGTACAGGAAACTATGGACCTCGGCGGTGTTGCTCACTTAGCATCTATCAAAGGCAGAGTACCTTTCCTCCACTTCTTCGATGGTTTCCGCACATCACACGAAATCCAGAAGATTGAAGTTATGGATTACGAAGACTTAAAAGGTCTTGTGGATTGGGAAGCATTAAAAGAGTTTAAAGACAGAGCACTCAATCCTGAGCACCCAGTACTTCGTGGTACTGCTCAGAACGGCGATATCTACTTCCAGGGCAGAGAGGCTTGCAACAAGTTCTACGATGCAATCCCCGATATCGTTGCTGATTATATGAAAGAAATCACCAAAATTACAGGCCGTGAGTACAAACCTTTCAACTACTACGGTGCTGCTGATGCTAAAAAGGTTATCGTTGCTATGGGTAGCGTATGCCAGGCATTGGAAGAAACAGTTGATTACCTCAACGCTAAAGGCGAAAAAGTCGGTGTACTTGAAGTTCACCTTTACAGACCTTTCTCTGCTAAATACTTCTTCGATGTAATGCCAAAAACAGTTGAAAAAATCGCTGTTCTTGACAGAACAAAAGAACCCGGTTCACTTGGTGAGCCTTTGTACCTTGACGTTTGCAACCTTTACAAAGATTGCGCTAACGCTCCTAAAATTGTTGGCGGTCGTTTCGGTCTTGGTTCAAAAGATACAACTCCTACACAGTTGGTTGCTGTATTTAACAACCTCGATGCTGCAGAGCCTAAAAACGGCTTTACAATCGGTATCAAAGACGACGTTACAAACCTTTCACTTGAACTTGGCGAGAGAGTAAACGCTGCTCCCGAAGGTGCTACACGTTGTAAATTCTGGGGATTTGGCTCAGACGGTACCGTTGGTGCTAACAAAGACGCTATCAAAATCATCGGTGACAATACCGACCTCTATGCTCAGGCATATTTTGATTATGACTCTAAAAAATCAGGCGGTGTTACCATGTCTCACTTGAGATTTGGTAAAACTCCTATCAAATCAACTTACCTGCTTGACGAGGCTGATTATATTGCATGTCACAAACCTGCATACGTATATCAGTACGATGTACTTGAGGGCCTTAAAAAAGGCGGAACATTCCTGCTTAACTGCGTATGGTCACCTGAAGAGTTAAATGACAGACTTCCCGGTCATGTAAAACGTTACATTGCTGAGAACGAAATCAACTTCTACACCATCAATGCTGTTGACGTAGCAGTTAAAGTTGGTCTGGGTTCAACACGTATTAACATGGTAACCCAGAGTGCTTTCTTTAAACTCGCTAACGTTATTCCTTTTGACGAGGCAGTAGTTCTTATTAAAGAGGCTATCAAAAAGACCTACGGCAAAAAAGGTGACGAAATCGTTAACATGAACTGCGCAGCAGTTGACGGTGCTATCGACGCACTTGTTAAGATTGATGTTCCTGCTGACTGGAAAGATGCTAAAGACGATGTTGCAGTAGATAGCAACCGTCCCGAATTTATCACAAAAGTTGTTGACCCTGTTAACGCACAGCGTGGTAACAAACTTCCCGTAAGCACATTCTTAGGCAGAGAAGACGGTACTTTCGAAACAGGCACATCAAGATACGAAAAACGCGGTGTTGCCGTTATGGTTCCCGATTGGCAGAAAGACACATGTATCCAGTGTAACCAGTGTTCACTCGTTTGCCCTCACGCTGCTATCCGTCCCGTACTCGTTGACGAGGCTGAAAAAGCTGCTGCTCCTGCAAACTTTGAAACACTCAAAGCAATCGGTAAAGACTTCGCAGGTCTTGAGTTCAGAATGCAGGTATCACCTCTTGACTGCTTAGGCTGCGGTGTTTGTGCTAACGTATGTCCTGCTCCTAAGGGCAAGGCTCTCGTTATGAAACCCATCGACGAGGTATCTGAAGTTCAGGCTGAAAACTGGACATATGGTATCGAAAAAGTTGCTAACAAAGCACACCTCGTTGACAAATCTTCTAACATTAAAAATTCACAGTTTGCTCAGCCTTACCTTGAATTCTCTGGCGCTTGCGCAGGCTGTGGTGAAACACCTTATATCAAACTCATCACACAGTTGTTCGGTGACAGAATGATGGTTGCTAACGCTACAGGTTGTACTTCAATCTGGGGTGGTTCTGCTCCTTCAATGCCTTATTGCAAAGACGAAAACGGCAGAGGTCCCGCTTGGGCTAACTCATTGTTCGAGGACAACGCTGAGTTCGGTCTTGGTATGGCAATCGCTAACAAGAAAGTTAGAAACACTCTCGTTGCAAGAATGAACGAGGCTATGGATAAAGTATCTCCTGAACTTGCTGACGCATTCAAAGAGTGGATTGACGCTAAAGATTGCGCTAAAGGCTCTAAGGCTGCTGCTGATAAGATCGAAGCACTTATCAAAGACGCTGATATGAGCAACGCTGCTATCAAAGAAATTGCTGACAGAACAGATTTCTTAGTTAAGAAATCACAGTGGATCTTCGGTGGTGACGGTTGGGCATACGATATCGGTTACGGCGGTTTAGACCACGTTATTGCATCGGGCGAAGACGTAAACATCTTCGTTGTAGATACTGAGGTTTACTCAAACACAGGCGGTCAGTCTTCTAAGGCTACACCTACCGCTGCTATCGCTAAGTTCGCTGCAGCAGGTAAGAAAGTTAAGAAGAAAGACCTTGGTATGATTGGTACAACCTACGGTTATGTATATGTTGCTCAGATTGCACTCGGTGCTGACATGGCTCAGGCTCTTAAAGCAATCAAAGAGGCAGAAGCATATCCAGGTCCTTCACTTATCATTGCTTATGCTCCATGTATCAACCACGGTATCAAAGCAAAAGGCGGTATGGGCAACTCTATCGCTGAAGAGAAGAAAGCGGTTGAAACAGGCTACTGGCACTTGTGGAGATACAATCCTCTCCTTAAAGAAGAGGGCAAGAACCCATTCATTTTGGATTCTAAAGAACCCACAGGCAATGTTAAAGACTTCTTAGAGGGCGAAAACAGATACCTCATGCTGAAGAAAGCATTCCCCGAAGCAGCAGAAAAACTCTTCGACAAGGCTGAAAAAGATTTAGCAGAGAGATATGAAACTTACAAAAAACAGGCTCGTGATTGATTTTAATCTTTAATGAGTACTTTGTAGTTTTAGGCGAGAGTACTCGATGTACTCTCGCCATTTTTTTAAAACGGACAAAAGTCGTTGTCTGTTTTAAAAAAATATGTATCTTAAAAATTTTATTACATATATATAGGAGCCGTATATGAAAGATATGAAATTAAAAACAAAAATCATCATCGCATGTGTTGCCTTTGTACTGGCGGCAATTATTGCGTGCCTGACAGCATTGGCTTGCAGCAATAAAATTTACAACGGTGTTTCTGTATCAGGTGTGAATTTAGGCGGAATGACAGTTGACGCTGCCGAGAAGTTTTTATCAAACGAAGATTTCTTTGATAAACTGCCTGCGTTTGTGTGTGACGACAGAGAGTTTGAAATTGAAGCCGAAGATATATCTTTAAAATGCGATGCTGACAAAACTGCGGAGATTGCCCACGCATACGGTAGAGATGCAAACATATTTTACCGTATAGGCAATATATTTAATGTGATGTTTAACGGCGAGGATTTGCCAATAGAAATATCGTATGATGAGGAAAAACTCAATGCGATTTTCGACGAGCAGATAGGCGATTTGCGCACTCCCTCTGTGGAACCGGAAATCCGTGTAGAGGGCGATAAACTGTATATTAAAAACGGCAGTCAGGGATTAGATGTAAATAAAGACAAACTCCGTGCCGATTTGCAACTTGTTGCCGCAGGTGACGAGAATAAAATAGAATTGCTGATTGAAACAGTTAACCCCACACCGATTTCTGCAGAAAGCCTGCACGAACAGTACGCAAAAGAGGTTGTAGAGGCTGCCCATTCAATATCAAATATGCGCATCACTTATACAGAAAGCGAAAATGGTATAGATTTTGATATTGCCGAGGCTGAAAAGATTATAACTGACAATCTTAAAAACTCACACGAGTATGCCATTCCGCTTACCATAACAGAACCGGAAATGACTACCGAAGAACTCGATAAATCGCTTTTCGGAGATTGCCTTGGTACATATACTACCAGATATAACGCAGGCGAGGTTGGCAGAACTAAAAATGTTACTCTGGCTGCAAGGGCAATCAACAATATAGTTCTGGAAAAAGGACAGGTGTTCTCGTACAACGGAATAGTCGGTGAGCGAAGCACAGCACGCGGTTATGCCGGTGCAAAGGTATATGCAAACGGCGAGGTTGTGGAAGGCCTTGGCGGAGGTATATGTCAGGTTTCCTCCACTTTGTACAACGCAGTTTTGTATGCTGACTTAGAGATTGTGTCACGTACGTGTCATTCTCTGCCGGTTGCATATGTGCCACTTGGAAGAGATGCTACCGTTGCATACGGTTCTATAGATTTTAAATTCAAAAACCAGTACGATTCTCCCGTTAAGGTTTTGTCATCTGTTGGCGGCGGAGTGCTTACCATATCAATCTACGGTAAAAAGACCAGCGATAAAAAAGTGGAAATCTCCACTCAGTATGTAAGCAGTACGCCGTTTACCACAATAGAGCAGCCTGACGAAACTATTGCAGAAGGCATAACCAAGGTTAAACAGACCGGCTCAAACGGCGCAGTTGTAAACACATATAAAAAAGTTACTGAAAACGGTAAAGTTATCTCAAACAAAATGATACACACCAGTCGTTACAGTCCTATAAACAAAATAGTTCATGTTCCGCCCGTGCCCGAAACACCGGTTGAGGAAGTTCCGCCGGCCGAAATTCCCGAAACAGTTGAGCCTGCACCCGAAGTCACAGACCCGACGGCAGGTTATCCCGTTGCAACACCGCCTGAGCAGCAGTCACCCACAGAGGAAGAACACCCCCCCGTTGCGGAAGAGGTTATTGGAGAAGAAATAACGGAAAATCAACCGTCAGAAATCGAATAACATAAAATTTAAAAGGCGCTCAAAAAGGGGCGCCTTTCTGAATTTGTGCATTTTTATTGTGATTTTTCACTATAAAAATGCACATTTGCGCTACTAACACAAAAAAATCTACAAAATTTTATGGAAATTAACTTTTTAACCTTGCAAAATTGACAAAAAAATAGTATTATGTATGTTAGAGGTGTAAATTATAAATGAGGTGATATTTTGAATATACGTTATTTCCAGCAAATTACACAGCAATTCAGAGATGCAATGGGCAGAGATGTAGGTGTTATTTTAGATAACGGCACCGTTATTTCAAGTTCCAATGTGCAGATTTCTGAAAACGATTTAGAGTGTGTACTCAATTTTGCTAATGACAATCTGGACACCTTTGCGTACAACGGCTATACATATCGTTCAGTTCAGGAGATGGGCAAAGTAGACTTTATATCTTTTGTACGTGGTGACGATGCGCTTGCACGCAGTTATGCAGAAATTTTAAAGATTAACTTTACATCTGTAAAGGCACTTTATGATGATAAGTACAACCATATAAACTTCATCAAAAACTTCCTTTTGGATAATATCTTACCCGGTGATGTTTTGGCAAAGGCTGCAGAACTGCATCTGCCGATAGAAGCAAAACGCGCTGTATTTTTAATCCGTGCAGAAAATACGGGTGATTTTTCCGTGCTGGAAATTTTGGAGAATATGTTCCCCAATAAACAGAGCGATTATGTTGTTAGTATTGATGAAAACGACATCGCACTTGTTAAAGAATTCCCCGGCGATGTTTCTCTTAAAGAACTGCAGACACTTGCAACCGAAATGGTTGACAATATCACTGCGGAAGCGCTTGTTAAAAAGGTTTCTGTTGGTATTGGTACAGTTATTTCCAACATTAAAGAAATCGCAACATCATATAAGGAAGCACAGGTTGCTTTAGAGGTGGGCAAAGTATTTGAAGACGAAAAAAATATTATCAGTTACGAAGACCTCGGCATAGGCCGTCTTATATATCAGTTGCCCACAACACTCTGCCAGTTATTCTTGAGCGAAGTGTTCAAAAAAGGCTCTATCAACGAACTTGACGGCGAGATTATCGAAACCATCAAGAAATTCTTTGAAAATAACCTTAACGTATCTGAAACATCAAGACAGTTATACGTTCACAGAAACACACTTGTGTATCGTCTTGATAAAATCCAGAAAATTACCGGTCTTGACCTTAGAATATTTGACGAAGCCATTATATTCAAAGTTGCAATGATGGTAAATAAATATTTGAAAACTACATCTTTAAAAATCTGAGGTAACATAAATGATTTTATTTGAAAATGTGTCCAAAACATACGAAAACGGTGTTGTGGCACTTCACGATGTTAATCTTTTTATTGAAAAAGGCGAGTTTGTGTTCCTAGTTGGTTCATCTGCTGCGGGAAAATCTACGCTTATCAGACTTATGATGAAAGAAATTAAACCAAGCGAGGGGAATATCGTTATAAACGGTGTTGATGTGTGCTCGCTCACCCGTAAAGAGATTCCTTATTTCAGACGTACTATCGGAGTGGTGTTTCAGGATTACAGACTTCTGCCGAACAAAACCGCTTATGATAACATAGCTTATGCTATGGAAATCGTGGGTGCTTCACGCAGAGAAATCCGCCGTCAGGTACCTACGGTGCTCAGTATGGTGGGATTAACCCATAAAGCGAAGATGTATCCTAACGAACTTTCCGGCGGCGAACAGCAAAGAATTTCTATTGCACGTGCTATAGTTAATAACCCTGCTGTTTTGATAGCAGACGAGCCCACCGGAAACCTTGACCCCGAAACGGCACACGGCATTATGGAACTTATGGAAACTATTAATCGTCGAGGTACGACGGTGGTTATGGCAACTCATGCTGAAAATATAGTGAACACTATGCAGAAACGTGTAATTCACGTAGAGGGCGGCGCTATTGCCCATGATGACAAAAAAGGTGGGTATAGTTATGCTAATTAGATTTGCTAAAAGATTTACTTATGAGGCTATGGGTAATATCTTTAAAAACGGACTTATGAGTTTGGCTTCTTTGTTTATTATAATTGCGTGCCTGTTTGTGCTGGGTGTATTTTTGGTGTTTACTATAAATATTAATTACCTTGGTGACCAGATGGCAGACCAATGCCAGATTGTGGCGTATATTACAGACGAAGCAAGTCATGGCGGTAAGATACAAGGCATCAGTGATGCAATCAAAAAAATTGACGGTATCAGCGGTGTTGCTTTTGAACGTGGTGAAGATACATTTGCTAAATTCAAAGAGGGATTAAGTGAAGAAGAATTAGTATCGTTCAGCGGCCTGCCCGACGATATTATTGACGACTCATTCAAAGTAACACTCCACGATATATCCGAATCGCAGACAGTTGCGGAAAAGATAGGCAAAATAGAAGGCGTTCTGCGTGTAGAGAACAGACAGGATATGATAAATATAATCTATTCTTTAACTAACGCAATCCGTCATATATCTGTATGGATAATACTTATATTTATGTTTATAAGCATATTTATTATTTCAAACACAATTAAACTGGCACTCTATGCAAGACGTAAAGAGATAAATATTATGAAATATGTCGGCGCAACCGATGCATTTATAAGATGGCCGTTTATGATTGAAGGTATGATAGTGGGATTTGCTGGCGCAATTGCGGCATTTTTCATTATACAGTCGTGCTATATAGCAATTTCGTCAAGCCTCAGTACTGCGCCTGCCGTAAGTGCAATTATGGCAATACGTGGTTTCGACGAGATATGGCACCTGATACTTTTACCGTTTATCGGTGTGGGAGTGTTAATCGGTGCAATAGGCAGTGCGCTTTCAATACGTAAATATTTAAAGGTGTAATTCACGGAGATTTTTATGAAAAATAAAGGTTTAGTAAGGATTCTGGCTTGGGTGGCTCTTGTTGCATTTATAGGTGTAAGCCTGCTTACAGTAGTTCCGTTCGGTGTACGTGCAGAATCTGCTCAGCAAAGGCTTAACAAAGCACAGCAGCAACAGACAGAACTTAATAAAAAACTCAATGCCAATAAGGCTAAGAAAAAGGCTGAACAAAGTAATAAAGATATACTCGACAGCCAGATAGCCGAAATTGAGGCTGAAATTAATGCTCTTGATGCTCAGGTTGAAGAAATCAACGACAGAATTGAGCAGAAAGACGCAGAACTTGCCGCTGCACACGAACTCAGCAGCAGGCAGTACGAGTCTTATAAAGACCGTGTTAAATTGATTGTTGAAAAAGGCTCAATCACTTATTTAGAGGTAATTGCAAAGGCACACTCTTTAGAGGATTTCTTCATCCGCATGGACGTTATGGAGCAGATTGCCGATTACGACAATACGCTGCTTACCGAACTTAAAGAGAACGAACAGGTTATAGAGGCAATCAAAATAGAGATTGAAAACGAACGTGCACAGGTAATGTCCATTATGGAGCAGAGCCTTGCCAAGAAAAGGCAGTTGGCGCAGAAGCAGGCAGCAAGTCAGAAGATTTTAAATGACCTTGCGCAGACGGAAAAAGAGATAACTCAGGAACTTAAAAAAGCCAAAGAAGCCGAAAATGCCGCACGTAATGAGATTGCAAGATTAGTATCGGGCGACGGCAGCCGTTATGTTGGTGGAAAGTTCCTGTGGCCGTCTACAAATTCATACAGAATAACATCACCTTACAGTATGCGTGTTCACCCGACTCTCGGTGTGTATAAACAGCATACGGGTATAGATATCGGTGCATCGTACGGCACAAACGTACTTGCTGCGGCAGACGGCACTGTAATTATTGCAGGCTGGAACAATGCGTACGGCAATTACGTAGTTATAAATCACGGCGGCGGAGTGACTACGCTTTACGGTCATAACAGCAGTTTAACCGTAAGTAAAGGGCAAAAAGTTTCACGAGGTCAGGTTATAGCCAAGGTTGGTTCAACGGGGTATTCAACTGGCCCTCATATACATTTTGAGGTTCAGGTAAACGGCAGTCCCGTAAACCCGATGTCGTACTTACAATAAAATTTAAAAACAGAACGCCAATGGCGTTCTGTTCTTATCTTTGAATAAAGATTTTCTCTGCGAATAATATATATCAGGGGAGGGTGCTTTTGCAATGATAAATAAAAAACATATAATTATAACAGCGGTTATCACATTTTTTGTAACGGCTGCGCTGATGATTTTTGTTGTTGGCGGCGGTCTGATTCTGCTTTTGCCGCAATTTGCCGATACGGGTGCGCAGAAATTGCAAAGGATAGAAACTCTTATAGACGGGTATTATATCTACGATTATGATAAAGAAAAAATGATGGACAGCGCACTTTCTGCCTTTGCGGCGGAGGTTGGCGACCCGTACACCCAGTATATTAATAAAGAAGATTTTAAAGAAATGATGCAAAGTGTTGAGGGCGACTATGTAGGAATAGGTGTTGAGGTAACCGTGGACCAAGACGATATAACTGTTATTGCACCGTTTGACGATTCACCCGCCGCACGTGCCGGCATACTGCCCGGCGATAAAATAGTTAAAGTTGACGGAGTAAACGTCAGCGCTCAAAACTATAACGAAGCAATCAGTATGATAAAAGGTGACGGCAGCAGTGCCGGTAAACGCATTACGTTAACCGTAAAGCGTGGCGATGAGAATATGGATATAATCGTAGAACGTGAAAAGGTTATAATAACTACAGCAAAAGAGCGTATGCTTGAAAACGGAGTAGGATATATACGTATATCAAACTTTGGCGACCACACTGCAGACGAATTTACAAAATGCCTTGATAATCTTAAAGCATACGGGGTAAAGGGCATTGTTATAGACCTTCGCAATAACCCCGGCGGCACGCTCGACAGCGTGGTGAAAGTAGCGGATTATCTCTTGCCCGAGGCAAACATAATTACTATAAAAGATAAACAGGGTAACGAGAAAAAATATGATTCCGACTCTGACTACAACGATTTGCCCTTGTGCGTGCTTATAAATAAATACAGCGCAAGTGCGTCAGAGGCACTTGCCGGCGCAATAGCAGATAACGGCAGAGGTATACTTATAGGCGAAAAAAGTTTCGGTAAAGGTATAGTGCAGTCTATATTTGAGATGGGCGACGGCACCGCATTTAAACTCACCACCGCAAAGTACTACACCCCCGGTGGTACTTGTATAGATAAGGTGGGTATAACCCCACAAATCGAAGTTGGTTTAGATGAGGAAATGAGTCAGAAAGCAGTTACGCAAATTCCTTATGAACGTGATTATCAACTGCAAAGAGCAGTACAGGAATTAAAATAAAAATAAATGAAAAAAACACTTGCATTTTATTGGTAAGTGTGTTAAAATATCTAAGGTAAAAATACACACGTATGCCGATTTGCGGGAGGTTGCCGTCAAAAATGTGCGGTTTTCCGTAAAAATGAGGTGTGCGGAGGTATAAAAAAACAAGGAGGCATAAAAAATGTCAGTAATTTCAATGAAACAGCTTTTAGAAGCAGGTGTTCACTTCGGACACCAGACAAGAAGATGGAACCCCAAAATGGCTGAGTACATCTTCACAGAAAGAAACGGTATCTACATCATCAACTTGCAGAAAACCGTTAAAAAAGTAATCGAAGCATACAACTTCATTAAAGAAGTTGCAGAAAGCGGCGAGGAAATCCTTTTCGTTGGTACAAAGAAACAGGCTCAGGACTCTATCAAAGAAGAGGCTGAAAGAGTTGGTATGTACT
>JAFSCF010000013.1 GCA_017436905.1 Clostridia bacterium | reverse complement strand
GAACCTATGTACCTGTAAGATTTTTAGCAGAGAATTTAGGTGCAGAAGTAGATTGGGACAATGAACACCAAGTTGTAATTATTAAGAATAAGTATATTGAGGGAGATACAGGAGCAGTTCATTATCTTAAAATAGGAGAAAGCAAGTTTGTAACTGTTGCCCATAAACATAAAATATATGAGAAAGCAACAACTGAACCAAAAGAGGCAAATGTTTATTATCTGCCAGAAGATATTAAACCTGTCTTGGTAAATGGTAGAACAATGTTGCCATTTAGATATGTTGCAGAATTTTTAGGGGCACAAGTTTATTATGACCCGAGAGATAATACTGCACATTGTGTAAAAAGAGATATGAGTAAGCATTGTAGTAATAAAGGTATTCCTATTTTTAGTACTATACTACAAAAAGCATGGATAGAAGCAGTAAATGAAGAAAGATATGCAACAGGAATTAGCAAATATACAGATAAATGGCAGGCAACTTGGAATGGTACACTGGCAGATGTAGACGCTTGGGCGGCGATAGACCATATTTTATACCCATTAGGAAATACAAATACTGTCCCTTATGAAGATGATAATGACTTACACCATTTTAGTGATGGTTCTTATGGCGCAGTAGAAGGTTTTGAAAATCAGGGTTATTTACCTATAAGATATACAAGTAATTATGCGTCTTATGCTGAAATAGCAGGACAAAATGGTAGAAATGAACGCCCTGAAACATTATTTGGATATGATGAAAAGTTTTGGAAAGAAGCAAGTATTGTTTATAAAGATTTGAAAAACAACTGGGGAATTGAAATTCCATTAGTTGAACCATATTTTTTTGATGCCAATGACAACCCATATCCACTCAAAGCATATGAAGAATATTCAAATATATATGTATATAATGATGAAACTTATAAAGATATAGTAAATTATGCTATTGCAAAAGTAAAAACATCTGTTGGGCATTATAATATTTTATTAAGTACAAGTAATGAAGTTGGTTTTGCATGGGTTGGTAAATTTAGATATTCAAGTTTAATTCACACAAGATAATATTATATTAAAAGAATAAAAAGTTGGAAATAAGAATACTTTTTATTCTTTTTTTATTGTCTAAAATTATAAAATTATTTATAATTTGACAGTCATATAAAATGGTGTTAAAACAATTATAAAGAGATTTATATTTATATAAACTCTAAATTATATTTCATATTAAGGAGGTGAAAAATGGGAGCATTTTTCATAAATAGCAGTGAGATTTTGACATTATCACTGCTAAACAACAAACAATTTCATTTTAACCAAGAGGAAATGGCAAATGCCATTGGTTGCACTCAATCAAATATCAGTTATGTTGTTTCTTCTCTTTTACAAAAAGGAGTAGTGGAAAATATAAAGGGTTTTGTTGCAGTTAATCAATACAGCTTGGTTGAATACATAACAGAGTATGCAAGTAGTATGTATGATAATGCAGAGATTTATTTTTCAAATGGTATTTTAAAAATTAAGAATTGGTTTCCAGAGGTTTATGCTTTTTTTCAAACTTATTTTAGAATACTCAACATTGAGTATGTTATTACAGAGTGTAAAGATTTAAAAGAGATTTGTTTTGTTTTCAAAAATGATTTAATTGACATTGCAGATACAGAATAATACTAATAAGAGTAAGAATAACAAAAATAAAATAATGCTCATATTTCAAGTAATAGTGGGCATTTCAAAGATTTTTTAATATAAACTGTATTTTATATTATTATAAAGTTCATTTTATGATTTACTCTTTTAGGGGGTGTATATGAAACAAAACAAAGAAACTGAACATATAGAAATCTGGGCAGAACTTTCAAGCATTAACAGTAAGGGTTATTCTGCCTTTGTTCTTCCAGAGAAAAAGAAAAAAGACAAAAGAAAGTTTATGAAAATACATACTACTGCATTAGACTTTCTTGCAAATAAATCTGGTGTAGATAAAAAATATATTAACTTTTTTATTCTGCTTGTCAATATCAACTCCAAGCATATTGAGGCAGATACTAACCTTTTAAAATTGTCTATAAAAGAGATTGCAGACAATATGGGGTATTCTGTTGTTCATACATACAACACATTAAATATGCTTGAAAAATTAAACTTAATTGCATTTTACAAGGTGGGAAGAAATAAGTATGTTGTTATTAACCCAAAATACTATGCAAAGTTTTATAATGTCAATTTTATGTATGCAGTAGAATACTGCTTTGAAGAAAGAAAAAGAATTGATATTCAAGAAGTGATTGGAAAAATATCTATATTAAAAGAATTAAAAGTTGATAAGGAAAACACCAAAGCAAAAGGAACAGTTAAAGGGTTTATAAACAGTAATATTTGATAATATTTTGGTGGGCAAATGGCATTTTTTGTGGTGGGCAGAGTGATTTTTGGGTGGGTTTTGCCCACCAACTGCCCACTTTTTCATAAAAAAACATTAAAAAACACACCGGAATTCTAAAGAACAATAAAAAATTTTAGTGTCGTGTACTAAATGTAAAAAATTAAGAAAAATGGCATAACAAAAGGGTTTGGAACACTCCAAACCCTTCATTTTACTTAACCGAAGTAACGTTTCAAAAGTCCCTCTAAACCTCTGCCGTGACGAGCTTCGTCGCGCGCCATCTCATGCACGGTATCGTGGATTGCGTCAAGACCGTTTTTCTTTGCACAACTTGCAAGGTCGAATTTACCCTGAGTTGCACCGTATTCGCAATCAACTCTCCATTTAAGGTTATCTTTTGTGGTCGCTTTCATATTAGGCTCTAAATCCTCGCCGAGAAGTTCAGCAAATTTTGCTGCGTGCTCTGCTTCTTCATACGCTGCTTTTTCCCAGTAAAGACCTACCTCGGGATAGCCCTCTCTGTGAGCGATTCTTGCCATGCACAGATACATACCAACCTCTGCACATTCGCCGTTGAAGTTAGCCATAAGTTGCTCGAATATATATTTTTTGTCTTCCTCGCTGATGTCGGGGTTATTTTTAACGGTTTTTGCATAAACGCCGTACTCGTGCTCTGCAGCAAGAGCAGCACCTTCCTGCATTACGTTGAATTTCTCTGCAGGTACTTTACATACCGGGCATTTTTCGGGAGCGGCATCTCCCTCGTGAACATAACCGCATACTGAACATACAAATTTCATAATAGTTTTCTCCTTTTATAATAAATTTTTTATTTTTTTGCTTTAACAATCAGAAAGCAACTTTGCAAAAGTCACGTTCGACAGAGTGTCGGTAATCATAGTGTTTAACGTGTACATCTGTCTGTGAACGGGGCAGTCTGCCATATTCGTAACACGGTTGCAACTGTGATTGCACTCCAAACACTCGTTTACTGCTATCTTACCGTCTATAGCGGTGATGATATCAAGCAGTGTAAGGTTTTCGGGTGATGCGTTCATACAGTACCCGCCGCGTGCGCCTTTAAAAGACTTTACATACCCTGCCGCCATAAGTTCGCGCAGGATTTTCAGCGTAAACTGCTTCGGCACGCATTGCGCCTCCGAAATTGTGCCGGCGTCTGCTATTGCTCCGTCTTTAAGACCGCTCAGCATAAGCGTTATCCTGATTGCATAATCACATTCTCTGGTGATTTTCATAAGTTCCTCCAATGTGGACTTGTTTGGTACACATTAATGATAGCATATATCTTTGTATATTGCAATAGTATATATTTAACAAAAATTTGACATTATTTTGAACAAAATGTATACGAAAATGGTATACAATAAAAAATGGGACGATAAAGTCATCGTCCCTATGATAAAGTTTCTATCAGTTTATTAAAATATTCGGGTGGCTCTTTATAAAACTCCATACGCTCGCCCGTTACGGGGTGGTTAAAGCGTATGCGCATAGCGTGCAGCGCCTGACCGCGCAGTCCGTATGGATTGGTTTTTGCGCCGTATACGTTGTCGCCAAGTATAGGATGACCTATGTATGCCAGATGCACACGTATCTGGTGAGTTCTGCCGGTTTCAAGACGGCACTCAACAACAGATGCATCATTTAACTGCTCCGTTACGACAAAATGCGTAACGGCATTTTTTGAGTTTTTAGATGTAACCGCCATTTTTGTGCGCACGGCGGGGTGCCTGCCGATAGGTGCGTCAATCTTGCCTTTCAGCACTGTCATATTGCCGCTTGTTATGCAGATATATTCACGTGCGGCGGTTTTGTCTTTAATCTGTGCAGAAAGCGATGTGTGAGCAAGGTCGGTTTTTGCAACTAACAGAAGTCCTGATGTTTCTTTGTCTATTCTGTGCACTATTCCGGGGCGAGCCACTCCGCCTATGCCAGAGAGGCTGTCACCGCAATGGTGCAAAAGTGCGTTTACAAGTGTTCCGCTGTAGTTGCCTGCGCCTGCGTGCACCACCATACCCTGAGGTTTGTTTATAACAAGCATATGCTCGTCTTCAAAAACTATGTCAAGTTCAATATCCTCAGGCATAGCGTCTAAGGGGGCTGCCTCGGGCACGTCTATATGAATAACGTCGCCCTCTTTAACTTTATCCCTTGCTTTGGCGACTGCTCCGTTTACGAGCACGCAACCGTCGTCTATCAATTTTTGTATGCGTGAACGGGAAAAGTCTTCTATATTAATGTATTTGTCAAGGCGGACGCCGCCTTCGTTGCAGATAATTTCTATCATATTTATCACCGTTGTGTTTGTTTTTTGCGGGGTTCTTAGGGGTGAAACCCCTGAGCGGTTTTAGGGGTCCGGTTGTCTACATAAATGTATGGGAACATTGTAGGGGACGGCGTTCACGACGTCCCGTTATAAAAATTTATTTTTAAAATATTTTTCTCAAAGGGGTTTCCCCTTTGAATCCCCTTTTCGACTAATGAGTAAATTGGACAAATTAAACGCTCAGCATTCCTGCTTTTCACCGCCGCACAAAACGGAAACTCATTCCTAGTTGTGCTAAAACGGCGCTATATTTGTAATATGAAATATAACCGCGCCGTTTTACGGTTAAGCAGGCACGCTTTCGCTGTAATTTGTATCCAATTTCCACATATGTCGAAGTTTAAAACCATAAACCACTATGGCTTCGTAGCCGTAAGTTTTGACCGTCACAAAAAGCGACCTATAAATCGCAATTATTAAAAGAAACTCATCTGGCTGCTCTCAGGCAAATCGCCCATAGCACCCATACTTTTCATAACGTCTAAAACAGTTTTGTTTGCTTTGGAACGCTGAATAATGTCTTCTATAGATGTAAACTCAGCCTCCTCACGTGCTTCTACAATAGACTCCGCCGCACTTGTTCCAAGACCGGGAATAGCGTTTAGCGGCGGCAGAATTTTGCCGTCTATTTTCTGGAATTTATATGCATGCGAGGTAAATATATTTATTGGTAAAAACTCAATACCCCTTGCGTACATCTCGTTGCAGACTTCAAGTATGGTTATAACGCCCTTGTCCTTTGCGGAAATGCCTTTGCCGAGCGCCTCGTACTCACGCAATGTTTGCTTAACCTTTTCGTGCCCTTGCGCCATTGTGAGTGCGTCAAACACGTCTGCACGCACGGTAAAGTACGCCATATAGAACTCTATCGGGTAATGCACCTTAAACCACGCTATTCTGTATGCCATAGTAACGTATGCAACAGCGTGTGCTTTAGGGAACATATATTTGATGGTTTTACACGATTTAATATACCATTCGGGCACGTTTGCCTCACGCATTTCTGCCTCGTACTCTTCTGTTAAGCCTTTGCCCTTACGCACCATCTCCATTATTTTAAATGAAGATTTGGGCGCAACGCCTTTTTGTATAAGGTATAGCATAATATCGTCACGAGTACAGATAGCCTCTTTAAGTGTAACCGTACCTGCTCGTACTAAATCCTGCGCATTGTTTGTCCACACGTCTGTACCGTGCGAAAGTCCTGAAATTCGCACCAACTCCGAAAATGTAGTCGGCTCTGTTTCCACAAGCATCTGGCGTACAAAGTGCGTACCAAACTCAGGCACGGCGTATGTGCCGACTTTGCTGTTGATGTCTTCGGGCGTAACGCCGAGTGCATCTGTAGATTTAAAAAGGCTCATAGTTTCAGGATCGCCTGCAGGGATTGTTTTTGCATCGATGCCCGTAAGATCTTCAAGCATACGGATAACGGTGGGATCGTCGTGACCGAGCAGATCAAGTTTTAAAAGTTTACCCGAAATTGAGTGGTAGTCGAAGTGTGTTGTTATAACGCCGCTGTCGGCTTTGTCTGCAGGGTACTGGATAGGCGTAAACTCGTGTACATTACGTGTACGTGGTACTATCATAAGTCCGCCTGCGTGCTGACCCGTGGTGTTTTTAACGCCCGTACAGCCACGCACAAGACGGGCAATCTCTGCCTTGGTAACGTGCTGACCTCGTTCTTCAAAATATTTTTTAACGTAGCCGAAAGCAGTTTTATCCGCAACTGTACCGATAGTACCTGCACGGAAAACAAAGCCCTCGCCAAAGATTTCTTCTGTGTATTTGTGGATTTTACCCTGATACTCACCCGAAAAGTTAAGGTCGATATCAGGCTCTTTACCGCCGCCAAAACCGAGGAATGTTTCAAACGGAATATCGTGACCGTCGTTTTTCATAACAGTTCCGCATTCGGGGCAGACCTTGTCTTTAAGGTCAAAACCCGAGCCGATAGAGCCGTCTGTGATAAATTCAGAATATTTACAATTTGGACATACGTGGTGCGGCGGCAGAGAGTTAACCTCTGTAATTCCCGAGAAAAACGCAACCAACGACGAGCCAACCGAACCTCGTGAGCCTACAAGATAACCGTCGGAATTAGACTTTTTAACGAGTTTCTGTGCGATGATATACATAACGCTGTAGCCGTTATCTATAATTGAAGAAAGTTCTACGTCAATTCGCTCTTTAACAATATCGGGCAGAGGATCGCCGTAGATAGATTTTGCTTTTTCGTAAGTCATCTGGCGCAGTTCGTCGTCAGAGCCGTCTATAATAGGCGGTGCTGTTTCTGTGGGTATGGGCAGAATGTACTCTGTCATATCCGCTATCTTTGCAGGATTCTCAATAACGAGTTCGTGCGCAAGTTCATCGCCCAGATAGTCAAACTCTGCAAGCATCTCGTCGGTTGTGCGCAAATAAAGCGGTGCCTGGTCGTCTGCATCTTTAAAGCCTTTACCTGCCATAAGTATACGGCGGTACACCTCGTCTTCAGGATTTAAAAAGTGGACATCGCCTGCGGCAACTATAAGTTTGCCGTTCTCTTTTGCAAGGTCTACAATTTTTTTGTTTATATATTTTAAATCCTCGTCACTTGAAACAGTGCCGTTTGCAACCATAAACTTGTTATTGCCGAGCGGCTGAATTTCAAGATAATCGTAAAATCTTACAATATCTGCAATTTTTTCTTTATCATCACCCGACGACTCCAGCACAGCACGGTACAGTTCGCCCGCCTCGCACGCAGAGCCTATAAGCAGACCCTCTCTGTACTTTTCGATTAAACTTTTCGGCATAATCGGATGCTTATAAAAATGCTCCATACACGATTTGGATATAAGTTGATACAGATTGTAAAGACCTTTGTAATCACGCACAAGAATTGTTGCGTGGTGCGATTTGCGTGATTTTAATTCTGTTTCGCCTGCGAGTGCAGAGTTGGTTTGGGCAACTGTTGTTATGCCCTTTTCGGCAAGCAGTTCCATCAGTTTTATAAACACCTCTGCCGTTGCGGCTGCATCGTCACAAGCGCGGTGATGGTTTTCCAGTTTAACATTAAAATGCTTTGTAAGGGTGTTGAGTTTATGGTTTTTAAGTTCCTTTACAAGTGTACGAGAAAGTTCCAATGTATCTATATACGCATTGCTGAAGTTAAGATTATACTTTTTGGCTGCTGCTTTTATGAAAGACGTATCAAAATTTGCGTTGTGTGCAACAAGTACGCTGCCTTTGGCAAATTCCAAGAAATCTGCTACGGCTTTGTCTGCTTTAGGCGCATCGGCAACCATTTCGTCTGTAATGCCCGTTAAGTGGACAATGTTTTCAGGGATAGGCCTTTCGGGGTTTACAAATGTGTTAAATACCTCGCACACCTTACCGCACGAAACTTTAACCGCACCAATTTCTGTTAAACCGTCGTTTGCGGGGCGCAGTCCTGTGGTTTCTATATCGAACACAACAAAGTCGCCGTCGTATGTCATATCCGTTTCGCCAAAGGTTATCGGTACAGAGTCGTTTACAATATATGCCTCTACTCCGTATATAACCTTGATTTTGTGGTTGATTGTGCCGTCACGCTCAAAACTTACGGCGGTGTCCATAGCCTCGGGGAACGCCTGAATGTTGCCGTGGTCTGTAACGGCAATTGCCTTGTGCCCCCAGCGGATAGCGGTGTTTATAAGGTCTTTTGCGTTTGATACGCCGTCCATAGTGGACATTTTTGTATGCATATGCAGTTCTATGCGCTTTTCTTCTGCGTTATCTTCACGCAGAACTTTTTTTGTTTTTTCAATATCGTATGCCCTTAAAACATTCTCGTTTGCATATGTGTCGTATTGAATCTGACCTCGGATTTTAAGATACGCATTTTTCTTTATTCCTGCTTTTACGGCAGGAAGAAATTTTTTATCAACAAAAAATTTTACAGAGTACGCCGAGGAGTTATCGCCGATAAAAAATGTATAAAGGGTGCTGCCTTTAGACATTTCACGTGAGTCTATTTCAAAAATCTCGCCGCAAACGGTAACAATGCCCATATCTTCACGGATGTCTTTAATCGGTATGGGCGCATCTTTTATGGGTTTGCCAAGTATTGGCGCGTCCTCCTGCACGGCAGGTTTTTCTTCTTTTACTTCCTCGTGTACTTCTATAACTGGCAGATTTTCCAGCGCCTCTTGCTGCATCTGCTCGAACTGCTCTTCAGAAAAAACGTCTACAAGTTCTACTTTTACACTTTCGCCAAGTTGGGCAAGGACAAGTTTTTCTATAAGTCTGTCACAACCGCTTTCGGCTAAAAGTGCCGTTCCGTAATGGCAGGTTATTTTAAGAATGCCGTTTTCATATCCGCACTCGCTGTCTGTAAAAAGGCTCGATACACCCTTTACCATTGCGTTTACATAAAATATAAGGTTGCTCCAGTATCGGTTAAGGTCAATGCTTGCAAGCGAAAGGCCGTGATATTTAACACGTATTATAAGGCTTACAAGATTACACTCGCGCATAGCGGTTTCTTTAAAATCTTCTATTGTTTCGTACGGCAGCAGTTTTTCTGCATACAAAGTAAGTTCTAAAGTGCGGTCTGTTGCGCTTGCCTTTACATTATAAACACGTGCGCCCGAGATTTCCTCAGGCACATCAACCGTGGCAAATAATTCGTCTATAGTTATCGGGGTGGGTGACATTGTATATTAAACCTCTCTTACATACTCTCTATTTCTTTAACCAGTTCGCCGAAAAGTTCGCTCTCTGAAACTTTGCGTATAATTTCGCCTTTTTTAAATATTAAACCTTCGCCCTTACCGCCGGCAATGCCGATGTCGGCTTCCTTAGCCTCGCCGGGGCCGTTTACTGCGCAGCCCATTACGGCTACGGTTATGGGTTTGTCGATGGTAAGAAGATATTCTTCTACCTTTTTTGCAAGGGGAATAAGGTCTATGTTCGTCCTGCCGCACGTAGGACACGAAACAAGTTTTGCGCCTTTGTCGGTTAAGTTAAGCGCTTTTAAAATCTCACGTGCAACGATTATCTCTTTAATAGGCTCGTCTGTTAAAGACACCCTGAACGTATCGCCAATGCCGTCGGCAAGTAACGAGCCTATGCCGATTGCCGACTTAACCGTTCCGCCAAGGTATGTGCCTGCCTCGGTAACGCCAAGGTGCAGCGGATAGTCGTATTTCGCAGCCAACATTCTGTAAGCCTCAATAGTGGTTTTAACGTTTGACGCTTTAAGCGATACCAAAATATCGTCAAAGCCGTATTTTGTAAGCAAGCCAATGTGCTGCTCGGCACTTTCAACCAATGCCGCCGCAGTAGGCGAGCCGTGTTTTGCAAGAATGTTTTTTTCAACCGAGCCGCTGTTTACGCCTATGCGTATCGGCACACCTGCCGCTTTTGCAGCCTCGGCAACTGCTTTAACGCCCTCTTCCGAGCCTATGTTGCCGGGGTTTATGCGGATTTTGTCAACACCGCTTTCAATAGAAGCAATCGCCAGTTTGTAGTCAAAATGAATATCAGCTACAAGAGGGATTGATATGCGTTTTTTAATTTCTGCAAGCGCACGTGCACTTTCCATATCGGGAACGGCACAGCGCACAATATCGCACCCTGCATTCGCTAAAGCGTTAATCTGCCCTGCTGTGGCTTTTGCATCTGCTGTTTTTGTATTGGTCATAGACTGTATTGCAATAGGTGCTCCGCCACCTACGGGGATGTTGCCTATGTATATGCGCTTGCTCATTAAAATCATTCCTTTTTAATAATTGGTGAGAAAACCCCACTATTTCAATTTTATCATAATCAAAAAAATTTTACAAGATTTTTTGGCGTTTAAAATGCCCGTATATGCCGAAAAACGGAAGTTTTAGCCAATTTCGTGAATTCACATAAAAACACGGTATGTTTTTTGGCGAAACAGACAAAATTTATTTTACCTATTGCACTTTATACAGTAATGTTGTATAATACAAGTACAAAGATAAGTAATGTTTTAAATATTATCGATTACAGCATTTTTAAGGAGGAGAGTCCAATGGTTAAGTTAATCGTAGGTAAAAAAGGTAGCGGAAAAACTAAAGCAATGCTTGACAGTGTTAATAACGCAGTTGATATAGAGCATGGTAATGTAGTATTCATTGCCAGAGAGAACAGACATATGTTCGATGTTAAAAACGGTGTGCGTTTAGTGGACGTAGCCGAGGGCGGTATGGCAAACTTTGATGAATTCAGAGGTTTTATCAAAGGCATTATGTCGCAGAATTATGATATTACCCACATTTACATAGATTCTATGCTTAAAATTGTAGATGGCGACGATGCCGGTTTGGCTGATTTTGTTGAAACTCTTGATAATATCTGCAAAGACAATGATATTAAATTCACTATTTCTATCAGCGCAGACAAAGCAGACCTGCCCGAAAAAATTTATACATATATAGATTAAATCACTTTATAAATAATAAAAGGCAACGCATTTTGGGTGCGTTGCCTTTTTTGTTAGTTAATGGCTGATATAATTTCTTTAAGCGCATTTAAATCTTTAATTAATTTTTTTGCCATCTGCTATAATTTCATCAGGAAAATTACGATAATCAACACAAAAGAACTCATCTTCTGTAATATAGACCGGAGGATCTCCCGTTAAATCAATTACGCTAAAAACAAATGACCAAAATTCCTGGTATTCTCTGTCATCTATATCAAAATCTGTTTCATCTTCCATATAAGAATCATATATCCCATGAATTTGACTGCCATTTTCCCATTTTAATATCATTTCTTTTTGCTCATATTCATCAGCAACATTCATAAAATTTCCGATTATACTTTCTTCCTTATCGTTTAAATACATTGTCATTTCCTCCAATTAATAGGTTTTTCGGGCACAATATGCGTTCCTGTTTTTGAGTAATGTATAGTTCCAATCGTTGTATCATAAGATTTTCCAGTCTTTGGGTCAATATATTTACCAATTACTTTTTTAAAATTAATCCTTTCTCTGTTAGAACCGATTTTCTTCCCTGTTCCACTATATTTATTAATTAATTTTTGTGCTGTTTCAGCAGAAATCTTTAATATACTTTTTCCTTTTATGTAATTATTGTGTCCCACAATATGTTTTCCCTGTTTACCAAGGTGAATTGTTTTAGGAAAACTTGAAAAATCTGTTGCTTTTTTAATAACATTTACGGCTTTGTTTGAAATCTTCGCAGTGTCGGCAATTTCGCCGATAAAAGGAATCACACCAAGCGCATCGAGTCCTGCAGAGGCAAAATCACCACGCAATAAATCTACAGGTATTGCCGCCAAATCTGCAAAAGTATCAATTCCTGGGATAAGAGATGCCGCAGTAAGCAAGTTACTTATTGAATCTAAGGTACTCCCTCTTGTGTTGCCGAAATCCCCTGCTATCCCTCCGCCCATCAGGCATCTACCTGCCTTCTGGACTTTGCGAACTCACTTTCAAAAGCAACTATTTCTATCCCGTCATTTTTATACTTTTTGAAAATCTCATCAGGTGCTCTGCCATAAACAATGATTGTTTTGGGGGACAGTTGTTTTACCAAAACAGCAATACCGGTTTTGAAAAAGAGCCTGTCAACTTTGTTTTTTATACATCCATGAGTCCCTATTGCAATTGTTTTGTTTTTCTCAACTCCGTCAAAGCAAAAAGAGAAAGACCGTTCATCACTAAAACGGACATTTGGAATAACCTCAATCCCGTTGTTTTGTAACCAAACACCCAATGCTCTTCCCCGATATGTATTCCACATCTGCATCACAAGCGGCATATTTCGGTATAAACTGAAATCGGGTGAAATTACCCCTTTAAACTTTTTGAGTTTGTTTAAATATCGTTTTGGATTGTTCCACAATCGTTCAAAGCGTATATCGTGCTCATAAAACATTACAAAGCAGTTGAAGTCATTACATTTTTGTGACATCGCCCTTGAAAAAGATGTGACTTTTTCGGGAATCTGATTGCTTGTTTTAATTTTTGGCAATTCAATATTGCCCTCATATTCCGTTTCAGCAACCAAAAATGAAGTGAAAACATCATAGTTATTATTAAATTTTTTCTTTAAAGGTCTTGATTTTGATTCACGAATATGCTAAACTTTACTTACTTCTAAATAGGTATGCTCAGCATATCCGTGAAAAGCACATCTTAAAACTGCTCCAACAGTTTTTTGAATGTGTTTTTTCATTTTAAAATTTCATTTACTCCCCCCTTTTTTATGTATGCAGTGCTTGGTATCTGCATATTAGCATTTTTTAATCGAAAAAGTCAAGGTTTTGCAGAAAAAAATTTTGAAAACATTTTAAAAAGGCAACGCACTTGGCATATTACCTTTTATCGGCAATCTCGCCGATGCTGCGAAAATTGCTAAAATGTCATCAAAAGGAGCAAAGTTATTAAACAAAGTATCTAACGCAAAATTGAGGAATACCATAAAAGAATTATATCGTCCGGGCGAAAAAGTTGGTGATGGAGGTTTATCAGACGCCATTCGGCATGAAATTAAAACAGGAAGTTTGGTTGGAGGAAAATCTCATATAAAGAAAGGCACGGAACGATTAAAGAATCTTGAAAGAATTTCAAAAAGAGAAACTCTAACAAAACAAGAAAGAAAAATAGTAGAAGATTTAATTAAAGATTTAAAACGTGCCTTAGGAGGAAAATAATGACAAGTAAAGAACTTAATTTGAAACTGATAAATAACTTTCCTGAAATTATAGATACATATAATGAGGAAATATCATGGCAAGATGGTAATGATACAGGTTCGCACGTTATTTATGCAGATGTATTTGTTCCTTTTATAAAAGAAAATATAAGTAAAGGAAATGAACAAGTTTTAATAAAATCATTTGATTTTCTTGAAACTTTGCTGAACATTAACGATGAATATGTTAATGAGGTTATAGCATTTAGTGTTATTGAGTCGTTTCTATTTGATGATGAACCCGATATCCGGTCTTTTATAAAATTTATCAAACCAAAAACCATGGAAATCATTAAAGAAATTATATCAACCATTAACTAAAAAAGGCAGTGTGAGAAATTTTCTGTAAATTCAATTTTCTATGATAAAATATTCAAATTCTATGGGCAGGAATAGCCGTATTTCGGCTTTCCTGCCTTAACTGCAATATAGCACGGATTTTTTGCCATGTCAAGG
>JAFSCF010000012.1 GCA_017436905.1 Clostridia bacterium | reverse complement strand
TGCAACTCCTTTACCCCCAGTTCAAATCTGGGTAGCACCTTTAAAAATCCTATCGAAAGATAGGATTTTTTGTTTTGTATTATACATTTTTTCATTATTCATTGAATGTGAAAGGATTTTTTTTCGGAGCGTACAGTGGCTAAGTATGTTCTAAATGGAATTTTAAGCCGATCACAAAAGAGATGTGATATATATGAAGGATGATATCCAAAGACTTTAGCGTTATGATTGATAGTTAGATTTTCTTTGAAATCAAACTTGCGTCAATATATGGATTTGGGGAATATTTTGTGATAATATCCGGCAGACTCTTAGATTAATATTTTGTTGAATATTTTGTAGTGTTATGGTTTGAAAAAAATTCTGTGTGTGATATAATGAAAAAAAGGAGTGATTTAAGATATGGAAAAGTGGGCGAGAATTAAGTATCAGCCGTGTCTACCCTTAGGGGACAATAACTCAAAAATAACAGGGTGCAAGAATCACATACAACTTTCAAGAGAGGCTGCGTGTGAGGGTACAGTGCTACTGAAAAACGACGACAACATTTTACCTCTGAAAAAGGGGACAAAGGTTGCAATCTTTGGTAAAGCGCAGATAGACTATGTTAAAGGTGGCGGAGGCTCAGGAGACGTGCATTGCGAATATGTGCGTAATATTTACGATGGGTTAAAGTTGAAACAGACTATAGAGGTATTTGATGATCTCTCACTTTATTACAAGACCTGTGTTGAAAAAGCGTATAAAATGGGGAAAACTGTAGGTCAACTCACCGAGCTGGAAATTCCGGAAAGTCTGCTGATGGCAGCGACAGGATTCACTGATACGGCAATTATTACTATAAATCGCTATTCAGGTGAAGATTGGGACAGAAAAGGAGATGGTACAGATCCATATTTTGAACTTAGTATTCAGGAAAAAAATATGGTAAACATCGTCTGTGCAAATTTTGATAAAGTTATTGTTCTCTTGAATACGGGTGCGATGATAGATACCTCATGGTTTGCAGACAATGACAAAATCGGTGCTGCTGTTATGATTTGGCAGGGAGGTATGGAAGGCGGACTTGCTACTGCCGATATTTTGGTAGGTGATGTAACTCCATCAGGCAAATTGGTGGATACCTGTGCAATTTCTTTGGCTGATTATCCGTCATCGTCAGGATTTCACGAATCTGACGATTATGTGAAATATACCGAAGATATTTTTGTAGGATACAGGTATTTTGAAACTATTCCAGGAATGAAGGAGCGAGTTGTATATCCGTTTGGATACGGACTTTCCTACACAGAATTTGAAATCAAAAACACGATAGCACATACAGCCGGCGATAAAATTTTGGTAAGTGCAGATGTTAAAAACATCGGCGAATACTGCGGTAAAGAGGTTGTGCAGGTTTATTACAGTACTCCCGTGGGTAAAATCACAAAGCCTGCCCGTGAACTGTGTGCGTTTGCAAAAACAAAACTTCTTGCTCCCGGCGAAAGCGAAACTTTGACAATGAACTTTAATATAAATGATATGGCATCATATGATGATATTGGCGATGTAGAAAAATCTGCTTATGTAATGGAAGCAGGCGAATACAAAATATTTGTAGGTAAAAGTGTTCGTGATGCAAAAGAGATTGAGTTTAAATATGTGCTTGAAGAAAATAAGATTTGTCAAAAACTTACAGAATATTGTAAACCGACAAGGCTTGGCAAAAGACTGACTGCAACAGGTGAATATATCGAGGTGCCTGATAAAGAGTATATTCCAAAAACTTTCGCTTGTACGTATGAATGTGATATGAAAATTCCTGCTGAAGGAGAAGGAAAAAAACAACTTATAGATGTAGTAAACGGAGAAGTATCTCTCGATGACTTCATTTCACAACTGAGTGATTATGAACTTTTGGGCTTACTGGTTGGACAGAAGAATACAGGTGTTGCCAATACTGACGGCATGGGCAACCTGCCTGAATACGGCATTCCTTCTCCAATGACCGTGGACGGTCCGGCAGGAGTTCGCATACGTCCAAATACGGGAATAAGAACAACTGCATTTCCTGTGGCAACCATGCTTGCCTGTACCTGGAACCTAGATATTCTTGAAAGAGTAGGTGTGGCAGGGGCGTTGGAGACAAAGGAAAACAACTTGTCGATGTGGCTTACACCGGCTCTTAATATTCATCGCAGTCCATTGTGCGGAAGAAACTTTGAATACTATTCTGAGGATCCTCTTGTTTCAGGTAAAATGGCGGCGGTAATGGTAAGAGGTATTCAGTCTCAAAGAATTGTTGCAACTCCAAAGCATTTTGCCTGCAATAACAAAGAAACTAATCGTAAAGAATCAAATTCAATCTTATCGGAAAGAGCATTGCGTGAGATTTATCTTAAAGGATTTGAGATTTGTGTAAAAGAAAGCCAACCTAAGCTTATTATGACGGCGTATAACATTGTTAATAATGTGCGTGCATCCGAAAGTGCAGAATTGATTACAGGAATTTTGCGTGGAGAATGGGGATACAGAGGACTTGTAACAACGGATTGGAATAATACTGCCGAAAAAAGTGCCGAAGTTAAAGCCGGTAATGATATTCGTATGCCTTCTAATACAAATGACGGGAAACACAACTATATAGATACAATTTCTGTTAAAAACAAAAGAAATGAACTTGCGATATGTGTAAAGAGATTACTTGAACTGATTTTGTGGCTAGAATAGAGTGCAAAAAAAGTGGCATCTACACAGTTCGTTTTTACGTATTATACATTCTTTACATTAATGCTTTTATTTGGTATAATTTAAAAGAATGGTTTTGAAAGGAAGATCGATGTGAATAAAATAGAAAGTTTTAAAGTAAATCATGATATTTTGCAAAGAGGGATATATATATCACGAATTGACGGTGATGTTGTAACGTATGACATCCGTGTAAAAGTTCCCAACAGCGGCGACTATATTGAAAATGCCGCAATGCATACTATAGAGCATATTTTTGCAACTTATGCACGCAACAGTGTTTATAGCGACAGTGTTGTGTATTTTGGACCAATGGGTTGCAGAACGGGCTTTTATCTTCTTCTTCGTGACAGCGTTACCTATGAGCAGGCGATTACGCTTATAAAGGACGCTTTTGCGTTTGTTGCGGATTTTGATGAAGACATTCCCGGTAACAGCCGAATTGAGTGTGGCAATTATTTAGAGCACGACCTTAACGGTGCAAAAACAGAGGCTGCTGTTATGATTGATATTATAAAAAACTGGACACCTGATGATATGCAATATAAAAAGTGAGGAAAACGATATGAAAAAAATTGGTATAATAGGCGCTATGGAAGTAGAGATTGAAGAAATAAAGAAAAATATGATCGTAACAGAAACTACTGCCATAGCAGGAATGAATTTTTATAAAGGGATTTTGGAAAATACCGAGGTTGTGCTTGCACAAAGCGGAATCGGCAAAGTGTTTGCTGCAGCGTGCACTCAGGCTATGATTATGAATTTTGCGCCTGATTGTATAATTAATATAGGCGTGTGCGGCGGACTTTCAAAAGAACTTAAAACGGGTGATATCATACTTGGCGATAAGGTCGTTCAGTATGATATGGATACATCTGCTGTGGGTGACCCTATAGGCCTGATTTCAGGAATTAACAAAATATATTTTCACTGTGACGAAAATACCAATTGTGCCATAGAAAACATTTTAAAAGATAAAAATATCAACTATAAAAAAGGCGTTGTTGCTACGGGCGATAAATTTATAAACGACTCTGCACTGGTTAAGTGGCTGTGCGATAATTTTAACGCTATCGGCGGCGATATGGAAAGCGCATCAATCGGCCACGTTTGCTATATAAACAATGTTCCTTTTGCAGTACTTCGCAGTATGTCCGACAGCGGTGACGAAAATTCTGATAACGATTATAAATCATCGCTTGACTATGCGGCTAAAATGACACGAGATATTATAATAGAATTATGTAAATAAAAGAGCACCCTCAGAGGGTGCTCTTTTATCTGTGACTTTCAATTTTTTTGATTAAACTTCTGCCTACCTGTTCTAAATACTTGTATGCAGTAGGTATAAAATCGTCGTCCATATATTTATTTATAAATGTGTTTGACTCAAATGTGAAGTGTCCTTTATAGTCGATTTCAGCAAGTGCTTTGCATACATTGTCCCAGTTGATTGTGCCAAAGTATGGAATCTGGTGAGCATCGTCCAAAGCGGTGTTGTCGTGTATATGAAGTGCGCCCACTCTGCTGCCGAGTTTTTTTATTATATGTTCAGGCTTTTCGTACATAAGATGTGAGTGCCCTGTGTCTACGCAGGCGGTTATGTATTCGCTGTCGAGTGTATCAACGTATTTTACAAATTCTTCGCTGTGCGAGCAGGTGTTTTCAAGATGTATATGTGTATTTCTATCCCAACCGAACATATTTTCAACTGCTATTTTAATACCGAACTCTTTCGCATATGAAATTAATGAACGGTAATATTTCATATTTTCTTCAAAAAGTTTGTCTTTGTTTTCGTAGTAGTTCCAGTTATCTGTATAAGGATGGACTACAATTATATCAGCACCCAAATATGCGGCATATTCAATAGAGCGTATTATAGCAGGTAAAAGCACCTCTATATTTCCAAAAGGTGCGTGAGCCTGAAGACACGGGAGCCCAATTTTGTCGGCGTGTTCTTTTAGGTGCTTAATCTTATTTTGATATTCGTCGGACAAAAATAATTCGACTTCATCTTCTCCTATGCACATAGAATGGTCATATGCGTCAAATCCTGCATTTTTAATGATTTCGGTTGCCTTAATAAAATCGTATCCACGTTTGCTGATAAGCGGCCCGTTGTTGGTTACAAGTTTCAATGTAAACACTCCTCTCATTATGCTAATTTTAACACTATACTTTTACATTGTCAACCGATTCTTGACGGATAGCGGGGTTATATATTATAATCTTTTTGGGTGAGTTTATGTTTTTAAAGAAATTGTTGGAAAAATTAATTATATATTTTAAATCTATGTTTTCAGATAAAACTCCTAAGTGCTCAAATGACCTTTGCAATGTGTCTTTAAAAGTGTGGGAAGCGCAAAAACTTGTTAAAACTTCAAAACTGCGTAATAAAAATGCCGATTCGGCAGATGTTTTGCGCTGTTTGAAGTTGGTTAAACATAACGCAGATATGATGCGATATACAGACAATCCGGATACTTTTATATCGAATTATACTGCTGCAGTTGAAAATATTAATAAGGCTTGCGGATTTAAGTATATGGATAAACCGATGCGGAATATTATTTGTGAAATATCTGATATGATTTACAATATGCCGAAATCGTGTGGTGAATGTAACGGGGGAGGACTTACTTTTTACAGCGTAACATTTGCCGGAAAGCGAAAAGAGTATTACTATCTTTCGGGCGGAAATACATACGAAATCGGTCAGTATGTTATAGCCCCCGCAGGTGATTATATGGAACCTGCCGTAGTTAAAATTGTAGGCATTGAACACTACACGCCCACCAATGCACCTATGCCGCCTGAATTTTTAAAGACAATCACATCACCGGCAATAAAATAAAACCGCCAAAAGGCGGTTTTTAATTTACACATTTGCAGGCAGTTCTGTTTTCAATTCACTAAGATGTGCATCTTCACTTACCTTTACACATCGCCACATTCCATTTTCATATTCAAAAGTTGTAACAGAAGCGTTTGTAACCCACGGAACTGAATGCATATTTTCAAGGCTTCCGTATTGAACAAGAGTCTGCATCGCACGTATTGGTGTTGCGTGTGTAGCAATAACTATAGTTTTTCCGTCATTGGCGGATGCTATGGTGGTTAGTTCATCCATAACTCTTTCGCCGAGGTGTTTTACAGATTCTCCACCTGTGCAGCACGCATTTCCAATGTCTGTAAGCCATACATTGTAGTCGTCTGCGTAGTCAATTGCCAAATCAGTAAAATTTATGCCTTCCCACTTACCTGCGGATATTTCACGTAAGTTCCTGCTGGGTATAATCTCTATCCCCAATAAATCCGCAATGCATTTGCCTGTTTTGAATGCTCTTTTTAAGTCGCTTGCATACACTTTGTCAACTTTGTAATTATCGTTTATAAATTCAGCGGTTTTCTGCGCTTGTTTTAATCCATTGTTTTGCAGGTCTGCGTCTAAATTCCCGGCAAATATTTTATTGCGATTTGCTTCGCTTTCGCCGTGTCTTATCATAAGTAAAGTAGTCATTTTATTATCTCCTTGTTTTAAAATGCATGGCTCAACCTTCGTGCATAATTATAAAAAACATTATAGCACACAATATTGAGTTCTTCAAGCGCAAAAGCCCTTGACAGTTATTTCTTGTGATTATATAATTAACCTATAACGTATAAAAAGGGGATATACAGATGAATTACGTCAAATCGGGATATGAGGAAGGTTTTAAAGACCTTATCTCTGTATTAAATAAATTTATTGAACTTGGTGTTCCTGGTAACGACTGTGCCGTTTACCATAAAGGCGAACTTGTTTTGCGCCATATGGCGGGCTACAGCAGTTTAGAGAATAAAACGCCTATAAACGGCAAAGAAATGTACAATGTTTATTCGTGCAGTAAACCGCTTACGTGCACTGCGGCTCTGCAATTGTGGGAGAGAGGCGCTTTTGACCTTGACGAGCCGCTTTATAGATATATGCCTGAGTTTAAGGAAATGACGGTGCAGACCGACGGCGGTATAGAAAAAGCCGAAAACCATATAACAATCCGTCAACTGTTTACAATGAGCGCAGGCTTTGACTATGACGTTCAAAGAGAGTCTATAAAACGTGTGTATATGCAGACCGACGGAAAATGCCCTACAAGAAAAACCATTGAGGCTTTGGCGAACGAACCGCTTATATTTGAACCCGGTACCAGTTGGCAGTACAGCCTTTGCCACGATGTACTTGCCGCGTTTGTAGAGGTTGTAAGCGGCAAAAAATTCGGTGATTACGTGCGTGATAATATATTCAATCCGCTTGGAATGACACGTTCTACATTTAGTTGCTCTGAAGAAAGATTTGCAGAACTTGCTGACCAATACATTCTTGACGATAATACAAAAGAACACTTTAACTGCGGCAAACATATACGCAATTACAAACTTGGCAGCGAGTACGAAAGCGGCGGCGCAGGTTGCGTAACCTGCCTCGACGACTATGTAAAATTTTTAGAGGCTTTGCGTATTGGCGATATTATCTTAAAGAGCGAAACCATAGATATGATGAGCACCAACCAGATCGATGGTGATGTTCTGCGTGCGTATCAGGATCAGCCCATAAGGGTAAAATACGGCTACGGGCTCGGCGTGAGAGCACCTTATACAGACGATGCTCTGCAGGATTTCGGATGGGGAGGCGCTGCGGGTTCGTATCTTGCGGTTGACCGTAAAAACGATTTTACACTCTTTTATGCACAACATCTTTTTGGCTCGCCCGTTCCTGATATTGAACAGAAGTGGAGCCTTGGCTCATACGCACGCAAAGGAATAATGAAATAAAATAAAAGGTCATTTCAGTTGAAATGACCTTTTTGTGTACTTTGTGCGAAAATACTTGTAATTTTATACCTTATATGTTATCATAATAATAGTATACAGATTTGAAAGGCGGGTGTTGCAAATGGATAACAATACCATGAAATTCAATGCGATAGGCGAGGGTGAAAACCACGTACGTGAGGTTTTGCGTGTAGTGTATGAGGCTTTGCAGGTTAAAGGCTACAATCCCATCAACCAGATTGTAGGTTTTATAATGTCGGGCGACCCCACATATATCACCAGTCATAATAACGCCAGAAACCTTATAGGTCGTCTGGAGCGTGACGAAATAATAGAAGAAATCGTTACGGAGTATCTTAAAAACTTATAAAAACATCAGATAGCAAAGAGGCGCATATGCGCTTGCTTTGCTATTCTTTGTAAAAGGATAAAATATGAAAAAGATAAAAAAAGCCTCTGCATTTACGGCAGGGTTTATGGTGGCGGCAACATTGCTGGCAAAAATATGCGGAATGTTCAGGGATATCCTTATGGCAAACCTTTACGGAACATCCACCGATGCGGCTATGGCGTTTTCAGCGGCATCAAGGATTCCACTCTTGTTTTTTGATATTGCGCTTGGTTCCGCTGTAACATCTGCATTTATACCCGTGTTTAACGAGTATATAGCAAAAGGCAAAGAGGAAGATGCATTTAACTTTGCCAATTGTTTTATAAATCTTATAATACTTATCACCGTTGTAATATCGGGAGTGGGTATAGTTTTTTCTGCTCAGGTGGCAACGCTGTTTGCCGGCGGTCTGGAAGCGTCTGCGCTTCACCTTTCATCTGTGCTTATAAAAATACTTTTCCCCACTATTATATTTACCGGTGTGGCATATTGTTTTGTGGGTGTGCTTCAGTCGTATGGCGAATTTTTAATACCTGCTATTATAAGTTTGGTATCCAATGCAATACTTATATTATATATTGCAATATTCGGTAACCGTTTCGGCATACATGGCGTTGCCATCGCAATGCTTATTGCTTGGGCGTCGCAGTGCATTATACAGATACCGTCGCTTGTTAAAATGAAATACAGGTACAAGCCCACTCTCAATTTTAAGAACGAAGGCATCAAAAACGTATGTAAACTTGCGCTGCCCATTATTTTAAGTACGTGGATGCAACCTATCAATACAATGATAAATATTCGTCTGGCATCATCACTTAACGGCGGCGAGGCAATGACAGCGCTTGATTATGCTAACAAACTGTATATAATACTTGTAGGTGTGTTCACTTTTACTGCGACTAACCTGATTTTTCCGTCACTTTCACGTGCAGGTGCAAATGACGATGGGGATAAATTCAATTTCATAATATCCAAAGCAGTACGTTATGTTGTGTTTATAATTGCACCTGTTATGGTTGGATTTTTACTTCTTTCCACGCCGATAATACGTTTGTTTTATGAACGTGGCGAATTCGATGCACAATCAACTGCACTTACATCTACGGCATTGTTTTGCTATTCGTTCGGTATGCTTGGCTACGGTATGCAGGAGATGGCAAACAAAGGCTTTTACGCACTGCATGACGGCAAAACACCTATGAAAGTTGCATTTGCAGGTATTGTTGTAAACATTGTGCTCAGCATAGTTTTAGTAGCAGGTATTAAGGTTGGCCTTGGCGGACTTGCAATATCTGCATCTGTTGCGGCAAATGTAATAGGCTTTACGATGATATATAAACTACACAAACGAACAGACGGAATATTAACAAAAGAATTCGGCAGATTTGGTTTTAAAATACTTATAAGTGTATTTGTTATGGCTATTGCGGTTTTTGCAGCAAACCGAATAACTTATGATATGAACAAACTGCTTGCTGTTGCAATTCCCGTGACGGTGGGCGTTATCACATATTTCGTGACCTGTGCCGTGTGCAGAGTAAGCGAGATAGGCGAACTTTTAAATATTGTAAAAACTTTGATGAAAAGGGGGAGAAAAGAATGAACAGCAGCCTTATAATAAGCGTACTGGTAAAGATATATGCTTTTTTCTGCAAATGTTATGAACACAGCGGTTTTAAAAAGATTTCTGATGCTATAGTGCGTTTTCTGAAAAAAATCACTGCAAACAGTTTTTTTGTTAATTTCTTTTCGTCTTCTGCAGATAAAAATATAGTTTCCGGCAGCGGAATATTTACATTTCTTAAAAAGATTTTAAATTGTGTACGCCGAGCCCTTTCAAAAGTCGCTGCACCCGTTAAAAGAAGTGCTGTTATACAGTTTTTCGGCGGATTTTACGCAGATATACTTCACTATTCTATACGCTACTGGGGCATTATAGCAATAGTGGTAGTGGTTGTGTACTCGGTGATTTCCTTGATATGGGGTGCTATGACAAACACAATGTCTGTATTTGCGGTAATAGTGCTTATTGCATCATCATTGTGCTGTGCAATAGATGCTTCGGTATATAATCTTTTTACGGGAAGCATTGCAGTAAAACTTTTTGGCAAATTGCTCGGTACATGTAAATTTGAAAAGAAAGATACAATCGATATCAGTATAAGCGGCGTAATGCTCTGCATTGCAATCGGCGTTTTGATTGCGGTGGCATCACTTATTACAAATCCCATATACACATTTGCGTTTGCAATAGGTATAGTGGCAATGGGATGGATACTTTACGATTATACAGTGGGTATATTCATTGCGGCGGTTATACTTGCTTTTTCGCCCACGATGGCACTCGTCGGTCTTATTATGTTTACGTTTGCATCATTTGTTTTAAGATTTATATTTGACGAAAATATGACCTTCAAACGCACTCCGCTTGATCTGCCAATGTTGCTGTTTGCGTGTGTGCTGGTGATTTCTGCGGTAACATCTTTTGCGGTTAAGTCAAGCGTTATGGCGGTACTGGTTTATCTGGCTTTTATACTTTCGTATTTTCTTTTAACAAACTCAGTAAACACAAAACAACGCTTGTTTGCGCTTATTGCGCTTATGTTGTTTGGTGGTCTGTTTGTCGCCGCATATGGCATATATCAGCATATATTCGGATTTGCGGGCGGTACTGTGTGGACAGATACAGATATGTTTTCGGATATTGAAACAAGGGTTGTGTCAACGTTTGAAAACCCCAATGTTCTTGGTGAATATCTGCTTCTTTTAATCCCAGTCGGCCTTGCTGTAGTGTGGGGCGCAAAAAAAGGGTATAACAAACTTATTCATCTTATAATTGTAGGTGCGTTGTCGCTTTGTATGATATACACATATTCCAGAGGTAACTGGATAGGCCTGCTTGTTGCGGTGTTTATGTTCTTTATGTTCTACGACCGCCGTTTTGTGTGGCTTGGTGTGGTGGCGCTTTTGCTCTCGCCGATGTTTTTGCCGCAGAATGTTATTAACAGGTTTTTAAGCGTAGGAGATATGGGTGACACGTCCACATCATACAGAGTATATATATGGATGGGAACTCTCAATATGCTTAAAGACTATTGGTTCAGCGGTATCGGCGTAGGAACGGAAGCATTCAACAAAATTTATCCTATGTATGCATATTCAGGCGTTATAGCGCCACATTCGCACAATCTGTATTTGCAGATAATTACAGAAAACGGCATTATGGGACTTGTGATATTTATATCTATGCTGGTTATATATTTTAAAATGTGCGTAAGCACCATTATTACGACTAAAGATAAATTCTTAAAAGCACTTGTCACAGGTCTGGCGGCAGGTATGCTTGGATACCTCGTCCAGGGAATGTTTGATAATGTGTGGTACAACTACAGAGTGTTCCTGCTGTTTTTCATAATTATAGGAATAACCGCAGCGAGCATTGAAATATGTAAATCAACTTTATCGGAGGTGCAAAAATGCTAAAGGTAATCAATGTTATAAGCGACAGTAATATCGGAGGTGCAGGCAAGTGCATACTCACCTTTCTTAAATATTACGATAAAAGCCAATTTGATGTAAAGGTTGTTGTTCCGAGGGGAAGTTTGCTTATAAAAGAACTTGAAGCACTCGGCGCATATATAATTGAGGCAGACGGAATTGCGGATAAATCTTTAAGTGCTAAAGGTATAATGAGTCTTAAAAAGATTTTTGCCGAGCATAAACCTGATGTTATTCATGCGCACGCATCGATGTCTGCAAGGTTTGCTGCAAGGCTTTACGGAAAGGCAAAAATAGTATTTACACGCCACAGCGTGTTTGAACCGTCAAAAAAAATATCCCAGGGCTTAGGTAAAGCCATAAACGGGTTTGTCAATAATTCTACTGCGGATAAAATTATCGCCGTGGCAGATGCCGCAAAAGAAAATATAGTTAAAACAGGTGTTAATCCTGATAAAATAACAGTTATAAAAAACGGTGTAGAGCCGCTTAAAGTTATAAGCGACGAAGAAAAACTTAAACTCAAGTCCAATTATAATGTAGGCGAGGGCGAGTATCTTCTTGGTATAGTTGCAAGGCTTAATTACGTTAAAGGTCATGTGTATATTTTAGAATCACTTAAAAAACTTCTGGACGATGGTATCAAAGTTAAACTCTTAATTGCCGGAACAGGTGATTACGAAGAAGAAATACGTAAAAAGATTTCAGAACTTGATATTGCCGAAAATGTTATTATGGCAGGTTTTGTAACAGATGTAACAGGTATTATGAATATACTTGATTTAAACCTTAACGCATCTTTCGGAACAGAAGCCACCAGTCTTTCGCTTTTAGAGGGAATGAGCATAGGGCTTCCGGCAGTAGTTAGTGATTTTGGCGGCAATCCGGGCGTTATAGAACATGGCGTGAATGGTCTTATATTTAAAAAGTGCGACAGCGATGATATGTATAATAAACTCAGGAGTTTGTTAACCGACACTGCCGCAATGGACAATCTAAAAAAAGGTTGTTTAAAGGTTTTTGAACAGCAGTTCCGTGCAGAGGTAATGACGGACGCTATACAAAATATATATCGTGATGTAATGGGGGTATGAATATGGAAAAGAAAATTAAATTCAATTACGTTGATATTATAATTGCTGTTCTGGTGGTAGCGGTTTTTGCTTTTGCATATAAGTTTATTAACAAAAGTTTTACAACTACTACGGATATGCCTGATGTAACATTTACAGTAGAAGTTAAGGGCGTTCCCGACGATTATGCTGAACGCTTTGCCGTAGGCGATAAAATACGTGATGCTGTTAAAGGCGGAACACTTGGCGTTGTTACCGCAGTTGAGTCTGTACCGGCAACTGACCTCGGCACAGACGATATAAACGGCAGATGGGTTATCAGCGAATACGAAGGGCAGGAAGACGCATATATCACCGTAAAAGGTAAACCGACTGCGTATGGAGCAAATATTGTTATAGGTCAGCAGGAAATTAAAGTGGGAAACCTTATACACATTAAAAATGCAGGCGCAGTAGGCAGGGGATATATAGTAAAGATGAATGTAGAGGGGGAGAGTACAAATGATTGATAACAAAGGCAAACTTTTCGGCAAAATTAATATTGTGGATTTGCTTATCGTGATTTTAGTTGTTGTGGCGATATGTGCAACAGTGTACAAATTCGGCTTCTCTGCCCATAACGATGTTAACGAAACAAATATGAAGATTGAATATGTTTTAAAGGCGTCGGGTATAAGGGATTTTACTCTCGATACCATCAAGATTGGTGATGCTATATATGATGAAGAAACAGACAAGCCCTTGGGTGTTATTACTGCAGTAGAGGCAAAAGATGCCATGGATTATGCTTTAAAGGCCGACGGAACTACTGTTTATGCTTCCAAACCCGAACGCTATGATGCGTATATCACCGTTGAAAGTGACGCCAGAATTTTAGACGGCGGATATCTTGCCAACGGCACAAAAGAAATTGGTGTGTTTTCAAATATCAAAATATATTCGCAAAGTTTTTGCTGTGAAACAACTGTGCAAAGTGTAGGCGAAAAAAATTAATATTTATCTTGAAAACTGTCACAGTTTGTGATATACTTACATTTGATATATTTGCAAAAAGGATAGGATGACATGGGATTTTTTAAAAAACTGTTTAAAAAAAGAACTAAAATAGAGGATTTGCAAGAGGTTACGATGGAGTATCGTTGCCCCCAGTGTGGTAAATATACTGAGATTACCACTTATTTGGAGTATAAGCAACTTTATGACTGTGCCCATTGCGGACGTACTATGGTTGTTTGTCACGGTAAAACCATCGGATATAAATAGAATTTTTTTAACTATGCAAAAAACGGATACCTAAATGGTATCCGTTTTTAATTTGCTTATCAACTTTAATTTTTCTGAACGTGACATTTTTTTAATTTCACGTTCACGCCTTAGTGCGTGCGACTTGTCGGTGCACTCTTGGCAGTAAACCATCTCAACCGGCAGACGGCTTCGGGTGTATTTTGCACCGTTGCCGCTGTTGTGCGTTATAAGCCGGTTTTCAGGGTCTGTTGTCCAGCCGGTGTAAAGTGTGCCGTCTGAACATTTTAATATGTAAACATAATTCATTATGTTATGAAAATTATTTGATAAGCGAAAGCGCTTCTTCGTCAGCAACTATTACTACATCAGGATGTAACTGCAGAATAGACGCAGGAACACTTGGTGTGATAGGTCCGCAAACTGTGTCGTAAATTGCTTTAGCCTTACCTTTGCCCGATGCTACAAGCAGGATTTTCTTTGATTTCATAATGCTGCCGATACCCATTGTGTAAGCGTATTTTGGAACATCGTCTTTAGATGCAAAAAATCTTGAGTTTGCCTCAATTGTGCTGTCGGTAAGTTTTACGCAGTGTGTGTCACGGATAAAAGACTCGTCGGGCTCGTTAAAACCAATGTGACCGTTGCCGCCGATACCGAGCAACTGAATATCTGTACCGCCTAAAGAATCGATAAGAGCCTCGTATCTTGCACACTCAGCCTCGCCGTCTTCTTTTGTGCCGTCTGGAACATTGGTGTTTGCTTTGTCAATGTTTACGTGGTTAAAAAGTTTGTCATTCATAAAATAGTAGTAACTCTGATCGTGGTCACGTGTTAAACCTTTGTATTCGTCGAGGTTAACTGTTTTGATTTTAGAAAAATCAAGTTCGCCGGCTTCGTATTTTTTGATAAGGTTGCTGTAAAGGCCCTCAGGTGTTGAACCCGTAGCCAGACCAAGTACAGAGTCGGGCTTTAATGTGATTTGCGCAGCCATAATATTTGCTGCTTTTACGCTCATGTCTTCATAGTTTTTTGCTTTTACTATTACCATTGTCAATTCTCCTTATCTGTTTAATTATACAAGAATATCTTATCACAAATGTTTTTTCATTTCAATATAAAAAATGGAAAAAATATTATTTTATTTCCTGCTATAAGTTTCTGAAAAGTTTACAAGAAAAAATCTTTAATTTGCATTTCCAATCCATCGCATACCTTTTTAATTGTTGATACTGTAGTGCTGCTGTTTCTGCCGCTTATTATATTGTTTAATGTTGATTGCATTATTCCGCATATAATAGCAAGTTTGTTTACAGTGATATTTTTGTTTTTGCACAATTCTAAAATTCTTAATTTTACTGCTTCGCCAATATTCAACTCAAATCACCTCATTTATATATGATAATTTGAGTTTACCGCTTTTGAGTTAAAATAATTACCTTAATTGAGTTGGCTTTTTAGTTTTGCTATGTATCATAAGTGTAATGGGGGAATAGTTATGAATTTTGATGCTGGATTATTTACTGGTGTTAGGTTGGAATATCAATTTTGTGATTCCAAAGATAAATAAAAAAGGAAAGCATAATTGCTTTCCTTTTAAAATTATTTATTTTTAATGTATTCATCAATTGCTGCTGCGGCTTTTTTGCCTGCACCCATTGCAAGTATTACTGTCGCAGCGCCTGTTACTGTGTCGCCACCGGCATACACGCCTTCTTTGCTGGTTGCGCAGGTTTGCTCGTCGGCTATTATACCGCCCCACGGCTGTGTAGCAAGCCCGTCAGTAGTTGATTTAATCAGCGGATTTGGTGACTGACCTATTGCCATAATAACGGTTTGCACGTCTATAATGTGCTGAGAATCTTTCTTTTCTACAGGGCGTCTTCTACCAGATGCATCATGCTCGCCGAGTTCCATATCGACACATTCAAGACCTTTAACCCAGCCGTCTTCGCCGATTATACGTGTCGGGTTTGTAAGTGTTTTAAAAACAATTTCTTCTTCTTTTGCGTGGTGAATTTCCTCGTTGCGTGCAGGCATTTCGTCTTCGCTGCGTCTGTATACGATGTACACATTTTCTGCACCAAGACGTTTTGCACATCTTGCGGCATCCATAGCAACATTTCCGCCGCCGATAACCGCTACGTTTTTGCCCACCTTAACGGGTGTGTCGGTTTCGGGGAATTTATATGCTTTCATAAGGTTGATACGTGTTAAAAATTCGTTAGCGGAGTATACGCCGTTAAGTGCTTCGCCATCAATCCCCATAAACTTAGGCAGACCGGCACCGGTACCTATAAATACTGCGTCGTAACCGGACTCTAAAATCTCGTCAACAGAGAGTATTTTGCCGATAACCATATTCGTTTGAATATCCACGCCAATGTTTCTAAGGTTGTCAATTTCTTTGCACACAATGTCTTTTGGAAGCCTGAATTCAGGTATGCCGTACATCAGTACACCGCCCGCTGTGTGGAATGCTTCAAATATTGTTACGGAATAACCTTTTTTTGCCAAATCCCCTGCACAACTGAGTGATGCGGGACCGCCGCCTATAACGGCTACTTTTTTGCCGTTTGAGGTGGGTTTATTAGTTTTGGCGATGCAGTTTTCTCTGTAGTAATCTGCTGCAAAACGTTCAAGCCTGCCTATGGCAACACTCTCACCTTTTAATCCTCGTACGCACTTACCCTCGCACTGATTTTCCTGAGGGCACACTCTTCCGCATATTGCCGGAAGAGCATTGGTTTCTGTAATTTTAAGATACGCTTTTTCAAATTCACCCTCTGCTATAAATGCTAAAAAATCTGGGATTTTAACATTTACGGGGCAACCGCTTACACACGGTTTGTTCTTGCAGTTGAGGCATCGTTTTGCTTCTTCTATTGCTTGATCGGGAGTATATCCAAGTGCAACTTCTTTAAAATTTTTGTTTCTTACTGTTGGTGCCTGTTCGGGCATGGGGGTTTTTGTAGGACACATATTAGCCATTGCATTTACCTCCCAATCCTATGCGGCATTTGTGCTCAGAACTTTGCGCCTCTTCGCTTTTGAACATTTTCTGTCTGTTCATAGCAGAGTCAAAGTCCACCAGATGACCGTCAAAGTCAGGGCCGTCAACGCAGGCAAACTTTGTTTCGCCGCCGACTAACACTCTGCATCCGCCGCACATACCAGTTCCGTCAATCATAACAGGGTTCATACTTACTATTGTTTTAATTCCGTATTGTTTTGTAACATCACATACAACTTTCATCATAATAAGCGGACCTATCGCTATAACAAGGTCGTAGTTTGCACCTGCTTCAATATTACTTTTAAGTACGTCCGACACAAATCCTTTGCAACCGTTTGAGCCGTCGTCTGTGGTAACGAATGTATTCGTGCTTACCGCTTTGACTTCGTCTTCCAGTATAATCAGGTCTTTGTTCCTGAAACCTATAATAGAATCTACCTCAGCCCCCAAAGAGTGAAGTTTTTTTGCCTGAGGGTAGGCGATAGCAGTTCCCAAACCGCCGCCTATAACGGCTACTTTTTTGTATCCTTCAAGATGTGATGCCACGCCAAGCGGACCTACAAAATCAAGCAGTGCGTCGCCCTCGTTTAAAGTGCCAAGTAGTTTGGTTGTCATACCGACTTCCTGAAATATTATAGTAACCGTGCCGCGTTCTCTGTCAAAATCTGCGATGGTTAAGGGTATGCGTTCGCCATCTTCGTTAATACGCAGAATTATAAACTGACCCGGTTCTGCTTTTTTAGCAATAAGCGGTGCTTCAATTTCTAAAAGTTTAACCTGCTCGTTTAAAGCACGCTTTTTTAAAATTTTAAACATCTGTTTAAAGCCTTCTTTCCAAATGTCTGTAACACATCTAAATATTATACATTAAATCGACTGTTTTGTAAAGAATTTTTTACACAAAACAAAACACACCGTATTAAAAAACGGTGTGCTTTAATTTATTTCATATCGTTTATGATGCTTTGTATATTGGATATTTGTTTATCCGATAAACCGGTTACATTAATATATTTTTGATTGTCAAACCCCATCAAATAGTCAAGGCTTACAGAAAAACACTTTGCTATATTGATTAACATTTCTACTGATGGAAGTATATTGTCATTTTCCCAATTAGAAATAGTTTGTTTGCTTACTCCTAATTTTTTGGCAAGTTGAACTTGGTTCATTCCGCCGGCAATACGCAGATTTTTAATATTTTCGTTAAACAAAATCTTCACCTCGATAAAATTATTACAATACTATTGTACGAAAACGCTTGACAAATTAAAAATACTATGGTATTGTAATATTTGACCGATGTTGGTTATATTATACTTGTTCCAGTTCTTTTATTATGCGTTGTATTTTATCCTGTGGCACTTTGCCGGCTGCAAGGGCGAGAACTTGTTTTACAGTTTTTGAACTGTATAGTTTAACTATCGGTGTATTTATAAGAGTGGGGAACTCTCTTGCCAAAATTGATTTCGCTTTCTCGTTGGCAAGCACCTGCCCCACGGTCATATTATTAATATCCAAAGAAAATCACCTCACTACACATTATATGTGCGTGTGCATAAAAGTTTCAATTAACTTGTTCCGCCGGCAATGGTATCTGTCTGCCCGAATTGTCAATTTTGTAATTTTCTTTATAGATAATTTCCGATATAGGCACTATTTTATAACCGTCGGATATAAGTTTTTCCAGTATCCGAGGAAGTGCCGCAGGCGTATTTTTAGCGGCATTGTGAAACAACACTATAGACCCCGGTGCCACACGCTTTGTTACACGGTCGTATATAGCAGAAGGCTCAAGGTCTTTCCAGTCGAGGCTGTCTACGTCCCACTGGATTGTATAGTGGTTAATCTCTCTTGCAGAGGCAACTACTCTGTCGTTATAGTCGCCGTACGGCGGACGGAAAAGAGTAGGGCGCACACCTGTTATCGCTTGTATTTTGTCAGAACACGAATTGATTTCTTTTTTTATACCCTCGGCATCGAGTTTCGTCATATGCGGATGAGAGTCCGAGTGGTTCATAATCTCGTGCCCGGCGTCGTGCAGTTGCTTAACAGATTCCGGATATTTATCCACCCACGCACCGACAACAAAAAAAGTCGCTTTAACATTATACTTTTCCAGTATTGATATAAGTTCGGCAGTGTCTTCGTTGCCCCACGCTGCATCAAAAGATATAGAGCATATTTTCTCGTCGCCCTTATCTACACAGTATATGGGCAGGTCACGTTTTGGTGATGCATTTTCAAAAACTTCTGCCACGGCGTCGTGGTTAAACAGAATTAATCCGCTAAGCAGAACAATGATGAGAAAGTAGATTATAAGATTATCCTTACTTGTAACAAATAGTTTCATAGTATCTACTCCTTAAAAAATCAGGTTACTACAATCTTATTTGTGTAAGGATAAAAAAATAACTAATATCTGAAATCAAATAAATCTTTTGGCGAAACTTCCAATGCTTCACAAATTTTAAACACAACATCTAAAGAAACTCCCACACTAGCAATTTCTATTGCACTCATGTGGCTTCTGTCGATATTGATTTTCTCTGCAAGTTGTAATTGTGTGTAACGGCGGTCTTTTCTGTAATGGGCGATGTTCAGCCCTAATGCTCTGTATTCATCATAATATTTTAAGTCCATAATATTAAGTCACCTCAATATAATATTGTATGGAATTGTGATGATTTTAAACCTTGTAAAAAACCTAATTTGCCTGTTGACAAACAGAAAAATATGTGTTATAGTAGAAAATATCAACAAATTAATTAAAAGCACGCATTGCATATTTATGCAATGCGTGCTTTTAATTTGCATAAAACGCTCATAAATCATATTGACTCTAACAAAATAGATCGTCATTCGACATTTTGTTACTTTTGTTTGCAGACATATTATATAATGGCTAACTATGCGGTAAAATTTATATGGCGGGATGTGTGTGTATGAATTTGAATTACAAAGTTGCAGAGATAGTGGAACAATTGGGTTTTTCCTCAATTCGTATAGGTTATACATATGTTTTAGAAGCGGTTGTATATATGTTAACCTGCAACGGTGAAGTTGTAGGTATAACAAAAACGCTGTATCCGTATCTGGCAAAAAAATTTGCCACATCATCGCAGGCAGTCGAACGTGCTATGCGTATGGCTATATCTGACGCCTGCCAGATTGGGAATGATAATATCAGGCGACTTACCGGAGCAGAAAGTAACTGCCGGTTGCATTTTACGAATAAAGAATTTATATATAAAACAGTAAACTACGTTAAAAAACAACTTGAAATTAGCAATAATTGACGAATATCAAAAAAATGCCATTTTTGCTCAAAAATTGTCTTGATTTAAACCTTGCGCTATTGTATAATTAAAATAACATGAGATGATTTACAATAGGGGGAAGTTTTAAATGGTAACAGGTATCGAGCACATTGGACTTTATGCAAAAGATTCCAAAGCATTAGCAGACTGGTATATTGATATGTTTGGTTGCACCATTGCATACGAAAACACGTCTAAGGGTACATATTTTGTGGCGTTTGCCGATAAAAGCATGATTGAAATATGCAAAGCATCTGATGATATGCTGTCTAATCCTGCGCTTACCGATGCAGGGCTCAGGCATATTGCATTAACTGTTTCGGATTTTGATGCTGTTGTTGCTAAACTTAAAGGAGCCGATACTGAAATAGTTGCCGATGAAGTTACATCTTCAAGCGGTGTAAAAACTATTTTCTTCAGAGATATTGCAGGTAACATTCTGCATCTTATATCCCGTCCTGAACCTCTTATTTAATATATGATTTTAAGAAGACGACAAACAGAAATGTTTGTCGTCTTGTAATGAATACAGAAAGGCAGTGAAGCAAATGAGTTCTTGTAATCCCATAGATATTTTCGGCAGTAATGTTTTTAATGACCGTGTTATGAAAGAGCGTCTTCCTAAAGACACTTACAACGCACTTAAAAAGAGCATTGACGAATCTTTGCCGTTGGACAGTTCTGTGGCAGAGGTTGTTGCCGGTGCTATGAAAGACTGGGCGATTGAAAAAGGTGCAACCCATTATACCCACTGGTTCCAGCCACTTACGGGCATTACTGCAGAAAAGCACGATTCCTTTATCTCGCCAACACCTAACGGCGGTGCTATTATGGAATTTTCGGGTAAAGAACTCATAAAAGGCGAGCCTGATGCATCGTCATTCCCGTCGGGCGGACTTCGCTCTACGTTTGAGGCAAGGGGCTATACCGCTTGGGATTGCACATCGCCTGCATTTTTGCAGGAGGATTTGTCGGGTGTTACATTGTGTATTCCTACGGCATTTTGTTCGTACACCGGTGAGGCACTGGATAAAAAGACACCGCTTTTGCGCTCGTGCGAGGCGATAAATGTTCAGGCTAAGCGAATTTTAAAACTGTTTAATAAAGAAACTAAAAATATAACCGTTTGTATCGGTCCTGAGCAGGAGTATTTTCTTGTAGATAAAGACTTGTACGAAAAACGTCTTGATCTTAAATTTACGGGCAGAACTCTTTTTGGACAGAAACCGCCCAAGGGTCAGGAACTTGACGACCACTATTTCGGCACACTTAAAGAACGTGTTGCATCTTATATGAGCGATGTAGACCGTGAACTTTGGAAAATGGGTGTTTCTGCAAAAACAAAGCATAACGAGGCTGCACCCAGCCAGCACGAACTTGCACCTATTTACAGCAGTTGTAATATTGCTACAGACCATAACCAACTTACAATGTCAACTTTAAAAAGAATCGCACACAGGCATAATTTTGCCTGCCTTATGCATGAACGTCCCTTTAACGGTGTAAACGGTTCGGGCAAACACGTAAACTGGTCTTTGAGCACAGACGACGGTCAGAATCTTTTAGACCCCGGTAAAACACCAAGCGAAAATGCACAGTTTTTGCTGTTCCTTTGCGCTGTTATAGAGGCTATCGATAAACACGCACCATTGTTGCGTGCATCTGCCGCAAGTGCAGGTAACGACCATCGTTTGGGTGCTAACGAGGCTCCGCCCGCAATTATATCAATCTTTTTGGGCGAGCAACTTGAAGAAATACTTGATAATATTGTTTGCGACAATCCGTCCGGCGATACAGAACGTGTTCGCTTAGACGTTGGCGTAAGCACGCTTCCGCATTTCAGAAAAGACACTGCCGACAGAAACAGGACTTCGCCATTTGCCTTTACCGGCAATAAGTTTGAGTTCCGTATGGTTGGCTCAAATGCGTCCATTGCGGGACCGTGTACTATTATAAACACAATCGTTGCCGATACGCTTTCGGATATGGCTGACGAACTTGAAAATGCAAGCGATTTCAATACCGCTTTGCACAATGTGGTTCAGCGCTCTATCCGTGAGCACAGACGAGTTATCTTTAATGGCAACGGCTATTCAGATGAATGGGTGGAAGAAGCAAAAAGACGTGGTCTTCCCAATATAGACAACACCGTTGACGCCATTGGCGAGTTTATTTCTCCGCAGACTGTAGAATTGTTTAGTAAACACGGTGTGTATACTCAGACAGAATTGAGTTCACGCTATGAAATCAAACTGGAGAAATACGCCAAGGTTATTCACATTGAGGCTCTCACTATGGTAGACATGGCGGCAAAGGATATCCTGCCGGCAGCCCTCAGATTTTCCACGGCGCTCAGCGATAACATAATAAAGATTAAAACAGCCGCACCTAATGCGGATACATCAGTACAGGAGGAGATGCTTAAAAATATTACAGATGCAATTGCAAGATTTGGCTCTACTTTGGACAAACTAAAATTGTCCATTGATAAAGCCGAGCATATCACAGACGATATTGCTTATCTTGCACAGTTTTACAGAGATGATACTCTTGCTATCATGGATTCTTTAAGAGTTATTGGAGATTATATGGAATCGGTAGTAGGCAGAGATATGTGGCCTATACCTTCGTATTCAGACATGCTATTTTACGTATAGGTATTTGGAAGAAAACTTCCGAATGACTAAGAGACAGGAGGTTTACTGAATGAATATTCAAAATGTTATCAGTTTGTTCGGCGGTCTTGGTATGTTCCTTTACGGAATGAACGCCATGGGCGACGGACTTGAAAAATCTGCCGGCAAAAAAATGCAGCAGATTATTGAGGCTTTAACAAGCAACGTTATTAAAGGTGTTCTGGTGGGTATTATAGTTACAGCACTTATCCAGAGCAGTTCGGCTACCACGGTTATGGTAGTAGGTTTTGTTAACGCAGGCGTTATGACATTAGGTCAGGCAGTCGGCGTTATATTGGGTGCAAACATAGGTACAACCGTTACTGCGCAGATACTCAGGCTTTCAGATATTCAAAGCAGCGGTGTGTTGTCTTTTTTCAAACCTGACGTTCTGGCACCTATAGCAATCGCAGTCGGTGTTGGTCTTATTATGTTTGCAAAAAGCAAAAAAGCAAAAGACATCGGTCAGATTTTTGCGGGCTTCGGTGTGCTTTTCATAGGTATGGATTTTATGGAAAACGCAGTTTCGGGACTTAAAGAGATGCCATGGCTTGCAGACGCATTTGTTGCTATGGGGAAAAACCCAATCCTTGGCGTACTTACAGGTGCGTTAGTTACAGCACTTATCCAGAGTTCTTCTGCATCCGTAGGTATACTTCAGGCGGTTGCTGCAAGCGGACTTATCACGTTTTCGTCAGCCGTGCCGATAATTCTCGGTCAAAATATAGGTACTTGTATAACGGCAATACTTTCAAGTATTGGTACAACTAAAAATGCTAAGCGTACTGCGGCAATACATTTGTCGTTTAACGTAATCGGTGTAATAATTGCATCAGTGGCTATATATAGTTTTAATGCAATTGTAGGCATTCCCGGATGGGATGGTGGAATTACCCGCGGCGGTATAGCAGATTTTCATACATTGTTTAACGTGACGAACGCAATCGTTCTTTTACCGTTCTATAAATTACTTGTAAGAATTGCTTATATAGTAGTTCCTGAAAAAGGTAAGAAAAACGATGACACTCATAATCTGCTTGATGAAAGATTTCTGCAGACACCCGCAGTTGCTATCGCACAGGCTATGAAAGCCATGGTTAATATGATGGATGCGGCAATAAATACATTTAAAGATTGTACAGACCTTGTGTTTACTGCAGATAAGAATGTAGCATCAAGGATGGAAGAAATCGCCGAAAATGAAGAAGTAATAGATATTGCAGAATCTGATATTACTAAATATCTGGTTAAGGTAAGCGAGCACGATTTATCCGAAGAAGAAAATAATACTTCGTCGGGAATATTCCACTCTATTATGGATATTGAACGTATTGGCGACCATGCTTTAAACATTAGCGAAATTGCCGAGAATATGTATAATAACGACATTAAATTTTCAAGCAATGCAGTTGTTGAACTTAAAAACATGATTGCCGCTGTTGAAGAAATTATGAAACTTTGTATGAAAGCATACAAAGAAAATGATATTGATGCTGCTATGAGAATTCAGCCTTTAGAGGCGGTAATTGATGCTTTGAAGAGCAATCTGCGTCAGTATCATATAAACAGACTCAGCAAGCAGGAATGTGATATTAATTCGGGTATCGCTTTCTTAGATATTGTAAACAATCTGGAACGTATTTCGGACCATTGCTCAAATATCGGTATGGCGGCAGAGCAGAGAATTAAAACAATGTCTTTCGACCCGCACGAATACTCTAAAAATTCTGATGCAAAGAATTCTGATGAGTACAAACACCTTGTTGATGAATATATGTCAACATACTGTTCGTTCGGTTATTGATTAATAAAAATTTAAATAATAAGCATTGCCCCTCACAGCAACTAAATATGCAAAAGTGCAGTGAGGGGCAATGCTATTTTTCTGTGTAACAAAAATACGTTAGTATCATAATCTGCAAAATTAAAACAGACGATGATGCTAACGTATTTTTATTATGATTTAAGTATTTCAAGCATTGCCTTTGCGGCTTGCTGCTGTGCTTTTTTCTTGCTTGTGCCTGTGCCTGTTGAAGAGATTTCATCATTATAAAGCACTTTTACAGTAAATACTTTTTCGTGGTCGGGACCGCTTTCTTTTATTAATATATAGTCAATTTTGTGTGCTTTTGAAAGAGCGTATTCCTGAAGCCTGCTTTTGTAGTCATCATCGCTTTTTTTATTATTTATTGCAGAAACAATATATTTTTCAAAATGCTTTATAACAAAATCTTTAGCAGTGTTAAAATCCGAATCAAGGTATACTGCCGCTATTATGGCTTCAATTGCGTCCGAAAGGATAGATGGTTTGTCTCTGCCTCCGCTGCTGTCCTCGCCGTGAGCCATATAAATAAATTTGCCTATGTTCATCTCTTTTGCAAATGCGTACAGACCGCTTTCGCATACTACCACAGAGCGAATCTGGCTCATTTTACCCTCGCCGAGGTCCGGATAATTTTTATATATATACTCAGACACCGCTATCTCAAGTACAGCGTCACCCAAAAATTCCAACCGCTCGTTGCATACACGTGCCTCGCTCGAACATTCGTTTAAAAACGAACGGTGCGTAAGCGCATCACGCAGAAAAGCAGCATTTTTGAAAGTATATCCTAACTTTTTTTCCAGTTCGTGAAGATTATTCATTGTAACTCCTAAAATACAGCCCCCGATTGGAAACGGGGGCAGATAAATTTAAATTATTTAGAATGTGATTCGATGTATTCAACTACATTGCCTACGGTTGAAATTTTGTCAATGTCCTCTTCGGGAATTGTCATTTCAAATTCTTCTTCCATGGCTATCATAAGTTCTACCAAATCAAGTGAGTCTGCACCGAGAGTGTCTATAAAAGACGCTTCCATAACAACTTCGTCTTCGTCTATATTGAGTTGGTCTACAATAATATCTCTTACTTTTTCAAATACCATGCGCTCACCTCCTTATGGATATTATTACAAGTTTAAGTATATAATGAATTTATATAATTGTCAACACATTATATGTCATTTTTTTCTGCGTATTTTGTTGCGGTTAGCTTTGTATGCCATAATTGCAAAGTAAATTACAAGCACTGTAACGGGCAGGTAGAAAAACGGAGATGTAAAGATATTTTCAAAGAATATCTGCACACTTTTTCCGGCTGAGTGCGCCACACTGTCATATGCGATAAGCGCTACACTGCCGACCTCTTTACCGTCGTAAGATACGCTGAGTGTACCTAAAACCTCATCTTTTTCAATAGGGGCACTCAGGTTGTTGTCCTTTGTGGTCATCTGAAATATTTTTGATTCGTCATAATCTACCGGCAGGCGAACAGAGAGTTCATCAGCCGTTTTAAGCAATACGTGCGAAGTTTTTCCGTTAGGCACTTCTACTTCTTCTATAATATCGTCTTTGTCGGCAATCTTTACGTTTACAAATCCCGAAACCACGTATTCACGCATGGTTTGCGCATCTGTATGTGCGGCGGCTGCACCTGCTCCTTGTGCTGTTACACACAAGAATTTGCCTTTGCTGTTTTCAAACGCTATGCATATTCCGTAGCCGTGGTCTTTCATATACGATGTTTTTACGCCGAAAACTCTTTCGGAATAAAAATCAAGCGAACGTGTTCTGCCGACAAACATATTTGTGTTTGCAAGGTATCGCACATCGCGGTATTTGTTGGTTGGCTTAATTTCCACCATCCCTTTTTTTACTATTTCGGCAAACGCATCGTTTTTCATGGCATACAACGCTATTTTTGAAATATCAGCAACAGTTGTCTGTTGATCTTTGTGATAATATCCGCCGGCGTTTTTAAAAACAGTATTCTGTGCACCTGCTTCTTTTGCAAGATTGTTCATTGCAACTATAAATTTTTCGTAATTGCCAAATGTAAATCCTGCAAGAACTTCTGCTGCTTCTGCGGCATCATATACAAGCATACCTTCAAGCAATGCTTTTGCGCTTAATTCCTCTTCTGCCAGTATACCCATATTACCGAACGAAAAATCGCATTTGGAAATTGTGTCTTTAGGTGCGGCTATAACCTGACTTAAATCATCGCAATTTTCAAGTACCACCATAGCGGTAACAATTTTTGTAAATCCTGCGGGTTGGATGATTTCTGTGCTGTTTTTATCGTACAAAACCATAGAGTTTTGCATATCAACAAGTATTGCATTTTTTGCGTCCAACTTTATTTCGTCTGCAAAAGCGGTTGGAATAAGAGTTATTATTATCAAAATTGTGCAAAGTGACTTTAAAATCGATTTGTTCATCAAAATTTTTTCCTTTCGGTTTGGTAGATATTTTAATTCTATCACAAAATAAAATATGTAGCAATAATCCAGATAAAAAAACCTTAATTTTTATTGATTTTTTTCTATGTAAATAATTGACGTAATAGCGCAGAATATGGTAGAATTAATAAAGTATATGCGAAAGGATTTTACCTGATGAAAAACAAAGAAAAAATCGCTAAGATTTTAACAGTTGTATTTCTGGCGGTTGCAATGCTTTTGTCGCCCAGCACCGCTTACCATACATCTGCCGACCCTGAAAGTAAGGTGTTGGCTCTTTATGCTGAAGAAAAAAAGTTTGATATAAACGGTGTGTCGTATGAACTTTCCGACGATATTCTGCTTTATTATTCCAATATCTTTATGCCTGTAGACGATATTCTGCCCAAGTGCGGTTTTACTTTGGGGTGGGATGCATCGCTTCCGGCAACTGTTGCGGTTAAAAGTAATGTAACTTCGTACATAATTATGAACAGCCCTGTTATGTGGGTTGGACCGCAAAGATTTGAATACGACCTGCCTACCATGGTGTATCATGATAAACTGTATATGAGCCTTGCTATGTTTTCAGATCTTACGGGATTTTATGTTACTTTAGACGGTAAACTTACTGAAACCGAGTTTAATAAACGTGATCTGCTTTTAAATACATATGTTACAGACGATTACCGACTGCCAAATGAAGATATTGCCTACGGAGGCGGTGTAACTATGGCTGGTACATTTGCCTTTGAACGAGTGGGATTGTCGGGTGAAAATGCTGTTAACTATGCAAACGTGGTAAACGCTGTTGCGTCTGCGCTGCCTTTGGTTAAAACATATAATATCGTAGTGCCTACATCGGGTGAGTTCTACGCTCCGAAAGAAATGGCACCTTACCAGACAGACGGCATTAAAACAATCTATCAGAACCTTGCGATTAACGTAACTCCCATAAACGCAGTTAAGCCGCTTATGGAGCACGCAGACGAAAAAATATATTTTTCAACCGACCACCACTGGACACAGCGCGGTGCATACTATGCGTACAGGGCATATGCCGCAAATAAAGGTTGGAGCGTGCCCGAACTTTCTGCTTTTACGGCAAATAATTCTGAAACGCACGTAGGCTCATTTGCCAATTTTACAAAAGACACACCTCTTAGTGATAAAATCCGTGCCAACCCTGAACTTTTAGAGCGTTTTATACCAATAGTTGATGTTCAGGCGTGTGCGTACAGAGATATGTATATGACCGATAAAATTGCAAACATATCTCCTGTTTCTGCAAAACTCAATTCATATTCATGCTTTATAGGTGGCGACAACCCGCTTGCAGTTATGGTTACAAACGTAAACAACGGCAAAAAACTGGTAATAATTAAAGAGTCGTTTGGTAACGCTTTTGCTACGTGGGCGCTTAATAATTATCAGGAGGTTTACGTGATAGACCCCCGCAAGTTCAACGGATTTGGCGGCAATACCGAACGTTTTAACCTTGTTGATTTTTATAACTTTACACATTTTGACGATTTGGTGATTATCAATTATCCGGTATCTGTAGGCTCTACCGGCATACGGCAGTCAATACTCGATATGGTAAGATAATAAGGAGTTTGAATAATGGTATTTTCAAGTTTACTCTTTTTATGCATATTTTTGCCGACGGTACTTTTGGCATATAACTTGTCAAAGAACTTAACGTATAAAAATATCGTATTGGTTATATCATCGCTAATATTTTATTCATGGGGCGAGCCCGTGTGGGTGCTGATGCTTGTTTTCAGTGCAATGGTAGACTATACCTGTGCCCGAGTGATAGATAAATTCAGAGGGGATTGGCGGGCTAAGACGGCGTTGCTTTCTTCACTTATAATAAACCTTGGTATATTGTTTGTGTTCAAATATTCGGGATTTATTGTTGATAATATCAATATGATAACTGGACTTGATATTCCGTTTAACGGATTTTCTCTGCCGCTTGGAATATCTTTTTACACATTCCAGACAATTTCGTATACAATTGATGTGTATCGTGGCGATACAAACGTGCAGAAATCTCCGCTTAAATATCTTACGTATCTTTCAATGTTCCCTCAGCTTGTTGCAGGCCCGATTGTGCGCTATGCAGATATTGACAAGCAGATTAATAACCGTACCGTTACTGCACAGGATTTTGAATACGGTGTGTACCGGTTTGCGCAGGGTATGTTTAAAAAGGTTATACTTGCAAACAGCGCAGGTTCAGTTGCCACATCGTTAATCGGCGGAGATTTAACCTCTGCCTCGGTACTTGGCGCTTGGCTTGGAATGATAATGTATACATTCCAGATTTATTTTGATTTTTCAGGATATTCCGATATGGCTATAGGTATGGGCAGATTTTTCGGGTTTAAATTTCTTGAGAACTTTAACTACCCCTATATATCTACAAGTGTAACCGAATTTTGGCGCAGATGGCATATGTCGCTCAGCAGTTTTTTCAGGGATTATGTGTATATCCCGCTTGGCGGCAACAGAAAACTCCAGATACGCAATATCCTTGTTGTGTGGATGCTCACAGGCTTTTGGCACGGTGCAAGTTGGAACTTTATCCTTTGGGGGCTTTATTACGGAATTCTTCTTATTGTGGAAAAGAAACTTTTTGGCGGAAAACTTATGAAATTGCCAAAACCGGTTGGACTTATATATAGCAGCATAATCATTTTCTTCGGCTGGACTCTGTTCTATTTTACTGATATGAGCAGTATATGGTTGTTTTTAAAAGCAGCATTCGGCGCTAACGGAGCATTGGTGGATTTAACAGCGCTTTCAACATTGGCATCTAATGTTTTTCTGCTTGTTCTGCTTTTTGTATCGTCAACACCGTACCCGAAAAATCTGTATCTTAAAATTACAGAAAAACATCCTGCGGTAGGCGTGGTATGCTCGCCGTTGCTTGTTGCGGTTGTACTTATAATATCTTTCACCTTACTGGTAGGCTCCACATACAATCCGTTTTTGTATTTCAGATTTTAAGAAAGGAGCATTATGATGAAAACAAAGATTACAATTTCAGTTTTTGTGGCATTGCTCCTTGCATTTTTTGTTATAGGCGTTGTTATGCCTGAAGACGAGCAAAGTGCCGTAAACGAAAACAGAACTTTGAAAGAAATGCCCGAACTAACTTCACAAACGCTGTTTTCGGGAACTTTTTCCCGTGAGTTTGAAGAATACCTTGCCGATAACGTTGGTATGCGCAGTAAGTTCACTGCATTTTCGTCTAAAGTGAATGAGTTCAAAGGAATTAAAACAAACTTTGGAAATATAGTGTCTGTTAAAAAAGACCTCGGTGCAGGTGGAGAGAGTAACGAAAGTTCACGTTTGCTTGTGCTTGGTGACCGCATTATGGAGATATACAAAGATAAACCTGAAAGCGGTGCGGCATACGCTGCTGCGGTTAATAAATATGCAGATACTTTTTCGGGCAAAGCAAATGTGTACTCTATGCTTATACCTACGCAGATTGAATTTGCGGCAGATATTTATGCAAAATCATCTGACAGCCAGAAAACTGCTATAGACAGAATTTACGGCGCGATTTCTGATGATGTGGTCAAAGTAAACGCATATGATGTAATGAAAGAAAATGCAGGCGATTATATATATTTCCGTACAGACCATCACTGGACTCAAAGGGGTGCATACCTTGCGTATAGTAAATTTGCAGAGGCGGCAGGGCATACGCCTGTAGAACTCTCGTCTTTAAAACTTAAAACTGCCGACGGATTTTTAGGCTTTTTATATAATCAGGCAAACGACACAAGCCTTGCAAATAAGCCCGATACAATTGAGTGGTTTGAGGGCGATACCAACTATGCCGTAAAAGCATCTACAATGGAAAACGGCAAAGTGGTTGAGTATAACAGCAGAATTTACGTTGCGCCCGAGGGTACACCTAAATATAGCGTGTTTATGGGTGGTGACCACTCGCTTGCCGAGATTAATACAGACGTTCCAAATGGCAAAACTGTACTTGTTATAAAAGACTCTTATGCAAATGCGCTTTTGCCTTTGCTTACAAATAATTACACAACCGTATTGGCGGTAGACCCCCGCTCATACTACGGAACTGTAGACGAACTTGTAGAAAAATATGATGTTGACGATATACTCATTATGAACTATATTTTCACCACCACATTTGATGATTTTATTGAAAAAATAGATACTATTTGTAGATGATAAGGAAGTGAAAAAAGTGTCAGATATTATATCGGTTGCAGCGATAAACGATATGTCAGGCTCAGGCAGATGCTCTTTAACTGCGGCAATGCCAATCCTTGGCGCATTCGGTTTGCAATGCTGCGCACTTCCTACGGCTATACTCTCTAACCACACGGGGTACGATAAATATTTCTTTGACGACTATACTGATAAGATGGAACGTTTTATAGAGGACTGGAAAGCGTATGATATGCATTTTGGTTGTATATACACGGGTTTTCTCGGCTCTGAAAAACAAATTGATATTGCTGAAAAATTTTTCAGCACTTTCCGTGAGGAAAATACAAAGGTGCTTGTAGACCCTGTAATGGGCGATGACGGCAAGATATATTCAACATATACCTATGAACTTTGCGAAAAAATGAAGCGTCTTATAAGCCACGCCGATGTTGTAACGCCCAATGTTACAGAAGCGTCAATATTGAGTGGAATTGGATATTCAGGTGATAGTATATCTGCTGAAACGGCACGTGCAATGGCAGAGGCGATTTGCACTCTTGGAACGCAGAATGTGGTTATCACCGGTATTAAACGTGATGGCAAAGCCATAAACTATATATACTCTCCCAATGGCGAACACGAATATTGCTCACCGATTGTTCCCGTTTATTATTCGGGTACGGGAGATGTTTTTGCATCTATTGTATGCGGCTTTCTGGCAAAAGGTAAACATATTCACGACGGAGTGGAGTTTGCTACAAAGTTTATTGAAAAAGCAGCAAAGTATTCTTATGAGCAGGGACTTACATATTTAGAAGGTATCTGCTTTGAAAAATTTATAAAGGAGATTTGTTTACTGTGAAAACACGCAAATTGACTATGACCGCACTGTTTGCGGCGTTGGTGTGCATTGCGACAATGTTTATACATCTCCCCGTGCCTATGACCGGCGGATACGTACATATCGGCGATGCATTTATATATCTTGCTGCAGCAATGCTTCCTATGCCGTATGCAATGGCGGCAAGTGCTATCGGTGCAGGATTGGCAGACGCTTTCAGCGGTTATGTAGTGTATGTTTTGCCGACTGTAATTATAAAGGCGTTGCTTATATTGCCTTTTTCCGCAAAGGGCGATAAGATAATAACGTTACGCACACTTGCAGCATCAATAGTTGCCAGCGTTATCGGCATTGCGGGATATTTTGTTGCGGATTGGATTATATATACCAATATGGCAACAGCGCTTGCCAATATGTTTGCAGGAATGGTACAGCCTTTTTCAAGCATAGTTGTGTTTGTTGCTTTGGGATATGCTCTTGATAAATCAAATGTTAAAAAGAGATTTAATTTAAATTAAGGATAGTGATTTTAATGACAACTTTATACGAACTTGAAGGAAGTTTATATATTAATGTAACTAATAAATGCCCTTGTGCGTGCGTGTTTTGTATACGTAATAATGGTGATACCATACGTGAGTCGGGCAGTTTGTGGTTTGAGGAAACGGAGCCCACAGCAGGCGACATCAAGACCGAGTTCAAAAACTGGGATTTGACCAAATTTTCTTCAATAGTATTCTGCGGATACGGTGAGCCTTTGGAAAGGTTAGACGTGGTGTGCGATGTGGCAAAGTATATACGAACTATAACTAACCTGCCTATACGCATAAACACAAACGGTCTTTCCGACCTCATACACGGCAGAGAGCATACCGCACTTGAACTCAAAGGCTTGGTTGATGCTGTATCTATCAGCCTTAACGCACCCGATGCGATGTCTTACCAGAAAGTAACTAACAGTTGCTATGGCGAAAAATCGTTCGATGCAATGCTTAAATTTGCCGCTGAGTGTAAAACTGTTGTAGATAAGGTGACGTTCACTGTGGTAGACGTTATTTCAAAAGCAGATATCGAACGCTGCCAAAAAATCGCAGACGATATGGGAATACCACTTCGAGTGCGTGAATATGTAGGTCAGTATTGATATTTTCAAAACAAAAATTCCCGTTCAAAATGATATGCACCCCAAAGTGTTTTGAACTGTGGTCACGGCGCTAATTTGCCATTACGTACACATCCGGTATTGAACAGTTTGGTTTAATGTAAAGTAAATAGTAATATTGACAAAATATGCACAAAACTCTATAATTGAGATGTATTATTTTTTTCAAGAGGTGGCAGCATGATTAAAAATATAACTGCATCGAATTATATAGTCCTTTACTGGGACTTGCCTGAAAATTACGAAAAAGGCAACCGATATACAGTTTCTGTAAACGGAAATGTTGTGGCTGAAACAGAAAAGTGTCATTACAAGGTAACAGAACTCACCCCTGAAACTTCTTATGATTTTGAGGTTTCAATGGTTGGCAATACTGTGTGCGAAATCGGTAAAGATACAATTATCACAGAAGCAGTTAAAAACAGAATTGATATTACAAAATCACCGTATAATGCTATGGGCGACGGCAAAACGCTTAACACCGAACGTATTCAGGCGGCTATTAATGATTGCAAAGCAGGAGAGTGCGTATATGTGCCTGCAGGCGATTATATGACCGGTTCGCTGTATCTTCATTCTGATATGGAGTTGTATATCGATAAAGATGCCGTTATTCACGGCACTACAGAAGTTAAAGATTATGAGCCTAAAATAAAAAGCCGTTTTGAAGGACACGAGATGATGTGCTATGCAGGGCTTATAAATATAGGCGAACTTGATCGTGAAAAAGGCTGCACTTGTTTTAATGTTAAAATAAGTGGCGAGGGCACTATCTGCGGTGGCGGAAAAACTTTGGCGCAGAACGTAATTGATGTTGAAACCGTTCTTATGAAAGATTACCTTGAATCGCTCGGCAATAAAATCGAAGAGTGCGAACTTCCGCAGACTATACCCGGCAGAGCACGCCCAAGATTAGTGAATGTAAGTTGTGCCAAGGATATAACCATAACAGGTATTACTGTTATGAACGGTGCAAGTTGGAATGTGCATATGATTTACTCTGATAATATAGTTACATATGATTGTACGTTCCGATCGCAAGGTGTATGGAATGGTGACGGTTGGGACCCGGATTCTTCTACCAACTGCACACTCTTTGGTAGTGAATTTTTCACTGGTGATGATGCTGTTGCAATTAAATCCGGCAAAAATCCTGAGGGCAATGTTATCAACCGCCCTTGTGAGCATATACGAGTGTTTGATTGCGTGAGCCATTTTGGTCACGGTATAACTATCGGTAGTGAGATGTCCGGTGGTGTAAGCGATGTACGTATATGGAACTGTGATATGGGTAACTCTGTATACGGCGTTGAAATTAAAGGCACTAAAAAACGCGGTGGATATGTACGTGATGTTCACGTAAGTTATTCTAAAGTGTGCAGAATTTTAATGCATTCCGTGGGGTATAATGATGACGGCGAAGGCGCACCCACTGCACCAGTATTTGAGAATTGCACATTTGAAAATATGCAGGTTACTGCACGTATGCACAGTCGAGAAGATACCGATGAATATTGCGAGGCTATAGAACTTTCGGGCTTTGATATCCCAGGACATTTTATAAAAAATGTTAAGTTTAAAAATATTGCTATTGATAACGATACCCATAGCAGACGACAGACTATATATCTGCAATGCTGTGAAGGCATAAGTTTTGAAAATATTTATTGTAGGTAATAAAAAATGCAGTAACGAATTTTCGTTACTGCATTTTGCTTTAAGGAGTATAAACAAGTTTGCCAGACATATCGTAAACTTTGTAGCCTTCGTCTTTATGTGCGTTGGCCTCTTTTTTTGCATTTTCCAGACTTGCAAATGCGCCTATCTGCGATTTACTGTCGTCGGCACTTTTGCGGACACGGTAGGAGATAGCGGTGTTTGTACTTTCTTGTACTTGTTCTGTTGCAGTTGAGTTTGTCGGTTTTTTCTCAACTTTTTCTTCGGTTTTTTGCGGTGCTTTGTCTGCGTTATGTTTGCTTATGATTTTTTCTATTGTTCCGTTGGTTTTTAATGTTGCCAGTGCACTGCAAATTTTATCGTTTATTTTACCACCGTTTTTGCTGAGTAATATAACGTAATCGCCGTAATAGTTATCGGTAAAGCGTATGGAGTCATTTTCTACAGATGCGTTATATGCAGCCATTGCCATATGGTATGTACCTTTTGCGGTGCCGTTTACAGCAGCGGTTTGTGACATTGTCGATATTTCAAGTTCCATATTAAGTTCTTCTGCTATGGCTCTTGCAATATCAATATCTGCACCTACGGGTATGCCGCCGTTTACATATGCAAAAGGCGCTTTGTCTGTTACTGTGGCAAGTGTAAGTACACCGTCAGGCTTCTCGGGTTCATCTTCAAATTCGCTCTTGTTGCCCGTTATTGCTTCGTAAAGTTCGGCTTTAGTTTTGTACACACCATTTTTTTCTTTATTAAGGTCGTAAGCAATCCAAACGCTTTCGTCGCTGTATGCAGGGCCGTACTCGTCCTCGGCTTTTTCAAGTTCGTCTTTATTTGATGAACTTATAAATGTAAGATATTGCGACTCCGGCAGCCAGTCCCAACTGTATACAGAATCTACATCTTTAACTGCGTATTGTATTGGATTTGCGTTATCCTCTTCAAATATAATCAAAAAATCTTCGGCGTCATTTCCGGCAAATTCCTCTTTAGCAATGGTGGTTATTGCGCTCTGAGCGGTGTCGGTTGAAATTATTCCGTTTATTCCTGTTATATCACGAAGAAATTGAATATTATTTTCTTCGTTATTAAAATATTCGTTATTATTGGAAAGGCGTTCCGTAACCTTTGTGTAGTATTCCATATTCATGCTTTGCGGGCGGTTTGCAGATATTTCTTTTTGAAGAAACTGTAAAGGCTCGTATGTAATATTTACGGGTGATAGGTCGTCGCTTTTTGTATTTACTATGGCTATATAATAAGCGAGTTTTGCGTTTTCGGTTTCTTTTGCGCTGAACAGTACGGTTTTTTCGCTTTCGCCAAGTTCTGTTTCTGTAATTGTTTTGGCAGACGAAAAATCAATATCAGTAAAATCTGTATCGCTTTTAAGCATCTTTTGCAGAGCCTTATTAGAAATTTTTCCTCCGCAAGCAGTGAGAGTAAATATTATAAGAAGCGAAGTTGCTATGGCAAGCATCTTATTTTTCATATATAGCACCTCTTTTAAATAACTTATACTTATATTGTAACATTAAGGTTTGTTTTGTCAATATTCGTCAATAAAATGTAAACAAACGTAAATAATAAATGGAAAAGTTTTAATAAAAGTCTTGACACGAGGCGTTTTCAATGTTATAATAATTTGCGTTGAACAAGCAAGGGCCTTTAGCTCAGTTGGTCAGAGCAACCGGCTCATAACCGGTGGGTCCGGGGTTCGAGTCCCTGAAGGCCCATAAAAACAAAAAATCCTGTCGAAAGATAGGATTTTTTGTTTTGTATTATTCATTTTTCAATATTCATTATTCATCATTCATTAAGTCGACAGGATTTTTTAATGAATAATGAATGATGAAGTCGCTTCGCTGATGAATAATTAATAATAAAAGAAAAATTATATATTTTCTAAAAAATGAACCATTGACAAACATTTTGGACGGTGATATGCTTTTGTGCATAAGCAGATGCGTTAATACCCGAACCCGTTTTGGGCATAGGTTTTTGCGCCACTGCTTTGTTAAAATACTCGCAAATGCATATGGAGGGATTATTATGGAATTTACACCTATAGTTAGATTTGCCGTTATGAGTGACGTTCATTATCAGGAAAAGGACTCTTTCCAGCGAGAACGTTTTAAATCGGCTATGGAATTTGTTTATAATTATAGTGAAAACGAAGAATATAAAAATCTTGACGCTCTTTATGTGGTTGGGGATTTTACCGATTTGGGCAAAACCGAGCAATTTGAAATGTTTGCTGAAGATTGCAAGGCATATGTAAAAGACAGTACAAAACTTGTGCCTATAATCGGTGGACACGAACTACAATTTGTTCCTGATGCAAATGTTGCATTACAGGATTTTAAAAGAGTTTTTGATATGGATTATGACCGCCACGAAGTTATCAACGGATATCATTTTATATCTTTGTCAACTATTAAAGATAAAGGCCCTTGGTCTGATTCATTCGATATAACAAAGCGTGAGTTTTTAAAGACCGAACTTGAAAAAGCACGTAAAGACGGTGGCAATAAACCAATATTTGTTTTTCAGCATCCCGGACAAGTTGACACGATTTCAGGCGGATTTTACGGGAATTCGGAAATTCATTCAATACTTTCTCAATATCCGCAGGTCATAGATTTTTCGGGCCACAGCCATTGCCCTGTTAATGACCCCAGAGAAATCCATCAATGCAACTACACATCTGTAAGCACAGGCACTTTGTATTATATTTCTCTTGGTATTTTCAAAAAATACACAAATGCACGGTTTGATGAATATGCCTATACTGATAAAGAAAAACCTCATATGATTAAAGGATGCGCACATATGCTTATTGTAGAGGTTGACGGCAAAGGTACTGTGCGTATAAGAAAGGTGGACGTTGTTGCGGGCGACTTTTTTGAAAATGATTATTACATAGAAGATGCGTATGATATAAGCAAACATAAATATACTCAGCAACGGGCAAAAACTGCGTCCACACCTTATTTTGATATTGAAGCAAAAGTGTCTATAGTGCGTAGCGAAAATAATATTAAGGTGGAATTTCCGGGTGCTCATTGCGAAAATGAAAGAGTTTTTGGTTACAACGTGCGTATTAAATCCGGCGATACAGTTATTGCACAAAAGGGTATAGTATCTGATTTTATGCGTTTACACCAACAAGATATGTACAGTACAACTTTTGAAAACGTATGCGACGATGATATTTCGGCTGAAGTTTATGCTTTTGGTTTCTGGGATAATTATTCAAAGCCTATTAAATCGAAATAAAAAGGAGAACAACTATTGTGTACAGATGGAAACTTACAAACAGTTTAGAAAAAATATTTTTTCATAATTTTGATGAACTTAAAGAAACTGTAAGCGGGAGTATGCTAAAAAACGAAATACATTCATTTCAGTTGGCAGGCGAATTTGAAAACACAGAATTTGTAACTGTTGAATGCAAAGTAGAAATAGAGTCTGAACTTTTGCCGTATATAAGTATATATAAAATAGGATATTCGGTAAACGATATGCCGTCTATTCAAATAGAAGATGACGACGATTATATCACAAAAGAGCCGGGACTTTTTCCTGATCCGTTGCATAAAGTGAAAGACGGAAAATTCACACTTGTTGACCATCAGGTAAGGGGCTTGTGGGTAGCCGTTGAGCCAGAAGGTAAAATAAACGGTATATTCCCGATTAAATTCCGTCTGTTTGATAAAGACGGTGCTCTATCAAGCGAACTTACATATACACTTAAAATCATCGATGCCGAGTTGCCTAAGCAGGAACTTTTAAATACCGGCTGGTTCCATGGTGATTGTCTTGCGGTGCTTCACAATGTGGAAATCGGCAGCGAAAAGTATTTTGAAATTGTTGATAAGTATATGAGGGTTTACGCAAAATTCGGTCATAATATGATTTTAACTCCCGTGTTTACTCCTCCGCTTGATACCGCTATTGGCTCTGAACGCCCTACAAACCAGTTGGTTGATGTTGCCGTTACAGATGGTAAGTATTCTTTTGGATTTGAAAAATTAGGGCATTGGATAGACCTGTGCCGTAAAAATGGCATAGAGTATTATGAAATTTCGCATTTGTTTACGCAGTGGGGTGCAAAATTTGCTCCAAAAGTTATGGCAACTGTTGACGGAGAGTATAAACGTATTTTCGGTTGGGAAACCGAGGGCACATCTGATGAGTACAAAACATTTATGACTGAGTTTTTATCTGAACTTACAGCGTTTTTAAAAAAAGAAGGTATATACGAATGTTGCTATTTCCATGTGTCTGACGAGCCTGACAGCAGCGAAGAACACGAAAAACGCTACAGAGAGGCAAAAGAGATTATATCTGCATTTGTAAGTGAAGACAAACTCTTTGATGCCCTTGCTGAGTACAGATACTATGAAAAAGGTATTATTAAAAAACCCGTTGTTGCAAGTAACCATATTAAAAAGTTTATGGAGAACGGTGTTAAAAATTTATGGACATACTATTGTATGGCACAGAGAGGCGGCGTCGCAAATCGTTTTCTTGCACAGCCGTCTTACCGTAACCGTATACTGGGTTACCAACTTTATAAATACAATATTGAGGGCTTTTTGCAGTGGGGATTTAATTTTTGGTTTTCCAAAGGCTCTCAAAGTGTAATTAATCCTTATATCAATACCACCGGCAGCACAGCATGGCCCGGAGGTGATCCGTTTGTAGTTTATCCGCTTGATACCGACGGCAATGTGGTGTGTTCGCACAGACTATATGTATTTAACGACGGACTTCAGGATATGCGTGCGCTCAAACTTTTAGAGTCGCTCACAGACCGTGAAACAGTTATGAAAATGCTTGACGATGTTGTGGGGTTTGATGTTTACCCGCGCAACAACGATTATATTCTTGGATTAAGAGAAGCAATAAATGCAAAAATCGAGAGTATTGTTTGCAGATGAGTAATGAAAAAGGCACTATATTATAGTGCCTTTTTCATTGTAAATTTGCTTAAAAACGCTGTGATAACGACTTTTTTCGTTAAAAATTGCAGAAAATAAGAAAAATGCAAAAAATATATTGAATTTTTTACAGTTTAATAATATAATTAAAATTACTGTTAAAAATTAAAAGGAGGGGTAGGCGAAATGCACAATCATCTGATTGAGTTTAAAAATGTCAGCAAGACTTTTGACACCACAGAGGCATTAAGCAATATTAACCTTTATGTAGATGAAAATGAATTTTTGACTCTTTTGGGTCCTTCCGGTTGCGGCAAGTCCACATTGCTTCGCTTAATCGCAGGATTTGAGTCGCCCACCGATGGACAACTTTTGTTTGAAGGACAGGATTTGTCTTCTATACCTCCGCATAAGCGTAAGGTAAACACTGTATTTCAAAAATATGCGCTTTTTCCTCATCTGAACGTGTATGATAATATCGCTTTCGGTATGAAGATACAGAAAAAAAGCAAAAAAGAAATTGAATACGAGGTTGGCAGAGTGTTGGAACTTGTTAATTTAAAAGGTTTTGACAGACGCTCTGTTGATTCTCTTTCGGGCGGTCAGCAGCAGAGAATTGCCATTGCCCGTGCTATAGTAAATAAACCTCACGTACTTTTACTGGACGAGCCTTTGGCTGCACTTGACCTTAAACTGCGTAAGGATATGCAGATCGAACTTAAAAATATGCAAAAAGAACTCGGCGTTACATTTATATATGTAACTCACGATCAGGAAGAAGCACTTAGTATGTCTGATACTATTGTGGTACTTAATGAGGGTAAAATTCAGCAGATAGGAGCCCCGTGTGATATTTATAACGAGCCGCGCAATGCGTTTGTTGCAGATTTTATCGGCGAAAGTAATATAATCGACGGCGTTATGCTTGAAAATTACAAAGCGAGTTTTTCAGGACACACATTCCAGTGCCTTGATAAAGGCTTTGCCGAGGGTGAACCGGTTGACGTAGTTGTACGTCCAGAGGATGTTGATATCGTTCCCGAGGGCGAAGGGATGCTTTGCGGCAATGTAACACAGGTTACATTTATGGGTGTTCATAATGAGATTATTGTTGATATCGGTGGCTTTAAATGGATGATTCAGACTACCGATTCTGTAAATGTTGGTGAGCGCATAGGCATTTCGTTAGATCCTGACGCTATCCATATTATGAAAAAATCCGAATATTCCGGTATGTTCGGCGATTATTCTTCATATTCTAACGAACTGGACGAACTTTCTGATCCGGGGAGGGACGAATAATAATGAACAAAATCGAACCGAGAAGCGGAAAAGGACGCACAAATTTATCGTTGATGCCTTATTCTTTTTGGTCGCTTATTTTTGTTGTAGTGCCTCTTGTTTTTGTTGCGTACTATGCTTTTACTGATGACAACTTCCGGTTTACTACAGAAAATATCACTCGATTTTTTACTGCCACAAGTGCTTTGAAAGAAGACGACGGCACTTTGCGAGAGGTGCATACCTATCTGGTTATTTTTATGCGTTCGCTTAAACTTGCGGCAATTTCTACGGTAATTTGTTTACTTATGGGCTATCCTCTGGCATACATCATAGCGCGCGCTAAAGCAAGAACACAGAAGATGCTTGTAACTTTAATAATGATACCTATGTGGATGAACTTTTTAATCCGTACATATGCATGGATGACTATTTTGCAGGATACGGGTATTTTAAACAGTATGTTGTCGGTAGTAGGTCTTGGGCCGGTGCGTATTATCGGTACAGAGGCGGCAGTTGTTATCGGCATGGTTTACGATTATTTTCCATATATGGTTTTACCTATTTATTCTATTATGGCGAAGATGGATATGAAACTGTTTGAGGCGGCACGTGATTTGGGATGCAATGGCTTTGGCGTGCTGAAACGTGTGATTTTTCCACTCAGTCTGCCTGGCGTTTTGTCAGGTATTAATATGGTACTTATACCGTCTGTCAGCACGTTTTACATTTCACAAAAACTCGGTAACGGAAAATTCTTTTTAATAGGTGATGCCATAGAGGGGCAGTATATTGCCAATAATCTGCATTTTGCTGCGGCGATTGCCTTTATTCTTATGGTTATTTTGCTGGTATGTATGGGACTTTTGAAATATCTTGCGGCAAAATTCGTTTATGGGGGTGAGTAATACGAAACTTTCATCTAAAATTTATACTGCTGTTATTTTTGCGTTTCTGTTTGCTCCTATTGTTATTTTGCTGATATTTTCGTTTAATGAATCTAAAAGTCTTTCGGTTTTTTCGGATTTTTCTTTTAAATGGTACAAGGAACTTTTTAATGACCGTAGCACGCTTGAGTCTGTAAAGAACTCTGTTATTCTTGCTCTTGCCGCTACTGCTGTTTCAACAGTGATGGGTACGGCGGCAGCATTTGGCATTTATCGTATAAGAAAAGAATGGTATAAAGTTTTGATGAACACAGTTACCAATATACCTATGGTTAATCCCGATATTATTACAGGTATTTCAATGATGTTGGTGTTTGTGTTTGTGGGGCAATTTTTCGGGGCGTCTACCAGTTTGAATTTCTGGACTATCCTGATTGCACATATAACTTTTTGCCTGCCGTACGTTATTTTGCAGGTGTTGCCCAAATTGCAGCAGATGGACGGGGCTTTGCTTGAGGCGGCGCAGGATTTGGGATGTACGCCGTTCCGTGCTTTTTTCAAAGTAACTTTGCCTGAAATTTTCCCCGGTATTATTACAGGTGCGATTATGGCGTTCACATTGTCGCTTGATGACTTTGTAATAAGTTATTTCACATCGGGCAATGATTTTCAAACTTTGCCGGTTCGTATATACAGTATGACTAAAAAAACAGTTACACCTAAGATGTATGCTCTTGCAACAATCATATTCTTTATAACATTGTCGCTTTTGCTTATCAATAATCTGATAGACAATGAAGACAGCCGTAATTTGCGTAAAATCAAAAAGAACAGAAAGAATAAAAAGTATGTGCTTGCAAAATAAATAAAGGAGGAGAAAATGAACAGAAAAATATTAGCGATTTGTCTTGTTTTGGTTATTTTGAGCGGTTTGTGTTTAACCGGTTGCGGCGGCGAAGAGGCGCTGACTTTAAATGTATATAACTGGGGAGAGTACATCTCTGACGGAAGTGAAGGCAGTTTTGATACCATAAGGGAGTTTGAAAAATGGTACGAGCAGACCTACGGTACAAAAGTTAAGGTAAATTATACAACCTTTTCTTCCAATGAAGATATGTACAGTAAAATATCAAGCGGTGCTGTAAGTTATGACGTTATTATTCCGTCTGACTATATGATTGCCCGTATGGCGTCTGAAGATATGCTGCTTCCGCTTAATTATGATAATATCCCTAATTATCAGTATATTAATGAAGATTTTAAAGGCTTGTATTACGACCCTCAAGGGCAGTATACAGTTCCTTATGCTTATGGAATAATAGGTGTTATTTATAATGCCAACGAGGTTGACGAGGCAGATACAGGCAGTTGGGACCTTTTGTGGAACGAAAAATATACAGATAAAATTTTGCAGTTCAATAACTCACGAGATGCTTTTGGTATGGCTATGTACAAACTTGGTCTGGATGTGAATTCTGAGGATACCGCAGTATGGGATACTGCTTATGAAGAGTTGCTTCTCCAAAGACCGTTGGTGTACAGTCTGGTTATGGACGAAATCTATAATATGATGGAATCCGGCGAGGCTGCCATCGGTGCTTATTATGCAGGAGATTATTTCACAATGGTTGATGCGCAGGCGGAGAATGTAGATTTGAAATTTTACTATCCTGAACGTACAAATTATTATATAGACGCTATGTGCATTCCTAAATGCTGCGAAAACAAGGAACTGGCAGAAATTTTTATCAATTATATGCTTTCTGAAGAACCTGCCATTGCCAATGCAGAATATACCTATTATGCATCTCCTAACCGTCTTGTTTATGAAAACGAAGGTTATATTGAATCAATGGGCGATGAGGCTATGGATATTCTGTATAAATATGTAGACGATTTTGCACAGCATTATGAGGCGAATGCTTACCATAATTTAACACCAGAAATGCTCGGTTACATCAACACATTATGGGAAACATTGAAGATTAACTGAGAAACCACCACAATATAGCCATTAATTTTAGACAAACTGTGTAATAAAAAATGGTTTTTTTGGGAAAATCCAACAAATTAATAACTTTGTTGTAAAAAATATTGAAAAAACGGATTTTATTTGATATAATCAAGTTATTCCGTAGTATTTTAATTATCAGGAGGATGTAAAAAATGAAAAAAAGTGATTTAATCGCAAAAATCGCAGACAAAGCTGGAATGACAAAGAAAGATGCTGAAAAAGCTTTGAACGCTTTCATCGACACAGTTACAGAAACACTGGCTGCTGATGACAAGATTTCTCTGGTTGGCTTCGGTACTTTCGAAACAAAGAAACGTGCTGCTAGAAAGGGTAAAAACCCCAGAACTGGCGAAGTTATCAACATTCCCGCTGCTAAGGTTCCTGCTTTCAAAGTAGGCCAGGGTTTGAAAAACGCAGTTAAATAATTGACATCTTAATTTAATAAAAGGGCCTTGCTTTGTTATGGAGCAGGGTTTTTTTATTAGAATCGCAAGTTGGCTTGCGGTGCTAATAAAAAAACAACAAAGCATAACAAAAAGAAAAGGGGTATCTTAATATGAGTACAATCGGTTTTGTAGGCGCAGGCAATATGGGTGGTTCCATAATTTCGGGTATGATTATCCGTGGCGGTGTTGCGGCTGAAGATGTGTATGTTACCGAACCACGTATTGCAGAAGAAATTACATCGCTCGGTGTTAATGTCTGCGATATTGAAGAAACTGTTAAAAAATCTGATTATATAGTTTTGGCTGTTAAACCTAATGTTATTGGTGACGTTCTGGAGAAAATTTCAAAAATCACCCAGACTGATGACAAGGTTTTTATTACCATTGCAGCCGGCGTTGATATAGCATATATGAAAGCCGGACTCGGTAAAAAGAAAAAAATTGTGCGTGTTATGCCCAACCTGCCCATGAGTGTAGGCGAGGGTATGTCTGTTATATGTGCTAGCGACGAAGTTGAAGAGCATGAACTTGCTGCGGCGGTAAAGATTTTCTCTTGCGTTGGCAAAACTGCTGTTTCTGCTAATGAAGATATGATTGATAAGTGCATTGCTATAAACAGCAGTGCGCCTGCATATGTCTTTATGTTTATTGAGGCACTTGCAGACGGTGCGGTTAAAAACGGAGTTCCCAGAAAAGATGCATACGAACTTGCCGCACAGACAGTACTTGGCTCTGCAAAACTTGTGCTTGATACCGGTAAACATCCGGCGGTTTTAAAAGATATGGTGTGCTCGCCTGCCGGAACTACAATTGATGCTGTGTGCTCTTTAGAGGCAGACGGATTCAGAAACGCTGTTCTCAATGCGGTGGAAGCGTGCACTAAAAAAGCAGAATCAATGAAAAACGGAATGGCAAATAAAAATAAGTAATTATATTTCCCCTTTGTTCATATATTTTATTGGACAAGGGGGACTTTTTTTGAAAAAGAATAGTTTTTTTAAAGAACATATACGGAATAATTCTGTTAAATATATCTTATGTATAATTTTACTCCTCGCCGGGACATGTGTTGGGTGCAGCAGACATTCAACCCTGAGTGCAGACAATGCACAGTCGCTTGTAACATATTTTTCTGAGTCGGCAGTTGATGGGGCTGCGGCAACTTTTACAGAGGTGTTTAAAAACTGCCTTATCTCAAATTTAAAATATACAGTGGCTTATTTTGTGCTTTCAATGACGGCATACAGTGCATGGTGCTGCGTGGCAGTTCCCGCAGTTAAAGGGTTTGCGGCGGGATTTACGTCTGCTTTTTTAATTGCAAATTATGCGGCACACGGTGTTGCGTATGTGTTGCTTGCTATATTGCCGTCTTGTTTGCTTATTCTTCCGATGCATTTTTTTGCTGCGGTGGTTTGTATAAATTTTGCCGCAGACAGACGTAAAAGAAGGGATATAGGCGCACGTGCTGCTATGGGGATAGTTCCCGCCCTTGCAATTATTTTTGCTGTTATGGCTGTTTGCTCGCTATACGACGCTTTGATTTCTCCTTTTATATTTAAAAATCTGTTCTGATACTATATATTCTGCAAAAATGCACATAAATGATTTTAAAGTTTGTGGATTTGATGTTTAATTTTCACGAAATTTCAAAAAAACGCCTTTTTTTCAAAAAAAACGAAAAAAACCCTTGCAAACCTTGATGAAATGTAGTAAAATAGGTCTGTGTGTGATATGACAGACGATGATGCGGGAGGTTAAGTATCTTAGGGATACAATTTCCGCGGAGAATGTCCGAATCATGAATTTGGGCGTCAGAACACAGGATAGGTGTATTATGCCCAGTTCTTGTGAACTGGGATTATTAATGCATAATGTGTGACACACCCGGCAGGGTGTGAAGTTTTTCTGGCTGTCAAGCACAAAAATACTCAGAAGGAGGGTACTAAAGTGGCTAATAGTCAAAAACTCAGAATCAAACTTAAAGCTTATGACCATCAGCTCATCGACCAGTCGGCTCAGAAGATCGTAGAAACAGCACAGCGTACAGGCGCTAAGGTTTCAGGTCCTATTCCGCTCCCGACAAAGAAAGAGATTGTTACAATCTTAAGAGCGGTTCATAAGTACAAGGATTCCCGTGAGCAGTTCGAAATGAGAACTCACAAAAGACTCATCGACATCCTTGAACCCACACAGAAGACTATCGAAACTCTGCTCAAGATTTCTTTGCCTGCCGGCGTAGATATCGAGATCAAACAGATCTAACTGGAGTTTCCGCTTGCCGGGCGTTGAACGGCGGTCATGTTGGAGCATAGGGCTTCAACCAATAACCTAATAGGAGGAAGAAAAAATGCAGAAAGCAATTTTAGGCAGAAAAATCGGCATGACACAGGTTTTCACAGAAGACGGCGTTGTAATCCCCGTTACTGTTATTGAAGCCGGTCCTGTTGCCGTAGTTCAGAAGAAAACTGTTGAAAATGACGGTTACGATGCAATTCAGGTTGGTTTTGAAAATGCTAAAGAAAAAGCAGTTACAAAACCCTTAAAAGGACACTTTGCAAAAGCAGGCGTTGCTCTTAAGAAAGTTCTTCGTGAATTCAGACTTGATGATTGCGCAGCTTACAATGTAGGCGACCAGATTACTGCTGAGATTTTCGCAGCAGGTGAAAAAGTAGACGTTACAGGTACAAGCAAGGGTAAGGGCTTTGCAGGTTCTATCAAAAGATGGGGCAGCCACAGAGGTCCTATGACTCACGGTTCAGGTTATCACAGAAGACCCGGTTCGTTGGGTGCTTGTTCAACTCCCTCAAGAGTTATGAAAAACAAAAAACTCCCCGGTCACATGGGTGTTGAGAGAGTTACTGTTCAGAATCTGGATGTTGTAAGAGTAGACAACGACAAAAACCTTATTTTGGTTAAGGGCGCAGTTCCCGGCGCTAAAGGCGGATTGTTGATTGTTAAAGATACAGTAAAAGCATAAATAACGGTTGGAAAGGAGGACAATTATTATGCCTAACGTAGCAGTATATAACATGGAAGGCAAACAGGTTGGTGATATTAACCTGAACGACGCACTGTTCGGACAGGAAGTAAACACTTCTGTATTGCATCAGGTTGTAGTTAATTACCTGGCTAATCAGAGACAGGGTACACAGAGCACAAAAACTCGTTCAGAAGTTCGCGGCGGCGGCATTAAACCTTGGAGACAGAAAGGTACTGGCCGTGCAAGACAGGGTTCTATCCGTGCTCCACAGTGGATTAAGGGCGGTATCGCACTCGGTCCCAAACCCAGAGACTACAGTTATACACTTAATAAAAAAGTTAAGAGAGTTGCTCTTAAATCTGCACTCTCAAGCAAGGTTGCTGAGCAGGAAATCATAGTTGTCGATGAGATTGCTATGACAGAAATCAAAACAAAAACTATCGCAAATATGCTCACAAACCTCAATGTAAATTCTAAAGCACTTATCGTAACATGCGATAAAAATGATAATGTAGTGAAATCCGCTAAAAACATTCCCGGAGTTGGCACTGCATTCACAGGCAGTCTGAATGTATATGAGATTCTCAATCACGATAAACTCATCATTACTAAAGACGCTGTATCAAAACTTGAGGAGGTGTATGCATAATGACTATGCACGATATCATCATAAAGCCTATCGTTTCTGAGAAAAGCATGGATCAGTTGGCTGATCGCAAGTACACCTTTAAAGTAGCCCTTAACGCAAACAAAATCGAAATCAGAAAAGCTGTAGAGCAGATTTTCGGCGTTAAAGTTGAAAAGGTAACTACTTCAAGAGTTCGCGGAAAAATGAAGAGAATGGGTGTCCACATGGGCAAACGTCCTGACTGGAAAAAGGCTACTGTTAAATTAACAGCAGACAGCAAAACCATTGAATTCTTTGAAGGCATGGCTTAATTAAATAGATAAAGCAGAAGGAGTGAATAAGGAATTGCATTAAGAAGTTTTAATCCTACATCACCCGCCCGCAGATTTATGACAGTATCAACCTTTGAGGAATTATCCAAGGTTGCTCCCGAGAAATCTTTGCTTGAACCTTTAAAGAAGCACTCAGGCAGAAACTCATACGGTAGAATTACTGTTCGTCACAGAGGCGGCGGAAACAAAAGAAAATACAGAATTATTGATTTCAAAAGAAATAAAGACGGTATCAACGCTACTGTTCGTACAATCGAGTACGACCCCAACAGAAGCGCAAACATCGCTCTTATCGAGTACGAAGACGGCGTAAAAAGTTACATCATCGCTCCCAACGGTTTAAAAGTTGGCGACGTTGTACGTTCAGGTGCTGACTGCGATATCAAACCCGGTAACGCACTCTTCATTCAGAACATTCCCGTTGGTACTTTAATCCACAACATCGAACTGTTCCCCAACAGAGGCGGTCAGTTAGTTAGAGCAGCAGGTAACTCTGCACAGCTTATGGCTAAAGAGAACGGCTATGCACAGGTTAGACTTCCCTCTGGCGAAGTTAGATTAATCAGACTTGACTGCAAAGCAACAATCGGTGAAGTTGGTAACGGCGATCACGAGAACATGTCAATCGGTAAAGCAGGTAGAAAAAGACACATGGGTTGGAGACCTACCGTACGTGGTGTAGTAATGAACCCCTGTGATCACCCCCACGGTGGTGGTGAAGGTAAATCACCTATCGGTAAACCCGGACCTGTTACCCCCTGGGGTAAACCTACTCTTGGTCACAAGACACGTTCCAAGAAAAAAGCAAGCAACAAATTTATCGTTAAACGCAGAAACGGCAGATAATTTTTGCTTGACATTAATTCGCCGGTCAGTTTGTGCAACTGCACAAACTGCCGCGTAAAACTTAAATGTTTCGGAAGGAGGTTCACTAATGTCAAGATCAGTTAAAAAAGGACCTTATGTGGAAGAACGCCTTTTAAAAAGGATTATCGATATGAATAATGCAGGTGAAAAAAGAGTTATCAAAACTTGGTCACGTGCATCTACAATATTCCCCGATATGGTTGGTCATACCATCGCAGTTCATGACGGCAGAAAACACGTGCCTGTATATGTAACAGAGGATATGGTAGGACACAAGTTGGGAGAATTTGCTCCTACACGTACCTTTAAAGGTCATGCAGGTTCAAAAACATCCAAATAATCAATCATAATGGTAACTGAAATTCCACGAGAGGAGGATTAACTATGGAACAGAAAGTTGCAAAAGCTAAATTAAGCTATGCGCGTATTTCATCCAGAAAGGTAAAGGTTGTTATCGACCTTATCAGAAATAAATCCGTAGGCGAAGCTCTGGCAGTTTTGAAATTCACACCTAAAGCTGCTGCTGAGTTAGTTGAGAAACTTTTGAAATCTGCAATCGCTAATGCTGAAAACAACCATGAAATGGACGTTGAAAAACTTTACGTTGCAGAAATCTATGCTACTCAGGGACCTACACTTAAAAGAATTAGACCTAGAGCTCAGGGTAGAGCGTTCAGAATTAGAAAAAGAACTTCACACATTACAGTTGTGCTGAAGGAAAAGAACTAAGCAAAGGAGGTAACGATTTTGGGTCAGAAAGTAAATCCGCACGGATTAAGAGTTGGCGTTATCAAAGATTGGGATTCCAAATGGTATGCTAACAAAAAAGATTTCGGTAATAATCTTGTAGAAGATTACAACATAAGAAAATTCTTAAAGAAAGAACTTTTTGCTGCCGGCATTGCTGCTATTGAAATTGAAAGAGCAAATAACAGAGTTGTTATTAATGTTCATGCCGCTAAACCCGGTATCATTATCGGCCGCAGTGGAGCAGAAAAAGAGAAAGTTAAAGCAAAAGTTGAGAAACTCATTAATAAAACTGTAGTTCTCAATATTGTTGAAGTTAGAAATGCTGATGTTAATGCACAGTTGGTTGCTGAGAATATCGCTGCACAGTTAGAGCGCAGAATTTCTTTCAGACGTGCTATGAAACAGTGCATGCAGCGCGCTATGAAAATGGGTGCTAAAGGTATCAAAACTTGCGTATCAGGTCGTTTGGGCGGTGCTGAAATTGCAAGAAGCGAGCACTACCATGAAGGTACTATTCCGCTGCAGACACTCAGAGCAGACATCGATTACGGTTTCTATGAGGCTGACACAACATACGGCAAAATCGGCGTAAAAGTTTGGATTTATAAAGGCGAGATCCTCAATGCAAGTGCACAGTTCGGCAGAGAACGTAAAGAAGAACGTGCTCCAAGAACTAACAGAGCACCCCGTCAGGGTGGTCAGAGACCTGCAAGAGCTCCCAGAGCCGCTAAAGGCGCCAACGGTGAAGGAGGTAAATAAGCAATGTTATTACCAAAAAGAGTTAAATACAGAAGAGTAATGCGCGGTCGCATGAAAGGTAAGGCTCTCCGCGGCAATACTGTTTCTAACGGTGATTTTGGTATTCAGGCATTAGAACCCGCTTGGATTACCAGTAACCAGATAGAGGCTGCCCGTATAGCGATGACACGTTATACAAAGAGAGGCGGTCAGGTATGGATTAAGATTTTCCCGGATAAACCTGTTACAGAGAAACCTGCTGAAACTCGTATGGGTAGCGGTAAAGGTTCACCTGAGTACTGGGTAGCAGTTGTTAAACCCGGCAGAGTATTATTTGAGATCGGCGGAGTTGATGAGGAAGTTGCAAGAGAGGCACTGCGTCTCGCTATTCACAAACTTCCTGTAAAATGCAAAATCATTTCTGCTGCTCAGGAAATGGACGGTGATTTGAATGAAGGTTAATGAAATCAGAGATTTTACCGACATGGAGCTGAACCAGAAGTTAGATGAGTTGAAAGCTGAGCTGTTTAATTTAAGATTCCAGCACGCTACAAATCAGCTTGACAACCCTCAGAGAATAACCGATGTTAAGCGTACAATTGCAAGAGTTAAAACAATCCTTCGCGAAAGAGAATTAACTGTTTAATTAATAAGAGAGGAGGAACATGTAAATGGAACGCAATTACAGAAAAACCCGTATAGGTAAAGTTGTAAGTGACAAAATGGACAAAACCATTGTAGTTGCTATTGAATATAACGTTAAGCATCCGCTTTACGGTAAAATTATGAAGAGAACTTATAAGCTGAAAGCTCATGATGAAAATCAGGTGGCAAGAGTAGGCGACAGAGTAAAGGTTATGGAAACAAGACCACTTTCTAAAGATAAGAGATGGAGACTGGTTGAAATTACCGAGAAAGCTCAGTAATCTTTTAATGGAAGGAGAGAGTTTAAGTGATACAACAGCAGACTTTATTAAAAGTTGCCGATAACACAGGCGCTAAGGAACTTATGTGCATCAGAGTTCTGGGCGGTAGCCGCAGAAAGTATGCAAACATTGGCGACGTAGTAGTTGCTTCTGTTAAAAAAGCAACACCCGGCGGTGTTGTTAAAAAAGGTGACGTTGTAAAAGCAGTTGTAGTAAGAAGTGTAAAAGGTCTTAGAAGATCTGACGGCACTTACATCAAATTTGATGAAAATGCAGCTGTTATTATAAGAGATGATAAAAACCCAACAGGTACTCGTATCTTTGGCCCCATCGCCAGAGAACTTCGTGAGAAGGAGTACATGAAGATATTGTCATTAGCACCGGAAGTACTTTAAGGAGGTGTCGATAAATGAGAAACAGAGTAAGCATTAAAAAAGGTGATAACGTAGTAGTTATCTCCGGTAAAGATAAAGGCAAAAAAGGCAAAGTTTTATCAGTTGACGCCGCTTCAAGAAAAGTAATCGTTGAAGGTGTTAACATGGCTACAAAACATGTTAAACCCAGAAAACAGGGTGACCAGAGCGGAATTATCACTCAGGAAGCAGCACTTTACGCTTGCAAAGTTATGCACGTGTGCCCTTCTTGCGGTAAAGCAACCCGTATCGGTTACAAATTACTCGACGACGGTTCAAAGGTAAGAGTATGCAAAAACTGCTCAGAAGTATTTGAGAAATAATTTTTGATTGAGAGGAGGATTTTCGGCAATGGCAAGATTTAGAGATAAATACGAAAACGAAGTTAGAAGTGCTATGATGGAGAAGTTCGGATACAAAAGCCCCATGCAGATTCCTAAGTTCGAGAAAATCGTTGTTAACATCGGTGTAGGCGAAGCTAAGGATAATGCAAAAGCACTTGAAGCTGCCGTTTCAGACCTTGCTGCTATAACAGGCCAGAAACCCGTTATTACTAAAGCAAAAAAATCTGTTGCTAACTTTAAACTCAGAGAAGGCATGAACATCGGCTGCAAAGTTACCTTAAGAAGCGATAAGATGTACGAATTCATGGATAGACTGTTCTCAGTTGCTCTTCCCCGTGTAAGAGACTTCCATGGTATCAGTGCTAACTCTTTCGATGGCCGCGGTAACTACGCGCTTGGTATTAAAGAGCAACTCATATTCCCGGAAATTGACTATGATAAGATAGACAAAATCAGAGGTATGGACATTATATTCGTTACAACAGCAAACACAGACGAAGAAGCAAGAGAACTTCTTTCACTGATGGGTGCTCCGTTTATAAAGGCTTGAGGGGAGGTAACAATACATGGCTAAAAAGGCAATGATATTAAAGCAGCAGAAAAAGCAGAAATTCAGTACAAGAGAATATAACAGATGCAAAATCTGCGGCAGACCCCACGCATACCTTAGAAAATATGGCATTTGCCGTATCTGTTTCAGAGAGTTGGCTTATAAGGGTCAGATTCCCGGTGTTAGAAAAGCAAGTTGGTAAAACCGGACTAAATAATATAGAACTACAGACTACAAAAAAGGAGGTAGCAAAATGCAGATAACAGATCCGATTGCTGATATGCTCACACGTATCAGAAACGCGAATTCTTCCAAACATGAAACCGTTAATATTCCTTCATCAAAGATTAAAGTAGAAATTGCTAAGATTTTACTGGAAGAAGGTTATATTGCAGGTTATGAAGTTATAGAGGACGGACTGCAAGGCATTATAAAAGTTACTCTTAAATACGGTCCTAACAAACAGAAGGTTATTACAGGACTCAAGAGGATTTCAAAACCCGGTTTGAGAGTATACGCAAGTAAAGATGAACTTCCGAGAGTATTAAGAGGTCTCGGTATCGCTATCATTTCAACTTCTAAAGGTATTATGACCGACAAAAAAGCAAGAAGTGAAAACGTAGGTGGCGAAGTATTAGCATTTATTTGGTAATGACTTTCAGGAGGTGAGATAATTGTCAAGAATAGGAAATATGCCTATCAACGTTCCCGCAGGTGTTGAAGTAAAAGTAAGCCCTGAGAACGAGGTAGTAGTTAAAGGCCCTAAAGGTACTTTAACAAAGAAATTCCGCAAGGAAATAACTATTGCACAGGATGGCGCACAGATCGTTGTGACCAGACCTAACGATAAAAAAGAAAACAGATCTTTCCACGGCCTGACAAGAACACTCTTGAACAACATGGTTGTAGGTGTTACAGATGGCTTCGAGAAAAAACTCGAAATCAACGGTGTAGGTTACCGTTGTGCAAAACAGGGAAAGAAATTAACTCTGAACCTGGGCTTTTCTCATCCGGTAGAGTTTGAAGATACTGACGATTACACACTGGAGGCACCCGATGCCAACACAATTATCGTTAAAGGTATCGACAAACAGATCGTAGGACAGATTGCCGCACAGATTCGTGAGAAACGTCCCCCCGAGCCTTACAAGGGCAAAGGTATTAAATATGCTGATGAGCATATCAGGAGAAAAGAAGGTAAAACAGGCGGTAAGAAATAATTCAGTATTTCTTGAAACCCATTTTGATTTTCATATCCTGAAAAAGTTAATCCCGCTGTTTAAAGCGGAGATACAGATTTACTTTTTAAGAAAGGAGTTATGGTCATGGTTAATAAAAAGAGCAGTAACGATCAGAGAATTAAAAGACATTACCGCGTAAGAAAAAATGTAAGCGGTACTGCTGAACGTCCCAGACTGAACGTATTCAGAAGTTCCAGCAATATATACGCACAGATTATTGATGATACTGCAGGTGTTACTTTAGTAGCCGCTTCTTCACTTGATGCTGATGTAAAGGCAAGCATTACCAATGGTGGTAATAAAGAAGCAGCAAAGGCAGTAGGCATTGCAGTTGCAAAGAAAGCTATCGAAAAAGGTATTAAGCAGGTAGTTTTCGATCGTGGCGGATATATCTATCACGGTAGAGTTGCAGAACTTGCCGCCGGTGCTAGAGAAGGCGGATTAGATTTCTAAGAAAAAGGAGGTTTGGCCAGTTTTATGGAAAGAATAGATGCAAGTACTTTAGATTTACAGGAAAAGGTTGTCAGCATCAATCGTGTTGCTAAAACTGTAAAGGGCGGTAGAACAATGCGTTTCAGCGTATTGGTAGTAGTTGGTGACGGAAACGGTCACGTAGGTGCCGGTGCAGGTAAATCTGCTGAAATCCCCGACGCTGTTAGAAAAGCTATTGACGACGCTAAGAAAAATATGATTACCGTTCCTATGGTAAATACCACAATCCCTCACGAAATTATCGGTGAGTTTGGTGCAGGTAGAGTATTGTTAAAGCCTGCCGGTGAAGGTACCGGTGTTATCGCAGGTGGCGGAGTTAGAGCAGTATTAGAGCTCGCCGGCATCCGTGACATCAGAACTAAGTCACTGCGCAGCAACAATCCTCGTAATATGGTAAATGCTACAATCGACGGACTTAAAAACCTTATGGTTGCTGAAGAAGTTGCAAAACTCAGAGGCAAAACCGTTGAAGAGTTATTAGGTTAATAGTTTGAGCGTTTAAAATATTTGAGGAGGTAAAGCGAAATGGCTAATTTAAAAGTTACTTTAGTCAAAAGCACAATCGGCAGCAAAAAAGATCAGATTGCAACCGTTGCTGCTTTGGGTCTGACTAAAATCAGAAGCGAAAAAATTCATAACGACACACCTCAAATAAGAGGTATGGTTAAAAAAGTTAATCACTTAGTAAAAGTAGAAGAAATCTAATAAAAAAGGAGGTGCCTTGCATGAAATTATATGAACTTGCTCCCACTGCTGGTACTACAAAGAACTCTAAAAGAATTGGTAGAGGTCACGGCTCCGGTAACGGTAAAACAGCAGGTCGCGGTCACAAAGGTCAGAACGCACGCTCAGGCGGCGGCGTAAGACTGGGCTTTGAGGGTGGCCAGATGCCTATCTACAGACGTCTGCCTAAACGCGGTTTTACAAACATTTTTGCAACAGAATATGCGGAAGTCAAGGTTTCCGATTTTAATATTTTTGAAGATGGTGCAGTTGTTGATGCAAAAGCTTTGAAAGAAGCAGGCGTTATCAAAAAAGTATGTGATGGAATTAAAGTTTTAGGTAATGGTACACTTGATAAAAAGATTACCGTAAAGGCTTCAAAATTCACCGCAAGCGCTAAGGAGAAAATCGAAGCTGCCGGCGGAAAGGCAGAGGTGATATAAAGTGTTTCAGACAATTAGAGATGCTTGGAAAATCCCTGATTTGAGAAAGAAAATGCTTTTTACACTCTTAATGCTCGCAGTTTTCAGACTCGGTACATTTATTCCTGTTCCCGGTCTTAACAGTGCAGCACTTGCCGAACTCGTTAGCGACGGCAGTTCACTGTTTGCGCTGATGGATTCTTTCTCCGGTGGTGCGTTCTCAAACGCAACAATATTTGCAATGAGTATCACCCCATACATTAACAGTTCAATTATTTTGCAACTGTTAACTGTAGCAATCCCTGCTCTTGAACGTATGTCTAAAGAAGGCGAAGAGGGCAGAAAGAAAATTGCTTCCTGGACAAGATATGGTACAATTATTCTGGCGCTTATTCAGGCAACAGGTTTGTACTTCGGTATTAAAGGCGCAGTTGAAAATCCCGGTGTGTTGTCATTCATCACAATCGTTGTTACCTTTACAGCAGGTACAGCATTCCTTATGTGGTTGGGTGAGAAGATTACCGAAAACGGAATTGGTAACGGTATTTCAATGATTATCTTTGCGGGTATCGTTTCAGGTATTCCTTCAGGTGTAATCGGTCTGTTCAACAACTTCAAGGCTGGTGCACTCAATATCTGGGCACTTATCGCAATTGCAGTTATTGCAATCGCTATGGTAGTGTTCGTAGTATTCATCAACGACGCTGAAAGACGTATCCCTGTTCAGTATGCAAAACGTATGGTTGGCCGTAAAATGTATGGTGGCCAGAGCACACATATTCCGATTAAAGTGTCAATGGCAGGCGTTATTCCGATTATCTTCGCTATGTCGATAATGGCATTCCCATCAACACTTATGAACCTGTTCGGTGCTCCTACCGGTGGTTTCTGGCTGAAAGTTCTCAACGTTCTTTCACCTAACTCATGGTTCTATATTGTTATGTATGTATTGCTTATCATATTCTTCACATATTTCTATACAGCAATTCAGTTCAATCCAATTGAAATTGCAAACAATATGAAGAAGAACGGCGGCTTTGTACCCGGTATTCGTCCCGGTAAACCCACCAGCGACTTTATAAGCAGAATCTTATCTAAGATTACTCTTACAGGTGCACTGTTCCTGGGTGTTATCGCAGCATTACCTTTAATTATGGGTAAATTTATCGGATTCCAGATTTCAATCGGCGGTACTTCATTGCTCATCATGGTTGGTGTTGCACTTGAAACTGTTAAACAGATTGAATCTCAGATGTTAATGCGCCACTACAAAGGATTTTTAGAATAATCATTTAAGACTGTAGGTGGTAATATGAAACTTATTATGTTAGGCGCTCCCGGTGCGGGTAAAGGAACTCAGGCAGCAGAACTTAAAGAAAAACTTTCAATCCCTGCTATTTCCACAGGCGCAATAATAAGAAATGCAATTAAGAGTGGTACACAGGTAGGCATAGAGGCTAAAAAATATATCGATAACGGGCAGCTCGTTCCCGATGATGTAGTTATTCGTCTTTTAGACGAGCGCATTTCTATGCCGGATTGTGTAAACGGTTTTATATTAGACGGATTTCCACGTACTATTGCGCAGGCTAAAGCATTAGATGATAAAAAGGTAGATATTGACTATGTTATTTCACTTCATGTAGATGACGAAGTTATTATGGAGCGTCTTTCAGGCAGAAGAGAATGCCCTAAATGCGCCGCCACATACCATGTGGTTATGAATCCTTCATCTAAAGGCGAGTTCTGCGATAAATGCGGCGAAGCACTCGTTACCAGAGCAGATGATAATCCTGAAACAATCGCAAAAAGATTGGCTGTTTATCATGAACAGACCGAACCCCTCATCAAATATTATGAGGAAACCGGTAAACTGGTTACCGTTGTTGGTAAGGACGATGTTCGCCACACTACGGAGGAAGTTTTTAAGGCTATCGGCTACGAGTTGGTTTAAGTGTAATGGAGCGAGTAAATTATGGTTTATATTAAATCATCATCAGAAGCAGATAAAATGCGTCGCGCAGGAAAAATCGTGTACGGCACATTTGAAGCGCTTAAACCTTATGTTAAAGCCGGAGTAACAACTAAAGAACTTGATACGATTGCAAAAGAATTTATATTAAGTCAAGGAGCGAAGCCGTCTTTCCTTAATTATAACGGCTTCCCCGCAAGTATCTGTGCTTCTGTAAACAATGTTGTAATTCATGGTATTCCGTCTTCGGATAAACTCAAAGAAGGCGATATCATAAGTCTGGACATCGGTGCTGTGATAGACGGTTATCACGGCGATGCGTGCAGAACTTTCGCTGTAGGTAATATTTCAGATGAGGCTCAAAAACTCATTGATGTTACCAAACAGAGTTTTTACGAAGGTATCAAATACGCACGTCACGGTGAAAGGCTCTACACTATATCTGCAGCAATACAAGAATATGTAGAGAAAAACGGATTCAGCATTGTCAGAAATTACTGTGGGCATGGTATAGGCAAAAATCTTCATGAGGACCCCGAAATTCCAAACTATGGAAAAGCGGGACATGGAATAAGGCTCGTTAAGGGTATGGCCCTTGCTATAGAGCCAATGGTTAACCAAGGAGGGTTTGCTATCAACACTCTGCGTGACGGCTGGACAGTTGTCACTGCAGACGGGTCGCTGGCAGCACATTATGAAAACACCGTTCTGGTAACAGACGGACAGCCCGAATTGCTTACTGATTTACAGAGGTGATATGCTTGAACATTAAACCCGGAGATTTAGTAATTGCCACATCAGGCAGAGAAAAGGGTAAATGTTTTGTAGTTTTATCAGTTGAAAACCAATTTTTATATTTATGTGACGGTAAAAACAGAAAAGTGAGTACACCGAAGAAAAAGAAGATAAAGCATACAGAGTACGCAGGTTCGACAAACAGTGATGTTTGCGAAAAACTGCAAAACGGAATAACCGATAAGGCAATCCGTAAGACGTTATCACAATTCAAAGGTAATCTCACCGCGGAGAGCGACATTATAACAGGGAGGTTTTAATCTTGGCTAAAGAAGATGTATTAGAACTTGAAGGCACAGTCATTGAGGCTTTGCCAAACGCAATGTTTCAAGTAGAATTTGAAAACGGGCACAGGGTTCTTGCTCATATTTCGGGCAAACTCAGGATGAATTTTATCAGAATTTTGCCCGGTGATAAAGTGACAGTTGAACTGTCACCCTATGACCTTACCAAAGGCCGCATTACTTGGAGGGCAAAATAATTCACGATAAAATTAAATGGAGGTAATGTAATTATGAAAGTAAGACCATCTGTTAAACCGATTTGCGAAAAATGCAAAATTATTAAAAGAAAAGGTAACATTATGGTTATCTGTGAAAATCCCAAGCACAAACAGAGACAGGGTTGATTAAACCTTTTCCTTTGACTTTGGATTTTATAAATTGTTTATAGCTTACAGGGGCGGCTGTATAAAACGTGAGATACGTTTTATAACCTTGTAGTTATTTATAATGAATATACAAGGAAAGCGAAACAAACACAGGAGGTGTGAAAATTCAATGGCGAGAATAGCAAGCGTTGACTTACCAAAAGAAAAAAGAGTAGAGGTTGGCCTTACCTACATTTTCGGAATTGGTCTGCCCAGCTCAAAGAAAATTTTAAGCGAAGCCGGTATTAATCCGGATACAAGAGTTAAAGACTTGACAGATGAAGAAGTAGCAAAGCTCAGAGAAATCATCGACAGAGATTACACTGTTGAAGGTGACCTGCGCAGACAGACTGCTCTTGATATTAAAAGACTTATCGAAATCGGTTGCTACCGTGGTCTGCGTCACAGACGCGGTCTGCCCGTAAGAGGTCAGAACACCAAAAATAATGCACGTACCAGAAAAGGTCCTAAGAAGACTATCGCTGGTAAGAAGAAATAATCAGGGAGGGATAAGAATTGGCTCAACCAAAAAGAACACGTAAAAGACGTGAAAAGAAAAATATTGAACGTGGAGCAGCTCATATCGCTTCCACTTTCAATAATACAATCGTAACTATCACTGATACAGCAGGTAACGCGCTTTCATGGGCAAGTTCCGGCGGCCTCGGCTTCCGCGGCTCAAGAAAGAGCACACCTTTCGCTTCGCAGATGGCTGCAGAAACTGCTGCTAAAGCTGCTATGGAGCACGGACTGAAAACAGTAGAGGTTTATGTTAAGGGCCCCGGCGCAGGCAGAGAAGCGGCTATCCGCGCTTTGCAGACCGCAGGCTTGGAAGTTAGTATGATTAAAGACGTAACACCTATTCCTCATAACGGTTGCAGACCGCCCAAAAGAAGAAGAGTTTGATTTTTAATTTTTGAAGTTAGGAGGATAAACAAATGGCTAGAAATATGCAACCTGTATTGAAAAGATGCAGGACCTTAGGTATTGAGCCTTCTGTTATGGGTATTGACAAATCATCTAACAGAAATCCCAGACCTATGAGAAGAAAGCAAAGCGAGTACGGACGCCAGCTTACCGAGAAACAGAAAGTTAAGTTCATCTATGGTATGTTGGAAAAACAGTTCCATAAATACTATGAATTAGCAATGAAAATGCCCGGCGTTACCGGTGAAAATCTGCTTCAGATTTTGGAATCAAGACTGGATAACGTAGTGTTCAGATTAGGTCTTGCCAACACAAGAAGAGAATCAAGACAGTTGGTTAACCATGGTCACATTCTTGTAAACGGCAAAAAACTTGATATCCCTTCATATCGTGTAAAAGTTGGCGATGTGATTTCTCTTAAAGAGAAAACTCAGGGCTCTGACAGAATGAAAGAAATCGTTGAAGCAAATTCTTCAAGAATAGTTCCGAAATGGCTGGATATGGACAAAAACACTCTTACAGGTAAAGTTATTGCTTTGGCTGAGAGAGATGATATTGATTTCGATGTTGAAGAACACTTAATCGTAGAGTTGTACTCTAAATAATAATTGTCTTATCAGTTGGTATAACTGTGTAATAAGATTTCTCTGCCGTTTTTGCGGCAGAGAATATCGAGTTACTTATGTTATCAATAAGCCGGAATGGAGGATTATAGCATGATTGAAATGGAAAAGCCTAGGGTTGAATGTGTAGAAAAAAGTGAAGACAACACCTTCGCCAAATTCGAGATTGAACCGTTAGAGCGTGGCTACGGTACCACAATAGGTAACGCTTTAAGACGTGTTTTACTTTCGTCTTTGCCCGGAAGTGCTGCTACCAGCATTAAAATTGATGGCGTTCTTCATGAGTTTTCCACTATCCCCGGAGTAAAAGAAGACGTTACTGAAATAGTTTTAAATGTTAAAAAACTTATAACCAAAGTTCATTCCGATACAACAAAAACCGTTTACATCGAGGCTAATACCCCCGGTGAGGTTTGCGCAAGGGATATCCGCTACGACCATGAAGTGGAGATTTTAAATCCTGATTTGCACATCGCTACATTAGACGAAGGTGCAAAACTGTATATGGAAATCACTCTTTCAAACGGCAGAGGTTATGTTACCAGCGAGAAGAATAAGGAGAAAATTCAGAACATCATCGGTGTAATCCCCGTTGACTCTATCTATTCTCCAATCGAAAAGGTTAACTATTATGTTACTGATACAAGGGTTGGTCAGGTAACCGACTATGACAAACTCACCATTGAACTTACATCAGACGGTACCATCACTCCTGAAGAAGCACTTTCTTTAAGCGCTAAGGTAATCAATGACCACATGAGTCTGTTTATTGACCTCACTGATGAAATCAAGAACACAGACATCATGGTTGAAAAAGAGGATAACAAAAAGAATATGGTTCTGGAAATGACTATAGAAGAACTTGATCTTTCTGTACGTTCATTCAACTGCCTCAAACGTGCCGGCATCAACACTGTTGAAGATTTGGTAAACAAATCTGAAAGCGAAATGATGAAGGTAAGAAATCTTGGCAGAAAGTCATTGGAAGAAGTTATTGGCAAACTGGCTGCACTTGGCTTTACGTTTGCTAAGGACTACGACGAATAAGATAAACGTTTTAAGCATTTAACGTTTTAGATAACTATTGTAAAAAGGAGGTACTGATATGCCCGGAACAAGAAAATTAGGTAAAGCAACCGATAATAGAATGGCTATGCTTCGCAATCTCGTTACTTCACTTCTGGAGAACGGCAGAATCGAAACAACTCTTGCGAAGGCTAAAGAAGTAAGAAGCCTTGCAGAGAAAATGATTACATTGGGCAAGGATAATACGCTCCATTCAAGACGTCAGGCGTTGGCTTTTATTACTAAAGAAGACGTTGTGACCAAGGTGTTCGCTGAAATCGCTCCCAAATATGCTGAGCGCAACGGTGGATATACGCGTATTTTGAAAGTTGGCCCCAGACGCGGTGACGCTGCTGAAATGGCTATTATCGAATTGGTTTAATTCAAACAAAATTAAAAGAGAGTTGTTAATGATAACAACTCTCTTTTTTGTTGTGCGAAAAATTTATTTAAACAATTCGTCCATAAGTTTTTCTGTTTCTTTTTTCTGCTGTTGTGTTTTGTCTGCATCCTTCTTTATGATAAACACATCGCCCTCAGCACATGATTTAAAAAGTGATTTCGGCAGATTGTACGTGTTGCCGTCAGGTGTTTCTACGACGACAAAATCGCCCTCAATTCTGTCTATTATAATTTCCATTTTTAGTTCACCTCTCAGAATTGAATGTAATTGTGTATCCGTTTGAAATGGCTTCTATAGTTCCGTTTAAATCGGTTCTGTAAGTTGATATACCTGATTTGTAAAGTCTTTGTATAACTTCATTGTGCGGATGACCATAGTCATTGTCTGCACCGCAAGAGATTACTGCGTATGTGGGGCTGGTCTTTTTAAGGAAGTTTTTTGATGTTGAGGTGCTGCTGCCGTGGTGACCGACCTTTAAAACATCGCATTTAATATTTGTTCGGATTTCGTCTTCGGATAGTTTTTCTGCATCGCCGGTAAAGACAAATGATGTCATTCCATAGGTAAGTTTAATCACGGCGGAGTAGTTGTTAAGGTCGTCGTATTCGTTGCTGTTTGGTGCAACTATTGTTGCGGTAATGTTGTCTTCAGATAAAATATTTACTCCTGCTTTTGCAGTAGTTATGGTGTATCTTTTATCTTTTATTGCCTGAAGCAGATTTTTATATGTTTTTGTATTAGTTGAAACTTTCGGCATATAAATTTTGCCAATATCAAAGTCTTCCACAACTTGTTGCATACCACCTATATGGTCTGCGTGCGGATGCGTGCCGATAAGATAGTCAATATCGGTTACACCAAGGCTGCCAAGCACATTTACAATATCTTCGCCGCTTTCTTTGGTGCCGGCATCAATAAGCATATTTTCGCCGTTTGGCAGTAATATAAAAATACTGTCTGCCTGACCGACATCAAGATAATATACATGCAACATTCCGTCGTATGCAATCTGCTGGTATTCCTCTGTAAAAAGTGCGTTTAACTGACTAAGTTCCTGTTCGCAGCCGACAATCGTAAATGCCATAACGAGCGTAAGTAAAATACAAATCAGACGTTTCATAGTATCCCCCCAATGTATTTGTAATTATATTATATACTAAAGTTTAACTGTTTTCAATATTGTTTGTGCGTTTCATAATATTATCCCCAATGGAATATATTTGATAGAAAGGGGATGATTTAATGCACAGCAAAAATATAAGATACGGAACGCATAAAACAAAAACCAAATCAAAAAAACCTGCTAAGTTTGTGAGTAAACTGGTGTGGCAACTGCTTATCTGTACGTCTGTATTTTTAGTATGCCTTCCGATATCAAAAACACAAACGGGTATCAGAGCATACATTTCAAAAACTTTAACCGTAAGCAGCAATGTCCAGCAGGCAAAGATACATTTTAATGAAATGTGTGTACGTTTAACTAATAAATATCCTGTGTTATCTGATAATGTAATGTGGAATGGATTTATGGATTTTATAAAAGAGGATAACGAGGTTATACAGCCTGAGCAAACTGAACAACCAGAGCCAAAACCTGTTGATGAAGCCTTGGATTTGGTGGCAAAAGCAGCACCTCAGGAGTTTATATACCCTGAAAATGTAAATATGATTATGCCTTTAAACGGTAAAGTTACATCGCCGTTCGGGTTAAGAGAACACCCCGTGTCCGGTCAGGATGCAAGCCATTACGGTGTGGATATTGCAGGAAGCAGAGGTGATGCTGTTGTAACTACTGCGCCCGGCAGAGTTATAGAGGTTAAAGTACACGATATTTACGGAAACTGCATTCTTATCCAACATACCGAGCGGATAAAATCTTTTTATGCACATCTTGACGAAGTGTATGTGGCAGAGGGCGATATTGTAGCAGAGTCTGCCGTAATTGGCGCTGTAGGCTCTACGGGTGTTGCAACGGGACCGCATCTGCACTTTGGCGTGCGTATTGACGACGAGCCTACAGACCCCGAAAAATATATTAAAATGGAGCATAGATAAGTCGGGAGTTGTTTTAAATAAAAATATCTAAGTATTTATACATAGACAGTTTTGTGGTACTGATTGTTTTTGCGGCGTATTGTTTAGGGGAGATAACAAGCCTTGCCGTTTTGTACCTTGCCGTTATGTTACATGAGGCAGGGCATTTTGTTGCCTGCATTATGCTTGACGAAAAAGTTGTTAAACTGCGTTTTATGCCTTACGGTGCAAATCTTTGTACAGAAAATATAGTAAATCCCATACACTCAATGATTATCTCTGTTGCCGGCCCTGTTACAAGTTTACTGTTGATATGCTTCTTCGGGAGTTATAGTTCGCCTTTTATGAGGATATTTAAAGCGTCAAACATAGCCGTTTTTGCACTTAATATATTCCCTGCGCTACCGCTTGATGGAGGAGTTTTTTTAAAAAACGTATTCTCCTACAGATACGGATATGTAAAATCACACAAACTTGCTATGGAATTCACACGTGTTACGGCTGTATTATTTGCGTTTTTCGGAATGATTTTTCTTTTGTTAAGCAAATATAATATTTCTCTTCTTGTTATCTCGGCATTTTTAGTGTATAATCTAAAGGAAGAGCGAAAAAAACTTATTTTTCTGCGCCGTATGATATATTCAAAAGAATTTGATCGTCAGAGCAGGGCACTTGCGGTAAAGCATCGTGCCGTTATGCAGAATGTTTCAGCAATATCGCTGACGGATTATTTTGGTTATAACTACATCTGCCATTTCTTTGTATATGACGATGATATGAATTTGCTGGGCACTTTGCAACAGAGCGAAATTATAGACGGCATTATCAATCACGGAGCAGATATAACTGTAGGCAGATTATTGGGAGGAACAAATGAACACAAAAGATATGGTGTATAAAATATTACCTAAGGTTTCAAAGCCGACGAGATATATAGGTAATGAATTCAACAGCGTTCATAAAAATGCTAAGGATGTAGATATCAGGTTTGCGTTTTGCTTTCCTGATATTTATGAGGTGGGAATGTCGCATCTTGGTCTTAAAATTTTATACCATCTTTTAAACTCACGCGAGGATACGTGGTGCGAGCGTGTTTTTGCCCCGTGGACAGATATGGAAGACGAAATGCGCAAGAATAATATACCACTTTACGGCATGGAGTCTTTCGATGCCATAAAAGATTTTGACTTTTTAGGATTTACTCTCCAGTATGAGATGAGTTATACAAATATACTCAATATGTTAGACCTTGCAGGTATACCTAAACTTCAGAAAGACCGCAGCGATGGTGATCCGTTTGTTGTTATGGGCGGTCCGTGTGCGTATAGTGCCGAGTGCCTTGCCGACTTTGCCGATTATTATATGCTTGGCGAGGGCGAAGAGGTTATGATGGAGGTCATGGATGCGTATGCCGAGTGGAAAAAAAGCGGCGCACCGAGGGAAGAGTATCTTCGTGCGGTTGCAAAAATTGACGGTGTATACGTGCCGAGTTTTTATAATATTGAATATAACGATGACGGCACAGTTGCCGCTATTAATACTATAGATGAAACTATCCCCAAAACAGTGCGTAAAAGAGTGGTTGAAAACCTTGACACTATGTTCGTGCCTCAAGAGGTTATAGTGCCTTATATGGAGGTTGTGCACGACCGCATTATGCTTGAGGTTTTCCGTGGTTGCATACGTGGTTGCAGATTTTGTCAGGCGGGTATGATTTATCGCCCCGTGCGTGAAAAAAGCCCTGAAACTTTGCTCGAAAATGCTAAAAACCTGCTCAAATCAACAGGCTTTGAAGAAATTTCCCTTTCTTCACTTTCTACCAGCGACTACAGAGGGCTTAAAGAATTAACTGACGAACTTATAAAAATTACCGAAAGCGAGTGCGTAAACCTTTCTTTGCCGTCACTTCGTCTGGACTCTTTTTCTATGGATTTGATGCAAAAGGTACAGAAAGTGCGTAAAAGCAGTTTGACCTTTGCACCTGAGGCAGGTACTCAGCGTATGCGTGACGTTATAAATAAGGGTATTACAGAAGAAGACCTTATGAATGCGTCTGCTATGGCGTTTGAGGGCGGCTACAGCAGTATTAAACTTTATTTTATGATAGGTCTTCCATATGAAGAAGATGAAGATATTGTAGGTATTGCCGACCTTGCCAAGAAAGTTGTTGACCAATACTTTAAGGTTGACAAGGACAAGCGTGGCAAAGGCTTGCGTGTAACTACAAGTGTATCTTCGTTTGTTCCGAAAGCGTTTACTCCTTTCCAATGGACAAGGCAGAACACTATGGATGAACTTAAAGTTAAACAGATGCTTTTAAAAGACAACATAACCGACCGCAAGATTAAATATAACTATCACGAAGCCCCTGTAAGCGTTTTAGAGGGTGTGTTTGCCCGTGGTGACAGACGCCTTTCAAAAGTGCTTTTAAAAGCGGTTGAACGAGGTATACGCTTAGACGGTTGGAGCGAAGTTTTTGATTACGATAAATGGATATCCGTTTTTGAAGAGTGCGGAATTGATCCGTTTTTCTATACACGTGAGCGCTCGTTTGACGAAATTTTGCCTTGGGATATGATAGATGTAGGCGTTACAAAGAAATTTCTTATAAACGAAGCGAAAAAAGCAGAACAGGCAATAGTTACCCCTAACTGCCGTGAAAAATGTGCAGCTTGCGGTGCGGCTTGTTTTAAGGGAGGGGTATGTTATGAGTAAATACAGGATAAAATATGAACGCAGCGATGATGCTAAGTTTATATCTCACCTTGACCTTATGCGCACTATGAACAGGGCTCTGCGCAGGGCAGAAGCGCCGCTTCAGTATACGCAGGGATTTAACCCTCATTCTATTATGACGGTTGCTTTGCCTCTTTCGGTAGGTATAACAAGCGAATGTGAATATTTAGATATTACTTTTACAGAAGATATTGACGTAAGTGCATTTACCGCCAAATTAAATGCAACTATGCCTGCGGGTCTGCGTGCTATAGAAATCCGCAAGGCTGATGAAATGCGTGCATTTAAATATATTGAAACGGCGCTTTATACGGTTTCGTTCGAAAGCGATATTGCACCTGACTGCGATGCGTTTATGAATATGGGCAAGGTCGTTATGACCAAGCGCACCAAAAGTGGCGAAAAAGACGAGGATATCCTGCCGGATATTCATAGCGTTACCTGCGTTCAAAACGGCGAAACGTATAAAATGGATATGCGTATAAACGTAGGCAGTAAGCGCAACTTAAAACCCGAACTTGTTCTTGCCGCTTTTGAAAAATTCCAGAATGTTAAGGCAGATAATATAAAAATTCACCGTAAAGCGATATATTTTGATGACGGTGCGGAGGTGTTTTAATGACAACCCGTGAGCGATATGAAGAACTTAAAAATATACTTAATGAGCACAGTTATAAATACTATGTTCTGGATAATCCTGATATAACGGACGAGCAGTACGACAAACTTATGCGTGAACTTACAGATATAGAAAAGGAAAATCCTGATTTTATATCTGTCGATTCACCTAGCCAGAAAGTCGGCGGCAAAGTTTTAGAAGGTTTTGAAACCGTTACCCATGCTGTACCGATGCAGAGTTTACAAGATGCATTTTCGTTTGACGAACTTAAAGAGTTTGATGTGCGTGTGCGCAATGTGCTTGGAGATGATGCCGCATACTGTGTAGAGCAGAAGATTGACGGACTTTCAGTATCGCTTGAATATGTAAACTCTGTATTTACACGTGGTTCTACACGTGGCGACGGTATAACGGGCGAAGACGTTACGGAAAACTTAAAAACCGTTAAATCAATCCCGCTTAAACTTCGTGAGAATATTCCGTATTTAGAAGTGCGTGGTGAGGTGTTTATATCAAAACCCGACTTTGCTAAAATTAATCAGCGCAGAGAAGAGAACGGCGAAACAACATTTGCAAATCCACGTAATGCCGCAGCAGGCTCTTTGCGTCAACTCAATTCAGCCATTGCGGCTAAGCGAAATCTCGATATTTTTGTTTTTAATATTCAGCAGATAGAGGGCAGGGAAGTTTCATCGCATTTAGAGGGACTTGAACTGCTTCGTAAATGCGGATTTAAAGTTATATCAAACGAGCAGTCTTTTAAAACTATAGAAGATGCCTTTGCAGAAATTGAGCGGATAGGTGATGTACGCCGTGATTTGTATTACGATATAGATGGTGCTGTTATTAAGATAGATAAGTTAAGCCACAGAGATGCACTTGGCTCAACCGCTAAAACTCCACGTTGGGCAATAGCATACAAGTACCCTGCCGAAAAGCAGAAAACAAAGGTGAAAGACATAACCGTTGCAGTTGGCAGAACGGGTGTTTTAACCCCTGCTGCAGAACTTGAGCCGGTGCTTATTGCAGGCTCTACCGTAAGCCGTGCAACGCTCCATAATATAGACTTTATCCGCAGCAAGGATATCCGAATAGGCGATACTGTTGTTATACAGAAAGCCGGCGATATTATTCCTGAGGTGGTAGACGTTGTTCAAGAGGAACGTACCGGTGCAGAAGTTGAATTCAATATGCCCGAAACGTGCCCTGCATGCGGCGCAAAGGTGCATAGAGAAACCGGAGAGGCAGCGCACCGTTGCACAGGTGTGGATTGTCCTGCGCAGGCAATACGCAACATAATTCACTTTGTATCACGTGATGCTATGGATATAGAGGGGCTTGGTCCGCAGATAATAGAAAAACTTGTTGAAAACGAACTTATATCGACAAGCGCAGACCTTTATTATATGGATAAAGATAAACTTGCTGCACTTGATAAAATGGGCGAGAAGAGTGCTGATAACATTTTAAATGCGCTTGAAAACTCTAAGCAGAACGGCATGGAAAAATTGCTCTATGCTTTGGGTATACGCCATATCGGCGCTGGTGCGTCTAAACTGATTTCTAAAAAATTTGGCAATATATACGCACTTTTTGATGCAACAGTAGAGGAACTTTCCTCGATTGGCGATATTGGAACTGTTATGGCGGAGAGCGTCGTGGATTTCTTTGCGCAACCGCACACACGTGATTTTATTAACCGGTTGGCAGATGCCGGCGTTAATATGACATATTCTGCTGACGAGACCACAGATAACCGCTTTGAGGGGAAAACGTTCGTCCTTACCGGCACACTTGAACGTTACGGCAGAAAAGATGCAAGTGAGATAATAGAGCGATTTGGCGGAAAAGTTTCCGGCAGCGTATCGAAAAAGACTGATTATGTGCTTGCGGGCGAAGCCGCAGGAAGCAAACTTGACAAAGCAAACGCTCTTGGTGTTGCTGTTATAAGCGAAGAAGAATTTGAGCAGATGATAAAATAAACCGATGTTTATTATTGTGCACATTTTTGAATTGACGGCAAATGTATAGTATGATATAATTCTCCCGATTGTGAAAGGAGAAAACAAGTATGAATATTTATCTTACTGTTATTTTATATATTCTTTATACAATTCTGTCGATGTCAACAACTGCTATCCTGAAGAAAACGCAGCAAGGCATTAAGATGACATTTTTCCATGTTGTTGCAATAAATTTAATAAACAGCATATTTGGTGCCGCTTGCTTTTATATTCTTGGAAAATTTCATATATCCGTAAGCCCTGTTATACTGATATATGCTTTGGTTTTTTCTCTGTTTGTTTCAGGAAATATGATTTTGCAGATAATAGTATATTCCAGAATATCTATAGCATTAAGTTCGTTGCTTAACACCTGCGGAGTAATTATTCTTTCAACCATATTCGGAATATTTGTTTTTAAAGAACCTTTTTCGTTTCAGTTGTTGATTGCTATTGCGCTTTTGATTACAGCCGTATTTTTGCCCGGACGCAAAATGCTTTCTGCAAATGGCGGTATGGTGACATTTTTAATTTGTGCGCTTTGGATTTGTGTGGCGGCTGGAATGTCAATTTTCAGTAAAATTTATTCCACTGATGTACGTCTTACCGACACAAACAGTATGTTCCTCTTTACTAATGTATTCTCGTTTATTAACTGCAGTTTAATTCTTTTGATAGGAAGTATAAAAAATGGTTTGCAATATATGCGTGGTGTATCAAAAGATGTATTTTGCCCCCGTGTTCTGATACCTATGGGTATAAATACTATTCCTACCAACGGTATAACGCTGGTAGGTGTGATATTACTTCGGTATATGCCGTTGTCTGTACATAGCATACTTACATCTTCAATGGTGCTTATCGGTGCGGCGTTGCTTTCGCTGATAGTGTTTAAAGAACGCCTTACCCGAGATAATTACATATCCATTGTTCTTGCAATTATAGCCATAATTCTTCGTAATTGATTTTGAATACATATAAAAACACCGCTAAAAAGCGGTGTTTTTATGTTGCAAAATGGTTAAATATAGTGTATAATAATAGTGATTGCTAATTGAAAGGAAGTATACTTATGAAAGTAACTACTGAGCAGATAAAGCACGTAGCAGAACTTGCACGTCTTAAACTGACTGACGAAGAGGTTAAATCGCTCAACATGGAGGCGGTTATTGAGTTTGCGGACAAACTTTCCGAACTCGATGCCGAGCAGATTGCACCTACTAACCATGTGTCTGATATATATAATGTTTTCCGTGAAGATGTGGAAGTTCCGTCTTATGACAGAGACGATATTTTAAAAAATGCACCTGCCAAGGCAAGAGGCTGTGTTCTCGTGCCGAAGGTAGTGGAGTAAGGGGGAGAGTATATTGAATTTGCACGAAAAAACCATACATGAACTTTCCTCAATGCTTAAAGCAAAAGAGATTTCAAGTGTTGAAATTACCGAATCTGTGTTAGGGCGTATAGACGCTGTAGAGGATAAAGTAGGCGGCTATATAAGCGTTGCGGCAGAGTCTGCGCTTGAGCAGGCAAAAGTGGCTGACGAAAAAATTGCCGCAGGGGAGAGTGTTTCTGATATTTGCGGAATCCCCGTAGCCGTTAAAGATAACATCTGCACAAACGGCATCGCCACCACTTGTGCATCTAAAATGCTTGAAACATTTGTCCCGCCGTACGATGCGTTTGTTTCTAAAAAAATAAAAGAAAACGGCGGTGTTATTGTAGGTAAAGCAAATATGGACGAGTTTGCTATGGGTTCGTCTACCGAAACATCATATTTTAAAATAACCAAAAACCCGTACGACTTAACTAAAGTTCCGGGCGGTTCATCAGGCGGCAGTGCTGCTGTTGTAGCGGCAGATGAGGCTATTTTTTCTCTTGGAAGTGACACGGGCGGCTCAATCCGTCAGCCTGCATCGTTCTGCTCGGTAGTAGGTTTAAAACCTACTTACGGTTTGGTTTCACGTTTTGGTCTTGTTGCGTTTGCATCGTCGCTCGACCAGATTGGTCCTATGACAAAAGACGTTACAGACTGCGCTATTGCATTAAACGCTATCGCAGGTCACGACTCTATGGACTCAACATCTGCAAATATCAAACTGCCTGATTATAAATCTGCATTGGTAAATGATGTTAAAGGAATGAAAATAGGTATCCCTGCTGAATATATGGGCGAGGGTATAGCACCCGACGTTAAGACAATCATACTGGCTGCTGCTAAAAAATACGAGGAAATGGGTGCGATAGTTGAAGAATTCAGCCTGCCTATGACAGACTATGCCTTGAGTGCATATTACATTATATCGTCTGCAGAGGCAAGTTCTAACCTTGCACGTTTTGACGGAATTAAATACGGCTATCGTACAAAGGAATTTGAAGATTTAAACGACTTGTATGCAAAATCACGTACAGAGGGTTTTGGCAGTGAGGTTAAACGTCGTATAATGCTTGGTACTTATGCACTTTCGTCAGGTTATTATGATGCGTATTACAAAAAGGCACAGCAGGTGCGCACATTGATTAAAAAGTCTTTCAACGACGCATTTGCAAAGTACGATTTGATACTTTCACCCGCATACCCCAACACTGCATTTGAAATCGGCGGTAAAATAAGCGATGCAGTACAGATGTACCTCGGCGATATCTGCACAGTTTCAGTAAATATTGCTGGTCTGCCCGGTATAGTTGTTCCTGCAGGCTTTGATACAAATGGTATGCCGGTAGGTATGCAGTTAATCGGCAAAGCATTTGACGAGGCGACACTTCTGCGTGCATCATATGCGTTTGAACAGAACACGGATTACCACACAATTCGTCCTACGTTATAAGAAAGGAGGCAGGATAATATGAATTATGAATCCGTTATCGGTCTGGAAGTTCACGCAGAACTTTCCACCAATACAAAAATTTACTGCTCATGCAAAAATGAGTTCGGTTTAGATGTTAACACTTCCTGCTGTCCTATATGCACAGGTATGCCAGGTACATTGCCCGTTTTAAATAAAAAGGTTGTAGAGTATGCCATTAAAGCAGGTTTGGCGCTTAACTGCTCCATCACTCGTGAGGGCAAGCAGGATAGAAAAAATTATTTCTACCCCGACCTGCCAAAGGCTTACCAGATTTCGCAGTTTGATTTGCCGCTTTGCACAGACGGATATGTTGATATTGATGTAAACGGCGAGAAAAAAAGAATTGGCATTACACGTATTCATATTGAAGAGGATGCAGGCAAACTTATCCACTCTGTAATGGGTGATGAGTCATACGTTGATTTTAACCGTTGCGGTGTTCCGCTTATAGAGATTGTTTCCGAGCCTGACCTTAGAAGTGCCGAAGAAGCAAGAATTTACCTTGAAACATTAAAATCCATTCTTCAGTATATAGAGGTTTCCGACTGTAAGATGGAGGAGGGCTCTCTGCGTTGTGATATCAACGTATCTTTGCGTCCCGTAGGTAGCGATAAATTCGGCACACGCTCTGAAATGAAAAATGTGTCAACCCTCAGCGGTACACAGCGTGCTATAGAATATGAAATCGGCCGCCAGAGCGAAATACTTGATAATGGCGGAGTTATTGAGCAGGAAACACGACGTTGGGACGATGCCAAAGGCGAGAACGTGCTTTTAAGAAGTAAAGAAGAAGCACACGACTACAGATATTTCCCCGAGCCCGACCTCATGCCTATAGTTGTTGATGACGAGTGGATTGAAAGCATACGTGCCACTCTGCCTGAAATGCCTGATGTTAAAAAAGCAAGATACACGGGCGAACTCGGTCTTGGTGATTACGAGGCAGGCATTATCGTTGGCAACAAGAGTATGGCAAGATTTTTTGATAAATGCGTGGAACTCGGCGGTAATGTTAAAGCCGTTGCGAATTGGCTTCAGGGTGATATTATGAAAGTGGTTAAAGAACAGGATATTACTTTTGACGATATTTCATTTACTCCCGAAGATCTTAACGAACTTGCATCTATTGTTGATAAAGGTACTATCAGCATAACTGCCGCCAAAAAAGTTTTGGCAAAAATGTTTGAAACTGCCGAAAAACCATCCAAGATAGTTGACGATTTAGGTCTTGCGCAGATAAATGACGAATCTGCCATAGAGGCAATGGTTAATGACGTTTTAGATAAAAATCCTCAGTCGTTTGAAGATTATAAAAACGGTAAAACCCGTGCGCTCGGATTCTTAGTAGGTATGGTTATGAAAGAGTCTAAAGGCAAAGGCAATCCGCAGATTATTAATAAAATGATACTTGAAAGATTGGAAGCATATAAAAACAGTTAATAACATTAAAGGGCAGTTTTACGTACCAAAACTGTCCTTTTATCTATGGATAAATATATGATAGAGTTACTTTTTAAATATCAGGATTTAAAATATAAGGATTTCCACTCAAAACTTATGCCCACTGTCAATTTGGAAACAATTATCGGCGTGCGCGTGCCCGTTCTTCGAAAAATTGCAAAAGAAATTTCAGGCAGTAAAAAATCAAGTGATTTTTTAAATCGACTTCCGCATAAATATTATGAGGAGAATAATCTGCACGCTTTCTTGCTGGAGAGTATAAAAGAGTATGATTTGTGCATTAAAGAAGTAAACCGATTTTTGCCATATGTGGATAACTGGGCAACGTGCGATGGTATGCGCCCTAAATGCTTTGCAAAAAATACTGATAAACTGCTATTGGAGATTGAAAACTGGCTTGAATCAGATCATGCGTATACTGTGCGTTATGCTATAGGTATGCTTATGGTTCATTACCTTGATGCGGAATTTAATGAAAATTATTTGAATATGGTATCTTCCGTTAAAAGCGATGAATACTACGTTAATATGATGCTTGCATGGTATTTTGCCACAGCCCTTGCGAAGCAATGGGAAAGCACAATTCCTTATATAGAACAAAATCGCTTGCCTGCATGGGTGCACAACAAAACTATTCAAAAGGCTGTAGAGAGTTACAGAATAACAGGTGAGCAGAAGAATTATCTGCGTAAACTTAAAATATAAATACAGAAAAGGGGCGAATTTATGCAAAAAACAAAAGAAAGAGACTCTAATCTGGAATTATATCGTATTATTGTTATGCTTTTGATTGTAGCGCATCATTATGTTGTTAATTCCGGATTGACAGATGCAACAGGTCCTATTTATTCTAATGTATTAACAATTAGATCTATGTTTCTGTTGATTTTTGGTGCTTGGGGAAAGACAGGAATTAATTGTTTTGTTTTAATTACAGGATATTTTATGTGTAAATCCAATATAACACTGAAAAAATTTTTAAAACTTTTATTTGAAATATGGTTTTACAGAATTATAATCAACTTGGTTTTTTGGATTACTTCGTATAATCAGGTTACTTTAACAGGAATTATAAATATAATATTACCTGTAAGGAGCATTGCTACAGGATTTTCACCTGCGTATCTTGTATTCTTTCTCTTTATTCCGTTTTTAAATATTTTGATTAATAATATCACAGAAAAGCAACATTTATTATTGCTGTTATTGCTTTCTTTTACATACATATTTTTAGGCACGTTTCCGTATTTTTCAGTTAATATGAATTATGTTTCGTGGTTTATGGTTTTATATTTCATAGCATCATATATAAGGAATTATCCCAAAAGAATATTTGAGAATGTTAAGTTGTGGAAATGGATTACTTTAATTTTTGTTATAATTTCAATTTTTTCTGTAATTGCATGTGCGTTTTTGTCACATTGGTTTAACAAGAGAATGGCATATTATTTTGTCCAAGACTCAAATACCTTGCTTGCTGTTTTAGTATCAGTTTCTTCATTTTTGACTTTTAAAAACTTGAAAATGAAGAACAGTAAATTTATAAATAAAATATCTTCCACTTGCTTTGGTGTTTTGTTAATTCATGCAAATAGTGATGTTATGCGTAAATGGTTATGGAAAGATGTATTAAATAATGTAGGAATGTATAATTCACCATTTTTAGTTCTTCATGCAGTGTCAAGTGTTTTAATTATTTTTACTCTTTGTTCTATGATTGATTTGTTAAGAATTAAATATGTAGAAAAACCATTATTTGCATTGTGGGACAAAAAGTATAATGGAATTATGAAATGGTTTGTAGTTATTGAAAGCAAAATTCTTCAAAGGTTACATATAAAAAATAATTAAGAGGTAAAAATGAAATTAAACTATAAACTTAAAATGGATGCAGAAATAGAAAACATCAAAAAATCAGGGGTAAAACCGAAATTGCTTTTGCATGCCTGCTGTGCACCGTGTTCAAGTGCTGTTTTAGAGCAATTGTGCGATGTTTTTGAAATCACTCTGTTTTTCTACAATCCGAATATATCCCCCGAAAGCGAATTTATATTCCGCTTAGAGGAGTTAGAGAGATTAACTGCCGAAATGGATTTGAGCGATATCAAAATTATTGCACCGCCGTATGATTATTCGGAATTTGAAAATATTGCAAAGGGTATGGAAGACATCCCTGAGGGTGGTGCAAGATGTGCTAAATGCTACCGCTTGCGGCTTGAAAGTTCGGTTGCGTATGCAAAAGAAAACGGCTTTGATTATGTAACTACAACACTTTCTATAAGTCCGTATAAAAATGCGCAATGGCTTAATGAAATCGGCTTGGAACTTGCAGAGAGGTACGGAGTAAAATATTTGTGCTCTGACTTTAAAAAAGGCGAGGGGTACAAACGCTCTTGTGCACTTTCTGCGCAGTACAATCTTTACAGGCAGAATTATTGCGGATGCATATATTCAAAGCAAACATAAAGGAGAATTCAATTTGAATAAAAAGATAATTCATAAATTTAAGATATTGAATTTTATAGGGCTTACCACAGCGGGTTTTATAAATGCTTTTGGAATAACGGTTTTCCTTGCGCCTGTAAAACTTTACGACAGTGGTATTTCGGGTACATCTATGCTTTTATCTCAAATCACACCATTGCCGTTGTCAGTATTTTTGTTGGTTTTAAATATCCCGCTATTTCTTTACGGATTTAAAAAACAGGGTAAAGTTTTTACTGTGTATTCTTTATACACCGTTGCAATGTATGCTTTGGGTGCATTTTTAATTACCGATGTATTCCCGATAGATGTAAGTATCACATCGCCTCTGGCAGGAGAGGATTTACTGCTTTGCTCAATCTTCGGTGGTATAATATCTGGTGTCGGCAGCGGTCTTACCATACGTCTTGGAGGTGCAATCGATGGTGTAGAGGTTATGTCAGTTATCTTTGCAAAAAAGATAGGCGTTACAGTAGGTACATTTGTAATGATTTATAATGTAATTCTGTATGTTATAAGTGGTATGGTACTTGGTAGTTGGGTATTGCCCCTTTACTCGATTGTTACTTACGGAGCAGGGCTTAAAACGATTGACTTTATAGTAGAGGGTATCGACCGCTCAAAAGCAATAATGATTATAACGGATAAAGCAGATGAAGTGTGTGACGCATTGAGTAATGAATACGAAAGCGGCGTAACACAACTGCTTGCAAAAGGACATTATTCAAAAATGGAAAAAACGGCTGTGTATTTTATAGTAAACAGATTTCAGATTCCAAATGTAAAAGAAATCGCCCACGAGATTGACCCCGAAGCGTTTATGACCATTACCGAGGTTGCAGATGTATATATGGGAACAAAACACACACACGAATTATAAAGTTGGTAAAACATTTTTAGTATTATGTTTATAGAATAAAAAATAGTACATAACTGCCAATCACCCCTCATATAGTATTATATGAGGGGTGATGTTGTGAAAGATTACATAATGGAGAGAGTTGTGACGCTGGCTCAATATATTATTGAAAATAAAGCAACTGTCCGTGCCGCCGCCAAAAGATTTGGGATTTCAAAATCCACAGTACATAAAGATATCACCGAGCGTTTACAGAAAATCAATCCGCATATGGCTATGCTGGCTAAAGAAATACTTGACGAAAATAAATCTCAAAGGCACATACGAGGCGGCATTGCTACGAAAAATAAATATAAAAGCAAAAAGGTCTGCTAAAGCAGACCTTTTTGCTTATTAGAATATTGATGTAAGTAAATTAAACAAGGGATAATAAACAAGCGGAACAAAAATTGCCGGCAGCATATTTCCTGCGCGTATTTTTTTGATTCCCAGCATATTTATCGCCAAAGCGATAATTAAAAGTCCTCCGACGGCAGACATTTCGTTTATCATTACCTCGCTCATAAAGTTGCCTGCATACATTGCGATAATTGTTATCGCCCCCTGATACACAAGCACAAATGCCGCCGAAAACATTACACCTATACCAAGCGTTGCGGCTAAAGAAATCGCCGTTATACCATCTATAACGCTTTTGGATATTATGATTGAATAGTCATGGTTGATGCCTGCCTCCATAGAACCCATAATCGCCATACTGCCCACGCAGAACAGCAGTGATGCTGATAAAAAGCCCTCAGCAAAATTAGAGGTATCGCCTTTGCTGAATTTAGATTTAAGTTTGTTGCCTATGCCGTATATGCGGTCTTCGATTTTAAGTGCTTCGCCAATGAATATTCCTATCACTATACTTATTATAACAAGCGTCATATTCTGTGTTTGCACAGCGCTTTGTATACCTATTGTCAGTACGCACAGCGCAAGACCTGTAACTATCGCTTTAGAAAAGTTTTCGTTGATTTTGTTTTTAAATAGCAGACCTATGAGGCTGCCTGCGATTACCAGAATTACATTTATAAAAGTTGCTGTCATATGTATTCGACCTTTCATGTTTTTGTCAATTAGAATAATACCATATTTAATTTTAATTTGCAACATATAAAAGTATTGAATTTACCTTCTACAGATGGTATAATTATAATATTATAAACTGTTAAAAGGGGGCAGATGCGTTATGAAAAACAGCAAGTGGATTATATCAGATTATACAACCGAACAGATAGAAGAAATTGCCCGCCTTAATAATGTGCCGAAATTTGTGGCAGCGGTATTGCTTTCTAAAAATCTTACTGACAGAGAGGATATTGAACGCTTTACCCGCCGTGATGCAACGTCGTTTCACAATCCGTATCTTTTAAAGGATATGGACAGGGCTGTTGAACGCATTGACGAAGCGCTTGACAATAACGAAAAAATCACTGTCTATGGCGATTATGATGCTGACGGAATTACCGCTGCGTACATTTTATATACTTATCTTAAAACTAAAACAGATAATGTTGATTATTATATTCCCGACCGTATTGACGAGGGGTATGGACTTAGTAATTCTGCTATAGACTCGCTTGAAGATACTAAACTTATTATAACCGTAGATACCGGTATTACCGCTTGTGAGCAGGTAGAATATGCAAAAGCAAACGGTATCGATGTAATCATTACCGACCACCACACACCGCTGGACGAAATTCCTGATGCTGTGGCTGTTATCGATCATAAGCAGGCAGACTGCCGATATCCATATAAGGAACTGGCTGGTGTTGGAGTTGCTCTTAAACTTGCGTATGCACTATCGGACTGTGATGACCGCATAATTGACAAGTACTGCCACATTGCCGCTATCGGCACTGTAGCAGATTTAGCGGAACTTACCGGTGAAAACAGATATATTGTGCAACGTGGAATTGACTCTATGCGCTGTACTAAAAATATAGGTTTGCGTGCGCTTTTTAATGCCGCTAATATTGAACAGAAAAACATAACCGCATCAACCATAGGTTTTACCATCGGCCCTATGCTAAATGCTGCAGGACGTGTAGCATCGGCATATATGTCTATGGATTTACTGCTTTCGGATAACCCTGAAGATGCTAATAATATGGCACAGCGTCTTTGTGACGAAAACAACAAACGAAAAAATGAAGAAAAAGCGATTGCCGAGCAGGTTTTTGATATTATAGATGATTCAGATATTAAAAACGACGGTGTAATTGTTGTTACCGGCGAAGGCTGGCACCACGGCGTTATTGGCATAGTTGCGTCACGTGTTACGGAGCGTTACTACAAACCGTCTGTTGTAATATCTACAGACGGACAACTTGGCAAAGCATCATGCAGAAGTGTTGACGGATTTAATCTGTTTGAAGCCATAAATGCCTGCAGTGATGACCTTATAAAATTCGGCGGGCACAAAATGGCGGCAGGTTTAACAGTAGCAGAAGATAAAATTGATGATTTCAGACATCATATAAATGAATATGCAAAAAATATTTTAACAGAAGAAATTCTTACACCGAAACTGTATATTGACTGTGAAATTGATATTCACGAATTAACAACGTCAAATATAGAAAAACTAAAAATATTCGAGCCGTACGGAATAGGCAACAAAACGCCCGTATTTTGCATATGCGGCGCAGTCGTGCGGAGTATACGTATATCCAAAACACATGCTTTTTTAAATCTGGAAAAAGATGGGATATTATTAAGCGTTCCGGCATTTAACAAGGCGGATTTATTTGCCGATGCCGGTGAGGGCGATGTTATAGATATTGCCGGAACACTCAATATAAACGAATTCAACGGCACTGTAAATGCACAGATGATATTAAGCGACTGGCGTTATTGCGATAATATGTACATTAAACGTGATGATGTTGTTCAGGTTTACAGACTGCTTTCTGCGTGTGAAAGCGGCGTGGACAAGTCGTTTATCAAAGCCGCACTTAAAGGCGTGAGTATGCACAAAATGTATATATGTATGAATATACTGCAGGAGTTGGATATCATTAAAGGTGTGGACACCTGCGGAGAATGTATCATTTTTGAAAGAAGCACAAATTTTAACGGTAAAACCGAATTGGAAAATTCGCCATTGTATAACCAATACAAAGAAAGGAGGCGGTAAATATGGCAGAATCTTATGAAAAATTATATGCTAAACTCTGCGACACTGTTAAGAAATACGCACCCAATACAAATTTTGGAATGATAGATAAAGCATACAAAATCGCCCTTGACGCTCATAAAGAGCAGAAAAGGATATCGGGTATGCCGTATGTACTGCACCCTTTAAGCGTGGCTGTTACAGTTGCCGAAATGGAACTTGACTGGCACGCAATCTGTGCTGCACTTTTGCACGATGTTGTAGAAGATACTGATTACACCACCGAGGATATCCGTTCGATTTTCGGCTCTCAGGTAGCAGAACTTGTAGATGGCGTTACAAAACTTGACAAAATACAGTATTCTTCTAAGGAAGAACGTGAGATGGAGAACCTGCGCAAGATGTTCCTTGCAATGGCAAAAGATATCCGTGTTATCATAATTAAATTTGCCGACCGCTTGCACAATATGACAACTCTTATAAGTATGTCTGAAGAAAAGCAGAGAGAAAAAGCCAGAGAAACGCTTAATGTTTTTGCACCGCTTGCGCATCGCCTCGGTATGTATAAAATCAAATGGGAACTTGAAGATTTGTCGCTTAAATATATAGATCCTGTGGCATACTATGAAATAGTAGAAGGCATATCGCAAAAACGTCAGGAGCGAGAGGCGTTTATTGCGCATGTTAAATCTGCGCTTATGGATAAACTTGCGGGCATCGGTATAAAATGCACAATCGACGGCAGAGCAAAGCACTTTTACAGCATTTACCGTAAGATGTTTACGCAAAATAAAACGCTTGACCAGATTTATGACCTTTTTGCTGTGCGTATTATTACCGACAGCGTGGGTGATTGCTATGCTGCTTTGGGTGCTGCGCACGAACTTTATATTCCTATGCCCGGAAGATTTAAAGACTACATTGCTATGCCAAAGCCGAATATGTACCAGTCGTTGCATACAACTGTTATCGGGCCTGAGGGTATACCTTTTGAAATACAGATAAGAACTAAAGATATGCACGCCGTTGCAGAAAACGGTATCGCAGCGCACTGGAAGTATAAAGAAGGCTCAAATACTTCTGACGGAAAACTTGACCAGAGCCTTGCGTGGGTTAAGCAACTTTTAGAAATTCAGCAGGACGCAACTGACGAGGAAGAGTTTATATCGTCACTGAAGATAGACTTGTTCACCGATCAGGTGTTTGTATTTACACCAAAGGGTGACGTTATGAGTTTCCCTGCGGGCGCTACTCCCATTGACTTTGCATTTGCCGTACACAGCGCAGTAGGGTGCAAAATGCAGGGGGCAAAGGTAAACGGAAAAATTGTTCCGCTCGACTATGCTATGCAAAACGGCGATATTATAGAGGTTATTACTTCGTCTGCCATTCACGGTCCTAACCTCGACTGGCTAAAGATTGTTAAAACCAGCCAGGCACGAAATAAGATTAACCAGTGGTTTAAAAAAGAAAACCGTGAAGAAAATATAGAAAAAGGCAAAGAGATGCTTGAAAAAGAAATTAAGCGCCAGAGCCTTACATCTTTAAATCTTGTGCGTACCGAATATATGGATCCGCTTATCAAACGTTACGGTTTCAGGTCGCACGACGATATGTACTCTGCCATAGGTTTTGGCGGTATGCCCGTAAACAAGGTTATATCAAGGCTTAAAGAAGAGTACAGAAAAGACTCTGCAACGCCCGACAACATTATTCCTGTTGAAATTTCAGCACCGTCAAAGTCTAAAAAATCGTCTAACAACAGCGGTATTGTTATTGAGGGAATTGACTCGTGCCTTATAAGATATGCTCATTGCTGCAATCCCGTTCCCGGTGATAAAATTATCGGTTATATCACCCGTGGCAGAGGTGTTTCTATTCACCGTCAGGATTGCGCAAATATAGCCAATGCCTATATTGACGAGGAAGAAAAAGCACGCCTTATAGATGTTTCGTGGGAGATTAACAAAGAGGTTGCGTATCTTTCAAATCTTAAAGTTGTTGCTAACGACAGAAACGGTATGCTTTTAGATATTACAAACATAATCGGCGATGCAAAAGTGCCGCTTAAAGGTATGAATGCACGTACCACCCGTGATGGACTGGCAATTGTTGAGGTTACGCTTGAGATTACCAATGTTGACCAGTTAGAGCGTATTATAAACAAACTTGCCTCTGTAAGCGGTGTGATAGATGTGTCACGTAGCAGACAGTAACAAATTAAAAAGAACGGAGAGCGATAAGCATAATGATAATAGACAGATTAATCCTTGGCAACCTGCAGACTAACTGTTATATACTTGCTGACGAGCAAACAAAGGAATGTGCCGTTTTTGACCCTGCGGCAGAGGCAGGCAGGATTATTGCTGCTATAGAAAAACGCAACCTGAAAGTGAAATATATAATACTCACACACGTGCATATTGACCATATTATGGCGCTTGATGAATTAAAAGATTTAACAGGCGCGCAAATTGTTGCAAGCACTGCAGAGGCAGAACTTTTAAACGATAATATGGGCACTCTGGCAGAACTGTTCAGCACAGTCCCGCCGTGTTCCAAGGCTGATATAACCGTTTCTGACGGCGATGCACTCTGCCTCGGTAAATCGGAGATGAAGTTTATTCTTACACCAGGCCATACCATAGGCGGTATGTGTATACTGTGCGGTGACATTCTTATATCGGGCGATACGCTTTTTGCGTCGTCTGTAGGCAGAACAGATTTCCCCGGTGGAAGTCATAGCCAACTTATATCGTCTATAAACGATAAACTTATGAAACTTGATGACAATGTGCAGGTTTATCCCGGTCACGGAATGCCTACCACTATAGGTGATGAAAGAGTAGGAAACCCATTTATTTGATATGATGAAATGTAATAGTATTATCATCTGCCTAAATATACTCAAGCAGATGGTAATGCTATTACATAAAGTATAATAAAAAGTATTTATACTATAACGCACTCGAATATATTTAGGTGCGCTATAATATAAATACTTTAAAATTAAAAGGGATCACGCTTATGAAAATATGTCTTGTAAATCATAATGAACGTTACGCCGTGTGTGAAATTGCCATGGCATATTTTCCGCGTACAAAATTTGAAGATACTGATATTTTACCGTCCGATGGAGATTACATAATAAGCGAATTGAAAGAAAACGACGGCACATATCAATATATAACAACTGTAAGTTATAACGGTGATATACGCACAAACACTGTTACATCGGCAGAGTATAACAAAACATATTTTAAGCAGTCGTTTCACGCTATTGCAAAGGAACTTATAGGCGGTTTTCTGCCGTGGGGAGTGCTTACGGGAATACGCCCCGGAAAGATTGCCCGTGAACTTATTGAGGGCGGAATGAACGTTGATGATGTAAAATCACGTTTTTTAGATTTTTATCTTACTACAGAAAATAAGGCAGACTTGGCTATTGAAGTTGCTGAAAACGAAATGCGTACATTACGCAATATAGATAAAGACGCTGTAAGTTTGTATGTGGGTATACCGTTTTGCCCGACACGCTGTCTTTACTGTTCGTTTACATCGCAATCAATAAAATTTACATCTAAATTTGTTGAGCCTTATCTGGAGGCACTTTATAAAGAAATAGAGTATACTGCTCAAAAACTCAAAAATACACCGTATCATATTGAAACGGTGTATATCGGCGGAGGAACGCCCACATCGCTTACAGATTTACAACTCGATGCGCTTATTAAAAAACTTTATGCAGAGTTTGATTTTAGCCGTATTAAAGAGTTTTCTGTTGAGGCAGGCAGACCCGATACCGTTACTGTGGACAAACTCAAAGTTTTAAAAGATAATAACGTAACAAGAATAAGCATAAATCCGCAGACAGTAAACGATAAAACACTGCAACTTATAGGCAGAAACCACACCGCGCAACAATTTATAGAAAGTTACCATATGGCGATGGATTGCGGTCTTACCAATATAAATACGGATATTATTGCAGGCTTGCCTGGAGAAAGTGCAGATGACTTTTTAAAAACGCTTGATTGCATAAAAAAATTAAACCCAACAAATGTGACCGTACATACAATGAGCATAAAACGCAGTTCGTTCCTCGCTCAGGATTACGACGCATATTCCGTAGCGAGTGCTTCAACCGTAAACACAATGCTTGATGCCGCTTACGATTGTATGAAAGACCTTGGCAAAATACCTTATTATATGTACAGGCAGAAAAATATGCTCGGCAATTTAGAAAATGTGGGGTATTGCGATAGAGGATTTGAAAATCTTTATAATATTTACATAATGGAAGAAGTACAATCTATTATTGCGCTTGGCGCAGGTGCTTCCACCAAGATTGTAAAAGGCGATAACATAAGCAGAGTTTTTAATGTTAAAGATGTTTATGAATATATCACAAGGCACAACGAAATGCTTAAACGAAAAGACGAAGTTTTTAAATAGGGGGCAACTCTTATGCGTGAGATAAAAATATTGCATATGGCAGATATACACTTTGGCAGACCTGCATCAGGCTTGCCTGAGAATTTGCGTGATATCCGCCGTCAGGAGGTACGCTCTGCCTTTTCTGCGGCAATATCGTATGCCAAAGAGCATAAAGCAGATGCTGTTCTTATCGCAGGCGATTTGTTTGACTTTGCAGATGCGGACAAAAGTACAATAAATTTTGTTATTGGTGAATTTGCAAAGATTAAAGATATCCCCGTACTTATTGCGCCCGGAAATCACGACCCTTTGGGCAGTGCTTACAATGCACTTTCAGCGTCAGATTGCCCGAATGTTACTGTTTTTACTTCAAAGTGCGAGGCAAAAACTTTCCCTGAAAAGAATTTTGCCGTGTACGGTGTTGGATTTGATAATGAGGTTGTAAACGCCCCCCTTCTTAAAAAAATCAAAGTACAAGACGAAAATATGGTTAATATTGCACTTGTGCACGGTGAACTTGCGCCTAAAAGCGACTATAATCCGTTAACAGAGGCAGATATTGCTGCAACCGGTATGGACTATATTGCCCTTGGTCACGTGCATACATATTCAGGCATAAAAAAATCAGGCAACACATATTATGCGTACTGCGGTGCATTAGAGGGCGGCGGTTTTGACGAGTGTGGAGATAAAGGTGTAATATTCGGTACAGTTTCAAAGGATAGATGCGCTCTTGAACTTATTCCTCTAAGCAGACGTCGATATCATACTATAGAGGTTGATGTAACGGGAACTTCCACATTGCAGGAGATAATTGAAAAAGTGCTTGCTGTTACTGAAAATAAAGACGATTTGTATAAAATTGCACTTGTGGGCGAGCGGCCTGAAAAAATACCGCCCAATGTTATTGAAAACGAAATCGGTGCGTTCTTTGCAAAAACGAAGGATTTAACACGCGGCGCATATAATCTCAAAGAAATCTCAGTTGACTATACCATTGGCGGGATATTTGCAAAAAATGTGCTTGAGCGTATGGAAAATGCAGACGAAAACGAAAAAGCCGACCTTATGCGTGCGGCTGATATTGTGCTTGATATTTTAAGTGAATAACAGAGGTGTAAAGTTTATGAGTGATTATAAAAAACTTATAAACTCGCCTATCCAGTATGTTAAAGGAGTAGGCGAGAAACGTACTGCTCTTTTCAATAAACTGGGCATATACAATGTAGAGGACCTTATTCACTATTTCCCCAGAGAATACGAGGACAGACGCCACATATACAATATATCACAATTATCCGACGGTATGGTGTGTTGTATAAAAGCGCCTGTGCTCACCGTTGCTGCCGAACGTAGATTTAAGTATAATCTTGCTGTGTATTCACTTGCTATCGACGACGGAACGGGCAGTATAAATGTGTTCTGGTTTTCGTCGCCTAAGTATAAACGTAAGTTTGAACGAGGCGTCGAGTATATTTTCTACGGCAAAGCAGTAAGCCGAAATGGCTGGCTGCAGTTTGAACTTATAGAGGCTGAAGCCGCTGACAAAAATACAAAAACAGGTAAAATACTGCCTGTGTACCCCTTGACAAAGGGGATAAACCAGACTAATCTGCGCTCAATGATTGCGTCTGTTATGGACGGCATTGATTTCTTTGAAGATTTTCTGCCGCAGGAAATAGTGCGCAAAAACAACCTTATGAGTTATGATAAGGCTATGCGCTGCATACACTTCCCTGATGATATGGACGACTTTGAGAAGGCAAGACGCAGATTTGTGTTTGAAGAACTTTTTGTGCTGCAACTGTCGCTTAATTATATGAAAGACCGCCGTTGCCGTGCTGACGGACTGATATTTACAGATATTTCGTGCGGCAGAGCATTTGTAGACTCTTTACCGTTTGAACTTACGGGAGCACAAAAGCGTGCCATACGTGAGATATGTGACGATTTTAAAAGTGGTACACCTATGAACAGACTTGTTCAGGGTGATGTCGGCAGTGGTAAAACAGTTGTTGCTGCATGTGCTATGTACATAACTGTTTGCAATGGCTATCAGGCGGCACTTATGGCACCGACGGAAATACTTGCAAATCAGCATTATAACACCTTTAAAAATTTATTTGGAGATACGTTTAAAATTGCATTGCTTACGGGCTCTGTAAGCGGTAAAAAGAAACTTTTAGCTGATATTGAAGCTGGTGAGTATGATATTGTCATTGGCACTCACGCCATTATTGAAGATAACGTTAATTTTAAAAATCTTGGATTTTGCGTTACTGATGAGCAACATCGATTCGGTGTTAGTCAGCGTTCAAAACTAAGCAGTAAATCGCAGTTTTGCCATGTTCTTGTTATGAGTGCCACACCTATTCCAAGAACGCTTGCACTTATTCTTTACGGCGACCTTGATATTACCATTATTGACGATAAACCTGCAGGCAGACAGGATATAGACACTTTCTGCGTAAACGACTCTATCCGTGGCAGAGCGTATAATTTTGTGCGCAAGCAACTTGCCGAGGGCAGGCAGGCTTATGTGGTGTGTCCTTTGGTAGAGGAGTCCGAAAGCCTTGATGCGGTTTCCAGCGTACAGTTTGCAGAAAAACTGCAGACGCAGGTTTTTCCTGAATACAAAGTCGGTCTTTTGCACGGCAAAATGAAAGCCAAGGAAAAAGATGAAGTTATGATGCGTTTTAAAGACGGCGAGGTTAATCTGCTTGTTGCCACCACCGTTATAGAGGTTGGTGTAGATGTGCCAAACGCAAATATTATGGTTATAGAAAATGCTGAAAGATTTGGACTTTCGCAACTTCATCAGTTACGTGGCAGGGTAGGCAGAGGCGATTTTAAATCGTATTGCGTGCTTATTACCAACAGCCAGAACGATGCTACACAGCAACGTATGCAAACTATGACATCAACCAATGACGGATTTAAAATTTCGCAAAAAGATTTGGAACTTCGTGGGTGCGGAGAATTTTTCGGAACACGTCAACACGGTTTGCCTGAACTTAAAATTGCTAATCTTTTTACCGATATTGATATTTTAAAAGATGCTCAGATGCAGTGCGAAGAACTTTTGACCAACAATCCACACCTTTACGGACCTGATTGTGAGCGTTTAAAAGAGCGCATAACGCATATGTTTGATAAATTCGATGGTGCGGATATATTCAATTAAATATTTGAGATAATTTGTAAACAATTTCATTTTGAATTGATTTTTAAAAAACAACCGTATATAATTAAATCGGGTGATATAAATGGGTAATTTTTTTGGTAATCTTTCGTATAAATTTCAGCACTTTATGACTGGCAGATACGGCTATGATGCATTTTCGAAGTTTCTGCTTATAGTGGCTTTGATAGGCTTTGGACTTTCTATGTTTACGGGTATGAAACTTTTTTACACAATTGCTGTTGTGGCAATTTTCTACTCGTACTTCCGTCTTTTTTCAAAGAACATCTACGCACGTCAGGCAGAACTCAGAAAATATTTTTCTGTTAAAGGTAAGGTTGTGCAAAAATTCAGTTTGCGTAAAAAAATGTGGGCAGAGAGAAAAGCGTATAAGTATTTTAAATGCCCTAAATGTAAATCTGTATGGCGCTATCCCAAAGGTATAGGCAAGATTGAAATAACATGCAAAAACTGTAAGAATAAAATGATAAAAAGGACATAAAAACGGTCAGCTATTTTAAATGGCTGACCGTTTTTATATGCATCAGATAACTCTGCTTTTGCGTATTTGACAGGGTGTTTTTCCCGTATGTTTTTTTAAAACTTTTCTGAAATAAGAACTTGAACTGAAATTTACAATATTACTGATTTCTTCTACCTTTTTATCAGTTGTTATTAAAAGTTCTATTCCCATTTCGCACAAAATTTTTTGTCTGTAATCATTTGGAGTCATATGTGCAACTTTTTTAAATAATAAATATAAATATGGCTGGCTCACCCCGCACATACTTGCAATTCCAGACATTGGAAAATAAGGGTATTTGCGGATGCACTGCTTGATTTTACTTACGATTATCTCATCTTTATTTTCACAAGAGTGCGTTATGTTCGGAATTATATCAGACATAGCATCGTAAAAGAGACTCAATGTTTTGCAATCGACATGTTTTCCTTTAGTGGGTATATTGATAACCTTATCAACAGTTTTCCTATTGCATGGGATTACCTGGAGTTCAAATTTTATATTTTCATAAGTATTAAGTTCATTAAAACCAAAAGACAAAAAATTAATTTCATCATTACCATACCAGTAAGATTGATAACCCAAGTTTTTTGGTATACAAAAAACCTCTCCTTCTTTAATCAAAATAGTTTTGTTGTCAGAAACAATTTTAGCGTGACCTTTTACCATATAAGCAAGAAAATTTATAGGCGAGCCTTTTCGGTTGTCGGTGTAATGATATGTGGTAAAACTTAAATTCAAAAAACAAAATTTATCGAATAAAACTATATCATTCACTGCGATATCCCCCTATATTATTATAGAATTTTACCTCTTTTTTATATTATAGTGTATTTTTTTAAAAGAGTCAATCTGATAAAATAAGAATATCAAAATTATCAGAGGTGTCAAGAATTTGAAAAACAAGCAGATAGTATTTACTAAGCCTAATACGGCAGAATTGCTTATTACTGATTATAAAAAACCGCTTAAAAATGAAGTTGTTGTTAAAACTGCTTTCAGCACAGTAAGTTGCGGTACAGAAAGAGCCAATATAACGGGAGATCCCAATGTGTCTGCAGGATGTGCGGCGGCGGTGAATTTTCCGAGAAAATCAGGATATAGCAGTTCGGGAATAATTGTAGAAAAAGGTATGGATGTAAAAAATTTTGATATAGGTGACAGAGTGGTAGTGTATTGGGGAACTCATTCGCAATATAATACGGTCCCTGAGTCCCAAATAATTAAAATAGAAAATGAAACAATTTCTTTCGAAGAGGCTGCCCTGAGTTTTATTTCTACTTTTTCACTTGCGGCAATACGCAAAACGCATCTTGAAATTGGCGAATCAGCAATAGTTATGGGACTTGGATTACTCGGACAGTTTGCTGTAAGACTTTTAAAGGCGGCAGGTGCGTGTCTCATTATTGCAATTGATCCCATTGATAACCGCCGAAAAGAAGCACTTGACGATGGTGCAGATTATGTGTTCAGTCCTTTTGAAGATGGATTTGTAGAAAAGGTTAAGACTATAACCGGTGGCGGAGTTAACGTTGCTATTGAGGTTACCGGCGCTGGCGCAGGATTTGACAGTGTGCTTGACTGTATGGCAAAATTTGGTCGTGTAGCGCTTCTTGGTTGCACTCGTGACAAAAACTTCACGATTGACTATTACAGAAAAATTCATTATCCAGGAATTACCGTTGTAGGTGCGCATACCCTTGCCCGTCCTGAAAATGAATCTTATCCCGGTTATTTTACTCATAATGATGATATAAAAGCGGTTTTAAAACTTTGCTCATGTGGCAGAATTGATTTTAAATCAATGATAAAAGAAACACATGCCCCACAAAATTGTGCAGATGTTTATGCAAGGCTTATAAATGACAAAGACTTTCCTACAGTAGTACAGTTTGATTGGAGTCAGTTAAAATGAGAAAGATAAAAATAGCACAGATAGGGACAAACCCGAATTCTCACGGTCAGGACATATTGAACTGTATGAAAAATATGCCTGATTTGTTTGATATAGTAGGGTATGCACTCCCTGAAAATGAAAGTGAAAAATTCCCTGATTGTATGGAGATTTTTGAAAAAATTCCGCAAATGACAGTTGAAGAAATCTTAAATAATCCTGACATAGAGGCTGTTACGATTGAAACGGAAGAAATTTATCTTACTAAATATGCTATTCTTGCTGCAGAACATAAAAAGCATATACATATAGAAAAACCTGGTGGTTTGAATTTAAAAGAATTTGAATACCTTATATCCGTTGCCAAAAAGAATAATACTATTTTACATTTTGGATATATGTACCGCTATAATCCATATATAATGCGTCTTATGGATAGAATCAAAAATGGTCAACTTGGCAGGATAATATGTGTAGAAGCGCAGATGAACTGTTATCATACATTACCGCTCCGCCAATGGCTTAAAACTTTTAAAGGAGGAACAATGTTCTTTTTGGGGTGCCATCTTATAGATATGATATTGCAAATACAAGGAGAACCCGAAAATATTATTTCTTTAAGCAGAGCAAGCAAAGTTGACGGAATTGATAGCGAGGATTTTGGAATGGCTGTTTTTGAATATAAAAACGGAGTTTCATTTGCTAAAACTTCATCTGTTGAATTGGGCGGATTTACAAGGCGGCAACTGGTAGTAGCGGGCACTAAAGGTACTATTGAGATACGCCCACTGGAGTTTTTTGAAGAGTTCCCGAAGCAGACAACGGGTTATAGAGAAGTATTCAGCAATGATTGGCTTGCAGATAGCAAAATTGAGTTTACAGATGAGTTTTGCAGATATGACGATATGATGATTTCGTTTGCCGAGATGGTAAGTGGCAAAAAAGAAAATCCGTACAGTTACGATTATGAACTTATGCTTTATAAGTGCATTTTGAAAGCATGCGGAATGTAGAAGAGGGGGAGAGAATAATTATGAAAGCAATACTTATAAATAACGACAAATCACTATCATGGTCGGAAGTTGCTGACCCCATAATCAAATCCGACGAAGTGTTAGTTGAAGTTCATGCGGCAGCACTTAATCGCGCAGATTTAATGCAAAGAGAAGGCGACTATCCGCCACCTCCGGGCTGCCCTGAATGGATGGGACTTGAAATTTCGGGTATAATTGTTGAGATTGGGAAAGAAGCAAAAGAAAAGTCCAACTGGAAAATAGGCGATAAAGTCTGTGCACTTCTTGGTGGCGGTGGATATGCCGAATATGCTGCAGTTAAATATGATATGCTTATGCCTGTGCCAAAAAATTGCTCAATGGTTGAGGCGGCGGCAATACCCGAAGCGTTTGCTACTGCGTACCTTAATATGTTTATGGAGGGTAAAATCCAAAGCGGTAACACACTTTTAATGAATGCCGGCGCAAGCGGACTGGCAAGCGTTGTTATACCTATGGCAAAGGCATTTGATATAAGAGTAATTACAACTGTTTTGTCAGACGAAATTGCAAACTCTATAAAACATCTCAATGCGGATATTGTGGTTAATACTTCAAAAGAGAATATTGCCGATGTTTTAAAAGAGCAATTTGAAAAAGGGCATAGTGTTGATGTCGCTATTGACTGCTTAGGTGGCGAAATAATGGGCAAATGTATTCATTATCTTACTCATGGTGCAAGATGGATTATGATTGCCGCGCTTGCCGGAACAAAAACAGAAATTGACCTTAAAAATATTTATGTGCGAAATGTAAGAATAATAGGTAGTACTCTCCGTTCAAGAACACCGCAAGTAAAAGCGCAGATACTTGCTGAACTTGTAAAAAATGTATTCCCTAAAATTGAAACAGGCGAGATTAAGCCGACTATTTATAAAACATTGCCAATCACAAAAGCAGAAGAGGCGCACGCAATTTTGCAAAGAGGAGAAAATATTGGAAAAGTTGTACTTGAAGTTAAGTAATTTTCACATAAGAGGGTGTATCTATGGATGATTTGTCAAAAATAAAGAATTATATTTCTTTATTAAAGAACGAACACAAATTATGTGTATCAATCCATGTTGAAGAAGATGACAGATTTACAAATGAGAGTATAAATACACTTGTAAAACCCCTTTGTGATTCACTTGGACTGATATTTTTAAATCAGAAGATTGATGATGACAGTTCAGACTTAGTTGATATTGTAAAAAAATACATAAAAGAGAATCGCTCTACAAATATTACGTCTGAACATATATGTAAATACATTGGTTGCAGCAGATCTTTAATCAGTCATCAATTCAAAAACCGTACCGGTATGAGTATAAGAGAGTATTTAAAAAATCTGCGTCTTGAAGATGCCAGACAGTTGCTGGAACGCTCTAAGTTGACAATTACGGAAATTGCTTTTGCGGTTGGCTTTGGAAGTTCAAACTATTTTACTAATGTATTTAAACAGGAGTTTGGCATATCTCCGGGAGCATATAGAAAATTGTATCACTCAAACTTGCTTTGAATATAACAAAAAGACATCCTCTCGGATGTCTTTTTATTATATTATTTTACAACGATATTTAAAAGTCTGCCTTTAACAAGGATTGTTTTAACAATCTGTTTGCCCTCGGTAGATTTAATGATGTTTTCGTTTGTAAGAGCGAGTTCTTTGATTTCGTCTTCAGAAGCGGAAGCGGGAACATTTATTTTGTCCTTAACTTTGCCGTTAATCTGAAGTACGAGTTCAATCTCGTCTTTAACAAGTGCATCTTCGTCGTATGTTACCCAGTTCTGGTTATGAACGCTTTCCTTACCTCCGAGCATTTCCCACATTTCCTCTGCTACGTGGGGGATAAACGGAGCGAGCATAATAACCAGTTTTTCAACACATTCGTTTACAAGTGCTGTATTATCGCCTGTGTAAGCGTACATTGCGTTAACAAGTTCCATAATGCTTGATATAGCAGTATTGAAATTGAAACGGCTGCCGATATCGTCTGTAGCACGTTTTACTGTGTTGTTAAGCACAAAACGAAGATTTTTATCATCAGCGCTAAGCGCAGATACGTCGTATTTGCTGCCGAACGAAAATGTATCTTTTTTATCGTCAACAAATCTGAATACTCGGTTTATAAATCTGTGTGAGCCTTCAACCGCAGTATCGCTCCACTCAAGGTCACGTTCAGGCGGAGCAGCAAAGAGTATAAAGAGTCTTGCTGTGTCTGCACCATATTTATCGATAATTTCATCAGGGCTTACTACGTTGCCTACTGATTTACTCATCTTGGTACCGTCTTTTAATACCATACCTTGTGTGAGCAGATTTTCAAAAGGCTCGTCGCATGAGATATGACCCAAATCGTGCATAACTTTTGTAAAGAATCTTGCATAGAGCAAGTGCAGAATTGCGTGCTCTACACCGCCAATGTACTGGTCAACATTCATCCAGTAATCTGCTGCTTCTTTATCGAATGCTTTTTCAGCATTTTTCGGGTCGCAATAGCGCATAAAATACCATGATGAACATACAAATGTGTCCATAGTATCTGTTTCTCTGTGGCCCATTTTGCCGCAGATAGGGCAGGGTGCATTTATGAAACTTTCTGATGATTTAAGCGGAGATTCGCCCTGACCTGTAAATTTAACATCATCAGGCAAAAGAACGGGCAGGTCTTTTTCGGGCACGGGCACAGCACCGTGTTCTTCGCAGTAGATAATCGGGATAGGAGCACCCCAGTATCTTTGACGAGAAATCAGCCAGTCACGCAGACGGAAGTTTACTTTCTGCTCGCCCATATTGTTTGCCTGAATATACTCAATGATTTTTGGCATAGCCTCTTTATTTGACATGCCATTGAAGTCACCTGAGTTAATCATTGTGCCTTCAGCCTCGAAAGCAGCCTCAAGTGTTGAGCCATCTATATCGCTTCCATCGGGAGAGATAACAGCCTCTATTGGGAGGTTGTATTTTTTAGCAAAGTCAAAGTCTCTCTGGTCGTGCGCAGGTACTGCCATTACAACACCTGTGCCGTAGTCGAGCAGTACATAGTTTGCAAGATAGAGAGGTATCTTTTTGCCGGTTAATGGGTTAATTACATATTTACCGGTGAATACGCCCTCTTTTTCTGTATCTGTAGAGGTACGTGCAATTTCGTTTAAGAACTGCATCTTTTTAATGAACTCTTTGCATTCAGACTCTGTTTCGCTGCCTGCGATAAGTTCGGGAACAATCGGGTGTTCGGGGGCGATTACCATATATGTAACGCCATAGATAGTATCAGGACGGGTGGTAAATACAGTAAGTTCTTCACCTGAACCGTCAACTGTAAATTTAACTTCAGCACCGATGCTTTTGCCAATCCAGTTGGTCTGCATAGTACGTACTTTTTCGGGCCAGCCTTTAAGACGGTCAATATCAGTTAAAAGTCTGTCGGCATAATCTGTAATTTTAAAGAACCACTGTTCGAGGTCTTTTTTGCCCACTTCGGCTTTGCATCTTTCGCAATGACCGCCCACAACCTGCTCGTTAGCGAGAACTGTCTGGCAATCGGGACACCAGTTTACATACGATTTTTTCTTGTATGCAAGGTTGTTGTTGAAAAGTTGTAAGAACATCCACTGTGTCCATTTATAATAGTCTTTATGGCAGGTGGCAATTTCTCTGTCCCAGTCGTAACTGATACCCATAGCCTTTAACTGATCTCTCATATTGTCTATGTTTGACCATGTCCAGTCATTTGGGGGAATGTTGTTTTTAATGGCTGCGTTTTCAGCGGGCAGACCGAAAGAGTCCCAACCCATTGGGTGTAAAACATTGTAGCCGTTCATTTTTTTGTAACGGGCAACAACATCGCCAATGGAGTAGTTGCGCACGTGACCCATATGCAGTTTACCTGACGGGTAGGGGAACATCTCCAGAGTGTAATACTTAGGTTTGTCGTTGATTTCTGTCTTGAAAGCATTAGTGTCTTCCCAGACTTTTTGCCACTTCTTTTCGATTTTTGAGAAGTTGTAATTCATAGCAGATACCTCTTTTAATCAATTAAATTTTCTACATTAATCTCCTCGGCGTCTGACCACAGACGTTCTATGGAGTAAAACTCACGTGAATTTTCGTTGAATATATGCACTATTACATCACCGTAATCAAGCAATACCCAACCGGGGTTACCCAAGCCCTCTCTTGCGGCAGGCTTGATGCCGGCTTCGGAGAGTTTAAGGTCAATTTCTTCGTATATGGCGTTCATGTGCGGGGTAGATGTGCCCGAGCAGATTATAAAATAATCACAAAGGGTAGTAAGTTCCTCCACATGAAGCACTTTTATATTTATAGCCTTTCTGCCGTCAGCGGCTTTTGCGGCTATTTTCATCAAATCGTAAGAATTCATAACTTGCTCCTTATTAATTTTTCATATCGCTGCCCACTATAACAGTAACAGATGTACCGTTTCCTTTGTCCGGATTAAGTGTAAAGTGGTCCATACCGAGAACCTTGGCAATTTTAGCACCGCTGTCGTTATCTTTTTTAGCGATTACTACTGATTTTGCATAGTTTACAGTGCTTGCGTCGTTAATCTTTTTAACTGTAAAACCATACTTTTCAATTTTTGCTACTACATCGTCAATGTCGGCAGAGCCGTTTGAACCGTCGATAATGTCGACAGTTAAAAATCTGTTAAAGAATGAATTTTCAAGCACTAATCCCTGAGGAATATCATTAGTCTGACTGTCTTCGCCGATGAGTTGGTCACGGATAGCGAGTTCCTGAGTGCTTATTTCATCTCTTTCAGGTGTAAAGAATTCTTTTATCATCTGTACAGTTGCGGCACGGTCGTGGATAAAATACCAGGCAGCGTGTTCGTATCTGTCTTCACCGGGAAGTGACATTATGTTGATGGAATCTATACCTATTTTTAAAACCATAGGTGCGTATTTTGCAATGTCGTCATATGTGAAGTTGGTCGTCACGTTATCTGTTGCGATTGAAATGAGTTTGGGCACTTTAAGGACGTTTTTTACGCTTAAAATCTGGTCAATGGCGGTGTAGATAAACTCACGCTGCATATCCACTCTGGAAATTCCTAGCAGAGTTTCAATGTCGTTGCCGTCGTTGTCTTTACGGAATCTTACAAGTTGCTCCGCTTTTTTGCCGTTTAAGTTTTGCATACCTTTGTTTAAGTCAATATGCAAATCCTGGTATGGGTCATCGTATTTAAGGTTTGCCGGAACATCAAATTCCACTCCGCCGATAGCGTCTATAATCTCGCGGAAGCCTTTAATGTTTACAAGCATATACTTATCTATTTCCACACCGGGCAGAATATATGATACTTCTTTAAAAAGTTGTTCTTCTTTGTTATAACCGTATGCAGAGTTGATTTTTTTGTCTATGTGGTTAATGTCAACATAAGTGTCACGTGGAATCTGTACCATATTTATAGTATTGGTAATTAAGTTCATCTGTGCAAGTATAAGCACGTCTGTGCGGTAGCCGTCTTTGTCAACACCGCAAAGCAGAGCGTTTACGTATGATTTTTGCATTGTTTTGTCGTTAAGGTCTGATGTTGAGCCGTATAAATAATCTTTTACCCAGAATGCGCCTAATATAGCAGCCGCTATTAAAACAAATATAAGGGTAAAAGCAATAGTCATCCTTATGTAAATTTTTGTTTTGCGTGACAATATGTTCACCTCGTTTTTTCAATGTAATAGTTTCTTGTATCAATTGTATTTGTGTGCAAAAGCGTACCTTTTTTAAGTACCGACCTTATTGTGTTGTCAAGTTGAATTATAAGTGCTTTGTCAATATCGTTGTACACTTCATTGCGGATATCGTCTACCCACGGTGCCATACGCATAGGCTCTATGCAATCTGCTATAAAAATAATTTTTGTAAGCAACGGCATATCGGGTTTGCCGATAGTGTGGTAATATACTGCGTCAAAAATTTCTGTATCGTCAATTTCGTATTCGTCTTTTAAAATATGCGCACCCACAAAACCGTGGAGCAGACCAAATTCCTTTTTAGAAACATCGTCTAAGTCTATGCGGTAATTAGCACATAAACCATACATTGCATCTTTAGAATAGTTTTTTGCACAATCGTGCAGAAGGCCGGCTATGCGTGCTTTCTCTATATCTGCTCCATGACACTCAGCCAGTTTAACAGCCGTTTCCATAACATTTACAGAATGTTTAAAGCGCTTTTCTTCTAAAGTGTTGCAAAGTTTTTCAGTCATTTGTTCTATAGTCATATATGCACCTTTATAAATAAAGTTTATTATCGTATATATACTGTGCCACATTAGTAGCAGTATAACCTGATATATCCATACCATCTTTAATCATTTGGCGTATAGAGGTAGAGGTTATATCTATAAGCGGCATATCACAAAGCATAATGTTGCAACCTTGCTGCCTTAATTTTTTAACCTCGGCATCGGTATTGCCTTGGCGTGCTCTGTCGCACACTATAAATGAGCAGATTTTTTTGAGTTCGTCTGCATCTTTCCATGTAGATAACTGAAACAGCGAATCTGCACCGAGTATAAAATAATATTCATCATCGTTAAGTGAATGAAAATATTTAATTGTATCAACCGTATAGCAATGCTTGTCCTGCATTATTTCGTAGTCGGACACATAAAATTCCGGCTTATCCTCGATTGCGAGTTTTACCATTTCCAACCGGTGATGTTTGTCCGCTATTTTATCATCTTTTTTGTGCGGTGGCTGACCGTTTGGCAGAAAGCAAATTTTGTTCATACCCATATGCCGGAGTACATATTCTGCCATAGCAATATGCCCCGAATGGATAGGGTTAAATGTTCCGCCCAAAATACCAATCTTCATTTTATTTCACCAGAACTATCTGTGGATTTTCTTCTGACCTGCGGTATATGATGAATTTTCTGCCGATTACCTGAACAGGGTCTGCACCGGTGGCCTCGGCCATTTCCCTGCATGCCTCACGTACTTCAAGCGGTGAGTTCTCCAATACGTGCACTTTAACCAGTTCGTGCATTTCCAAAGCGTCGCTTATCTGGCTTACCATATTTGGTACAATGCCTGATTTCCCCACCTGAAATGTTGCGTTTAAAGAGTTTGCAATACCTCTCAGTTGTGCACGTTGTCTGCTGTTTAACATATTAAAAGTTTCCTTTCAAATTCTGTTTTTAGACCAACTTTAATTATACAATTTTTTGCGTAAATTGTCAACTTATTCTATATATTCAAATTCCAGTTCGTAAATCCTTATAAGGTCACCCTCACCTGCACCTTTTTCAATAAGCGCACGTATAACTCCTTTTTTACGCAATGCGTTCTGGAAATACTGCAGGGATTCGTTATCTTCAAAGTTTGTAGAGTTGATAAGACGTTTAAGCCACTCGCCTTCAACTACGTATGCCTCGTTATCACGGCGTACTGTAAACGGTGCTTCTTCTTCAAATGTAATAACAGTTTCTTCCTCATCGTTTTCGTCGTAAAGCACTGGAACGGGGATAGAGTCTAAAATACTGCTTACATAAAGCATAAGTTCGTTAACTCCTGCCTTGGTTGCAGCAGAAATTTTAAATAACTTGTAGCCGCGGTTTTCAATTTCCGCACAGAAATCCTCGTATATTTTTTCATCTGTAATAATATCTGTTTTATTTGCAACAACAATCTGCTGTTTTTCTGCAAGGGTGGGGTTGTACATTTTTATCTCGTGATTGATGCTGTCAAAATCCTCAATTGGATTTCTGCCTTCAATGCCGGATGCGTCTACCACGTGAAGAAGGAGTCTTGTGCGCTCAACGTGGCGTAAAAATTCGTGTCCTAAGCCTATGCCTTCGTGAGCACCTTCAATAATGCCGGGGATATCTGCAATAACGAAACTGTTGCCTGCGCCTAAATCAACTACACCAAGGTTAGGCTCTAATGTAGTAAAGTGGTAGTTTGCAATTTTAGGTTTTGCATCACTTGTAACAGAAAGGAGTGTAGATTTTCCGACATTCGGAAAGCCTACCAGACCAACGTCTGCCAAAAGTTTAAGTTCCAGTATAATCTCACGTTTTTCGCCGTCTGTACCGCCTTTTGCAAAGCGTGGTATCTGGCGTACTGCTGTTGCAAAATGAGAGTTACCCCAGCCGCCGCTTCCACCTTTTGCAACCACAAATTTCTGGTCAGGACGTTTTATGTCGGCAATTATTTTGCCACTTTGAGCATCTTTAACAACTGTTCCTACAGGTACAGACACCACAAGGTCGGCACCGTTTTTACCGCTGCCTCTTGCTGCTTTACCGTCGCCGCCGTTTTGCGCCTTATATTTTCTTTTATAACGGAAGTCTGCAAGTGTACTCATTTTAGAGTCAGCCGCAATTATAACGCTTCCGCCGTTGCCGCCATCGCCGCCGTCAGGGCCGCCTGCTGCTACGTATTTTTCTCTGTGGAAAGAAACCAAGCCGTTTCCTCCGTTACCTGCTTCAATGCTAATCACAGCGGTATCAGCCAACATAGTTTTAACCGTCCTTTCGCCAAATCATAATTAATATCTGCAGGGCAGACACATTTAATTCAAAAGTAAAAATCCCGGATTATATCTATCCGGGATTTTGAATAAACAAATTGATTATTGTACGACTTCGTAAACGCTAACCTGTTTCTTATCGCGTCCCAGTCTTTCGAATTTAACTTTGCCATCAATAAGGGCGAAGAGAGTATCGTCGCTGCCTCTCTTAACGTTAACGCCGGGGTGAATTTTTGTGCCGCGCTGTCTTACTAAGATATTGCCGGCTAAAACATACTGACCGTCGCCTTTTTTAGCACCAAGACGTTTGGACTCACTGTCACGGCCGTTCTTGGTAGAACCCATACCCTTTTTATGAGCAAAGAGCTGTAAATCTAATTTAAACATTGTTACACCTCCGTTTTGGAAACTCTAATATTTTTTCCATACTGCTTTTCAAGTTCAAGTAAATACAGATACAGAGTATTGAGTAAATCGCTTACTCTGTCTGCTAAATGCGGCTCTAAGTCGTCCGGCATAGTAAAGTACAGATAACCGTCAGCGGTTTCATAACCGAACGGGATTCCGAGTACATTTTCAATACCGTTTAAAATTGCAAATGACACTGCCGAAACCGATGCACACACAATATCGTTTGACTCAGCAAACTCTGCATGGCCCGATATAATACCTTTTACAATTCTGCCGCCTTTTGTTTCAATCTCAACCTTAATCATAGATTACGCATTGATTTTTTCAATCTGAACTTTTGTGAAAGGCTGTCTGTGACCCTGCTTTGTTTTGGAGCCTTTTTTGGGTTTATACTTGAAAACGATAATTTTCTTACCCTTGCCCTGTGCTAAAACTTTAGCATCAACGCTTGCACCGTCAACAACAGGTGTGCCGATAACGGCATTTTCACCGCCAACAGCCAAAACTTTGTCAAACTTAACAGCATCGCCTTCATTAGCAGCGAGTTTTTCAATATAAACTACGTCGCCTTCTGATACTTTGTACTGTTTGCCGCCTGTTTCAATAATAGCGTACATCTTTTGCACCTCCCTAACCAATCTCGCTGAAAAAGGGTATTCCGTAAGGAATTTCCAAACCCAATCCATGCGGTTACCGTAAAATTATATCACATCAAATATGGTATGTCAAACATTTTTTACAAAAAATGAAATATTTTTTTTAATTAGATTTTGTCGAGTGCCTGACGGATATCGTCAATTAAGTCGTCGGCATCTTCAATACCGCAAGAGAATCTTATAAGGTCAGGTGAGATACCTGCTTCGATTAACTGCTCATCTGAAAGTTGTCTGTGAGTATGGCTTGCGGGGTGAAGCAGACAGGTTTTTGCATCTGCCACGTGTGTTGCAATGGTTGCAAGTTTCAAACTGTCCATAAATTTAATGGAAGTTTCTCTTCCGCCCTTAACACCGAAACAAAGTACACCGCAAGTGCCGTTTGGCATATATTTTTTTGCGAGGTCATAATATTCGTCGTCTTCAAGTCCTGCATAGTGTACCCATGCAATTTTGTCGTTGTTTTTTAAGAATTTTGCAACAGCCAGTGCGTTTTCGCAATGTTTTTTAACTCTAAGGTGCAAAGTTTCAAGGCCGAGGTTAAGATAAAATGCGTTCTGGGGCGATTGGATAGAGCCAAAATCTCTCATTAACTGTGCAGTTGCTTTTGTAATATATGCGCCTTTGCCGAATTTTTCTGTATAGGTGATACCATGGTAAGAATCGTCGGGAGTTGTTAGTCCGGGGAATTTGTCTGCGTATTTGGTCCAGTCAAAATTACCGCTGTCTACAATACAACCGCCTACGCCTACACCCTGACCGTCCATATATTTAGTGGTTGAGTGTGTTACGATATCTGCTCCCCATTCAAAAGGTCTGCAGTTTACAGGAGTAGCAAATGTATTATCTACTATAAGCGGAACACCGTGAGAGTGTGCCAGACGTGCAAATTTTTCAAAATCAAAAACAGTAACGGTGGGATTGGTAACAGTTTCGCCGAAAACTGCCTTTGTGTTCGGTTTAAAATATTTAGCCAGTTCTTCTTCCGGCAGAGTCTGGTCTACAAATGTACATTCGATACCCATTTTTTTCATTGTTACGCCGAACAGGTTGTAAGTTCCGCCGTAGATTGAAGAAGATGCTATAAAGTGGTCACCTGCTTCGCAGATGTTGAATATTGCATAAAAGTTTGCCGCCTGACCTGATGATGTAAGCATTGCTGCCACACCGCCTTCAAGGGCACAGATTTTTTCTGCAACAGCGTCGTTTGTGGGGTTTTGAAGTCTTGTGTAGAAATATCCTGATGCTTCAAGGTCAAAAAGTTTACCCATCTCATCACTTGTGTCGTATGCAAAGGTAGTGCTCTGGTATACAGGTAACTGTCTGGGCTCGCCTTTTTTTGGCTTATATCCTTCGTGAATAAGTTTTGTGTCAATTCTCATTTGTATATCCTCCTTAAAAAGTTTAATTTTATATATTAAATAATGCTTTTAGAATATCTATAAACGCATCTAATACGCCTGAGTTGTTATTTGTTTCTCCAGTAAGTAATGCTTTAACGGCAGTAAGTTCTGCTTTGGCATTTTCTGTTGCATTATTCCCCCATACAGGGCTATAGCAGAAAAGCATAAACCCTTTTGCGTTCGGACAGTTTCTTATGTCTGCTATCTGTCTTGCGCACATGTTGGAATTGTCTAACCATTCTGTTTTGCCGTCACCTGCCCATTTGTCCTCTTTGCCTGCTTTGTAAGCGGCGATACCTACATAAAGGTTGGGTACAGTACATAGGTTGCTCCATTGTTCCAGTACACTTTCAAAAGGCATGGTGGAGTTTTTATAACCAAAGTAAATCTGCGGAGTAAGATAATCAACATATCCTTGCTCGGTTGCCCATTTTTTTACATCGGCAAAATAGGCAGAATAGTTTTTTTCAATATCTGCATTAGGGCTGATGCCGAATACTACTGTTGTATCAATTTCTTTAATACTATCATAAGTTTTCTTAATTAGCAAGTTAATATTTTCAATTCGCCATTCATTTAAAGTAAGTGCCGTTTTCGATGCCTCATAAGATGCTTTATCAAAACTTTCGTCGGCAGTGGGATAGAAGTAGTCGTCAAAATGTATTCCGTCTACATCATAACCTTTAACAATCTCGCGTACGCCCTCAACAATATACTCAATTACGTGCTCGCTGGCGGGGTTGTAATACCATGCGCCGTTTACTTCACACACACGTTCGTCGCCGTAGGTGTTTTTCCAGGAGTATGCAACAGAATTTTCTGTTACAGTGTTTGAGTTGCCGATGCGGTAGGGGTTAATCCATGCATGTATGTCCAACCCGTTTGCGTGTGCGATGGAACACATTAAAGAAAGAGGGTCGTATTCAGGTGCTAATCCCGCTTGACCGTATACGTATCTGGAATATTGAAAATACGAAGAATTATAAAATGCGTCCGAAAATGCCCTTACATGAAATATTATCGTATTTAAACCCGCAGATTTAATGTTTTTGCAGATTTCATTTGCTTTTATCTCAAATTCAGCCTGCGAAAGTGAGCCTAACTGCGCCGCATAGTCCTCATACGAAAACCACACCGCACGCATTTCCTGCTCGTTTGCCATTGTGGGAACAGCAGAGAAAAGTATAAGTATTAGAGTTAAAAAACTTAATAACCTTTTCATTTAATTCTCCTCAAGATATTTTTTAACTAACGATAAAAACTCTGTCCAGCGGTCATTGTTACGTATGTTTTCGGGACAGTTTTTGTCCATAAAATCTGCGTGCTGCTTTATTGAATGTACTGAAAGTCCGTATGTATGGATTAATTTGGCAGTAAGTTTTGCACCGTTTTCAAATGTTTTTTCAAAATTTCCGCCATTGTTTACACACAGTTCAATGCCTATGCCCGAGCGATTCCCTTTGCCTGCGTGATAGGCTATTTCATCATCGGGGATATGGTGGTAGGCAACCGAGTCGTCAACGGTGTAATGCCATGCGGTACTGCCGTCACCGTTGCACTCCAGATAATGATTATGCGCAGCGGCGTCTGCAGTAGCAGACGGATTGCCTGTTTCGTGGATTACTATATATTTGATGTTTCTCGGAATACACGTGCGTAAAGGTGAATCTTCAGGAAGTATATTTTGTGTAATTTTAACTCCGTAAGCGTTTTCTATTATTTGTCCTTCGATGTGTCTGTCTGTAAAGATAAACTTTGCGCACAAAAGCACCAGAAACAAAAATACAAGAAAAACTGTGCCAAGGCGTAAGTTTATAAATATTGATGATTTCCTTTTCATTTTAATTGGCAAGTCCCGTTTCAATTATTTTCTTATTAAATGCAATGGCAAACCGTCAGACATCGGGGTTGCCACCTCGCCCTGGATAAGGGGCTTAGCATATTCTATGAATTTATCTGTAATATCATTACCGTCTTTTGATATATATTCGTCAGGAACTTTATTTTCGGCATTTGCTATGCCTGCAATAGGTGCGGCGATAATATCGGTTTCAAATGGTGCAGCAGATTTGTGTCTGTACGCCATCATCACGCAACTTTTGCCGTCTGTGGCGGCATCAACTGCGGCATTGCCTATATCAACAGAAAGATTTATATCTGTTGCAGAAAGCATATGTGCTGCGCATCTTTGCAAAAGGTTTATCTCAATAGAGCGTGCCTTGCAATGCAGGGTGTTTTTAATTATTTCTTCCAATGTTTTGCCGGCACCGCCCAACTGACCGTGACCGAACGAGTCGTCTTTAAATGCTGCAGATTGTTCTGATATGTAGTTTCCTTTTTCGTCACGGATACCTTCGGATATTGCAACAACTATACTGTGTTTTTCGTCTATTTTTTTCTTAACATCGTTTATAAAATTATCTATTATAAACGGACGCTCAGGCAGATATATAAGGTCGGGGGTGGTATTCCCGTTGCAACGTGCAAGTGCCGATGCCGCAGTAAGCCAACCGGCATTTCTTCCCATAATTTCGATTATTGTAACAGAGTTTAAATCGTAACACGTGCAGTCTCTTGTTACTTCCATAACGGAGGTGGCAATATATTTAGACGCACTGCCAAAACCGGGGCAATGGTCTGTTCCGTATAAGTCGTTGTCTATAGTTTTGGGTACACCAATAACTTTAACGCCGTATTCTTCGGCTTTTTGAGATAACTTTGCAACAGTATCCATAGAGTCGTTTCCGCCTATGTAGAAAAAGTATCCTATATTGTACTTTTTAAAAACGGAAAAAACGTCGTCAATCTGTTCCTCTTTTAAGCGATATCTGCATGAGCCGAGGTATGAAGATGGTGTAACTTTTAAAAGTTCAATATTGGATTTATCTTCAAATATATCATTGAGATTGATTAAATTCTCTTTAAGCAAACCGTCAATGCCATGTACAGCACCGTAGAGCGTGCCTATATTTTGTGATTTAAGGCAATTCTCTATAACACCTGCTAAAGTCGCATTAATTGCGGCGGTAGGTCCGCCCGATTGTCCTACTACGGCATTTTTTATCATTACAAATTCTCCTTTGTGTATTGTTCTGCCCAGTTGAGGTCTATCTTTTTCCAACTGAGTGTGGGGAAATTTATTAGTTCTTTATTAAGTTGTGTGCTTGTTTTAAAATATGTATCAATCGCCACGCAATGATGTGCAGTGGGTTTGTCTAACTCATCATATACTGCAAATTCAAGTGCAGTGGCGGTTGTGTTTACAAGAATTATTTTAGCACTTGTGCCAAGCCCTTGTGGTTTTGCAATATATTTATATTTTATAATTTCAAGTACTCTGTCGTCAAGGTCAAATTCAAAAATTCTGGCCTTTTCAGTAACATATATAAACTCGTGAACATATCTCAAGCGAAAATTCCGTTTGCCAAGTATGTTAAAAAGAGCAGTTTTAACGTCCGGCAGAGGATTTTGCATATTAGGTATTGAGGCAATTGCGTAGTTTTTGTCGGCATTTAATATGCCGAAGTTGTGTTCATAATAAAATTCTTCTCCGCATAGCGGACATTTAATGCGGTTTGCTGTGCCGTTCAACACACTTTTTAAAGCGTTGGCATCACGGTTTGCAATTATCTGTTTGTAAATGGCGGTATCAATCTGTATATACTGCCTGCAAAAAGGGCAGACCGCCATTTTGGGGTAAAATTTATCTATATTGATCATTCCTCATCATTATTAATATAGCAAGTTTTTCCAATGCCAGCCATTGTTCGCACAAACCTGATTTTATATTCTCGTCGGTTTCGTTGCACATAAATATTGCATTGTCAAGGTCGTCCATAGTGAACCTTTTTAGTTGAGAAAGATTTTTTCTCACTACAAAATCACGCAGTTTGGTTTTTTGTGCAATTACAGATACAGGTTCATTTTCAAACACCTTGATTTTGCGTAGCAGGGAAAATTGCCTGAAGATAAGCGCAATTATCATTACAGGCTGTTCACGCAGCGTTTTGAGGTCACGTATGCCGTCTATAACCTTGCTTTTGTTGCCTGCTGTTATGTTGTCTATAAGGTCGAAAACCTTGCCCTCTAAACTTTTGCAGATGCACGCCTCAACGTCATCATGCGATATCAAAGAATCTTTGTTTGCGGTAAACGAAACAAGTTTTTCTGCCTCGCTTTTTAATAAATACATATTTCTGCCGACATTTTCTATAACAAAACAAATATCTTCTTTTGTCATAGACTTTCCGTGTTGGGCAAGTATTCTTGCAAACCAGTTTATAAGGTCGGCTTCTTTGCTTAATGCAAACTCCTCAACTGTATGATTTTTAGATATCGCCTTAAAAAGTGCACTGCGCTTATCTACTGTGCTTTCGCAAAAAACTATAACCATATAATCGGGCAGGATGTCTAGCGCTTCTGTCCAGAATTTTTTTGTAGCTTCGTTTGCTTTAGAAAATACCCCGCTGTTTTTAAGCACGAGGATTTTTTTGTCGGACATAAACGGCATGGATACTATGAACTCTGTTATAGCGTCGTTGTCGAGTTTGTCTGTGCCAAGTTTCATATAGTTGAATTCCTTAGGACCTTCTTCGGTGCAAAGTTCCGTTATACGTTCAGTATAAAAATCTTTTAAAAAATCTTCTTCTCCATATATAAGGTATGCGCCATGTATTGATTTTTCCTTAATTTGTTGTTTTATACTTTGCAAAATTATTCACTCCTTTTGTCAGTGAATTTTGATTTTTCCGTTTCTTTTTATGGTAAACTTAATCGTCTTGTCAAGGTCGGTTCGGAACGCTTTAATGTTTTTATCAGCATATAGTTTAAGCGTTCTTTCGTCGGGGTGACCGTAGGGGTTGTTCTCACCTGCACAAACATATGCAATTTCAGGTGTTGCAACATTTAAAAAATTATCGTCTGCCAGTGAATAGTCACCGTGATGAGGAGCCTTTAAAATATCACACGATATATCATCGCCGCTTTGAGCAAGAATATGTCTTGTGTGATTTTCTATATCTCCCGTAAACAGTACAGATTTTCCATAAGCGGTGATTTTAAATACCAAAGAAGCATTGTTTTCGCTGTATGTGTAAAAAACATCGGGACTGTATACTTCAAAAAGTATATTTTCGTCAGGATTAAATTTGTCGCCTTTATCCATAAGATATAACGGGATATCCATTTTAAAACATATATCAAAGGTTAATTTTAATATTTTTTCGGTGCCTGCTTTAAAGTAATCGGGCGCAATAATGCAACCTGTCGAAAAATCGTCTGCTAAATTAAGTATACCGCCTGCGTGGTCTGTATGAAAGTGCGATATTACTGCGTAATCAATCTTTCTGATACCATTTTGGATAAGATAAGGTTTTATAATTTTTGCGGCGGTATCGTAGTCGCTTGTTGCAGAACCTCCTCCGTCTATAAGCATAGTTTTTCCGTTTGGAAATTCCACAAGGGTACAATCGCCCTGCCCAACATTTATAACCGTCAAATTAACATCTTTTGATGTTGGCGGAAAGAAAATTAAAACTATTGCTGTGCATGCGAGAATAAAACGTAACGCGTTTTTATAAAACACTCTGCACGTAACAGTCTTTTTAATTATATATCCTACAAAACTTAAAAGCAATGTAGAACGTAAAAATTCAATAAAACTAATTTCAATCTGTGCAAACGGGATTGCTGATATAGAGTTTGCAATAAATAATATGAAATTCACCATAAGCCAAATACCGTTGGACAAAAACTTGGCAATGCAGTTGATGGGCATTACCATAAACGCAATTCCCGTTCCCATAAGATATGGCATCATCGGTACTGCTATAAGATTTGTTATCACACCTAAAACAGATATTGTGCCAAAATAATAAACGCAAAAAGGTGTAGCGGCTATTTGTGCTGAAAGTGACATCGAAAGTGTACTTCTGATAAATGCCGGTTTTATAAATCTTGGTAATTTGCTGTTTATTTTATTATTTAAAAGTATTATACCTAATGTAGATACTGCCGAGAGCACAAGGCGGACGTCAAATAGCGCAATCGGATTTGCCAAAAGCAATATAACAATAGCGAAAGACAGTGATTGAACAGAATCGTTTTCTCTGTAAACAAAAGACGCAGAGTTTGATATAACAAGCATTATTGCCGCACGTTTAACTGACGGCGAAAAGCCTGTTAAGGCAGTTATAAATAATGCCGATACTATGTTCAGTATGGGTATAATGAAGACGGCACCACGAAACTTTAACTTACGTAAAATAAAGTTTACCAATACCATCATTACTGATAGATGCAGTCCCGAAATCGAAACTATATGCGAAATTCCGGAGCGTTTTACGGAAGTGTTAATTTCCTCAGACATATCGGATTTGTAACCGAGGAGAAGCGCTTTTAAAAATCCTGATACGTCTTCGTCGAAATACTTATCACATTTTTTTAACAAAGAATTTCTTAGGACAAATATTTTGTGGATTAAAGGGTCTGCATTTTCGTATGTGCCGTAGTTTACAACCGAATAATCATATGTTGAACATAAAACGTGTATACCCTGTGAACGCAGATAGTTTCTGTAGTTGAATCCGCCCGTATTGTCGTTTTCGTCAGGTAAATCAAGAATAGTTTTAAACTCTATTTTATCGCCGTACTCAACATTTGCGTTTTTTCCATTTACATAAACCTGAACTTTTTCGTTTAAATTTACATTTTTACCGTTGTGTCGGGCACATATCATATTTGCCGTAAACTGAATATTGTCTTCATTTTGCGTGGGTGTAGAGTTTACTACACATATAAGTGATACCTGCTTGTTAATAAGCGGATAAAAACTTTTGTTGCACAATGAGTATGATGAAGAACAATTAAAGAATGCAACTGTTGTAAAAAAGAGCACAAAAAGTGAAATTACGATTCTTTTTCTTCTTATGAAATTAGTGATTGATATTATAATGACAGTCAAAATATATGCATCAAAATATACTGTGCTGAAACTTCCTGTCGCCAGTATATAGGGAATAAGTGCATATAATGAGATGCGCTTCATAAATATTTCTCCGGTAAGTAATAATCAATATATTTATTATATATTTTTGAGATTACAATGTCAATAAATATATAATTTTGTATTATATTAAAATTACTCTTGAAAAATTTGTTATATATATGTATAATAATTATATATTATGTTTTAAATAAACGGTGGAAAGGAAACAGTGTTATGTACAGTACAGAAGAAATCAGAAAAGTTGATGCTCAGGTTGCTGATGCTATTGAGGCGGAGGTTAACCGTCAGCGTAGTAAAATAGAACTTATTGCAAGCGAAAACTTCGTAAGCAATGCAGTTATAGAGGCTATGGGTACACCGCTTACAAACAAATATGCCGAGGGTTATCCGGGTAAACGCTATTACGGCGGATGCGAATGTGTGGATATAGTTGAAAATCTTGCTATTGAACGTGCTAAAAAGATTTTTGGCGCAGAACATGCCAATGTTCAGCCGCACTCAGGAGCACAGGCTAATATGGCAGTATTTTTTGCATGCCTGCAGCCAGGGGATACCGTTATGGGTATGAATCTTTCACACGGTGGTCACTTAAGCCACGGCAGTCCTGTTAATATGTCGGGTAAATATTTTAACATCGTGCCCTATGGTGTTGACGAAAAAACAGAGATGCTCGACTATGAAGAAGTGCGCAGAATTGCATTAGAGTGCAAGCCTAAACTCATTGTTGCCGGTGCAAGTGCATATTCACGTACACTTGATTTTGAAAAATTTGCTGCTATTGCAAAAGAAGTTGGCGCATACCTTATGGTTGATATTGCTCACATTGCAGGTCTTGTTGCTGCAGGACTCCATCCGAACCCCGTGCCTTACGCAGACTTTGTAACAAGCACAACACATAAAACATTGCGTGGTCCCAGAGGTGGTATGATTCTCTGCAAAGAAGAACATGCTAAAATGATAAACAAGGCTGTGTTCCCCGGTATTCAGGGCGGACCTTTGATGCACATTATCGCCGCTAAAGCCGTATGCTTTGGTGAGGCGCTTACAGATGAGTTTAAAGCATACCAGACACAGATTGTAAAAAATGCTGCTGCGCTTGCAGAAGCACTTAAAGAAAAAGGCTTTAAACTTGTTTCTGACGGTACTGATAACCACCTTATGCTTATAGATTTAAGAAATAAAGATATAACCGGTAAAGATGCAGAGAAGATGCTTGACGAAGTTGGTATTACTGCTAATAAAAATACTATTCCTTTTGAAACTGCAAGCCCGTTCATTACAAGCGGTTTAAGAATCGGAACTCCTGCTGTTACCTCAAGAGGTATGAAAGAGGAAGATATGGCAGAGATTGCCGAACTTATCAGCCTTACACTCAATGATTTTGAGGCTAATCAGGATACAGTACGTGCAAGAGTAGCGGCTCTTTGCGATAAATATCCGCTGTACAGATAATTAATATAACCAAAAAACAAGCCGCAGGTATTGCGGCTTGTTTTGATTAACGCAAATGCTTAAGAGGTGATTTATATGACATCTCCCCTTGCTGACAGAATACGCCCGAAAACATTAGACGATGTAGTGGGGCAGAGCCATATAATAGGCGAGGATAAATTGCTTACCAATCTGGTGCGTGGTGGCGATATACCAAATATGATATTCTTCGGCCCGTCCGGTACAGGTAAAACCACTGTTGCCAATATATGTGCTGCGGCAAGCGGCAAAGTTTTTTATAAATTAAATGCCACCAATGCATCAACTAAAGATATTAAAGATATTGTTGCAGAACTTGATACCCTGCATGCAGGCAGCGGTGTTCTTCTGTACCTTGACGAGATACAGAATTTTAATAAAAAGCAGCAACAGTCGCTTTTGGAGTATATTGAAAACGGTAGCATAACGCTTATTGCAAGCACTACAGAAAATCCGTATTTTTATGTGTACAACGCTATACTATCTCGTAGTACGGTGGTAGAGTTTTTGCCGATTGATGCTGATGATATTACAAATGCTGTCCGCCGTGGTGTGGAGTGCATTAAAAGTGATTATCCTGATAAAAAAATAAACTTTTCCGAAGAGGCTATTATCCATATCGCTCACACTTCGGGCGGTGATGTTCGCAAATCGTTAAATGCTGTTGAAATGTGTGTTAAAATGCGCCTTTACCGTGATGGTAATGAACTCAATATCGACCTTGAAACTGCTTGTGCTGCAACGCAAAAATCGGCATTTATGTTCGATAAAGACGGTGACAGCCACTATGATGTAATGAGTGCATTTCAAAAGTCCATACGTGGTAGCGATCCTGATGCGGCGGTGCATTATCTTGCTCGTTTACTTGAGGGGGGCGATCTTATATCTGCCTGCAGAAGATTAATGGTTATAGCGGCAGAGGATATAGGTCTTGCTTATCCAAATGCAATATCAGTTACAAAATCATGCGTAGACTGCGCACTTCAACTTGGTCTTCCCGAAGCACGAATACCGCTTGCTGATGCGGCAATAATGCTGGCGTGTCTGCCAAAGTCAAACGCAGGTATATGTGCAATCGATGATGCTATGGCAGATATCAAGGCAGGAAAAGGCGGAAGTGTACCGCTTCACCTTAAAGATGCACATTATTCCGGTGCCGGCAAACTCGGCAGAGGTACAGAGTATAAATATCCGCACGCATATAAAAATGCGTATGTAGACCAACAGTATCTGCCCGATGCATTAGTTGGCAAGCATTATTATGTTCCCCGTGCAAATAAAACTGAGGACGCTTACAAAAAATATCTTGAATTTTTAAAAGAAGATAAATAACAGCAATAAAAAATCCCATTCAAAGAATGGGATTTTTACTTTTATAAAAGATTTATTACGCTTTGCCAACAGAACCAAAAAGTTCCATCTTTTCTTTAACTGTTGCTTTAATAGCCTCAAAACCGGGAGCAAGGAGTTTTCTGGGGTCGAAACCTTTACCCTGCTGGTCTTTGCCTGCTTCAATATATTCTCTTACTGCTGCTGCAAAAGATAACTGACACTCTGTGTTTACATTGATTTTTGAAACGCCTAAAGAAATAGCCTTTTTAATCATATCTTCAGGAATACCTGTACCGCCGTGCAGAACTAATGGCATACCGTTTGTAACTTCCTGAACTTTAGCCAGAACGTCAAAGTTAAGACCAGCCCAGTTTTCGGGATATTTGCCGTGAATATTACCGATACCTGCAGCCAGCATATCAACGCCTAAGTCGGCAATCATTTTGCACTCTGCAGGGTCAGCAACTTCACCACTACCAACAACGCCGTCTTCTTCGCCGCCGATTGCGCCAACCTCAGCCTCTATGCTCATACCTTTAGCACGTGCTGCAGCAATGATTTCTTTTGTTTTTTCGATGTTTTCGTCTATAGCATAGTGTGAACCGTCGAACATAACAGAAGAAAAACCTGCTTCAATTACTTTGTAAGCACCCTCGTAACTGCCGTGGTCAAGATGAAGAGCAACCGGAACTGTAATACCCAGTTCATCAATCATACCTTTAACCATACCAACTACAGTTTTGTAGCCGCACATATATTTACCTGCACCTTCAGAAACACCTAAAATAACAGGTGAATTACATTCCTGAGCAGTAAGAAGAACAGCCTTTGTCCATTCTAAGTTGTTGATATTGAACTGACCTACAGCATAGCCGCCGGCTCTTGCTTTGGTAAGCATATCTTTTGCAGAAACTAACATTTATATATCCTCCCAGTAAAAAATATTATGCATATATATTGCACTAAATATTATATATTATTTAAACATTTATGTCAACCGCAAAAAAGAGGCAATTTTAAAATTGCCTCTTTCGTTAAATAATTAGTTGATTTTAGGCAGGCTTGCAGCAGCAACTGACTGACCAACTCTGCGTGAACTTTCATCAGGAATATGGAGTTGGATTTTTCCGGCGAGTTCGGGGAATTCTTTGTCAAGAACTTCCTGAGCACGGTTTAAGAGTATAACTCCGCCCTCACCTGATGTAACACGTCCCATAATGAGTACGTGTTTGATATCATAGAATTCTGTGTAGAAAGCGATTGCATATCCGAAGTATGCACCGATTGTATCATAGATAGCAGCGGCACGCTCGTCGCCTTTTTCCATAAGTCCCTGAACAACTTTAAGTTTTTCAGCGGGAGATAAGTTTTCATCAAGTTCAATACCTGCATAAGGAGCAAGTTTTATAACACCGTCCTGAGAGAAGTATTTAACGCCGCATCCGTAGTCACCTGACCATTCGTCCACCATTGCATCTTCGCAGAAGTCAACGGGAACGAAAGCAAGTTCGTTCAGCCAGCCTGTGATATTGCCGTCGGGATCAACGTATCCGCCTGCTTCAGATGTACCCATTGCTACACCCAAAACTGCGTTGTCGTTCAAGTCCATAGCACCGGCAAGTGCTGTAACGTCGCCGTCGTTTGCAACTTCAATCGGAATATCAGCGCCGATTTCTTTAGCAACGTCAAGATACATATTTTTAACTTTTTTATCAAATTCTTCATCGCTTACTTTTAAGAAAAGTGATGCAACCATAATACGGTTGTCTACATATACACCTGCACTTGAAACGCCGATAGCGTCAACACGGGGCATATGAGATGCGGCAGTTTTCATAGCCTCTAAAATCCCCTGATAGTGATAGTCGGGGTCAGAGTTGATTTTGGGGAACCATACAACTTCTTCAGAGTATACGCTTTCACCATTTACAACAGCACTAACCTTGCGGTCAGAGCCGCCCGCGTCAAAACCAATACGGCAACCGTCTAAGTGTCTGCCGATAGGAGCAGCAGCGGACTTGTCAGCCGGTGCGTCAGCAAGTGAGCAAACTACAATTTCAAACTTTTGCTCGTAAACACGTTCCATAAAGTGAACGTCAAAATCACGCAGACCGCCGTCTGTGTAAGCCTCTTTAATTTTGTTACCTACAACCTCGCTGCCTGCGATGATTACTTTGTAACCGCCTGCAACCCAAAGGAGAGATTTAACCATTCTTTCGATGAATTTGAAATTCTCTTCATCATGACCTGTGCCATCAGCAAAGATACGTGTTTTATAAGTGCTTGTATAGCCTTTGTTTCTTTCAATACCGATAACGATGTCCTGACCGTTATCTTTTGTTTCTTCACGCATATAGCGGCATACGAGTGAAAGGGGCTGGAACTTGGGGTCCAGTTTTGCATTAACTTTAAGATTCATATTTAATCTTTCCTCCTATAATAGTTTTTTCTACATTGAATTCGCTGTCTGTGATTATAATGTCAGCGTCTTTGCCAACTTCAATAGAACCTTTTGTTTTTTCAATTCCTAAAGTTGTGGCAGGGTTTAAAGAAGCGCTGTTTACACATTCCCAAAGCGGAATACTTGAGTTTGTGTATACGTTCCATACACCTTTGTTAAGGTGGAGTACGCTTCCTGCTACTGTGCCATCTTCAAGGCGACAAACAATACCACGGTAGATTATTTTCTGACCGCCGAGTGTATACTCACCCTCAGGCAATCCGCCTGCGGGCAGACAGTCTGTAATAAAGCAGAGTTTTCTGCCTTTTATTTTCCATAATAAATCGTAAAATACAGGTGATACGTGGAAAGTATCAACAATAACTTCGCAACTTACGTCGGAGTTAAATGCTGCTGTTACAACACCCGGTGCACGGTGTGCTAAAGGTGTCATAGCATTGAAAAGGTGAGTAACGTGTGATACGCCCACCTCGGTGCTTTTCATAGCGGTTTCGTAATCTGCTGAAGTGTGGCCCATTGAAACCACTACATCAGTATCTCTGCAGATTTCTCTTATTGCGGCAAAATCCTCTGTGTCGGTTTCGGGCGCAAGAGTTATCAGGTTAATGATGTCGGCATATTCTTTAACAAATGCCGCATCTGGTTTTAATATGTATTTAGGGTCCTGAGCGCCTTTTTTAGATTCGCTTATAAAAGGTCCTTCAGCGTGGCAACCAAGAATGATACTGCCGTCCCAGTCTTTGCTTTCTTCTTTAAGGTTACGGCAAACTTCCAATGCCTTTTTGATAACTTTCATATCTTCGGTCATTGTAGTAGGCTGATATGCAGTTACGCCGTTAGCAAGTAAGCCTTTTGAAATAGTTCTTATGCTTTCCTCTTCGCCGTCGCAAACATCTTTACCCAGATATCCGTGAATATGCAAATCAATAAGTCCCGGTGAAACATATCCGCCTTTAGCGTCAATAATTTCGTAACCTTCGGGGATACTGTCTGCATCAACAATACCTTCGATTACATCTGAAAACAAAAGTGCGCGGTTTTCGGTGATTCTGTCTTTTAAAATAATCTTTCCGTTGACGATTGCTTTCATATTTTCCCCTCCTCAAACAAAAATTTCTTCATTATATTATATATTATAGCGGCTGTCAAATCAAAAGTCAATAGACCGCAACCAAAATTAACACAAAAATGCAACTAAAATTAACACAAGTTTTTGAAAAAAAGGAATTAATGTAGGACAAAAATATTTTTTGCTATATTTTTTTAAAAAAGTATTCCTTTTTATTAAAAAATGGTTTATAATAATAGTGTATGTCCATCTTTAGAAATATACTATTGAAAAGGCGGTGTTTTCGGTGAGTAACGGAAAAGGTGTAACTCTGCAGTCACTTATCAAAGAATTTAACCTTAAATGGATAAATAAAGAGTTTGATATTACCGAAAGAAAGGTTGTCAATAACGAGGTAAACAGACCGAGTTTGCAGATAGCAGGATATTTCGATTATTTTGAGGCTACCCGTATACAGATTGTCGGCAGGGTAGAGATATCGTATCTTTCAAAAATGTCAAGCGAAGAACGTACGAAATCTTTGGAAAAACTTTTTAAGACGGATATCCCATGTATAATTGTAACAAGAGGTATGCAAGCACCTGATGAAATGGTAAGACTTGCTTCTGAATATAATGTCCCGCTGTTTTTAACTGAAGTTGCAACGTCAAGATTTATGAGCGCACTTATTGCATACCTTAATATTCAACTTGCGCCTGAGATTACCATGCACGGCGTTCTGGTTGAAGTTTACGGAGAAGGTGTACTGCTTTTGGGCGACAGCGGTGTTGGTAAAAGCGAGGCCGCTATAGAACTTGTTAAGCGTGGTCATCGTCTTGTTGCAGATGATGCTGTTGAAATTAAACGTGTGTCCGACAAATCGCTTGTCGGCTCATCACCCGAGATTATCCGCCATTTTATAGAACTTCGCGGTATCGGTATAATAGATGTTAAGCATATATTTGGTATGGGTTCTGTTAAAGACAGCGAAAAGATTGACCTTGTTATCAAACTTGAGCCGTGGGTATCAGGAAAAGTTTATGATCGTCTTGGAATGTCAACAGAGTACGAAACTATTCTTGATTTGTCTGTTCCTGCACTGACTATTCCCGTAAAACCCGGCAGAAACTTAGCAGTTATTGTAGAGGTTGCCGCTATGAATAACCGTCAGCATCGTATGGGGTATAACGCTGCCGAGGCACTCAACAACAGACTTATGAGCGAAATGCAGGAGCAACTTGAAAAAGGACAGGCTGAGTAAGAAGGAGCATTACATTGAAGATTTTAACAGATTTACACACTCATACAGTGGCAAACACTCATGCGTATTCAACACTTATGGAAAACGCCGTTTATGCGCATAAAACCGGCATAGAGGCTATTGCTATAACAGACCATGCGCCCGGTATGCCCGATGGCGCTCACAGATGGCATTTTTTAAATCAGCCGGTACTTCCCAGAGAAATTGAGGGAGTTAAAATTCTGCGTGGTGCAGAGGTTGATATAAAGCACGTGGACGGAACACTTGATTTAAGTGATGATTATATGGCGGTCTTAGACTGGGTTATACTGAGTTTTCATAAGCCATCGTGTGAAGATATAGGTACTAAAACGCAAAGAACGGAATGCTACATAAAACATCTTTCAAATCCACAGATAGATATGCTTGGTCATTGTGGCTCGCCTATATTTGATTTTGACATACCTGCAGTTATTGATGCTGCAAAAGCATATGATAAGGTGATAGAGATAAATGAAAATACATTCAATATAAGGGCTGACAATATTCCTATTTGCAGAGAGATTGCCTTAGAATGTGCAAAAAAAGGTGTTCGTATATCAGTAGATTCAGACGCTCACTTCTGCTATCATATAGGCAATTTTACAAACGCAATTTCTATGCTCCAAGAAATTGATTTTCCGGAGGAACTTATTGTAAATTCCAACTGGGCAAAACTTGAAAAATATTTAAACAGCCGTTTAAGCGGCAAAAAATTCATATAATATAATCGGGAGGAAATATAATGTATATTGGTATAGATATAGGCGGAACAGGAATAAAAGCAGGTTTAGTGGATGAAAATTATAATATTGTTGTAAAAGACAGCATACCCACTCCGAAAGAAACTTATGAAAATATGCTTAACGGCATAATAGGACTGGCGGAAAAGGTTGCATTTGCCGGCGGATTGAAATTAAGTGAAATTGAGTCTATAGGTATAGGCTGTCCCGGTTCTGTTGATGACAAAAAAGGTATAGTTACTTATTCAAACAATCTTGATGTTCCGTATATGCCTTTAGGACCTGATATATCTGAACGTACAGGATTGCCGGTATATGTTGGCAATGACGCAAACTGTGCGGCACTTGGCGAATTTTTTGCTCTTGATGAAGATGTAGAAAACTTTGTTGCCATCACTTTAGGTACAGGTGTAGGCAGCGGTGTGGTAATAAACAAAAAACTGTATACAGGTTTTAACGGCGCTGCGGGTGAACTTGGCCATACACTTTTAGCCATGAACGGTGAACCCTGCACCTGCGGACGTAACGGTTGCTGGGAGGCATATGCGTCTGCAACCGCCCTGATTCGTGATACTGAATGTGCTGCAAAGGAAAATCCCGATTCTGTACTTTCAAAAATGATTGCAGAAAACGGCGGAAAGGCAAACGGCAAAACTGCCTTTGATGCTGCAGAACAAGGCGATGCTGCTGCAAAAACTGTAGTAGATAATTATATAAGATACATCGCAGAAGGACTTATTAATGTAATCAATACTTTCCAGCCTGAAGTTGTGGTTATTGGCGGTGGTGTAAGCAGACAGGGCGATAATCTTATAATTCCTCTGCGTGAACACGTTAAAAAATATGTTTATGGAAGTTTAGAGGGTGTGCCTATAGGTGATGTGCGCATTGCGAAACTTGGTAACGATGCAGGTATTGTTGGCGCTGCGCTGTTAGGAGTTAATAAATAATTGTAAAAACGGAGGTATAGGCTTGGATAACAATATTTTTTCATTGCTTTGCGGAGTTCTGGATAAAAATTTAATACTTTGTGATGAACCTATGGATAAGCATACCTCTTTTAAAATTGGCGGTAATGCTGATTTTATGGTGCTGCCCGAGAATATAAAACAAATTAAAGATGTTGTTACAGTTTTAAAAGATAACGGCATACGTTATACTGTTATCGGAAACGGCTCTAACCTGTTGGTAGACGATGCCGGAATACGGGGTGTGGTTATAAAACTTGCAAAAAACTTTTCTCAAGTAGTTGTTACGGATAATACAATCATCTCCAGATGTGGTGCACTTCTTTCACGCATTGCAAATGTTGCTCTGCAAAACTCGCTTACCGGTTTTGAGTTTGCTGCGGGCATCCCCGGTACATTGGGCGGCGCCGTTATTATGAACGCAGGCGCATACGGTGGCGAGATGAAAGATGTTGTGGTGGAAACAACCTATATGACCGCTGAAGGTGATATCCGTACAGTAAGCGGCGCAGAACATGGTTTTGGCTACAGAAAAAGTGCGTTTGAAAAAGGCGATATAATTTTAGAATCTACGCTTGTGCTTCAAAAAGGCGATAAAGACGCAATAAGTGCACAGATGTCGGAACTCAACGCCCAAAGACGAGCAAAGCAACCACTGGAATTTCCAAGTGCAGGTTCTGCATTTAAACGTCCTGAAGGATATTTTGCAGGTAAACTTATTCAGGACGCAGGTCTAAAAGGTTATAAAATAGGCGGTGCGTCAGTATCTGAAAAGCACAGCGGGTTTATAGTTAGCGACGGAACTGCCACTTGTGCCGATGTACTTGCTTTGATAGATTACGTGCAAAACGAAGTTTATAATAAATTTAAAGTGAAACTTGAACCCGAGGTGCGATACATTAAATAAGCACATCATATATTACAGACAGGGGGTGTATACTGTGTCTTTTTCATCTGATTTAAAATCCGAACTTTCTATTCTGCCTATTACTGATATGTGCTGTGCCTGTGCGGAACTTTCTGCGGTAGTGGCATTTTCGGGAAGGCTCAGAAAAGGAGAAAACGGATACGTTTTTTCGGTTATAACAGAAAATGCCAAGGTAGCAAAGCGAGTATACGACCTTATAAAATTTGTGTTTGACATAAATTCAAAAATCCTTATCAGCAAAAATAAAAGCAGCAGTTATAATGTATGCATAAAAGGTGATGAGGATATACTTAAAATACTTAAAACATTGGATTTAATTCCACATAATGCACATATAGACAAAATCCTCGGCATTACGCTTAATCTGGAACTTATGGATAAAAAATGCTGCAAAAAAGCATTTATACGTGGTGCATTTATTGTGGCGGGCGCTATGATAAACCCTGAAAAAAACTATCATCTCGAGTTTGTAACTCACCGATACAGACTGCATACTCAGTTCGGGAAACTGCTTGCTGCTTTCGGGTTGAATTCAAAAACAGTAGTGCGTAAATCCAATTATGTAATGTATTTTAAAAACAGCGAAGAAATCGGTGACGTGCTTGCTTTGATGGGTGCTTCCAACGCAGTTATGGAATACCAAAACACCCGAATATACAAAGAACTTAGAAACGATGCCAACCGCAGAATGAATTGTGATATGGCGAATCTGGATAAAACGATTTCTGCTGCGTCAAAGCAGATAGCGGCTATTGAAAAACTTATGCGTAAGGGCGTGTTTACAAATCTGCCTGAACAACTTAGGCAGGTTGCAGAATTTCGTCTTGAAAACAGTGAAATGAGCCTTGCTGAAATAGGGCAGATGCTTGTGCCTGCCATAGGTAAATCGGGTGTAAATCACAGGTTGCGCAAGATAGTTGAGATTGCCGAAATGTACGAAGATTAGAGGTGTTGTAAAGTGATGGGCTTTACTCATTTGCACGTTCATACTGAATACAGTTTGTTAGACGGCGCGGCAGGTATAGATAAACTTGTTGCACGTGCGTCTGAGTGCGGCTTTAAATCACTTGCTGTTACAGACCATGGCACTATGTACGGCGTGATAGATTTTTACCTTGCGGCTAAAAAATACGGGATTAAACCTATAATCGGCTGCGAAGTATATACTGCGCCTAAATCGAGATTTGACAAGGATAACGACGACAAATACTACCATCTGGTACTGCTTGCAAAAAACGAGCAAGGGTATAAAAATATTATGGCTTTGTCGTCACTTGGATTTATAGACGGATATTATTATAAGCCCCGTGTAGATTATGAACTTTTGCAAAAATACAGCGAAGGCATTGTGGCGCTTTCGGCTTGTTTGAGAGGTGAAATCCCCTCTGCACTTGCCAGAGGCGATAAAATAAAGGCTGAAAATATTGCAAAAAAACTTCTTTCAATCTATGGCGAGGGCAATTTTTATATAGAAATACAAAACCACGGACTTGACGATGAACTTAAAGTTTTACCGTTACTTTCTGAACTGGCAGGTAAACTCAATATCCCTATGGTATGCACCAACGATGTTCATTATGTGGATAAAACAGATGCCTTTCAGCAGGACGTGCTCACCTGTATACAGACGGGTAAAAAGATTTACGATACTGACAGACTTAAATTTACTGCGGATGAGTTTTATTTAAAAACATCTGATGAAATGGCTTGCCTTTTTGCCAAATATCCGGAAGCGGTTGCAAATACAGAGAAAATTGCCGGTATGTGCAATCTGGAACTGGATTTTGATAAAACTTTTCTGCCGAAATTTGAAAACCCCGTCGGTATGGATAATAAAGAATACCTTAAACGCCTTTGTGTAGACGGCGCTCGCAAAAAATACGGCGAACTGACTGACGAGATTATAAAGCGCCTTAAATATGAACTTGAAACGATAGACAGTATGGGCTATACAGACTATTTTCTTATAGTGTGGGATTTTGTTCGATATGCCTGTGATAACGGCATTATAGTAGGCCCCGGCAGAGGAAGTGCAGCGGGAAGTCTTGTTTCGTATACTTTAAACATCACTCAGGTAGACCCTATAAAATTCGGGTTGATTTTTGAAAGGTTTTTAAATCCCGAACGCATAACCATGCCTGATATTGATATAGACTTCTGCTATCTTCGCCGTGACGAGGTTATAGACTATGTGCGCGAAAAATACGGCGCACTGAATGTTGCCAATATAGGCACATTCGGTACACTTGCGGCACGTGCTGCAATACGTGATGTTGGCAGAGTTATGGATGTGCCTTTGCCTGAGGTGGATAAAACCGCAAAACTTATTCCACGAGCCATTAATATGACTATTGAAACGGCACTTAAACAATCACCTCAACTTGCAGATATGTATAAAAGTTCTGGTACTACTAAAAAACTTATTGATACTGCTATGTCGCTTGAGGGCTTTCCACGTAATGTGTCTACGCACGCAAGCGGTGTTGTTATTGCGGATAAAAATTTGTTTAATTATATTCCCGTACAGACGGGCGATAAAGGTATTTTAACTCAGTATCCTATGAACATACTGGAAAAGTTGGGGCTTTTGAAGGTGGATTTTCTCGGACTTAGAAACCTTACCGTCATACGTGATGCTGTGGAAATGGTTGAAAATACCACGGACGAAAAAATAGATATTGAGAGCATATCCCTTGATGATAAAGAAACATACGAACTTATATCACGAGGTGAAACTGACGGCGTATTCCAACTTGAAAGCCGTGGTATGCAGAGTTTTCTGCGCCGTATGAAGCCTGATAAATTTGAAGATATTATTATGGCGATATCTATGTACCGACCCGGACCGATGGATCAGATACCGCTTTATCTTGCAGTGCGGGAAGACCCGTCAAAAATCCGTTATAAGCACGAACTTTTAAAACCCATTTTGGAAGAAACCAGCGGAATGATTGTATATCAGGAGCAGGTTATGAAAATAGTTTCATCTCTTGCAGGGTATTCGTCGGGCAGGGCTGACCTTGTACGCCGTGCAATGGCTAAGAAAAAGCATGACGTTATGGAAAAAGAACGTGATGTGTTTGTTCGTGGCTGTGCAGAAAAAGGAATAGATAAAAAAACGGCAGAGCAGATATTTGACGAACTTATGGCTTTTGCAAACTATGCATTCAACAAATCACACGCCGCCGCATATGCTTATATTGCATACAGAACTGCTTATTTAAAGTGCCACTATCCTGCACAGTTTTTGGCGGCGCTTTTAAAAAATCTGATGGATGGTACGGGAAGTAAACTTCCAAGGTATATTTCAGACTTTTCAAAATACGGAGTATCTATACTGCCCCCTGATGTCAACAAGAGTATGGCGGATTTTTCTGTAGAGGATAATAATATCCGCTTTCCGCTTTCTTCAATCAAAGGTGTAGGCATAACTTTGGCTGAAAAAATAGAGCAGGAACGCTTATCTGCAGGAAGATTTTCTGGTTTTGAAGATTTTTTGCAAAGAATGACCGTTCACGATATCAGTAAAAGAAGTGTTGACTCTATAATAAAAAGCGGTGCGTTTGATAATCTTTACTCAAATCGTCGTGTGCTGTGCTTAAATTGTGAAAAACTTACAGAGCATTATCTGCAAAAAGCAAAAGGCGAGTCTATAGGGCAGATGTCGTGGTTTGATGAGATTGCGGCTACCGATGCGTCCGGCGGACTGAACTTTGAGGAAGAACACGACTTTACGCCGTCAACACGCCTTAATTACGAAAAAGAAGCCACAGGGTTGTATTTAAGCGGTCACCCTCTTGACAATTACAGACTCGCTATGAAAATTTTGCAAAAAAGCGGTATATACGAAGTGCTTGAGAGTGAAACTAACGAAGACGAATCTGTGCGTCTTTGCGGCATTATAGCGTCACGTCATGACCGCCGTACTAAAAAAGGCGCTGTTATGTCTACATTGGTTTTAGAGGATTTGTATGCATCTGTAGAGGTGCTGGTGTTTTCAAATACTCTCGTGCGGCTCAATGATGTTCTTGCAGAAGGCAGTGCCGTTTGTATTGATGCAACAGTCAGCAGAGAGGACGACGGAAAAACTGTTTTGATGATGAAAGAGGCGTATTCTTTAACCGAACTCAAGATCCCAAAACCGGAAAAACTTTTCGTTAAAGTAAAAGACAGAGAGCAACTTGGTGCGGTTTTGGATATTACAATAAATTACAAAGGAACAACTCCTTTGTGTATATATTTTGCTGATACGGGCGATATGATAAAATCAGACGATTCAAACGGCGTTGAACTTACAAATCAACTTATAAGCGAACTTATATATGCCTTTGGAGATTCATCTGTTGCCGTAAAGTAATAAAAATTTGCACATATAATGTAATAATTATTGAAAATTACTATTGATTTTTGTCATATATTAGGATAATATAGTATGGGGATTTGTTTGAGCCCCTTTGATATGTGAAGACATAAAAAGAAATGGAGATTCATATGTGGACAGTTGTATACATGGCTCAAAGCAGAGAAATTGCTGAGAGCGTGCAGCAGTTACTTGAGAAGAACGGACTTATTGTAAAAATGCGCTCTATCCGTAACGAAGACGGAGCCTCTTCCGATTGCTGCGAACTGCTTGTGCCCGAACCTGAGGTACAGCAGGCCCTTTCACTTATTATAGATGCTAATTTTTAATCATTATACATGGAGGACAAAAGTAATGAGCAAAACAAAGACTATAGGTATTCTTACAAGCGGCGGAGATGCCCCCGGCATGAACGCTGCAATCCGTGCGGTTACAAGATGCGCACTCAGTTATGATATGAAAGTTTTAGGTATCCAGAGGGGCTATCGTGGACTTTTAAACGGCGAGATTAATAAAATGAGTGCCCGCGATGTATCGGATATTATCCAGAGGGGTGGTACTGTATTGCAGACAGCACGTTGTAAAGAGTTTACAACACCCGAAGGTGTAAAAAGAGCTGCAGATATGGCTTCGCTCTATGGTATGGACACACTTGTTGTAATCGGTGGTGATGGTTCTTTCCGTGGCGCACGTGATCTTTCAAATTCGGGTGTTCCTGTAATTGGTATTCCTGCGACGATTGATAATGATATCGGCTGCAGCGACTATACTTTGGGTTATGATACCGCTATGAATACTGCAATGGACGCTATAGATAAAATAAGAGATACTGCAACCAGCCATGAAAGATGCAATCTGATTGAGGTTATGGGCAGATCTGCAGGTTATATTGCGCTCAATGTTGCAATTGCAAGCGGTGCTGAAAAGTTACTCATTCCTGAAAAGGATTTTGAACTCGACGATATTATCCGCAATATTATTGACGGCAGAAACCGTGGTAAAAAGCACTATATTTTAATAGTTGCTGAGGGTATTGGCGGCTCTACTGAAATGGCAAAAGTTATTGAAGAAAAAACAGGTATGGAAACCCGTGCTACCATACTTGGTCATATGCAGAGAGGCGGCTCTCCGTCACTGCGTGACAGAGTTATGGCAAGCCGTATGGGTTATCACGCTGTAGAACTCATTAATGAGGGTATCGGTAACAGAGTTGTAGTTTTCAAAAATGGTGTTACTACTGATATAGATATTAATGAGGCACTTAATACCACTAAAACTATTGACGAGAAAGCACTCGATATGGCTGCAAGACTTTCTATATAATTTAAATTGAGAGAGTGATTTTTTAAAATGCGTAAAACAAAAATAGTATGTACTTTAGGGCCTGCAACAAACGACCTTAACGTACTGAGACAACTTATGGTTAACGGAATGAATGTGGCACGTATAAACTTTTCGCACGGTGACCATAAAGAACACGCAAAGCGAATAGGTGAATTTAAAAAACTGCGTGAGGAACTTGACCTTCCGGTAGCATTGCTGCTCGATACCAAAGGTCCTGAAATCAGAATCAAAGATTTTGAGGGCGGCAGTGCAGTTTTGAAAAATGGTGCAACATTCACTTTAACTACCGACGATGTAGAAGGCGACGAAACAAAAGTATCCGTCACATACGCCAAACTTCCTCATGAACTTTCCACCGGAACAAAAATCTTGATTGACGACGGACTTATAGAACTGTCTGTCAAAGAAATTTCGGGCAACGACATAGTGTGCAAAGTAATCAACGGCGGCACACTGTCTAATAAAAAGAGCATCAATATCCCCGGTATATCCATTAAAATGCCGTATATGAGTGAAAAGGACAAGGCCGATATTATTTTCGGTATTAAGCAGGACGTTGACTACATTGCGGCGTCGTTTGTGCGAAACGCTTATGATGTTATGGAAATCCGCAAGATTTTGGACGAAAACAACGGTCATGACATACAGATAATTGCCAAGATTGAAAACCACGAGGGTGTTGCCAATATTGACGATATTATCCGTGTGAGCGAGGGTATAATGGTTGCCCGCGGCGATATGGGTGTTGAAATTCCTTTTGAGGATTTGCCCTCTATACAGAAAATGCTTATTAAAAAATGCTATAAAGCAGGCAAAAAAGTTATTACCGCCACACAAATGCTGGATTCGATGATAAGAAATCCACGTCCCACAAGAGCGGAAACCACCGATATTGCAAATGCTGTTTTTGATGGCACAAGCGCACTTATGCTTTCGGGCGAAACTGCTGTAGGTAAATTCCCTGTAGAAAGCCTTATGGCTATGGCAAAGATTGCCGAAAAAACAGAAGAGAGCATTGACTATCAGGCAAACTTCCGTATGCAGGCGGTATCTTCTACACCTAATATAACAAACGCAATTTCTCATGCTACGTGCACTACGGCTATGGACCTTGGTGCTACGGCTATTATAACTGTTACCAAATCAGGTGATACGGCACGTATGATATCAAGTTACCGTCCGCCGTGCCCGATTGTAGGTACTACCACAGAGAAAAAAGTATATTATCAACTGGCAATGTCATGGGGTGTTGTTCCTGTGATAAGTCAGGAGCAGGAAACAACAGACGATTTATTTGAACACGCTGTTGATTGTGCATTAAAAACAGGTTGTGTAAAAAACGGAGATCTGGTTGTTATTACCGGCGGTATACCCGTTGGCATAAGCGGTACTACAAATACGTTAAAAGCGCACCTTGTAGGGCACGTTCTTGTAGAGGGCAAATCCGTTACAGGTAAGTCTGTTTCGGCGCCTTTGTGTGTTGCGCACTCTGCAGAGGAAGCAATACACAACTTCAACGACGGTGACATTTTAGTTATCGACCAGACCTGCAATGAAATTTTACCCATTCTAAAAAAAGCATCGGGTATTATAACTGAGAGAGAGGGTATGGCAACTCATGCGGCAATTGTTGGTATGACGCTTGATATTCCCGTTATTACTGGCGCTAAAAATGCGTTGGCAATACTAAAAAGCGGCACAGTTGTTACGATTGACGGTCACAGAGGTTTGGTATATAGCGGTGTTACAAAGATAATTTAAAAGGATTGAAAAATATGAAAATATTATCACTTGCACTTTTAGTTGTTGGTGCAGTTATTGCATACGGTGCCAGATTCTTTTTAGATAAATTTTATAAAAAAGAATGCAGCGAAAAAGAAATCGGTATTTTAAAATCCGTAGGACTTTTTATAGCACTTGCAGGTGCGATAATAATATTTACTATAAAATAAAGGGGAAAGTAAAGATGTGCAATAAATGCAGTAAGGAACTTCCAAAAAACTATAATCCTGCCGAGGCGGAGGAAAGGATATATAAAAACTGGGTGGAAAAGGGTTATTTTAAACCGTCTGATGACCGCACCAAAAAGCCCTTTACTATCGTTATTCCGCCACCTAATGTTACAGGTCAACTTCATATGGGACACGCTCTTGATGAAACTTTGCAGGACGTTTTAATCCGATATAAAAGAATGGCTGGCTTTAATGCACTGTGGATTCCCGGTACAGACCATGCCGGTATTGCCACACAGATTAAGGTTGAGGAAAACCTGCGTAAAGAAGAAGGCGTTACACGTTATGACCTCGGCAGAGAGAAATTTTTAGAGCGTGTATGGGACTGGAAAAACCAATACGGCGACAGAATTGTTACTCAACTTAAAAAACTTGGTACTTCGTGCGATTGGTCCAGAGAAAGATTTACTATGGACGAAGGCTGCTCAAAAGCGGTTAAAGAAGTATTTGTAAATCTTTATGAAAAGGATTTGATTTATCAGGGCAGCAGAATTATCAACTGGTGTCCGAACTGTGCTACTGCGCTTTCTGATGCAGAGGTTGAGTATGCAGAGCAGGAAGGCCACTTCTGGCATATTAAATATCCTATTAAAGACAGCGACGGATATTTAACCATTGCTACAACACGTCCCGAAACACTTCTCGGTGATACTGCTGTTGCAGTGCATCCTGATGACGAAAGATACACGGACTTAGTCGGCAAAATGCTTATTCTGCCTCTCGTTGGCAGAGAGATACCCATCATTGCCGATGAATACGTAGATAAAGATTTTGGTACAGGTGCGGTTAAAATTACACCTGCACACGACCCCAACGACTTTGAGGTTGGTTTAAGACACAACTTAGAGCAGATTAAAGTGCTCAATGACGATGCTACCATTAACGCATACGGTGGAAAATACGAGGGTATGGACCGCTACGAAGCACGTAAACAGATGGTTGCAGATTTAGAGGAACAAGGTTACCTTATTAAAGTTGAGCCTCATACACATAATGTTGGTCAGTGCTATCGTTGCGGAACTACTGTTGAGCCAATAACAAGTAAACAGTGGTTTGTAAAAATGAAACCTCTGGCAGAGAAAGCCATCGAAGTTGTTAAAGACGGAACTGTTAAATTCGTTCCCGACAGATTCTCTAAAACATACCTTAACTGGATGGAAAACGTACATGACTGGTGTATTTCCCGTCAGTTGTGGTGGGGACACAGAATTCCTGCTTACTACTGCGAAGACTGCGGTGAGACAACAGTATCAAAAACAGATGTTACATCTTGTCCTAAGTGCGGCGGCAAAGTTAAACAAGACCCCGACGTGCTCGATACATGGTTCAGTTCAGCACTCTGGCCGTTCTCAACACTTGGTTGGCCCGATAAAAATGACGATTTAGATTATTTCTATCCTACAAGCGTACTTGTTACGGGTTATGACATTATATTCTTCTGGGTTGCAAGAATGATATTCTCTGCGCTTGAACACACCGGCAAAGAGCCTTTTGAACACGTGTTTATCCATGGTTTAGTACGTGACAGTCAGGGTAGAAAGATGAGTAAATCGTTAGGCAACGGTATTGACCCGATTGAAGTTATTAACCAGTACGGTGCCGACGCATTAAGATTTACCCTTGCAACCGGTAACTCACCAGGTAACGATATGCGTTACTATGACGAACGTGTAGAAGCCAGCAGAAACTTTGCAAACAAAATATGGAATGCATCAAGATTTTTGATGATGAACTTAAATATTGATAAAGTAGAACTCCCCTCAAGTGACAAACTTGCTTTAGAGGATAAGTGGATACTTTCAAAACTCAATAAACTCGTGGCAGAAGTAACTGCAAACCTTGATAAATTTGAACTTGGTATAGCGGTATCAAAACTGTACGGATTTTTCTGGGACGATTACTGCGACTGGTACATTGAACTTGTTAAACCTCGTCTTTATGACGGCTCCGACGAAAGCAACAAAACTGCTCAGCAGGTACTTGCATACGTACTTATCAATTCGCTTAAACTTCTGCATCCGTTTATGCCGTTTATTACAGAAGAAATCTTCTCATTCCTGCCGCACGGTGAGGAGAGCATCGTAATATCAAAATGGCCCGAATACACAGACAGCCTTGTGTTTGAAGAAGACGAAAAACGTATGGCAATCGTAATGGGCGCAATCCGTGGTGTAAGAAACCTGCGTACACAGATGAATGTACCTCCGTCAAAGAGAGCACGTATTACCATCGTTACTGACAACACTGCGCTTTTTGCAGGTACAGAGAAATACTTTGAAAAACTTGCCGGTGCAAGCGAAACTGTTGTAGCGTCTGATATGGCAGGTGTTGACGAAAACGCTGTTAATACAGTAGTAGAGGGCGCTACAGTTTATATTCCGCTTGATGACCTCGTAGACCGTGAGAAAGAGGTTGAACGCCTTACAAAAGAACAGGCTACTTTAATCTCCGAAATCAAACGTGCCGAGGGTAAATTGAATAATGCCGGATTTGTTGACAAAGCACCCGAAAAAGTTGTTAATGAAGAGCGTGAAAAACTTGCCAAGTACAAAGATATGCTTGCAAAAGTAGAGGAGAGTCTTGCTAAACTGAAAGGATGATAGAATGAACGCAGTAGATTACATTCATTCTCTCAGAACTTTCGGCAAAAAAGCCGGACTTAAAAATATAGAGGCATTGCTTGGACTTGTTGGAAATCCGCACGAGGGTATGAGTTTTATACATGTTGCGGGCACCAACGGCAAAGGCTCGGTGTCGTCTATGATAAACAGCATTTTAATTGCACAAAACAAAAAGGTGGGGTTATTTACCTCACCTTTTATTGAATATTTTAATGAGAGAATTTGTATAAATAATATCCCTATATCAAATAGCGACCTTGAACGCATTACAATGCGTGTAAAGTGTGCAGTAAAACTTTTAGAAAAAGACGATATTTACTGCACTGTATTTGACGTTATATGTGCAGTTGGCTTTATTTATTTTAAAGAGTGCAACTGTGATGTTGTGGTGCTTGAAGTTGGTCTTGGCGGAAGATTTGACGCTACCAATATTATTAAAAATCCGCTTTGCACAGTTATCTGTGCCATAGGCTACGACCATATGCAGTACCTCGGTAACACATTAGAAGAAATCGCTTTTGAAAAATGCGGAACTATAAAAGAAAATTGTCCTGTTGTGTCTTATCCATTGCAAGATAAAAGTGTGGCGGGGGTGATTTCGGATATTTGCACTAAAAAGAATTCGCATCTTATTTTGCCCGATACCAAAGAACTTGATATTAAAAAATGCGATATAAACGGCTCTGTGTTTAATTATCGTGGCGATGAGTATAATTTGAAACTTGTGGGAGAGTATCAGGTTTACAACGCCTTGTGTGCCGTTGAGGTTGCATCTTATTTAGGTATTGAATATTCAATTATCAAAAAAGGTATTGAAACAGCAATGTGGAAATGCAGATTTGAAGTATTTAAAACAAACGATAAAACCATTGTTATTGACGGTGCGCATAATTCACACGGTATAAGCGCATTTTTGTCATCGGCAGATAAATTCTTTGTCGGCAAAAAAGTGCATTATATCTTTGGAATATTGAATGAAAAAGATATTGATAAAGCGTGTTCTGTGATGGCTGGTGCAAACGGTAAAATCACGGTAACATCTGTTCCGTCGGAAAGATGCATAAATCCGGAGGAAGTATATAATCTTGTGTCAATAAATCACCCTGAAACAGATTATATACAAGATAATCATCAGGCATTTAAGACGGTAGTTGAAAGCGATTGCGACGTAATATGTATTCTCGGTTCGCTTTATATGGCGGGAGAGATGCGGAAAAATGTCGAAAAGTTTTCACAAACCGACAAAACTATATAATTTTCATCAAAGGATTTTTGGGACAAGCATAGAATATTCCATATATTACCAATTAACAGGAGGGATATTCTTGCACATAAACCTTTTAAGTAAGCAAAACAAACTCTATGCCAGAATTATCGGCGAGTTAGACCACCACTGCTCTGCCGAAATTAAAGAGCAGATAGACAATAAAATCATCAGCGAAGGCATCAGCACGCTGGTTTTTGACTTATCTGCACTTACTTTTATGGACAGTTCAGGTATCGGCGTTATAATCGGCAGGTATAAACTTATGAAAAGCCTCGGCGGTCAGGTGTATATAGTATCTACAAACAAAGCGGTGGACAAACTTCTGGTACTTTCAGGCATACCTGATATTATTAAAGTCACCGATAACGCTGATGAAATCGACAAATTGGCATAGGAGGAAAATACGATGGAAGTTAAAAATAAAGTAAATATAACATTTTTAAGTAAGTCTGAAAATGAGGGATTTGCACGCCTTTGTGTGGCGGCACTGCTTTCGCAGGCAGACCCCACCATCGAGGAGATGGCAGATGTAAAAACCGCCGTTTCCGAGGCTGTAACCAACGCTATAGTTCACGGCTATGGCGAGCAACGTGGCGATATACATATGGAATGTACTTTGGAAGAAAAACTCATTACCGTTATTGTAAAAGATAACGGAAAAGGTATTCCTGATGTTGAAAAAGCAAGGGAACCGCTTTATACCACAAATCCTGAAATGGAGCGCTCGGGTATGGGATTTACCGTTATGGAAACATTTATGGATACCGTAGAGGTAGAGTCCATTGTGGGTATAGGCACCAAAGTCACTATGAAAAAACGCATAGGCTCACGACTATAGTGTGGAGGCTGTGCGGATATGTATGAGAACACACCGGAACTTATTTTAAAAGCAAAAAACGGTGATAAATCTGCACGTGAGGAAATAGTAGAGCAAAATTTAGGGCTTGTACACAGCATAGTTAAAAAGTTTCTCGGAAGAGGTTACGATGCCGAAGACTTATTCCAGATAGGCTGTATAGGTATTATAAAAGCGGTTGATAAATTTGACGTTTCGTATAACGTTCGCTTTTCAACCTATGCTGTGCCGATGATAATGGGCGAGATTAAACGCTTCCTGCGTGATGACGGTATGATAAAAGTATCACGCAGTTTAAAAGAAATCGCAGGCAGGGCGTGTGCCGTTAAAGAAATTATGGAAAAAGAACTCGGCAGAGCCGCCAGCGTAAGCGAAATAGCAGACAAAATCGGTGAAAGTCAGGAAAATGTTGTTATGGCACTTGATGCCGTAAGCCCCACAGAGTCTTTGTATAAATCTGTTCATCAAGGAGAGCGTGGCGATATTTACCTTATAGACAAACTTGCCGATGAAGACAGTAGCGAGGACGGTTTGGTAGATAATATTGCCCTGCGTCAACTTATAGAAAAACTCGGTGACCGTGATAAAAAGATAATTTTGCTCAGGTATTTCAAAGGAAAAACACAGCGAGAGATTTCAGATGTACTCGGAATTTCGCAAGTGCAGGTTTCACGTCTTGAAAAGAAAATACTCAGCGAATTGCGTTTTAAATTAAAAGGAGCATAGTTAAAAAACTGTGCTCCTTTTCGATTTAAAAGAAAATCAATTATTTACCGCTTAATTCTCTTTCATACTGTTCAATCATTTTTTTAACCATCATTCCGCCTACGCTGCCGTTTTCTTTAGCAGTAAGGTCACCGTTGTAACCTTCTTTGAGGTTTACACCGAGTTCGTTGGCTACTTCATATTTGAATCTATCCATTGCCTGTTTGTTTGCTTTGTTCATCATCTGAAATCACCTCCTGAAAAATTCGTTACAGCATTAATTTGCTTAAAAATCGCTTTAAATAAACATGTAATTTATGGGGCTTATTTTTTTAAAAATAAATTTAACAGATTGATTTTTTAAGATAAATATGATATGATAAATACAATATAGTTTATGAGGTGATACATATGGCTAAAGATACCAAAAAACTTGAAATAAAAGACGGAAGCGATAAAGCTGCCGCATTGGCTGCTGCTATCGGTCAGATTGAAAAAACATACGGCGAAAACGCCATTATGCGTTTAGGTGATGCTCGTTATAAAAAAGTTGACGTTATTTCTACAGGCTCTATAAGCCTTGACCTTGCTCTCGGAATTGGCGGACTTCCCAGAGGCAGAATTATCGAAATTTACGGTCCTGAATCGTCAGGTAAAACCACTGTCTGCCTGCACGTAATTGCCGAAGCACAAAAACTTGGCGGTGAAGTTGCGTTTATCGATGCAGAACACGCACTTGATCCTATTTATGCTAAAAAACTTGGTGTGGATATCGACAAACTTTTGCTTGCACAGCCCGACAGCGGCGAGCAGGCACTTGAAATACTTGAAGCGCTTGCGCGAAGCGGTGCGCTTGATGTTATTATCGTTGACTCTGTTGCGGCGCTTGTTCCCAAGGCAGAAATTGCAGGTGAGATGGGCGATTCTCACGTTGGTGCGCATGCAAGACTTATGAGCCAGGCACTTCGAAAACTTACAAGCGTTATCAGCCATTCACATGCGGTTGTGATATTTATAAACCAGATTCGTGAAAAAGTAGGTGTTATTTACGGAAGTCCTGAGGTTACAACAGGTGGACGTGCGCTTAAATTCTTCTCATCTGTAAGAATCGACGTAAGAAAAGGTGAGGCTATCAAAGAAGGTTCAAACCTTGTAGGTAACAGAACAAAAGCTAAAATAGTTAAAAATAAAATGGCACCACCGTTTATGGTTGCAGAATTTGATATGATTTTTGGTCAGGGTATCTCTAAATCAGGCGATATTTTAGACGTTGCCGCTGAATATGATATTATCAAAAAAGCAGGTGCATGGTATTCATATAATGGCGAGAGAATCGGTCAGGGACGTGAAAAAGCAAAAGAGTACCTTGAAGAAAATCCGCATGTTATGGAAGAAGTTCGCTCTATGATTATGGATATTGTAGAGAAAAAACGCAATGGTGAAGATACCACTGCGGTTAACGGTAGTGTAGATGAAGATAACTGATGTAACACCTCAGCAAAGCAATAAAAACCGTGTTTCTGTATTTGTAGACGGTGAATATTCGTTTTCTTTAGACGGTGCTGATGCTTTGAGATTGGGCGTTAAAACAGGTGCTCAAATAACAGAAAAAGACATAGAAATATATAATCTGGAGTCTAATCTTTCAAAGGCTAAGGCAAAAGCATTTGATATAGTTGCACGTAAAATGGTTACAGAAAATGAACTGCGTACGAAACTTACCGACAAAGGCTACGACGGTATGATTTGCGATATAGTTATAGAAACTATGCGTGAATATAATTATATAAACGACGCTGATTACTGTGTGAGTTTTTTTGACTATGCCGTATCTAAAGGCTGGGGAAAGATTAAAATACGTGCAGAACTTAAAAGACGCGGTGTAGACGAGTCTACTGTTTCTGCCGCAATGGCAGAGTATGATGACTGCCCCGAGCAACGTATATACGACCTTCTTTGCCGCAAGTTTACAGATGCAGATTTAAAAGACTATAAGCAGAAGCAGAAAGTACTGCGTTTTTTTGCTTCCAGAGGCTTCGACTTTGACAGTATACAGAGTGCCGTAAGCAGATTTATATCTGAAAAAGGTGAAGACATATGAAACTTTTGAAGAAGAAAATAGGATTTATATCATTGGGCTGCGCCAAAAATCTTACAGATACAGAATCTATGCTTGCTATTTTATCCGATAATGGTATGGAAATAGTAAGCGACCCTTCTGTTGCTGATGTACTGGTCGTAAATACCTGCGCTTTTATAGACAGCGCCAAAGAAGAGTCTATTGATGCAATTCTCGAAATGGCACAGTACAAAAAAGAAAGATGCCGTTTGCTTATTGTAACGGGGTGTCTGGCGCAACGCTATAAAAATGAAATTTTTAAAGAAATACCTGAGGTTGATGCTATTCTCGGTACTAACGATTATGATAAGATTTTTCACGTTGTTATGAGGTTTTTCTTAATGAACGAGAAAATAAGTACAGTAAGCGATGCTGATGCGCATATCACAAAATCTTTACCCAGAATGTTAAGCACTCCGTCGTACAGTGCGTATATTAAAATCTCTGACGGGTGCGATAATTTCTGTACCTACTGCATTATTCCAAAACTGCGTGGTAAATATCGTGGCAGACCGATGGCTGATATTATAGAAGAAGCAAAAAAACTGGCGCAATCGGGAGTTAAAGAACTTATACTTGTTGCTCAGGACGTTGCGTATTACGGAAAGGGTGATGATACAGATGATATCTGTACATTGCTAAAAAAACTTTCTGCCATAGACGGGATAGAGTGGATTCGCCTGCAGTATTGCTATCCTGAAAATATCGGCGATAAACTTATAGAAGAAATTGCGTCTAACGATAAGATAGTGAAATATATTGATATGCCTCTTCAGCATATAAGCGATAATGTATTAAAACGTATGGGCAGACGCAGTCGCAAGGCAGAGGTTGAAGCATTGATTGAAAAAATGCGTTCGAAGATTGAAAATCTTGCGATAAGAACTTCCATTATAGTAGGTTTTCCGGGAGAAACGCAGCAGGATTTTTACGAACTTAAAGAATTTTTAAAAAATGCACGTTTAGATAGAGTGGGGGTTTTTACTTATTCAAGAGAAGAAGACACTCCCGCATACTCTATGGAAGACCAGATAGATGAAAAAATCAAGCAGGAACGCCTTGATATACTTATGAGCCAGCAGATGGATATATCAGCCGAACTTAATGCTGAAAAAATCGGTAAAACAGTTCAGGCGATTGTGGAAGGATATGATGAAGAGAATTTCTGCTACGTCGGCAGAAGTTTTGCCGATACTCCCGATGTTGACGGAATGGCATATATCTACAGCAAAGACGAACTTTGCGCAGGCGATATTGTAAATATAAAAATAATGGACGCTCATCAATACGATATAACCGGCGAGGTTGCAGACTGATTTATTCACTATTACTTGCTGCATAAGAGAAGGAGAGAATAATATGAATACAGCAAATAAAATCACTATATTAAGAATTTTGATGATACCTGTTTTTATGATAGTACTTATGATTGATTTTGCATATAATGACGTTATAGCGGCACTTATATTTGTAATAGCCGCTGCTACCGATGGCGTGGATGGTTATGTTGCAAGAAAGTATAACCAGATAACCGATTTTGGCAAATTTATAGACCCGCTTGCCGATAAACTTTTAGTTGCGACGGCGCTTATTTGCCTTGTGGATATGGGCAGAATTGCATCTTATATGGCAATTATCATTATTGCAAGAGAGTTTATTGTTACAAGTTTAAGAATAGTTGCAATTTCAAAAGGCGTTGTAATAGCCGCTGAAATGACGGGTAAAATTAAAACCGTCATACAGATTATTGCCACTGTAGTTGCGCTGTTGTTTAACGGCGAAAAATTCCTTATCGGTAATTTCTCTGCTGGCTACATCGCTATGCTGATTGCAACATTGTTTACAATTTATTCGGGGTATGTATATCTTAAAAATAACTGGAGTCTTGTTGCGGATAATAAGTAAAGGTGGATTTATTTGACTGAGTTTTTAATTAAGCATTTTGTGAAAGATTATCAGAACGTATCAAATGTAAAGGTGCGTGAAGGATACGGAAAACTTTCAGGCGTTGTAGGCATTACCTGCAACGTCTTGCTATCTGTTGCTAAATTTTTAACGGGATTGATTTTCAGCAGTATATCTGTTATGGCAGATGCTGCAAACAATCTTTCCGATGCTATGAGTTCTGTGGTTACGCTGGTTGGTTTTAAACTTTCGGGCAAACCCGCTGACAAAGAACACCCCTACGGGCACGAACGTATTGAGTATGTATCGGGGCTGGTTGTATCGTTTCTTATTCTTTTTATAGGTATAGAACTTATTAAAACATCTTTATCAAAAGTGTTTCATCCTGAAGCATCACACGTTGGTGCAGTTACGTTTGTTGTTCTTTCGCTTTCGATACTGGTAAAACTATGGATGTTTTTCTTTAACAGGCATATAGGCAAAAAGATAGACTCCACCGTTATATGCGCCACTGCGCAAGACAGTTTAAACGATGTGATTGCCACATTTGCTGTTTTGATTTCTGCGCTTATTACGTATTTTTCTGACTTTAACCTTGACGGATATATGGGTGTTGCGGTTTCTGTTTATATTATATACGCAGGCATTAATCTTATAAAAGACACAGCCGACCCTTTGCTTGGGGTTGCGCCGTCGGCAGAACTTACTGATAAGATTATTACAAAAGTATTGTCATATCATGGAGTAGAGGGTATCCATGACCTTATCATACACAATTATGGTCCGAAGCGTTGTTTTGCGTCTGTTCATGTAGAGGTAAGTGCCAAGCAGGATATTTTAGAAAGCCACGATATTGCCGATAATATAGAACGTGATTTTAAAATTGAAATGGGAATAGATTTAGTTGTACACCTGGATCCTTTAATCAAAGACGATGAAACAATAAATTCTGCCAAGGATATGCTTACGCAGATACTTGCAGATATTGATGCATCAATCACACACCATGATTTCAGAATGGTAAAGGGAACTACTCATTCAAATCTTATATTCGATATATGTGTTCCCGTTGATTTTTATATTTCTGATAACGAACTTATTGATATGATTATAAACGCAGTGCATCTGTGTGAAAGAACGTACGAATGTGTTATAACTATCGATAAAAGTTATTGTTCGTCAATTTCGGTATCAGACAAAACAGATAAGAAGAATAGGGGATAATATGATTACAGATTCTTTTTTGAGTAAATTTATTCGTATGCGTAAAGAACGCAATATGTCGGTGGAAGACGTTGCACAGGTTATTGGGATAAGCGCTGATGCTATAAGAAAATATGAGTCGGGATTTTCTGTTCCTTCTGTTGAATTTGTGCTCGGGGCAGAGGAGTTTATGCAGACTTCTGCTCTTTCAAATAATCTCGAAAACACTTTTACTCAAGGGCATTTTGGCAGCAAGATACCGCTTTTAACAGAATATGACCTTATAAATGACTGTAGCGACAGAGTTATATATTATTTGGAAATTCCTCATCTTGAAAAGTATGGTAAGAATAATCTGTTTGCTTTGCGCTATACTGGTGCAGATGTTCCGGATAAAGGGATATTACATAACAGTACACTTATTTTTGTAAGATGCGAAAAAGTTGACCGTGACGGCATTTATGCAATAGTCAAGCGTGAAACACTAAGTATAAAATCTGCCACGTTGAAAAACGGAGAAATAAGACTTGAAGTTCTTGATGGTAAAAGGCGCGCACCGAATTTTTATAAAACGTCAAAGGCTAGCGGCAGACTGGTATGTTGTATAAATGATTACGAATAAAAAAACGGCAGATTGTAAAATCTGCCGTTTTAAAATATTCAGATATTAGTTGCACTCAGCCACTAACGGACCTGCAAGTTCTTTAAGATAGAACAGTTTACCGGGGAGAGTAGGCATATATGTTGACGTGATGTTCATATCGGGACCGTAGTGCAGAGTTGTTAAGAAACTCATACCCTGCCAGCCCATGCCACGTCCGAGAGTACCGTCGCAACCGCCGATGATGTAGTCTGCCTGCAAGAAAAGGCCGGGGCCTACAGTGTTAGCACGGCATGGAACGAGAGTTGTGCGGCTCTTGAAACTTGTAAGCGCGTTTTGCTCAATTGTTAATGGATGAAGTTTTGCAGCGATGCGGTAGGGTGCACTCTTCCACTCAGCCTCTGTAGCGTAGTCTTCAGCAAACTGGGGTTCCCAGAAAGCGATGTGGCACATTCTGCCGATGCCGAATACGAGTACGAGTTTAGCGCCTTCGTCTTTTAATGCTTTGATTTTTTCAGGGTATGTAGGCAGATTATCTTTTGTAGCAAAGTTTCTCTGTGATTCGGGAATTGTGTATTCGCCGAGAGGATTAAAGAACGCCTGCTTCATGCTGTATTCAAAAGACGCTGTATTGTCTGAGGGAAGTGTGTTTCCATCAGCATCTGCCCACTCGTCCATATTGAATGTGTATACGTGGTCGCATTTAACTTTCCAGTTTGTAAGGAAGTAAACTGCCCATTTGTACATACCCATAGGACCTACGGGAAGAATCATAGCAAGTTTTTTGCCTTCTTCTCTGGCGAGTTTAATCTGCATAGCGATTTCGTGTCCCATATATGTGTCGAAATCGTTGATGTTGTCGCACTCTACGGGGTTAAAATCTTTGTGCCAGAAATCTTCACGTGCAACACCTTTGTCGCAGCATGCGTCAATCTTTGCTAAATCCCATCCCTTTGGGAAGAAATTTTCGCAAAGTGAACCTTTAACTGTTGATAAAAAATCCATTTTTGTTTCCTCCTTAAATTATATATAAATTTTATTGCTTGTTCATAAAGTCTTTAATTTCTTCGTACGATTTAATAGCAGTTGTTGCGCCTTTTTCTATTACGCAATGAGCACCTGTGGCATTTGCATCCCGACAAACGTCCAAGAAAGTGGTCTTGCCCATTTCTTTACATTTTTAAGGAATTCCATTTTCGGGATATGCGCTTACGAACTCAACAATCACGTCTGCAAGGAGTATTCCTACACAAGCGATTTTTTCAAGGTAACATTCTTCTTGTGGTAACTTTAGGATAAGCATAGCACTGTTTAAATGCTTCTGCGTACTGTACGCCCGACTGTATTCCACGGAAACGTGCAACTGATTTTATAAGTTCTGCAAAATCAATGTGGTCGTGGTCACGCATCCATTTAAGCTGGCTTACGTGGCACTCAAGCATTTCCATTTTTAAATCAATTGTGTCTGTGATGTCAACATATTCTGTGGGCAGGAAATTTACGCCTGCAAAGTTGTCCATATAGTAGATAGGGGTAACTGCAGCCTTACCTGAAACAGAGGTTTTATACTGAGGAACGCTCGCCGCAAAAGAAGCAGCAAAAACAAGTTTGCTTACTGCAACGTGGTCGGGCATATAGTCCTCGGGATCGTGGGTGATAATAAAATCAGGCTGTGCCTGACGGATAATGTCAACCACTTTGTCAATCTGCTCTTTCTGCTCACCATATACGAGCAGGTCACCTATATCGCAGGTAACAACTTCAATACCTGCAAGTTTGCCTGCGTTTTTAGCCTCTTCACGGCGCATAACACGCAGTTCGTCTGATGGGATAATTTCGTGACCCAAGTTGCCGTTTGCTACGTGGCAAACAGTTACTTTGTCGCCTCTCTGCACGCATTTTGCCAAAGTGCCTGCGCACTGGCATTCAATGTCGTCAGGGTGACAACCAATTGCAAGAACATTCATTTGTAACCATCCTTTCATTTACTTAATATGTAATTTTGTATTTGAATTTGATTTAATTATATGATATAAAGAGGTGATAGGAAAGATACAGTGCTAAACCCCCAGTGTTTATGCGGTTTTTTGAAATCTTTATAAAATGCAGATATTGTGAAAATGAGGGATGCAGAGGGTAAACTAAACACTTTTACCAACCTTCAATCGAATTTTAATCATAAAAAAAGAAAAAACGACT